>CAUSCY010000022.1:0-85758 GCA_963529995.1 uncultured Massilia sp. | reverse complement strand
GCCGCGCCCTGGGCACCGGCCGCGCCGGGCGCACCGCCCGCCGCACGGGCCGCTTCCGTGGCCGGCGCATTCTTGTTGCGCTTTTCCAGCAAGTAACCGATACCGATCAGGGCGCTGCCCAGCAGCAGGAACACGAGGTTCGGCATGCCCGGGATCAGGCCCATGCCGCCGATGATGCCGCCCGTGATGTACATGACGATCGGCTTCGAGAACAGCTGGCCGATGACCTGGTCGCCCACGTCCTTGTCGCTGGCGACGCGCGAGACGACCATACCGGCCGCGATCGAGATGATCAGCGAGGGGATCTGCGCGACCAGGCCGTCGCCGATGGCCAGCAGCGTGTAGTTCTTGACGGCGTCGCCGAAGGCCATGTCGTGCTGGACCATGCCGACGATCAGGCCGCCGATGACGTTGATGACGGTCACCAGGATACCGGCGACGGCATCGCCGTGGACGTACTTCGAGGCACCGTCCATCGAACCGTAGAATTCCGCTTCCTGGGCCGTTTCGGCGCGGCGGCGCTTGGCTTCGTCCTCGCCGATCAGGCCGGCGTTCAGGTCAGCGTCGATCGCCATCTGCTTGCCGGGCATCGCGTCCAGGGCGAAGCGTGCGCCCACCTCGGCGATACGGCCCGCGCCCTTGGTGACGACGGTGAAGTTGATGATGGTCAGGATAATAAAGACGACCAGGCCGACCGTATAGTTGCCGCCGATCAGGAAGTGACCGAACGCCTCGATCACTTTACCGGCCGCGGCGCCGCCCGTGTGGCCTTCGGTCAGCACGACGCGGGTCGATGCCACGTTCAGCGCCAGGCGCAGCATGGTGGTCACGAGCAGCACGGCCGGGAAGGCCATGAAGTCGAGCGGCTTGACCGTGTACAGCGCCGTCAGCAGCACGATCACGGACATCGCGATATTGAAGCTGAAGAACAGGTCGAGTGCGAATGCCGGCAGGGGCAGGATCATCATCGCCAGCAGCAGGATGATGAGGATCGGCGCCGCCAGCGCATTGCCGCGCGAGGTGATCGCTTGCATCCATCCTGGCAGTTTGAATCCGTTCATGCGTTCTCCGTCCTTCGGTTGGCGTTCTGGTGTCGGCAAGCGGCGATAGCTTACCCAGGCACAACATTATTGCTGATGCTCAGGGGAAACCATTGGAGGAAGAGACGGGCAAAAGCGCCGTATTTCGCGTCCAGGACGCAAAACGGCCGGCGCGAGGCGCCGGCCGTGGAGGATCAGTGCGGGGCGTTGGGCGGGGTGTTGGGCGGGCTGCTGCCGCCCGCCTTTTGCGATGCCGGGTTGAACGGGTCCAGTTCCGGCGGCACCGGCAGCCTGGTCGGGCGGTCCGGGTACTGCTGGGTGGCGCCCTTGCTGTAGGCGCGCAGCTGGTAGACATAGGCCAGCACTTCGGCGACGGCGGAATACAGCGCCTCGGGAATCTCGTCGTCGATGTCCGTGTGCTTGTACAGCGCACGCGCCAGCGCCGGGGCTTCCAGCAGCGCGACCTTGTTTTCCTTGGCAATTTCCCGGATCTTGGCCGCCACCGCATCGGTACCCTTGGCCACCACGCGCGGCGCGCCGCGGCCGCCTTCGGCGTACTTCAGCGCCACCGCGAAGTGGGTCGGGTTGGTGACGACCACGTCCGCCGTCGGGACGTTCGACATCATGCGCTTGCGCGACATTTCGCGCTGCAGCTGGCGGATCTTGCCCTTGATCTGCGGGTTACCGTCGGATTCCTTCGATTCCTGGATCACTTCCTGGCGCGTCATCTTCATCTTGTTGCCGTAGTGCCAGATCTGGTAGGGCCCGTCCAGCAGCGCGATCGCCCCCAGCGAGCCGACCATGACGAGGAAGGCCTTGGCCAGCAGGCCGCCCAGGTGCGGGGCGGCGGTGCCGACGGGTTCGACGGCCAGGCCGATCAGCGCGTCGATCTGGCCCATGATCACGATCCAGGCCACGGCGCCGACCAGCAGCGTCTTGGCGATCGCCTTCAGCAGCTCGACCAGCGCATTCTTCGAAATCATGTTGCCGATGCCGCTGATCGGGTTCAGCTTCCCGAATTTCGGCACGAAGGCCTTGGCGGAAAAATTCCAGCCGCCGATGACGAGCGGCGATGCCAGCATCACCAGCATGACGGCGGCGGCCAGCGGCAGGCAGGCCAGCAGCACGCCAACGACGTCGCTGCCGATGCGCTCGAACAGCAGCGACGGGTTGTAGATCTGCTCGCGGTCGAGCGTCAGGCCGCGGTGCAGCGTGGTCGTCAGCTTCTCGACGAGGCCGCCGCCCAGCACCCACAGGCCGGCACCGGCCGTCATCAGGACGACGAACGTGGCGACTTCGCGCGAACGGGGGATATCGCCGTTCTCGCGCGCCTGCTTCAGTCTTCTCTCTGATGCTGGTTCGGTTTTGTCCTGGCCGCCTGCTTCCGCCATATGCGCTCCTGCTTGGGTTCAGGCGAGCATTATTCCAGATCTTGCCTCGTGCCAAGCAAAAAGCAGCGGGGAAAAAGCAGCGCATTTCGGCCGGGCCGTTTGCCGAACCTGTCGACGGCAGCCTGCTCGAACGAGAGATACCTGTCGGACCCTGATACTGCTCGATCATTGAACCATTGATTCCAATGTATGGAATTTTTAATTGCTATTACATGGAAGTTAACGCTACAGTGTCAGCGAAGTCCCTATAACTTACTTGCGAGGAAACGACGATGGAATCGCTGACATGGATCGGTAAGCACTGGTGGCAGCTCGGGCTGGCTGTCTTCGTCATCTGCGGCGCGGCGCGCGGCGCGAGCGTGGACGAGGACCGGCGCCGGGAAGAGGCATCGCGGCAGGAGGTCTGGGTAAGCGATCTCAAGGGCCAGTACGAATTTGCCGGAGGACGCCTGCTGACGATCACCGGCACCCAGTACAGACTGCATGCCCAGCTCGACGGTCATCCGGACACGATCGTGGTACGCGTCGGTCCATCCGTCTTCCAGGCCGCGGACGGCAGCTTCACGCTGACCTTCCGGCCACTTGGCAACGGAACGGTGCTCGCCGTCGACCTGCAAGAGGGAGAGGTACCCGCGCAGACCGACGTGGCGCAGCGCCGCTAGCGCCCGTCACGGCACGTCCATCACGGCACGTCGACGCCCAGCGCACGGTACGCGTCCGTGACGGACGGTGCCACGTCGTCCGCCGTGACCAGGGTGTGGATCGCGTCCGCCGCGCACACGACGTAGGGCGCCGCCGTGCCGAGCTTTTCCGGCGTCACCAGCGCCACCACGTGCGCGGCCGAGCGCAGCATCGCGCGCTTGACGGCCGCCTCCTCGGCGCTGGCGACGGTCAGGCCCACCTCGGGATGCAGACCGTAGGCCCCCAGGAAGCAGACGTCGGCGCGGACCTGCCGGAAGAAATCGACCGTCTCGCTGCCCAGCGTGACGCGGTACGGTGCGTGCAGCAGCCCGCCCGCCAGCCGGACCTCCACACCTGGATGCTCGAGCAGCACGTTCGCCGCCGGCAGGCTGTTGGTGGCGACCGTCAGGCGGCGCATCGGGGCCAGCGCGCGCGCCAGCCAGGCGACGGTGGTGCCGCCGTCGAGGACGATCAACTGGCCATCCCCTACCAGCGTGCGCGCCTTGCGGGCGATATCCTGCTTGGCGGCGGCATCGTGGCGCTCGCGCGCCCCGAAGACGTCGGGGATCGGCGAGGATGGCAGCGCCCCGCCGCGCACCTTGCTGAGCAGGCCTTGGCGCTCCAGCTCGTCGATGTCGCGCCGGACCGTGTCTTCCGACACCTGCAGCGCCCTGCTGAGCGCGCCAAGCTGTACCTGGCCGTGCTCGCCCAGGCGCGCGAGGATGAATTGCTGGCGTTCTTGTTTCAGCATGGCGTTCCCATCGATATGTGCGGCGATATCCGACACATTTGCGACATTTTGCGGTTTTCTGCGATATTATGCAAGAAACCACCGCAGGGAACATCGCCATGACGACCTCATTCAACGCCGTATTGTTCGATCTCGACGGGACGCTCGCGAATACGCTGCCGCTGTGCATTGCCGCGTTTCGCAGCGCCATCGAACCCGTCACCGGTGTCGCCCTCGCCGACGCGGACATCGTCGCCACCTTCGGCCCGTCGGAAGAAGGCACGGTCCGGGCGCTCGCACCGGATCACTACGACGCCTGCATGGCCGCCTACCTCGCGCACTACGAACGGTTGCATCCCGGCTGGCCCGACCTGTTCGCCGGCATGCGCGAGCTGCTGCGCGACTTGCGCGCGCGCGGCGTGCGCCTGGGCCTGGTCACCGGCAAGGGCGCCGCGAGCACGCGGCTGTCGCTGCGCCATTTCGGCCTGGACGATTGCTTCGAGCTGGTCGAAACCGGCTCGCCGGACGGCCCGCGCAAGCCGGACGCGCTGCGCCTCATCCTGGCGGCCTGGCAGCTGGCGCCGGCGGAGGCCGTCTACATCGGCGACGCCCCCAGCGACGTGACGGCGGCGCGCGCCGTCGGCATGCCCGTCGTCGGCGCGGGCTGGGCCGAGACCACCGACACCGCCGCGCTGGCGGCGATGGCACCGGATCACCTCGCCACGTCCGTCGCCGGCCTGCGCGACTGGCTGCTGCCGCGCCTGGCCGCACCGGACAGCGGCGCATGGCTGCGCATCGCCCAGCGCGTGCAGGCGCTGGCGCAGACCGGGCTCGGCTTCGGCCCGGCGCCCTACGACGCCGAGCGCTACGAGGAATTGCTGCAGCTCGGCCAGCGCATGCAACATTACCTGACGGGCGTGCCCCTGCCCGTGCTGGAACGGGAGGCTGCCGCGCACACGGGCTACGCCACGCCCAAGATCGACATTCGCGCCGTGGTCTTCCGCGGTACGGACGCGATCCTGATGGTGCGCGAAAAAGCGGACGGGAACCGCTGGTCGCTGCCGGGCGGCTGGGCCGACGTCGGCTATTCGCCGTTCGAAGTCGCCGTCAAGGAAGTGCGCGAGGAAACCGGCCTGCACGTCGCGGCGACGCGCCTGCTGGCGCTATGGGACATGCGCAAGCATCCGCACCCGCCGCAATCCTGGGCCATCTACAAGGCGTTCATCGGCTGCCGCGTGCACGGCGGCGCCCTGCTGGGCGAGACGCCGGAGACGACGGAGGCGCGCTGGGTCGCGCGTGCGGAATTGCCGGGACTGGCGCTGTCGACGGGCCGGGTCACGCTGTCGCAACTGGAGCGCCTGTTCGCCTACGCCGAGAACCCGGACCTGCCGGCGGCGTGCGATTAGCCCGCAACCGCTACGCGAACAGGTCGGCCTGCGCCAACGACGCGCCGGCGGCATCCTTCTCGGCCATGACCGGCACGCCGGCGACGGGCCAGGCGATGCCGACGGCCGGATCGTTCCACAGCAGGCAGCGCTCGTGTTCGGGATACCAGTAATCGGTGGTCTTGTACAGGCACTCGGCCGGCTCCCCGCCGAGCACGACGAAGCCGTGCGCGAAGCCGGGCGGGACCCAGATCTGGCGCCGGTTGTCCGCGCTGAGGACGGCGCCGACCCAATGCCCGAACGTGGGCGAGGAACGGCGCAGGTCGACGACGGCGTCGAACACGCTGCCCCGCACGACGCGCACGAGCTTGCCCTGGGCGTGCGCGACCTGGTAGTGCATGCCGCGCAACACGCCCGGGCCCGAGCGGCTGTGGTTGTCCTGCACGAAGGTCGCGTCCAGCCCGGTGGCGGCACGGAAATCGCGTTCGTTGAAGCTTTCGAAAAAGAAGCCGCGCGCGTCCTCGAATACCCGGGGTTCGAGCATCAGGACGTCGGGAATCGCGGTGGGGACGACGGTGTACGGCATGGTATTACTTCAATAGGCTGAGCAGGTAGGCACCATACCCGTTCTTGGCCAGCGGCGCCGCCAGCCTTTCGACGTCGGCCGCGCTGATCCAGCCCTGGCGGTAGGCGATCTCTTCCGGACAAGACACTTGCAGGCCCTGGCGCTTCTGCAATGTGGCGATGAAGCTGGCCGCTTCCAGCAGGCTGTCGTGGGTTCCCGTGTCGAGCCAGGCGAAGCCGCGCCCCATGATCTCGACGTTCAGGGTTCCCCGTTCCAGGTAGTGGCGGTTGACGTCCGTGATCTCCAGTTCGCCGCGCGCCGACGGGACGATGTCGGCGGCGATGTCGCACACGTCGTTGTCGTAGAAATACAGGCCCGTCACCGCATAGTTCGATTTCGGCACTGCCGGCTTTTCCTCGATGCTGATGGCGCGGTGGCCGGCATCGAATTCGACCACGCCATAGCGCTCCGGATCCTGCACGTGGTAGGCGAACACGGTGGCGCCGTCGGCGCGGGCGCTGGCGCGCAGCAGCTGGCCGGCCAGGTTGTGGCCATAGAAGATGTTATCGCCCAGCACCAGCGCGCTGGGATCGCGGCCGATGAAGTCGCGCCCGATCAGGAAGGCTTGCGCCAGGCCGTCCGGCGACGGTTGCACGGCGTACTGGATATTCATCGCCCAGCGGCTGCCGTCGCCCAGCAGTTCGGCGAAGCGCGGCGTGTCTTCCGGCGTGCTGATCACGAGCACGTCGCGGATGCCGCTCAGCATCAGCGTGCTGAGCGGGTAGTACACCATCGGCTTGTCGTAGACGGGCATCAATTGCTTGCTGACGGCCTGGGTGACCGGATACAGCCGGGTCCCGGAGCCGCCTGCGAGGATGATGCCTTTTCGTGTGGTGTCGGACATGATGGTCTTTCGAGCGTTCAAAGAAGGTGGGCCAGCACCCCGTCCACGCCCTGTTGCCAGGGAGGCAGGACGAGGCCGAAGGTCTGGCGCAGCCGCGTGGTGTCGAGGCGCGAATTGGCCGGGCGCCGCGCCGCCGTGGGATAGTCCGCCGTCGTCACGGGCAGCACGCGCTCCGGCGTCGTGTTCAGGTCGTGGCCGGCCGCCAGCGCGGCAGCCAGCACGTATTGCGCATAGCCGTGCCAGCTGGTCGCGCCCGACGATGCCACATGATACGTCCCGTAAGGAAAGTGCTCGCCGCCTGCACGCGCATGCTGCCGCAACAGCCGGGCCGTGACGTCGGCCAGCAGCGCCGCCGGCGTCGGCGCGCCGCACTGGTCGGCGACGACGCGCAAGGCATCGCGCTCGCGCGCCAGGCGCAGCATCGTCTTGGCGAAGTTCTCGCCATGCACGCCCAGCACCCAGCTCGTGCGCAGGATCAGGTGGCGCGGATTCGCGGCGGCCAGCGCCCGCTCGCCGGCCAGCTTGCTCGCGCCGTACACGCCCAGCGGCGCCGGCACGTCGTCTTCCGTATAGGCGCCCTCCTTCGTGCCGTCGAACACGTAGTCGGTCGAATACTGCACGACGAGGGCGCCCAGCCGGGCCGCCTCCTCGCCCAGCACGCCCGGCGCGGCGGCGTTCACGGCCCAGGCCAGGTCGCGTTCGCTCTCGGCCCGGTCGACGGCCGTGTAGGCGGCGGCGTTGACGACGACGTCGGGCCGCACCTGGCGCACCAGCGCGCGCAGCGCGTCCTCGTCGGCCAGGTCGACCTCGGCGCGGCCCGCGGCCGTCACCTCGCCCAGCGGCGCCAGCGCGCGGCGCAGTTCGGCGCCCAGCTGACCGTCCTTGCCGGTGAGCAGGATGTTCATCGATGCCTCGTCATTCGGCCCCGTACTGGCGCAGCGTCCAGTCGCGGTAGGCGCCGCTGGTCACGCCCTGCACCCAGTCCTGGTGGTCGAGATACCAGCGCACGGTCTTGGCGATGCCCGTCTCGAAGGTCTCGGCCGGCTTCCAGCCGAGCTCGCGTTCCAGCTTGCTCGCATCGATCGCATAGCGGCGGTCGTGGCCGGGACGGTCGGCCACGAAGGCGATCTGGTCCCGGTAGGAACGGCCGTCGGCGCGCGGCTGCAGCGCGTCCAGGATCATGCACAGCGTGTGGACGACGTCCAGGTTCGTCTTTTCGTTCCAGCCGCCCACGTTGTAGACCTCGCCGATGCGCCCCGCCGCCAGCACGCGCCGGATCGCCGCGCAATGGTCCTTCACGTACAGCCAGTCGCGCACCTGCTGCCCGTCGCCATAGATGGGCAGCGCTTTGCCGGCCAGCGCATTGTGGATGCACAGCGGGATCAGCTTTTCCGGGAAGTGATACGGGCCATAATTGTTCGAGCAATTGGTCGTCAGCACCGGCAAGCCATAGGTATGGCAATAGGCGCGCACCAGGTGGTCGCTGGCGGCCTTGCTGGCCGAGTACGGGCTGTTCGGCGCATAGCGGTCGGTTTCGCGGAAAGCGGGCTCGTCCGCATCCAGCGAGCCGTAGACCTCGTCCGTGGAGACGTGCAGGAAGCGGAACGCCGCCTTGTCCGCGCCGTCCAGCGCCCCCCAGTACTCGCGCACGGCTTCCAGCAACTGGAAGGTGCCGACGATATTGGTCTGGATGAAGTCGCCGGGACCGTGGATGCTGCGGTCGACGTGGCTCTCGGCCGCGAAGTTCAGCACCGCGCGCGGGCGGTGGGCGCGCAGCAGCGTGCGCACCAGCTCGAAGTCGCCGATGTCGCCGCGCACGAACACGTGGCGCGGGTCGTCCCGCAGCCCGGCCAGGTTGGCCAGGTTGCCCGCATAGGTCAGCTTGTCCAGGTTGACCACCGGCTCGTCGGTGCCGGCGCACCAGTCGAGCACGAAATTACTGCCGATAAAGCCGGCACCACCCGTGACCAAAATCATCGTCCACTCCTTCACGCCGGCGCCTTTCGCCGGACCCGACACTATACAGATTCGCGCAATAGTTGCGCATTTTCAACTTCTTGCAACCACCGCCCTGCAAGAATATCGCCTTCGAGCCTAACCCGGTAGGCGGGAGGATGCACATGCGCCTGGATCCGATTGCAACATGCCTGCTGGCAGCCACGCTGGCCATCGCCTGCCCGGCCCGGGCACTGCAGGACACGGCAGCCGGCAGCCTCGTCGAAGCCCAGGCCCGGCAGCGCGAAGCCGAGGCGCGCGCCGCCATCGCCGAGGCCGAGCGGGCCGAACTGCTGGCGCGCCTGCCGCCGTCGACGTCGAAGGCGCTGGCCGGCGCCAGCGACGTGCGCCAGTTCGGCGCCGCCGGCCTCGTCCGAGCGTTCGACCTGGCCCAGCAACTGGCGGCCGAGGTCTGCGCCGTGCTGCCGGACGGGCGCCAGGCGGTGCTGTACGATCCCGCCGCCACGCAAGGCATGCTCGCCGCCCGCCTCGTCGACGATACCATCGCCCGCCTCGACGACGACCTCGTCCGCCAGAACAAGGAACTGCAAGCCGTCATCGATGCCCACCTGCCCCAGGGTTCGCAGGCGGGCGCTGCCGTGTTCACGGTGCTGACCGTCGTCCCGGCCACGCTCAAGGCGGCGGCCGACGTGGCGGGCCTGTTCAAGACCAATGTCGCGGCCGAGGGCCTGGCCTACGGCGACGGCGCGCGCGCCCTGTTCGCGACCTTCCTCCAGCGCGATTGCCCGGCGCGGATCGGCGGCCTCGGCAGCGGCTACCTGGGCGAACTGGACAAGGCGCGCCACGAGGCGCTGCTGGTCCGCGTGCGCCGCCTGGGCAGCAGGCGCGGCGAATTCGCCAACCGCATCGCCATCGTGCAGAAACTCGCGGACGGCGCCAGGGCCGACGAGAAGAAGGCCCTGGCCGCCGTCGCCTCCGCGGCCGGCGCCGTGCTGAAAGGCATCGATGCCTTCGTCGACTCGCTCAAGGCCGGCGAGGCGGGCGACAAGAGCCCGCTGTACAACGCGGCGCGCTACCTGGGCTATGCGGCCAGGACGGACGGCATGCTGGTGCTGGACGTCGACCTGCGCCTGGAAGGCTTGAGCATCGTGAAGGACGGCCTGTTCACGGGACAGCGCGTGCGCCTGTCCGGCGTGGCCTTCCTGTGGTACCGGCTGCATGCGCCGGACGGCACCGTGCTGCGCGCCGACGCGCTGCGCAGGATCGGCCGGCCGGTCGAGGTCGACCTGCGTGGAACGACGGTGGCCGACGATTTCTGGACCGGGCGTTGACGCGTGTGCGTAGGGTGGGCACCACGTGCCCACCGAGCGCCGACGTGACGCAACCGTTTTGGTGGGCACATGGTGCCCACCCTACGACGACATCACCGTTCCAGCCTCTTGACCGTCTGCTCGATCGCGCCGAAGATCGACTTGCCCTTCTCGTCCAGCATCTCGATGCGGATCGTGTCGCCGAAGCGCATGAAGGCCGTCACCGGTTCGCCCGTCTCGATCGTCTCCAGGCTGCGCTGCTCGGCGATGCACGAGTAGCCGGGCGGCGTTCCGTCGCGTGAGGCATCGCGATTCGACACGGTGCCCGAGCCGACGATCGTGCCGGCCCGCACATTGCGGGTCTTGCACAGGTGCGCGACCAGTTGCGCGAAATTGAAGACCATGTCGGTGCCCGCATCCGGCTGGCCGACGAGGCGCCCGTTCCACGTCGAGCGCAGCGGCAGGTGCACCTTGCCGTCGCGCCAGTCCTCGCCCAGTTCGTCCGGCGTCACCGCCACCGGCGAGAAGGCCGTCGCCGGCTTCGATTGCAGGAAGCCGAAGCCTTTCGCCAGTTCCGGCGGGATCAGGTTGCGCAGCGAGACGTCGTTGGCCAGCATCACCAGGCGCACCTGGCGCAGCGCGTCGTCGGGTGTGGCGCCCATCGGCACGTCGCCGGTGACGACGGCCACTTCCGACTCGAAGTCGATGCCCCATTCCTCATGCGCCAGCACGATGTCGTCCATGGGGCCCAGCAAGTCGTCGCTGCCGCCCTGGTACATCAAGGGTTCTTCCCGGAAGGATGCCGGCATGTCGGCGCCGCGCGCACGGCGCACCAGTTCCACGTGGTTCACGTAGGCGGAACCGTCGGCCCACTGGTAGGCGCGCGGCAAGGGCGCCATGCACTGCGCCGGGTCGAAGTCGAACGGACGGCGCGCGCGGCCGGCATTCAGTTCGGCGTACAGCGCCTCCAGTTGCGGGGCGATGAAGGCCCAGTCGTCGAGGGCCGCCTGCAGCGTGGGGGCGATGCCGTCGGCGATGTGGGCGGTCTTGAGGTCGCGCGCCACGACGGCCAGCTGGCCGTCGCGCGCACCGTCGTTGAGGGTGGCTAGCTTCATGGCGGAAATCGAATGGTCGATCCGCCATTGTACCCGGCTACCCGGAGGATCAGAACGTTCCCAGGATGCCGACGCCGGCCGAGTTCTGGTAGTAGTCGTAGTCGATCATGCTCTGGCCGTAGCCGCTGAAGTACTGGACATAGCCCTTGAAGTGGCCGGCCAGCGGGAAGGCCCAGCTCAGCTGCACGGCCCCTTTCTCGGTCGAGAAATTCCGGCGGATCAGGGCGGAATAGTCGTGGCCGTTGTTGCGGTAGGTGACGTTCAGGTCGCCGCGGCCCATGTAGTCGATGATGTTCGGGTTGTTGTCGTCATCGGCCGATTCGTTGATGCGCTTCCATACGCGCCCGCTCACGGTCCAGCCGCCGCGCTCCAGGCCCAGCTGGGCATACACGCGGTTCCAGCTGCGCGACAACGTCGACGCCTGTCCGTTCGATTGGTGCACGATACCCAGGTTAAGGAAGCGCGCCCGCATCCCGAGTACATTGAAGTCCAGCGGCGTCACCGCCATCAGCTCGGGCTGGTAATTGGTTTCGCGGAAGGGGCTGGACGCCTTGCGGTTACCGGCCTGCCAGAAGCTGTTCTGCGTATAGCCGAACCAGATATCGACCGGCTTGCCGAAGGTGCTTTCGACCAGCTTCGTCTTGAAGCTCAGCTGGAACACGAGTTCGGAATGCGACAGATCGGTGGCGAGGTCCGAGATGTCGCGGAACGGCCGGTACGGTTCGTTGTTCGGATGCGCGGTGCGCGTCACCATCAGGTAATTAACGTTGTGCGGCCGGAAATTGAAGATGCCGCGCTTGTCGCCCTGGTCCAGTTCCCAATGGTCGGACAGGCTGAAGCCGCGCAGGCGGTCGGGAGAAAGGTCGAGGGCCGCCTCGACTTCCGGATCGGTACGCGCGGCGGGCGAACCCGGCTGGGGCGTGGTCGATGCCTGGGCGGCGCTGCCGGCCGTCGCCGCGACGGCACTGGGCGTCACGCCGGCAGTGGTGGCGGCCGGGGCCGGCATGACTACGGTGGCCGGTGCGGACGCGCCGGCCGGGGCGAAGCCGACGGCGCGGTCGTAGCATGCCAGGCGCTGCGCTGCGTCCGCGATGGCGGTACAGTCGGTCAGCGGTGCGGCGCCCTGCTGGGCGAACGCCGGGTCGAGAACGAGAAGGGGTAAAAGCGCAAGGAATCGGGTGTGGGTCGCGGACATGGTTTCTTCGAAGTTGATCTAGGTCTTGTGCAACTTTGACAAGAGCTCGACGAGAGTGTCGCGGAAAATTCCGGCGCATGTCGCACGCCAACAGCACCGCGTCCCGGCGGCATGGCGTGCCGGGAGGGAAGACGGAAAAACGGCCGCAAGAGCGGCCGTGATCGGGAAAATCCGTGGGGTGGGCACCATGTGCCCACCAGGCGTCGACGAGACGCAGACCCGGCGGGCACATGGCGTTTCTGCCGACCGCGTCCACGCATGGGGATCGGTGCTTAATCGGGTACCAGCAGCGCGAGCTGGTCCGGCTCCAGGAAGCACCATTCGCCTTCCTTCAGGCCCAGCGCTTCCAGCGTCAGGCCGCCGATCTGGGACCGGTGCAGGGCCGCGCAGTGATTGCCGGCCGCTGCCAGCATGCGCTTGACCTGGTGGTACTTGCCTTGTTCCAGCACGATCTCGAGCTGGTGCTCGCCGCGCTGGACGCAATGCAGGGCCGCCAGCGGCGCCGGTTCGTCATGCAATTGCACGCCCGCCAGCAACTCGTCGACCAGGGCCTGGGTCACGGGATCCTGCGTCGTCGCCTGGTACACCTTGGGTATATGGCGCTTGGGCGAGGACTGGGCGTGGATGAAGGGACCGTCGTCCGACATCAGCAGCAGGCCCGTGGTGTCGTGGTCGAGGCGGCCGACAGGCTGGACTTCGCGCCAGGTAAATTGTTCCGGCAACAGGGTCAGGACGCCCGGGTGGTGGCTCGGCTTGCGCGAGCACTCGTAGTTTGCCGGCTTGTACAAGCCGATATACACGTGTTCGCGATAGACCCACTCTTCGTCGAAGATGGAAAGGACCAGGCCATCGGTCTCGACCAGGGTCTTGTAGCTCGTCTGGATGTCGCCGCCGATGGCGACGTCGCCGTCTTCGATCAAGGCACGGCAGTACTTGCGCGTGCCAAAGCCCTGCGATTGCAGCACGCGGTCAAGGGAAAGTTTGCTCATAGGTGCCACTGTAACAGATGGCTGCAGGCCGGCAAAATTTCGGCGATGTATTTACAAAATCCTGGAAATCAAGCGTTTAAACACGGAGCAAAAACTCGTTTGACACATCTCAATGGACACTGAAAAGTCGTTGCTACACTGAATCCCGCGTTAGGAATCGACCTACAGTAACTGAGTGTAGGACTACGGAGTAACACTTTGTAGGACTGGCGCTGACGATGACCAACCGAGAAAACGAGGCCAAAGTGCAGATCGAAAAAAAACAATTTCGCAACACCCCCCTCGCGCCCGAGGCCACAAGCCGCGGCGTGCAGGTGGCGCGGGAACATGCCGCCCTCTTCCCCACCCGCCTGGCGCTGGCACGCTGGACGCGCGGCGGCGACATCCCTCATGTATTCGCCGCCGAAAACAAGCCCGTGCGCGCTGCCTGGTTCGACCATGCGCAGCGCGCGCTCCAGTCGTGGTTCGAGGATGGCGGGTTCCACCAGGCCGCGCCGGAATTGCGCGTCTGTCCCCTGGCCGAGGGCGGCGATCCGGAGCTCGTTTGTCCCCGCCGACGCTGAATCCCCGTACGAACTACCCGTACAAACGAAAACGACGGCTTGCGCCGTCGTTTCCTTCCCCCGGAGGGGATCCCAGCTCGAGGAATGGAGTTCTCTCTAAACCGCACGCATGCGGGTCTGCAAGCGTCTCGACATGGCATGAACCGATGCGTCCTGCCTTCTTCGATCCGATCACACACCAACTATAGACGACGGCATGCGAGTTTCAAGGCAAATATCGAGACCGCCACGATCAACGGAGCGCGGGTACGGCGCCCTTGTAGATGGAATGCACCGCGCCGGCCCCGACCGAAGCACCGAATTTCTTCAGCACGCGTTCCGGCAAGCCTTCGTGCGCCGTGTAATCGATGATGTCCTCGGCCTTCACGATGTCGCGGGCGACCGTGTCGACCGTGCCGAAACCGTCCGCCAGTCCCATCTCCACGGCCTTGGCACCGGTCCAGTACAGGCCCGAGAAGATCTCCGGCGTTTCCTTCAAGCGCTTGCCGCGGCCGGCGCGCACGACGGCGATGAATTGCTGGTGGATTTCGCTCAGCATCGACAGCGCATGCTGCTTCTGCTTTTCCGTCTGCGGGCTGAACGGATCGAGGAAGCCCTTGTTCTCGCCGGCCGTCAGCAGGCGGCGCTCGACCCCGATCTTGTCCATCAGGCCCGTGAAGCCGAAGCCGTCCATCAGCACGCCGACCGAGCCGACGATGCTGGCCTTGTTGACATAGATATTGTCGGCCGCCGCCGCGATGTAATAGCCGCCCGACGCGCAGATCTCGTCCACCACCACGTACAGCGGCTTGTTCGGATACAGCTTCTTCATGCGCAGCATCTCGTCGACGATGATGCCGGCCTGCACCGGGCTGCCGCCCGGGCTGTCGATGCGCAGGATCACCGCGGCCGAGCCGGGATCGGCGAAGGCCTTGTCCAGCGACGGGATCACGCTGTCGGCCGAACCGCTGCCTTCGGTATCGATGGCGCCGTCGATCTCGATCAGGGCCGTGTGGCGGCCCATCGCGTCGGCATCGGTACCACTGAAGTTGAAGTCGAAATACGCCCAGATCGCGAAAAATGCCAGCACCAGGAAGGACAGCTTGAAGAAGATGCTCCAGCGCCGCGCGGCCCGCTGCTCGCGCACGGTGGCGAACACGAGACGCTCCAGGGTCTCGCGTTCCCAATTGTTGAAGGTGGCCGGGGCCGCCTGGGCCCGCTGACGGGAAGATTCGTCCGGATGGTCCTGCCTGGTGTCGTCGCTCATAAATGTCTGCAGATGTTTAGCCCGTTTGCCCATCCTGCGCCGCCGGCGCCTGCACGTGCTGGTCCGGCTGCCAATAGATGCGCGCGCCCTCTTCGCGCACGGCGATTGGACGCAGCCTGCCGCCACGGCAGGGCCCGCCCGCGCAGGCGCCCGTGTCCGGCGCATAGATCGCGCCATGCGTCGAGCACATCAGGTGCTGCTTGCCGGACTCGAAGAACTCGCCCTTGAACCAGTCCAGCTCGACCGGCACGTGGGCGCAGCGGTTCAGGTAGGCATAGACCTTCCCCTCGTAACGCACCGCGAACCCGGTTGCATCCGCGCCGAACGCGCGCACCGGGAAGCGCACGCCCTTGCCGCCGTCCTCGATCTCGGCCGCTTCGCACAGATAGATGTCGTCACCGTTCATGCGTTCTCGACCAGCCAATGATGCAGTTCGGGCACGCTCTTTGCCGTAAAGATCGGCTCACATGCCTGCAGTTGCTGCAAGGGATGCGCACCATACTCGACCGCGATGCCCGACGCCCCGGCATTGTTTGCCATCAGCAAGTCGTGCGTCGTGTCGCCGATCATAACGGTGCGGCGCATGTCCTGCCCCAGCTCCCTTGTCAATTCTTGCAACATTGCAGGATGCGGCTTGGAAAATGTCTCGTCGGCGCAACGGGTGGCGTCGAACCTGGACAGCAGGCCGGCCGCGTTCAGCGCGCGGTTCAGGCCGACGCGGCTCTTGCCCGTCGCCACGGCCAGGAAATAGCCCTGCTGCGACAATTCCTCGAGCATCGCATGCACGCCCTTGAACAGCACCAGTTCATGGTCCTTGGTCAGGAAATGGTAGCGATAGCGCTCTATCATGCGCGGATACAGCGCGGGATCGAGGTTGGGGATGACCGCCTGCATGGCTTCGGACATGCCCAGGCCGATCACGTGGGCGGCGGCGGCGTCGCTGGGAACCGCCAGGCCCAGGTCGCGGGCGGCGGACTGGATACATTTGACGATCGTGGCGGTACTGTCCATCAGCGTACCGTCCCAATCGAAGACGATCAGGTCGAATAACTTTCTTGCCATGTGTCCCGGCCAAGCCGGCTCCTCATTCCCGCCCTCAGGCGTTTCTATGATTACTGGATCGCTTGCCCCAAGCTTACCAAGAATCGCTCGCACTCCGGCGGCAACGGCGCCTGCAAGGTCAGCGGCTGACCCGATTCGGGGTGCGCGAAGGTGATCTGCCAGGCGTGCAAGAACATGCGGCGCAACGCCCCGCGCTCGTCGTTTGCCTTCTGAAGCTGCTTGTTGAGCGCAAAATCGCCGTATTTCTCGTCGCCCGCGATCGGGAAGCCGGACGCTGCCAGGTGTACCCGGATCTGGTGCGTGCGTCCCGTCTTGAGTTCGGCCTCGAGCAGGGCGAAATCCTTCCACTTGCGTTTCAGGTTGAAGATCGTGTGCGCTTCCTGGCCGCCTTCCGGGACGACGACGACGCGCTTCTCGCCTTCCGCCGTGTTGTACTTGTGCAGGCGCAGGCGCACGTGCTGGCGCGCATTCTTCCAGTCGCCGGCGACGAGCGCGAAATAGCGCTTGTCCGTCGTGCCGTCGCGCATCTGGTCGTGCAGGTTCGTCAACGCCGAGCGCTTTTTCGCGATCAGCAGCAGGCCGGACGTCTCGCGGTCCAGGCGATGCACCAGTTCCAGGAACTTGGCGTCCGGGCGGGCGGCGCGCAATTGCTCGATGACGCCGTAGGAGACGCCCGAGCCGCCGTGCACGGCCACGCCGGCCGGCTTGTCGATGACGAGCAGGTGGCTGTCTTCGTGCACGACATGGAATTCGGTACCCGGCACCGGGGCCGGGCCGGCGGGACGCTCGGCGAGGCGGATCGGGGGGATGCGCACGAGGTCGCCCTCGACCAGGCGGTACAGTTGATCGATGCGGCCCTTGTTCACGCGCACTTCGCCGGAGCGCAGGATGCGATAAATATGGCTCTTGGGGACGCCTTTACAGACACGCAACAGGTAGTTATCGATACGCTGTCCGGCGTCTTCTTCGGCGATTGTGACAAACTGGGCTGCTGCTGCTGCGGGGCGGTGATCCGTCTGCGATGAAGGGGGAACGACATCGTTTTGCAAGGCCGTTCGCTTTGTCTTGCCAGAAATTCTCTCTAAGTCCTTCATTTTGAATATATAATCGACAGGCGGCGGTCAAACCTCTGCAGGTGTAAGAATTAAAACGATATTTTACACAGGGGCGTCTCCATCGGCCTCGCCAAAATGCAAATTCGATGGAAAAAAGCGGAATCGCAAGAAGCCTTCGCGAGCGGCGGCCAGATTGGCCTGAAAGCGCTGTCATGCCGGTGGCACGACAGGCTCCACAAGCCCGTAAGGCAGAGCGCAGCCAGGTTTTGCGCGATTCCAGAACGTGTACGCACATTCCTGTGCGGGCCAGGGTTGCACCGCAGTTGCAATCGGGTTGCTCACAGGACTGCAGGATTGGATTGTTTGGATTTATCAGGATAAGTACCGGCAAGCCGGCGTAATGCTGGCTTGCCGGGTGATGGCGTCGATAACGCTTGTCGTTTTCGCCCGACCGATGCAGGAGTCTCTGAAGCCGTCGCGAGCGGCACGTGGTGGGATACATGAGTTCGGGGAATGCGGCTGCCATGCAGCGAGCACGGCGCCTATGCGCGCGCTCCGGAACAAGCGTCTCCGCCACCATGCAGGAAGCAGGTTGCAGAGATTTCGCAGACGGCATGCGACGGTAATCGGACCAAGGCTGACAATCGCCTGGCCCTTGCCGTGGTATCCCTTCTGCTGCAGGTCAGGCTTTTGCCGCACCTTCCCCACGGTCTGCGTGCCGCCCCGATCGGGCCACGGGATCTTGCCGGGACACCTGTGCGCGCGACAATCAGGTTCGATGCCATCGGCGCCCTTGTGGCCGGCCCAGCCGTGCCACGCTCCGGGCATACCCCCGCCAACACTCCCTTCCCCGCGTACATCCCTGTACCTGCGTCATCCTGCAAAGGATGGCAATGACACGGCCCACGGGTCGCGGAGTTAATAAAAATGAAACGTATGTTGTTTAACGCTACGCAGCAAGAAGAGCTGCGCGTAGCGATTGTCGACGGCCAGAAACTGATCGACATCGATATCGAGACCGCTGGCCGCGAGCAGCGCAAATCGAATATCTACAAAGGCGTCATCACCCGCATCGAACCCTCCCTCGAAGCCTGCTTCGTCAGCTACGGCGAAGACCGCCACGGCTTCCTCCCCTTCAAAGAAGTTGCCCGCTCGTATTTTCGGGACGGTGTCGACGTACGCAACTGCACGATCAAGGAAGCCCTGCGCGAAGGCCAGGAAATCATGGTCCAGGTCGAGAAGGAAGAACGCGGCAACAAGGGCGCTGCCCTGACCTCGTTCATCTCGCTGGCCGGCCGCTACCTGGTCCTGATGCCGAACAACCCGCGCGGCGGCGGCGTGTCGCGCCGCGTCGAAGGCGAGGAACGCCAGGAACTGCGCGAGACGATGGACAAGCTGGACCTGCCGCAAGGCATGTCGGTCATCGCCCGCACCGCCGGCATCGGCCGCAACGTCGAAGAGCTGCAGTGGGACCTGAACTACCTGATGCAGCTGTGGCGCGCGATCGAAGGCGCCGGCAAGTCGGCCCCGGGCCCGTTCCTGATCTACCAGGAATCCTCGCTCGTCATCCGCGCGATTCGCGACTATTACCAGCCCGATATCGGCGAGATCCTGATCGATACCGACGAGATCTACGACCAGGCGCACCAGTTCATGAGCCACGTGATGCCCGACATGGTGCACCGCGTGAAGCGCTACAGCGACGACGTGCCCCTGTTCTCGCGTTTCCAGATCGAACACCAGATCGAGACCGCCTACTCGCGCACCGTCCCGCTGCCGTCGGGCGGCGCCATCGTGATCGACCACACCGAAGCCCTGGTCTCCATCGACGTCAACTCGGCCCGCGCCACGCGCGGCTCGGACATCGAGACCACCGCCTTCAACACCAACTGCGAAGCCGCCGACGAAGTGGCGCGCCAGCTGCGCCTGCGCGACCTGGGCGGCCTGATCGTCATCGACTTCATCGACATGGAAGTCGCCAAGAACCAGCGCGAAGTCGAACAGCGCCTGAAGGACGCCCTGCACCATGACCGTGCCCGCGTCCAGATGGGCAAGATCTCGCGCTTCGGCCTGATGGAACTGTCGCGCCAGCGCCTGCGTCCGTCGCTGTCGGAAGGCTCCCACGTGACCTGCCCGCGCTGCTCGGGCACCGGCCACATCCGCGATACCGAATCGTCCGCCCTGCAGGTGCTGCGCATCATCCAGGAAGAGGCGATGAAGGAAAACTCGGCCACCATCCACGTCCAGGTGCCGGTCGACGTCGCGGCGTTCCTGTTGAATGAAAAACGCGGCGAGATCCTCAAGATCGAGAACCGCCACCGCATCACGGTGATCCTGGTGCCGAACAAGCACCTCGAGACCCCGCACTACAAGCTCGAGCGCATCAAGCACGACGACCCGCGCCTGGAAGACGCCGCCGCCAGCTACACGCTGGCCGAGACGGCCGAGACCGACATGGCCTTCTCCAAGCGCCAGAAGGAAGAAGCCAAGCCGCGCCAGGAAGCCGTGGTCAAGACCATCACCCCGGCCCAGCCGGCGCCGATGGTCGACCGCAGCGAAGCGGCCAAGCCGCAAGCCGCCGCACCGGCCGCCGCACCGGCTCCGGCGCCCCTGCCGCCGGCAGAGGAAGGCTTCTTCGCCAAGCTGCGCAACTTCTTCTTCGGCCGCCCGTCCGTCGCCCCGACCCCGGCGCCGGCCGCAGCGCCGGCCGCACCGGCCGCAGCGGCACCCGCCGCCGAGCGCGGCGAGCGCGGCGAGCGCAACGGCCGTGGCCAGCGTCCGCGCAACGGCCGCAATCCCGCCGGCGGTACGAAGAACCGCGCCGAGCGCGAGGACCGCGACCAGCTCGCCAAGGGCGTGACGGAGGAAGGCGCCAAGCCGGCCGACGCCGAGGCCAAGCCGCCGCGCCAGCCGCGCGAGAAGCGCCCGCCGCGCGAAGCCCGCGAGCCGCGTGAACAGGCCGTCGAGGGCGCCGCACCGGCCGCCCGCGCCGAACGTGGCGAGCGCGGCGAACGTGCCGAGCGTCCGGAACGCGCCGAACGTCCGGAACGCGCACCGCGCCAGCCGCGCGAGCGCGGCGAACGCGCCGAGCGTACCGAACGCGTCCAGGTCGTGGAAGCCAAGGCCGAGGAACTGGACATCGTCCAGGCCACCTCCGCCACCACGATCACCGTGGCCGCCACCGGCCCGAACGGCGAGCAGGAAATCATCCGCGAGGAAGTCGTGAAGTCGGTCACGTCGATCGGCGTGCCGGGCGACGAGCTGGACGACGCCCAGGGCGACGAACCGCGCCGCCGCCGCCGTCGTGGCGGCCGCAACCGTAACCGCCGCGACCGCGACCAGGTCGAGGGCATGGAGCAGGATGGCATCGAGGGCGAAGCGGCTCCGGTGTTCACCCCGGTTGCCGACGAAGAAGCCGCCAAGGTGCAGGCCGAAGCCAAGGCCGCCCGCGCCAAGGCCGAGGGCAAGCCGGCCAAGGCTGCTGCTGACAAGGGTCCGTGGCCGTTCCCGACCAGCGAGTCGGTGAAGGCTGCCGCCGTCAAGGCCGCCGCCCAGCAAGCCGCTGCCGAACAGGCTGCCGCCGAGCAGGCTGCCGCCGCCAAGGCCAAGGCCGAGCAGGCCGCTGCCCCGGCAGCGGCTGCAGCAGCGGCTGCAGCAGCGGCCGTCGCCAAGGGTCCGTGGCCGTTCCCGACCAGCGCATCGGTCGCCGCAGCGGTGGCGCATGCCAGCGCCGCCCGTGAGCCGGTCGAGGCTGCACCGGCTGCGGTCGTCGAGCCGGCACCGGCTGCAGAAACGGCTCCTGCCGTTGCGGCCGCCCCGGTCGCCGAAGCGGCACCGGTCGCTACCGCCGCTCCGGCCCCGGCCCCAGCCCCGGCCCCGGCTCCTGTTCAGGCCCCGGTCGCCGCGCCGGCCGACATGAGCGACGTGCTGGCCGCAGCCGGCCTGCAGCTCGCATCGACCGACCCGGAAAAGCTGCGTGCCGCCCAGGAAGCCGCTGCCGCCCAGGCGGATGCGCCGGCCCGTCCGCGCCGCACCCGCAAGCCGTCCCCGCCGCCGGTGGACGAGCCGCTGATCCAGGTGGATACGCGCCAGTAATCATGCGTTGAATACGCATCGATGAAAAAAGGGGAAGCTTCGGCTTCCCCTTTTTATTTCCATACGATGCTGGTGGGCATGTCAACGCGTCGACGTAGGGTGGGCATTACATGCCCACCACTACATGTGTCAATGCATCCCGTCGAACACCAGCGAACGGTGCGCGCCGATGCCCGCCAGCGCCCCGTCGCCGATCGCCAGCGACAGGCTCGCCATCATGCGCGCCGCATCGCCGCAGGCGAACACGCCCGGCACCGTGGTCATCTTGACGTCGTCGGTCTGGATGACGGGCCCCATGGGCCCCTCGGCCGTGGCGCAGCCGAGCTGCCCCACGAGCGGATCCTGTTCGATACGGGTGGCGATGAACAGGCCGTCGAGCTCGACCGTGCGGCCGTCGCCCAGGCGCACCGACGCCTTGTCCACGACTTCCTCCACCGCTGCGCGCTCGACCGTGACCTTGCGCGCAGCCAATTGCGCCAACTGCTCGGCAGTCGGTTCCAGCACGCCATTGGTGAACAGCACCGTGCTGGACGCCCATTCCGGGATCAGCAAGGCGTGATGCAGCGACAGTTCTCCCGCGGCCAGCACACCCAGCCGGCCGAGCCCGAATTCATAGCCGTGGCAGTACGGACAGGCGGCGACGGTGTCGCCCCAGCGCTCGGCCAGGCCGGGGACGGCGGGCAAGCGGTCGCTCACACCGGTGGCCAGGATCAGGCGCCGCCCGTGGAACACGGCGCCGCCCTGGGTACGCACGGCAAAGCTGTCGGCGTCGCCCGCGGCCTCGGCGATCCGGCCTTCGCGCCACGACAGGTCCGGGTAGGCGCCCAGCTGCGCCCTGGCTTCGGCGTGGATCGCATCCGGACTGCGGCCGTCCTGTCCCAACAGGCCGTGCGAGACACGGGCAAAGCGGTTGCGCCGGCGGCCGGCATCGATCACGAGGACCTTGCGGCGCGCCCGTACCAGCTGCAGGGCGGCGGCCATGCCGGCATAGCTGCCGCCGGCGACGATGACGTCATACATGGGTTTCTCCTTTCAAAAGGACGAGCGCCGCCTGCCGGCAGGCTGGCGCCGGCCGGAGGGGCATTCGTCGAAAACCGGCGCAAGGGCCGGCGTGTCAGTGCGGGTTAGCCGGACACAGCGGTCGTTCCTGCAGTCGGCGGTGGAAATCCGCGCTCAGCTGCGCCAGCGTCACCTCCCCCAGGCGCGCCAGCAGCAGCGCCTCGGCGGCCCGGAACGCGTCGTCCATGGCGGCGTTGACGGCTTCCTCGACCAGGCAACCCGGCGCTTCGGTGCGGTTGCCCAGTGCGAGGATCGTCGGGGCGCCCAGCGCCTCGTAGATGTCGCGCAGCGTCACCCGTGCCAGGTCGCACGACAATTGCCAGCCGCCGCCGTGGCCTTTTTCCGACTGCACCAGGCCCTGCTCGCGCAGGCCCGCGAGGATGCGGCGGATGACGACGGGATTGGTCTGCATCATGGCGGCCAGCGTGTCCGAGGTCATCGGCCCCGGGGTCTCGGCCATGTGCAGGAGGACGTGCAGGACGCCCGATAGCTTGCTGTCTCTTTTCATGTAACTTATCCTATTACATGAATCGTCCGAAAGCAAGCTGATAAAAGGCAATGCTGCGACCGCCGCTACCCGGGCCGGGCATACTGGTCGCTTACCCTACGAGAATGGATGCGACATGAATGGAAGGAAGAAGATCAGCCTCGGCCTGCAGGGCGGAGGGTCCTACGGCGCATTCGCATGGGGCGTGCTCGACCGCCTGCTGGAAGACGGCCGCCTCGACATCGAGGCCATCGGCGGCGCCAGCGCGGGCGCCATCAATGCCGTGGTGCTGGCCGACGGTTATGCGCTCGGCGGCGGCCTGGAGGGCGCGCGGCGCAACCTCGACAAGTTCTGGACCACGCTGGGCCGCGCCGCCCTGATGAGCCCGATGCGCCCGACTCCGTTCGATGCCTGGAAGGGAAATGGCAGCATAGAGACTTCGCCGGGCTACCTGATGCTGCAGCTGGCCAGCGCCACGCTGTCTCCGGGCGTGCTCAATCCCCTCAACATCAATCCGCTGGAAACGCTGCTGGCGAGCCTGGTCGATTTCGAGCGGGTACGCGCGTGCGAGCTCGACCTGTTCGTCTCCGCCACCAATCTGCGCACGGGCCGCGGCCGGATCTTCCGCCGCCAGGAATTGACGGTCCGGCACGTCATGGCCTCGGCTTGCCTGCCGCAGGTGTTCGCGCCCGTGACGATCGACGGCGATGCCTATTGGGACGGCAGCTTCGTCGGGAATCCACCGCTGTCTCCGCTGGTCGACGAAGTGACGGCACGCGACCTGCTCCTGATCATGAACAATCCGATCGCGCGCAGCGAGCTGCCGCTGAGCATGGCCGACGTGCACAACCGATCCAACGAGATCGCATTCAATATCGCCCTCGTGCGCGAAGTCAGCGCGATCCAGCACATGGCGGCGGCCGTGGACGAGGAAACGGGAGCGCGCGTGCACATGGGCGGCGTGCGCCTGCACGCGATCAGCGCCATGGCGGTGCTGCGCGACCTGAGCATTTCGAGCAAATTCAACGTGGATATGGGTTTCATCCTGCAGCTGAAGGCGGCTGGACGGGACGCCGCCGAGCGCTGGTTGCGCGAGGACTTCGATGGCGTCGGCGTCGCCTCCACGTTCGATCCGACCCATGTCTATGCGCCGGAAACCTTGCAAGCGGGTTAACGCCGCGCCGTCCATGGGGTGTTTGCGCGACAGAATCATCGACGCGCGGCAGTGGGAACGGGCCGATCCCTGCGCCGAGGGCGCCCTTCTGCTATCGTAGCGGGATGTCCGAGAAAATCATCATGCTGGCCGATGCCCGTGCCCCGGCAATGGCCATTCCGCCAACGCTCGAAGCGCCGAACGGCCTGCTCGCCGACGCGCTCGGCCGGCCCCTGCACGACCTGCGCATCTCCGTCACCGACCGCTGCAACTTCCGCTGCGTCTATTGCATGCCGAAGGAAGTGTTCGACAAGAATTACGCCTACCTGCCCCACTCCTCGCTGCTGAGCTTCGAGGAGATCACGCGGGTGGCCGCGCTGTTCGTCGCCCATGGTGTGGAAAAGATTCGCCTGACCGGCGGCGAGCCGCTGCTGCGCAAGGACCTGGAGCGCCTCGTGGCCCAGCTGCGCGCGCTGGAGACGCCGTCCGGCCGGCCGCTCGACCTGACCCTCACCACCAACGGTTCGCTGCTGGCGCGCAAGGCGCGCACGCTCAAGGATGCGGGCCTGGACCGCGTCACCGTCTCGCTCGACGCGATCGACGACACCGTGTTCCGGCGCATGAACGACGTCGACTTTTCCGTGGCCGACGTCCTGAACGGCATCGAGGCCGCGCATGCCGCGGGCCTGGGTCCGATCAAGGTCAATATGGTGGTCAAGGGCGGCATGAACGACGACCAGATCCTGCCGATGGCGCGCCACTTCAAGGGCTCGCCCTATATCCTGCGCTTCATCGAATACATGGACGTGGGCGCCTCGAACGGCTGGAACATGGATGAAGTGGTGCCGTCGGGCGAGGTGGTGCGGCGCATCTCGGCCGAGATGCCGCTCGCAGCCATCGACCCGAACTATGCGGGCGAGACGGCGTCGCGCTGGCGCTACGTCGACGGCGGCGGCGAGGTCGGCATGATCTCCAGCGTCACGCAAGCCTTCTGCCAGGATTGCTCGCGCATCCGCCTGTCGACCGAGGGCAAGCTGTACACCTGCCTGTTCGCCACCCGCGGCCACGACCTGCGCGCCCTGCTCCGCGAGGGTCGCAGCGAAGCGGAACTGTCGTCCGCCATCGCCCACATGTGGCGCGCGCGCGCCGACCGCTATTCGGAAACGCGCACGATCAATACCGAGGGACTCGTCACGGGCCGCGACGCACGCAAGATCGAAATGTCGTATATCGGTGGCTAAGCAACCAGCAGCGGATAACAATATGAAGAAAGAATCGATCGGCGGCCTGGTCCTCGCGGGCGGACGCGGCACGCGCATGGGCAACGTCGACAAGGGGCTGCAGCCGTTCGGCGGGTCCACCATGGCCGCCCACGTGCTGGCGCGCCTGGCACCGCAGGTGGCGCACGCCGCCATCAATGCCAACCGCAACCTCGACGACTACGCGGCGCTGGGCGTGCCGGTCTGGCCGGACGACACGCCCGGCTTTGCCGGTCCCCTGGCAGGACTGCAGGCAGGCCTGCGCCGTTGCGGCACCGCCTACCTGCTCACCGCGCCGTGCGACTCCCCGTTCCTGCCGTCCGACCTGGCCGCGCGCCTGGCCGCCGGCCTGGAAGCGGCCGGCGCCGACCTCGCCGTGGCCGTCACCGAAGAGAACGGGCAGCGCCAGGTGCACCCCGTGTTCGCGCTGATGAAGACGTCGCTGGAGCCCGTGCTCAGCGCCTACCTGGATGGCGGCGGACGGCGCATGGACGGCTGGTACCCGCAGATCAAGGTAGCCGAAGTCCTGTTCGAGGACGCGGATGCGTTCCGCAACATCAATACCCGGCAAGAGCTGGAACAATTCGATACCGTACGTCCCGCGCGCCTGGCGGACGTCGCCGGCTGCCTGGCCGCCTACAACCCGGACGACCTGCCGGTACGCGACGCCCAGCGCATCATCCGCGACTTCGTCACGCCCGTGCATACCATCGAACATGTCGCGCTGCGTGCCGCCTTGGGCCGCGTGCTGGCCCGCGACGTCATCTCGCCGATCGACGTGCCGGCGCACGACAATTCGGCCATGGACGGCTACGCGCTGCGCGGCGCCGACCTGCTGGCGGATGCGCCCACGCGCCTGCGCGTCGTCGGCACCACCTATGCCGGCCGCGCCTTCGACGGCGTGCCGCAGGCGGGCGAATGCATCCGCATCATGACGGGCGGCGTGATGCCGCAGGGGTGCGACAGCGTCGTGCCGCAGGAATTCGCGACGGTCGAGGGCCAGGAAATCGTGCTGGCGCCGGGCACGCTGCGCGCCGGCGACAATCGCCGCCTGGCCGGCGAAGACCTCAAGCGCGGCAGCGCCGCCTTGACGCGCGGGCGCATCGTGCGACCGGCCGACCTGGGCCTGCTGGCCTCCCTCGGCGTGGCCGAGGTGCCGGTGCAGCGGCGCCTGCGCGTCGCCTTCTTCTCCACCGGCGACGAACTGCGCTCGATCGGCCAGGCGCTCGACGAAGGCTGCGTCTACGACAGCAACCGCTACACCATCCACGGCATGCTGCAGCGCCTCGGCTGCGACCTGATCGACATGGGCGTGGTGCGCGACGATCCGCAGGCGCTGGAAGCGGCGCTGCGCGAAGCCTGCGAGAACGCCGACGCCATCATCACTTCCGGTGGCGTCTCGGTGGGCGCGGCCGACTACACGCGCGACATCATGGCGCGCCTGGGCGACGTCACGTTCTGGAAGATCGGCATGCGCCCGGGCCGCCCGCTGGCCTTCGGCCGCATCGCCTCGAACGGCCGCAGCGCCTTCCTGTTCGGCCTGCCGGGCAACCCGGTCGCCGTGATGGTCTCGTTCTACTTCTTCGCCCGCGACGCGCTGCTGCGCATGATGGGCGCCGAATCCCAGCTGGTCCCGGTGAAAGCACGTTCGAGCGCCACGATCCGCAAGAAGCCCGGCCGCACCGAATACCAGCGCGGCATCCTGAGCCAGGGCGCCGACGGCCTGCCGGAAGTGCGCATCACGGGCGCGCAGGGGTCGGGCATCCTGAGGTCGATGTCGGAGGCGAATTGCATGGTGGTGCTGGGAGATGAGCAGGATACGGTACAGCCCGGAGACCTGGTCGACGTCATCCTGTTCGATGGCCTGATCTGATCCACCGCCATCGGCGGCATCCGGCGCGGGATACCATCGGGGCACCATGCCCCGCTACCTGCGTTCCCGCACCGGCTCCGTGTTCTTCTTCACGCTCGTCGCCTTCGACCGGCGACCGATCCTGTGCGCGGATCCCATCCGCCATGCACTGCGCACCGCTCTTCTGAATCTGCGCGTCGCCCGCCCGTTCGCGATCGACGGCTGGGTACTGCTGCCGGATCACCTGCACTGCATCTGGACACTGCCCGAGGGCGATCACGATTACTCGACCCGCTGGGCGCTGCTGAAACGTTCGGTGTCCCATTTCGCGGCCGACTGCGCCGCCACGCAACGTACTGCATCTGCGCGCAACCATCGCGAATCGGCGATCTGGCAACGGCGCTTCTGGGAACACCAGATCCGCGACGATCGGGACTTCGAACGGCACCTCGATTACATCCATTACAACCCGGTACGTCACGGATACGTGAAACGGGCCATCGATTGGCCGTATTCGACGATCCATCGGTACGTGAAGAATGGTGCGTATCCCGCCGATTGGGGCGGCGGGGACGATCCGAATTGGGGAAATTTCGAATGATGCAGGCGGCGCCACGGGTGCGGTGAGCATGTGATGCCCACCCTACGGTTGCATTGGACGTAGGGTGGGCACCACGTGCCCACCATCACCCGCCGATCATTCGTCGGCGTCGGCGGCCTGCCCACCCAACATCAACTGCGCCGCCTCGCTCGGCAACGCCTCCACCGATTTCAATTTGCGCGCCATCTGGCGGCTGCGGACCTCGGCGCTTTCGATGTTCTTGGCGGCCCGCTCCAGCGTCAGCTTGGTCTGGGCCAGCACGTCGCCGAACTTGCCGAATTCCGTCTTCACGGCGCCCAGCACCTGCCACACTTCCGACGAGCGCTTTTCCAGCGCCAGCGTGCGGAAGCCCATCTGCAGGCTGTTGAGCAGTGCGGCCAGCGTCGACGGGCCCGCGATCGTCACGCGCAAGGTACGCTGCAGGTCGTCGGCCAGGCCGGGGCGGCGCATGACCTCCGCGTACAGACCCTCGGTCGGCAGGAACAGGATGGCGAAATCGGTGGTGGCCGGCGGGGCCAGGTATTTGTCGCAGATGGTCTTCGCTTCGCCGCGCACGGCGCGTTCCAGCTCGGCGCCGGCGCGCGCCACGCCGTCCGCGTCGCCCTGCTCGGCTGCTTCCAGCAGGCGCTCGTACTGCTCCTTCGGGAACTTGGCGTCGATCGGCAGCCACAGGGGCGGGCCGCCGTCGACGACGCCGGGCAGCTTGATCGCGAATTCGACGCGCGCGTTCGAGCCGCGTACGGTTTCGACGTTCTTGGCGTACTGGTCGACCGTGAGCACCTGCTCGAGCAGCATCTCCAGCTGCACCTCGCCCCAGGTGCCGCGCGTCTTCACGTTCACCAGCACGCGTTTCAGGTCGCCGACGCCCACGGCCAGCTGCTGCATCTCGCCCAGGCCCTGGTGCACCTTTTCCAGGCGGTCCGACACCTGGCGGAACGATTCGGTCAGGCGCGTTTCCAGCGTCGCGTGCAGCTTCTCGTCGACGGTCTGGCGCATCTCCTCGAGGCGCTTGGCATTGTCGGTCTGCAGGTCGCGGATCTTGTGCTCGAGCGTGGCGCGCACTTCCAGCATGCGCTGGGCGTTCGATTCGGTGAGGTTGGCCAGCGCGCCGTTGAGCGTGTCGGAAAAGCGCTTCAGCGCGCGCGCCTGCTCCTCGCGTCCGCCCTGGGAGGCCAGCTGGATCTGCTGCCGCATATTCTCCAGTTGCTGGGCGACGGCGGCCTGGTTCTGGGCCAGGTGGGCGGCCAGTTCCTGGCGCGTGGCCTGGGCGCTGGATTGCAGCTCCATGCGCAGTTCGCGCTCCAGGCGCTCGAAGGCGTGGCGTTCGCCGCCGCTCTCGGCGCCTGCGCGCGCGCGCGCGAGCAGCACCAGCTGCAGCGCGAGCATGGCCAGCAGCGCGAGTGCCAGCACGATGAATTCAAGCGTCGGCATGTGTAGACTCAGTGGAAGCTCAGTGGGGACGATTACGCATCCAGTCCGCGGTCTGGAAGAAGGCGTTCATCAGGCGCAGGCGCAACTCGTAGTCGTAGCCCATGTCTTCCAGCGCCATCGCCATGCAGCGCAGCCACTGGTCGCGCTCGGAGGTGCCGATCGCGAACGGCAGGTGGCGCGCGCGCAGCATCGGGTGGCCGTAGCGTTCGATGAACAGGTTCGGGCCGCCCATCCAGCCGGACAGGAACATGAACAGCTTGTCGCGCGAGCCGTCGTTCGGCACCGGGTGCATCGCGTGGATGCCGGCGAAGTCGCCTTCCAGCTGCATCAGGTCGTAGAAGCGGTCGACCAGTTCGCGCAGCCGGGCCTCGCCGCCGATGAGTTCATACATCGTGCGGGAATCCTGTTGTTCTTCCTGCACGTCGGTATCTTGGGTAGATTGGGGTTCGGACATCCGTCCATGATAGCGCACCGCCGCGCACGGCGCGAGAGGCGCTGTGGCGGCGCGGCGTCACGGTGGGCACGTGGTGCCTACGCCGGCCGCGCGCCCCCACGGCTCCGTTCAACACCGGGGTCAGAGCCCCTCGAAAAGCAAAACCGGGCTCTGACCCCTATGCTTCGCGCAGCGTCTGCAACGGCGGCTGGCGCAGCACGTTGCGCAAGCCCAGCCAGCCGCCCACCAGCGCGCACACGGCGCCGGCCACGAGGCCCGCGACCCACACCTGCGGCTCGACGTGCCAGGGGAACTTGAACTGGTATTCGGCCAGCGCCCAGCCGAGTCCCGCCGCGCCCGTCGCCGCCAGCAGGCCGGACAGGCCGCCCACCAGCGCGAATTCGATGCGCTGGGCCTGGGCCAGCTGGCTGCGGGTGGCGCCCAGCGCGCGCAGCAGGCCCGCTTCGCGCGTGCGCTCGGACTGCGATCCCATCAAGGCCGCATACAGCACCAGCACGCCCGAGGCGAGCGTGAACAGGAACAGGAATTCGACGGCGACGACGACCTGGTCGAGCACGTCCTGCAGCTGGCGGATGATGCCGCTGACGTCGATCACGGTCAGGTTCGGGAAGGCGCGCGTCAGGCTGTTGGCCAGGCCGATGCCGCGCGCCGGCAGGTGGAACGCCGTCATATAGGTCGTGGGCGCATCGCGCATGGCCGCCGGGTTGATGATGACGAAGAAGTTGGCGCGCATCGAACCCCATTCGAGCTTGCGCAGGCTGGTGATCTTCGCCTCGACGATCTGGCCGCCCATGTCGAAGCGCATGGTGTCGCCCAGCTTCAGGCGCAGCGTGTTCGCCAGGCCCTGCTCGACCGAGGCTTCGGCCACGCCGGCCGCGTCACGGTACCACGTGCCGCTCGAGATCTCGTTCCCGGCCGGCAGCTCGGCCGTGCTGGACAGATTGAATTCGCGCTCGGCCAGGCCGCGCGCGCGGTCTTCGGTATAGGTGTCCTTCGTGACGGCCTCGCCGTTCACGGCGACGAGGCGTCCTCGGATCATCGGATACAGCACCGGACGCGCGACGCCGGCCCCGACGATCTGCCTGGCCACGCCCTCGCGCTGGTCCGGCTGGATGTTGATGATGAAGCGGTTCGGCGCATCGGCCGGCGTGGCCAGGCGCCAGGCCGCCATCAGGTCGCCGCGCACGACGGTCAGCACCAGCAGGGCCATCAGGCCCAGCGACAGCGACACGATCTGCACGACGGTGGCGCCGGGACGGCGCTGCAGCGACGTGATGGCGAAGCGCCAGGCCTGGTGCTTGAACAGGGTGCGCAGGCGCTTCAGGCCCAGCAGCGCCAGCCAGCCGACCAGGGCGAACACGGCGAAGCCGCCGAGGAAACCGCCGGCCGTCAGCAGCGCCAGGCGCACGTCGCCGGCCTGCCACAGCAGCAGGCCGACGAAGACGGCGGTGCCCAGGCCGTAGGTGGCCAGCGCGGCCGGGCGCGGGGCCGCCTGCTCGCGCCGGATCACGCGGTTGTGCGGCACGTTGCGCAGTTGCAGGACGGGCGCCAGCGCGAAGCCGACCAGCAGCAGCATGCCCGTGGCGACGCCCTGCAGCGCCGGCAGCGGCGAGACGGGCGGCAGTTCGGCCGGAATCAGGTTCCTGACCGCTTCCAGCAGCACGAAGTGGGCGCCGAAGCCGACCAGCACGCCCAGCACGCTGCCCGCCAGGCCCACGATCGCGAATTCGACGAGGAACAGGATGCCGACCTCGTTCTGCGTCATGCCCAGGCAGCGCAGCATGGCGACGGCATCGAGGTGGCGCTGCATGAAACGGCGCGCGGCCATCGCCACGGCCACCGCCGCCAGCATCGCCGACAACAGGCTCACGAGCGACAGGAAGCGCTCGGCGCGGTCGATCGTGTTGCGCATTTCGGGACGGCCGTTTTCCAGCGTCTCGATGCGCACGCCCTTGACGTTGTCCTGCGCGATGCGCGCGCGCAGCCACGCTTCGTAGTCCTGCACGGCGCGCGGGTCGTTGGCCGACGGTCCCGCGACCTGCATGCGGTAAGTTACGCGCGCATAGTTGTCGACCAGGCCCGTCGCCTTCAGGTCGGCCAGGTTCAGCATCACGCGCGGCGCGAAGTTCGAGAACGATGCGCCGCGGTCCGGCTCCGTCGCGATCAGGCGCGCGATCCTGAAGGTCTTGTCGCCCAGCTGGACGCTGCTGCCGACCTTCACCTTCAGCGGCGGCAGCAGGTTGACGTCGACCCAGACGGTGCCGGGGGCCGGCACGCCGCCGGCGGCATCGCCCAGCGCTTCGCTGGCGTCTTCCGGACTCGTCGTCGTGCGCAGCTGGCCGCGCAGCGGATAACCGCTCGATACCGCCTTCACGGACGACAGCAGGGCCTGCGAATCGTCCCCCTGCCCGGCCTGCGCCATGCTGGGGAAGGTGACGGTATCGGCCAGCACCAGGCCGCGCCGCTGCGCCTCCTCGCGCCAGGGTGCGGGCAGCGGCTGGTCGGCGTTGACCAGCAGGTCGGCGCCCAGCAGCTGGCGCGCATCGCGCGTCAATCCGCTGCGCATGCGGTCGACGAAGAAGCCGACGGCGGACAAGGCCGCCACGGCGACCACCAGCGCCACCAGCAGGAAGCGCAGTTCGCCGGCGCGCCAGTCGCGCGCCGTCATTCGCAGGGATTGGATCAGCATCGCGGTGCGGCCTTTACCGTCAGGGATGGTCTTGGTGCTGTTCGAAGAAGGCGTCGACTTCGGCCAGGAAGGCGCGCTTCTGCTCGGGCTCGAGGAAGGCGGCTTCGAAGCTGTTGCGCGCCAGCGTGCGGGCATGGCCGACGTCGAGCGGCAGCGCGTCGAAGGCGGCCAGGTAGTTGTCGTTGACGTAGCCGCCGAAATAGGCCGGGTCGTCCGAGTTGACGGTGACGGCCAGGCCCGCGTCCAGCAGGCGGCGCAGGTTATGGCTGCCCATCACGTCGAATACGCGCAGCTTGATGTTCGACAGCGGGCACACGGTCAATGCCATGCGCTCGCGCGCCAGGCGCTCGACCAGCGCCGGCGAATCCAGGCTGCGCACGCCGTGGTCGATGCGCTCGACGTTCAGCACGTCCAGCGCGCTCTCGATATAGGCCGGCGGGCCCTCTTCGCCCGCGTGCGCGACGAGGTGCAGCCCGAGCTGGCGGGCACGCTCGAACACGCGCGCGAATTTTTCCGGCGGGTGGCCGACCTCGGACGAATCGAGGCCCACGCCGATGAACTTGTCGCGGTACGGCAGCGACTCTTCCAGCGTGGCGATGGCCTCTTCCTCGGACAGGTGGCGCAGGAAGCACATGATCAGCGTGGCGCTGACGGGGCTGTCCTGGCAGGCGCGCCAGATGCCGTCGATGGCGGTCTTGAACGGAATGCCGCGCGCCGTGTGGGTCTGCGGATCGAAGAAGATCTCGGTATGGCGCACGTTGTCGGCCGCCGCGCGGCGCAGGTAGGCCGCGGTCATGTCGTAGAAATCCTGCTCGGTCAGCAGGACGCTGGCGCCGGCATAGTAAATATCCAGGAATGATTGCAGATCGGTGAAAGCGTACGCTTCGCGCAACGCTTCTACCGAGGGATACGGTAAGGAGACTGCGTTTCTTTGCGCAAGCTCAAAAATCAGCTCGGGCTCGAGCGAGCCTTCGATATGAATGTGCAATTCTGCCTTGGGCATCGCCTGCAACACCTGGCGCAGCTGTTCGTTCAGCATGTTTTCTCCACGATGGACCGTGTGGTCTGGTTCACAAGGCAGCAGTGTAGCGCATGCGGGGACGCGACCGGCCCCGCCCCGCCGTTTCCGCCGCGTCTGCAAGCGCTGCCCGGCATGGATACGCGTGCGCCACCGCCCGGCAACTTCGTGCACTATCTATTTGACTTTTGACAAACATGAATGTCTCCGCGGGGCCAAAAGCCGCGCGCGGAGCGCCACGCCGGACCCTGCCAATCGGTATGGTCGACGACGCAAAAAACGCACCACCGAAAATAGTTATTTCTTATTCGTTTCAAAGACTTGGCAGTTCATCGCACACGTGCGCTCCGCTGTTTTGACTTCGAGAACTAATAGGCACATAATAAATTTCATATGCGTAATTAGACGCTCTCAGCGGGCGCTATCGAACCGGTCCATACCGGATGAGAACAAGAACATCGCCCTTCGTTTTGTGTCAGACCAGGATAGGGACTTCCCTTCATCTGACCTCCAGACTCAAACGGCGACCCCGAACAAGAACAGCGATGCTTTTCCGGCATCTGCCAATACCGGGGCTTGGACGGCCAACCTACAGGCCGTCGGACAGTGATCAGTTGTTAGCTCATTAGAGGACATTCACATGACCATATTTGATAATTACGCTGCCCGCTACGAGCGTACCCGGGAAGAGGAATACTCGCTGTCGGAGTATCTCCAGCTCTGCAAAAAAGATCCCCTGACTTACGCCAGCGCTCCCGAGCGCATGCTGGCCGCCATCGGCGAACCCACCCTGGTCGATACCCGCCTCGACCCGCGCCTGTCGCGCATCTTCGCCAACAAGGTCATCAAGACGTACCCCGCTTTCCGCGAGTTCTACGGCATGGAGGAAGCGATCGAGCAGGTCGTTTCCTATTTCCGCCATGCCGCGCAAGGCCTGGAAGAACGCAAGCAGATCCTGTACCTGCTGGGTCCGGTCGGCGGCGGCAAGTCGTCGATCGCCGAGAAACTCAAGTCCCTGATGGAACAGGTGCCGTTCTTCGCGATCAAGGGTTCGCCCGTCAACGAATCGCCGCTGGGGCTGTTCAGCGAAGTGGAAGACGGCGCCATTCTGGAAGAGGACTACGGCATTCCGCGCCGCTATCTGCGCAACGTGCCGAGCCCTTGGGCGGTGAAACGCCTGCACGAGTTCGGCGGCGACATCAACAAGTTCCGCGTGGTCAAGCGCTATCCGTCGATCCTGAAACAGATCGCGATCGCCAAGACCGAACCGGGCGACGAGAACAACCAGGACATCTCCTCCCTGGTCGGCAAGGTCGACATCCGCAAGCTCGAGGACTATTCCCAGGACGATCCGGATGCCTACAGCTATTCCGGCGGCCTGTGCCTGGCCAACCAGGGCCTGATGGAATTCGTCGAGATGTTCAAGGCGCCGATCAAGGTGCTGCACCCGCTGCTGACGGCCACCCAGGAAGGCAACTACAAGGGGACCGAGGGCTTCGGCGCGATCCCCTTCGAAGGCATCGTGCTGGCGCACTCGAACGAATCCGAGTGGAAGACCTTCCGCAACAACCGCAACAACGAGGCGTTCCTCGACCGTATCTATATCGTCAAGGTGCCGTATTGCCTGCGCGTGTCGGACGAAATCAAGATCTACGACAAGCTGCTGCGCAACTCCTCGCTCGACAAGGCGCCGTGCGCGCCGGGCACGCTGCGCATGATGTCGCAGTTCGCCATCCTGTCGCGCCTGAAGGATCCGGAAAACTCGAGCGTCTATTCGAAGATGCTGGTCTACGACGGCGAAAACCTGAAGGACACCGACCCGAAGGCCAAGTCACTGCACGAGTACGTCGACTATGCCGGCGTGGACGAGGGCATGAACGGGCTGTCGACGCGCTTCGCGTTCAAGATCCTGTCCAAGGTCTTCAACTTCGACAATACCGAAGTGGCGGCCAACCCGGTGCACCTGCTGTACGTGCTCGAACAGCAGATCGAGCGCGAGCAGTTCCCGCCCGAGACCGAGCAGCGCTACCTCTCCTATATCAAGGAGCACCTGGCGCAGCGCTACGTCGACTTCATCGGCAAGGAAATCCAGACGGCCTACCTGGAAAGCTATTCGGAATACGGCCAGAACATCTTCGACCGCTACGTGACGTTTGCCGACTTCTGGATCCAGGACCAGGAATTCCGCGATCCGGACACGGGCGAAAGCTTCGACCGCGAATCGCTGAATGCCGAGCTGGAGAAGATCGAGAAGCCGGCCGGCATCTCGAATCCGAAGGATTTCCGCAACGAGATCGTCAACTTCGCACTGCGGGCCCGCGCCACCAACGGCGGCAAGAACCCGGCCTGGACCAGCTATGAAAAGTTCCGCACCGTCATCGAGAAGAAAATGTTCTCGAATACGGAAGAACTGCTGCCGGTCATTTCCTTCAATGCGAAGGCGAGCACCGAGGACGCCACCAAGCACGCCGACTTCGTCGCGCGCATGGTCGAGAAGGGGTACACCCCGAAACAAGTGCGTCTCCTGTGCGAGTGGTATCTCCGAGTCAGGAAGTCCTCGTAAGGAAGTTTGTATGCCCCGCGTTGGCTTCGCAGGGGCGTGAGAAACCGTAGCGAGCGGAAGCGCAAGTGGCCGAGAAGCGCAGCCGTACTTACGGTACGGCGAGCATCGCAGGCCGCTTGCGCAACGCGCAGTAGGTTTATCACGCCTCCATCCAAAGCGGGGTAAGATAGGGCACCGGGAAGGAACATCCGGCCCGCCGCGAATTTCAGCAGGAGGCCTGTTTTGACTTACCTCATCGACCGTCGCTTGCAGGGCAAGAACAAGTCTGCGGTCAACCGCGAACGCTTCTTGCGACGCTACAAGACGCAAATCAAGGATGCAGTGGGCCGGGCGATCAAGGGTCGCTCGATCACCGACATCGAAAATGGCGAAAAGGTCTCGATTCCCGTCAAGGACGTGAACGAGCCACGCTTCGGACACGCCCATGGCGGTGTCTGGGAAACCGTCAACCCCGGCAATACCGAATACCAGAAAGGCGACCAGTTCAATCGTCCGCGCGGTGGAGGCGGCGGCGCCGGCCGCGGCAAGGCGGGCAACAGCGAGCAGACGACCGAAGACGACTTCATCTTCGAGCTCAGCCGCGAAGAATTCATGAACTACTTCTTCGAAGACCTCGAGCTGCCCAACCTCGTCAAGACGCAGCTGACCCAGGTCGTCGAATACAAGAACCAGCGCGCCGGCTACAACATTTCCGGCACGCCGTCGAACATCCACGTGCTGCGCTCGCTGCGCGGCGCACTGGGACGGCGCATCGCCGTCGGCGGCACCTCGCGCAAGTCCCTCACCGCCCTCGAACACGAATTACGCGACCTGCATGAGGAAGGCGTGCCCGACGACGACCCGCGGGTCGTCGAACTCAAGCACAAGATCCACCACCTGCACACGCGCCTGCTGGCGATCCCGTTCATCGACCCGATCGACCTGCGCTACAGCAACCGGATCAAGATCCCCAAGCCGTCGACGGCGGCCGTGATGTTCTGCATCATGGACGTGTCGGGCTCGATGGACGAGAGCCGCAAGGACACGGCCAAGCGCTTCTTCATCCTGCTGTACCTGTTCCTGAAGCGTATGTACGAGAAGATCGACGTCGTCTTCATCCGCCACCATACGGCCGCGGCCGAGGTCGACGAGAACGAGTTCTTCCACTCGCGCGAATCGGGCGGCACCGTGGTGTCCTCGGCCCTGCACCTGCTGGGCAAGGTGATCTCCGAACGCTACAGCAGCGGCGACTGGAACAGCTACGTCGCGCAAGCCTCGGACGGCGACAACTGGGATAACGACTCCCTGCTGTGCAAGCAACTGCTGACCAGCACGATCATGCCCAAGGTCCAGTACTACACCTATGTCGAGATCACCGACGGCCCGCCGCAGAACCTGTGGGAGCAGTACACCGAGGTGGCCGCCACGCACCAGAACTTCGCGATGCAGAAGATCGTGACGCCGTCCGACATCTACCCGGTGTTCCGCGAACTGTTCAAGAAGCAGCCTAAATAGACACGCAGCACCTGCACACGCGAGGCCCGCTCATGCCACGAGATCCCAAGAACCCGCGCGCCCTGCCCGACCAGTCCGAATGGACGTTCGACCTGATCGAACAGGCGCACAACGAAATCGGCCGGGTCGCCAAGAAATTCGGCCTGGACACCTATCCGAACCAGCTCGAGATCATCACTGCCGAACAGATGATGGATGCATATGCATCGGTCGGCATGCCGGTCTCGTACAGCCACTGGTCCTTCGGCAAGCATTTCCTGTCGACGGAAAAAAGCTACCGCCGCGGCCAGATGGGGCTGGCGTACGAGATCGTCATCAATTCGAATCCCTGCATCGCCTACCTGATGGAGGAAAACAGCCTGACGATGCAGGCGCTGGTGATCGCCCACGCCGCCTACGGCCACAATTCCTTCTTCAAGGGGAATTACCTGTTCCGCACCTGGACCGATGCCGACGCCATCGTCGACTATATGGTGTTTGCCAAGAACTATATTGCCGAATGCGAGCAGCGGCACGGCATCGACGCCGTCGAGGAAGTGCTCGATTCCTGCCACGCGCTGCAGAACTACGGCGTCGACCGCTACAAGCGGCCGGCCAAGCTGTCCGTGGTGCAGGAAGCGGCGCGCCAGAAGGAACGCGAAGAATATATCCAGACCCAGGTGAACGAGCTGTGGCGTACCCTGCCGCGGCGCGAGGAACAGGTGCGCGACCAGGCACCGACACGCTTCCCGCCCGAGCCCGAGGAAAACCTGCTGTACTTCATCGAGAAGTACGCGCCGCTGCTGGAACCCTGGCAGCGCGAGCTGGTGCGGATCACGCGCAAGATCTCCCAGTATTTCTATCCGCAGCGCCAGACCCAGGTCATGAACGAGGGTTGGGCCACGTTCTGGCACTACACGATTCTGCAGGAACTATATAAAGAGGGCATCGTCGGCGACGGCTTCATGCTCGAGTTCCTGCAAAGCCATACGAACGTCGTGTACCAGCCGGCCGCCACCAGCCCCTATTACAACGGCATCAACCCGTATGCCCTGGGTTTCGCCATGATGACCGACATCAAGCGCATCTGCGAGGACCCGACCGACGAGGACCGCACTTGGTTCCCGGACATCGCCGGCAGCGACTGGCTCAAGACGCTCGACTTTGCGATGCGCAATTTCAAGGACGAGAGCTTCATTGCCCAGTACCTGTCGCCCAAGCTGATCCGCGACTTCCACTTCTTCGCCGTGCTGGACGACGACCGCAGCGACAAGCTGACGATCTCCGCCATCCACGACGAGGCCGGCTACCGCTACGTGCGCCAGCAGTTGGCCGAGCAGTACAACCTGGGGAACCGCGAGCCGAACATCCAGGTCTGGCAAGTCAATACGCGCGACGACCGGGCGCTGACCCTGCGCCACACGCAGTTCCAGCGCCGGCCGCTGAACCAGCAGGCGCATGAAGTGCTCAAGCACGTGGCCCGGCTGTGGGGCTTCGACGTGCGCCTGGAAACGGTCGACCCGTCCGGTCGCGTCGTCAGCAGCCTCGAGTGCCGCCGCGAAAAGCGCGCACGCTATTGATCTTTTCGGCCTGCGCCGTTCGGCGCAGGCACTTTCCCATCCCCTCCATGTCCAACGACTGACCAGCTCGATGTAGTCGAACTACTACCATCGTGCCTGGCAGCCATAGCGACGACCAATCTTTACATAAGAAAGTCTTATGGCCAGTTTCTTGTATAGGCATGTTCAATAGTACGCACACGGCCATGAAACTTGGATATAGTTAGTAGAAAGGCACTTCGCTTAAACAAACGTTATTTGCCATAAGATAAAACCGGCAGCGAAAATATGGCAAATTTAACGCTTCCCCTTATGTTCCACACATCATGAAAGGAAGAAACCCGACACCTTCAAGCACAGCTTTCCGACGGCCCGAGGCCGCCCGCCCCCACACCATCCTGATGACCTGCTTTACTTGTTTTTACAGGCAGTTAGCTGCTCATTGGAGGTATAAAAATGTATGTGCAAAAAAGAATTCGTAGGTATAATTCTTCGATGTCCCGGATGCGGCCCTTAGGTTTCTGTCGTATTTAGTGGGTTTAGTAGCAACAAAAAGAGATGGTATTGGAGAAATATGGCATGAATTTTTCGCATGATAAGAAACCCGGGAAGAATTTAACAGGCATAGCCATCGTCGTCGTGTTGCACGTTCTGGTAGCGTGGGCCATCGTCAATGGCCTGGGCACCCGGATCGTCACCAAGATGACCGAAGCTGTGGAAACCAAGCTGATCGAAGAAGTGAAGCCGCCGCCGCCGCCGGAAACGCCGCCGCCGCCGCCACCGCCGGAAATGAAGGCCCCGCCGCCTCCGTTCATCCCGCCGGTCGAGGTGCAAGTGCAGCAGCCGCCGCCGCCGCAAAACACGATCGCCGCTGCAACCAATACGCCGCCGCCGCAACGCGACCTGGCACCGCCGGCACCTCCGGCACCGCCGGCTCCGCCTGCCAAGGCCGTGGGTCCGAGCCGTACCGATGCGGTCGCCGACTTCAATACCTGCTCGCGTCCGGAATACCCGAAGTCGTCGCTGCGTAACGAAGAAACCGGTACCACCACCCTGCAGTTCCTGATCGCCGTCGATGGCGCCGTGAAGGAATCGAAGCTGCAGAAGTCGAGTGGCTTCCGCGACTTGGACCGAGCCGCCCAATCGGCTCTGAGCAAATGCCGATTCAAGCCGGGGACCGAGAACGGTCAGCCGAAAGAGGCATGGACAGCGGTGCAGTACGTCTGGACGCTGGAATAAAACCGAGACGGAAGATCGTCTCACTCTGTGATTTTCGTTGCTAATTAGTTCAGCGAACTGTCTATTTTATAATTTTGGAGGAAGCATGTTTAAGAATACCCGTTTGTCCGCTATGCTGGCGGCAGTCCTGTTCTCGGTAACGGCGGCATCGGCGCTGGTGTCGGCTCCGGCCTTCGCCCAAGACCAGGCTGCTGCTCCGGCGGCAAGCGCACCGGCCGACGCCGCTGCACCGGCTCCGGCCGCAGACGCTGCAGCCGCTCCGGCCGCTGACGGCGCCGCTCCTGCAGCCCCGGCCGCTGCCGGCACGAAAGAAGAAGTCGCCAACCCGTACGGCTTCAGCGCCATGTGGCACGAAGGCGACTTCGTCAACAAGGGCACCATCATCATTCTGTCGCTGATGTCGATGGGTTCGTGGTACATCATCATCACCAAGCTGCTGGACCAGTCGAAAGTGATGCGCCAGTCGAAGGAAGCCACCCAGAAATTCTGGAAAGCACCGTCGATCGCTGCTGGCTCGGCACAACTGAAGGACGGCTCGCCGTTCCGCTTCATCGCCGAAACCGGCACCAAGGCAACCCAGCACCACGACGGCGCCCTGCTCGAGCAGATCGACCTGTCGACCTGGGTGACCATGCAGATCCAGCGTTCGGTTGAGAAAGTTCAATCGCGCCTGCAGGATGGCCTGTCGTTCCTGGCAACCGTCGGTTCGACCTCGCCGTTCATCGGTCTGTTCGGTACCGTCTGGGGCATCTACAACGCACTGACCGCCATCGGTATGTCGGGTAACGCCTCGATCGACAAGGTCGCAGGTCCGGTGGGTGAAGCGCTGATCATGACCGCCTTCGGTCTGTTCGTCGCAGTTCCGGCAGTTCTGGGTTACAACTGGCTGGTTCGCCGCAACAAGGCAGCAATGGAAGACATCCGTTCGTTCAGCGCCGACGTGCACTCGGTCCTGATCTCGGGCGCCATGTCGACCTCGGAAGCTGCTCGCGCTGCGGGCGCCAAGAAAGTGGGCTAAATTATGGCAATGAGTGTCGGCTCCGATTCCGGAGATGATGATGCCGTGATGTCAGAGATCAACACGACGCCGCTCGTCGACATCATGTTGGTTCTTCTGATCATCTTCCTGATCACCAGCCCGGTCGTTCTCAAGCTGAAAACGGTGGCTCTGCCGGCCGAGACGAACCAGGTTACCAAGACCAAGCCGGAAGACATCAACATCACGGTGACTTCCGAAGGCGAGATGTACTGGAACCAGACGCACATCGTTAATACCGATGAGCTGTTCAAGTTCTTCGCCGAGCAGTCGGTCAAGGTGCCGCAACCTGCAGTGAAAGTTCGTGGCGACCAGACTACTCGCTATGAAGCGATCGGCAGGGTGATCTATACGGCACAACGTGCTGGGGTACAGAAGGTCGGTTTCGTGATCGAACCGCCGGACAAGGGCTGATCGCCCTTCCGGGCTCATCCCTTCGGTAGCGCCGGGTTCGCCCGGCGCTACCGCGCTCCCCCAACATTTGAAAAGGAAACACCATGGGTATGAACGTAGGTTCAGGCTCCGCCAAGGGAGCCGATCCGGAACCGATGATGGAAATGAACATGACGCCGCTGATCGACGTCCTGCTCGTTCTCATCATTATGATGATCATCACGATTCCGAAGCAAAACCACTCGGTCAATCTGAACATGCCGGTTGGCACCCCGCCGCCGCAGACGGAAAAGCCGCAAGTGGTGACGATCGACGTGGACTTCGACGGCACCATCCTGTGGGATGGCGAAACGATTCCTGATCGTCCGTCCCTGGAAGCCAAGATGAACAGCATCGCCGCGATGCCGAACCAGCCGGAAGTGCACCTGCGCCCCAACAAGCTGGTCGAGTACAAGGTGGTTGCTGGCGTCATGGCGACGGCACAGCGTCTGGGCGTTACCAAGATCGGTATGGTCGGTAACGAACAGTTCCAGTAAGTCGCTTTGGCTATAATGAACACGGCAGGGTTTCCCTGCCGTGTCTATTTTTAAGAGAGATATTCGCTAATGTCCAAGTTCCGCCTCGCACACCTCGGCCTCGCACTGGCCGCACTCGGATTCACCGCTGCCGCCCCTGTCGTGGGCCTGGCCCCGGCATACGCGGCTGAAACCCTCCGCGCCGAAGTCGGCAAACCGCTGCAACAAGCCCAGCAACAGATGAAAGCGGGCAAGAACAAGGAAGCCCTGGCAACGCTGCGCCAGCTGGACAGCGTGGGTAACAAGTCGGCCAACGAACAGTACCTGATCGAGCGCACCCGTGCCGGTGCCGCTTCGGCCGCAGGCGACTACGATACCGCCGCCAAGGCCTTCGAATTCCTGATCGCCTCGGGCAAGCTGTCCGCTGCCGAAAAGGCCCAGTTCTCGGAAGGCCTGATCGGCATCTACATGCGCGCCGGCGACCTGAACAAGGCCAACGCCGCCATCGAACGCCAGCTGAAGGAAAAGAACGATCCGAAGCTGCGCGCCTACCTGATGCAGAACTATTACAAGCAGGGCAATGTCGCCGCGCTTGAAAACGAGCTGCGCAACGCCGAAAAGAGCGGCCGCCTGTCGGAAGACGAGCTGGGCATGCTGGCGAACATCCAGCTCAAGAAGGGCGACAAGGTCGGCTACGTGGGCACCATCGAGAAGCTGGCGGCCAACTATCCGAAGGCCCAGTACTGGACCGATCTGCTGAACCGCGTGCAGGGCAAGCCTGGCTTCGCCAGCCGCCTGCAGACCGACGTCTATCGTCTGAAGCTGGCCAATAACCTGATGAAGAAGCCGAGCGAGTACATGGAAATGGCCCAGCTCGTGCTGCAGGCGAAGGCCCCGGCCGAAGCCGTCAAGGTCATCGACAAGGGCTACAAGGCCGGCGCACTGGGTACCGGCGCGGAAGCCGAACGCCACAAGCGCCTGAAGGACCTGGCCGACAAGTCGCTGAGCGAGCAGACCACGAACGCCGCCACCACCGAAGCCGAGCTGACCAAGCTGGGCGACAACGATGGCCTGGTTGCACTGGGTTACGCGCTGGTACAGGCCGGCCAGGCCGACAAGGGCCTGAAGATGATGGAAAACGCCATCAAGTCGGGCAAGCTGAAGTATCCGGAAGATGCCAAGCTGCACCTGGGCGAGGCTTATGCCGCCGCCGGCAAGAAGCAGCAAGCCATCAATACGCTCAAGACCGTGGGCGGCAAGGATGGCGCGGCCGACCTGGCCCGCTACTTCATCATGGCGATCAACAAGCCGGCTGCGTAATCCAGGCAGCTGCCGCTTGATCACGTCGTCCCCGCGCAGGCGGGGACCCAAGTTCCGCCAGCGTCATCGCTGCGCCGGAAGTGGGTCCCCGCCTCCGCGGGGACGACGTGTTTTGGGCCCTGCCCGGCATGTAGATATGCAATATCCCACTTGCCGTATAATCTGGTATTTCGCCAGAAGCACGAACATCGAATGAAGGTATTCCGCGGACTTCCCAACGACCGGGCGCGCGCCCCATGCGCACTCACGATCGGCAACTTCGACGGTGTCCATCGGGGACACCAGGCGCTGTTGGCCAACGTGACCGCGGCCGCACGCCGGCTCGGCCTGGAATCCGCCGTCATGACGTTCGAACCGCATCCGCGCGAATACTTCGCCCGCCGCAGCGGCGATTTGTCGAAGGCGCCCGCGCGCATCGCCAACCTGCGCGACAAGCTCGAATCGCTGGACAATGCCGGCGTCGATCGCGTCATCGTCGAACACTTCAACGAACATTTCGCCGCCATGTCGCCGCAAGACTTCACCGAGCGCGTGCTGGTCGAGGGCCTGCACGTGAAATGGCTGATGGTGGGCGAGGACTTCTGCTACGGCGCCCGGCGCGCCGGCAACGTCGCGCTGCTGGCCGAAGCGGGCAAGCGCCATGGCTTCGAAGTGCACAGCCTGCCCACGGTGCTGCACGACGCGACCCGCATCTCGTCCTCGGCCGTGCGCGCCGCGCTGGCCGCCGCCGACTTCGACGCGACCCGCGCGCTGCTCGGCCATCCCTATGCCATGTCCGGCCACGTGATCCACGGCGCCAAGCTGGGCCGCACGCTGGGCTTTCCCACGCTGAACCTGCGCGTGGCGCACCGCCCTGCCCTGGCAGGCATCTTCGTCGTGCAGGTACACGGCCTGGCCGACCAGCCGCTGCCGGCCGTCGCCAGCCTGGGCGTGCGCCCGACCGTCGAGGACGCGGGCCGCATGCTGCTCGAAGTGCACGTCTTCGACTGGAACCAGTCCTGCTACGGCAAGCTGGTCCGCGTCGAATTCCTGGCCAAGCTGCGCGACGAGGAAAAATACGTCGACCTGCCCACGCTCACCGCCGCGATCGAGCAGGATGCCCGCCAGGCCCGCGCCTGGTTCGCCCGGCGCGACGGCGCCACCACCGCCACCGACCGAATTTGACCGTGGCCGTCCCGGCCGCCCTCCCGCGCGCGGCCGTCCACCCGTCACGAACAACAGCAGTCCACCTTAGAAGAACCATTATGTCCGATACGAAACCAGGCAAGCAGGGCAAGCAAGGCGCCCAGAAACCCGACAGCAAATACCCGGTCAATATGACCGACACCCCGTTCCCGATGCGCGGCGACCTCGCCAAGCGCGAACCGGGCTGGGTCAAGCAATGGCAGGACAAGAAGATCTACGAACGCGTGCGCAAGGCCGCCGCAGGCCGTCCGAAATTCATCCTGCACGACGGTCCGCCGTACGCCAACGGCGACATCCACCTGGGCCACGCCGTCAACAAGATCCTGAAGGACATGGTCGTCAAGTCGCGCACCATGGCCGGCTTCGACGCGCCCTATGTGCCGGGCTGGGATTGCCACGGCATGCCGATCGAGATCCAGATCGAGAAACAGTTCGGCAAAAATCTTCCCACTGCCGAAGTGCTTCAGAAGGCGCGCGCCTATGCGCTCGAGCAGATCGACCGCCAGCGCGCCGGCTTCATCCGCCTGGGCGTGCTGGGCGAGTGGGACAACCCGTACATGACCATGGCCTACGGTAACGAGGCGGACGAACTGCGCGCCCTCGGCACGCTGCTGGAAAAGGGTTACGTGTACCGCGGCCTGAAGCCCGTCAACTGGTGCTTCGACTGCGGCTCGGCACTGGCCGAAGCGGAAGTGGAATACCAGGACAAGCGCGATCCGGCGATCGACGTCGGCTTCCCGTTCGCCGAAGCGGAGAAACTGGCGCAGGCCTTCGGCCTGGACCAACTGCCGGAAGGCGACGGCTTCATCGTGATCTGGACCACGACCCCGTGGACGATCCCGTCGAACCAGGCGCTGAACGTGCACCCGGAAGTGACCTATGCGCTGGTCAAGACCGAAAAGGACGGCAAGCCCCTGCTGCTGATCGTCGCCAAGGAGCTGGCCGAGAGCTTGCTGCAGCGCTACAAGCTGGAAGGCAGCGTCGTCGCCGAGACGGTCGGCGCGAAGCTGGAAGGCATCCGCTTCAAGCACCCGCTGCACCGGGCCGACGCCTTCTACGACCGCACATCGCCCGTCTATACCGCGGATTACGTGACGACCGACAGCGGCACCGGCGTCGTCCACTCGGCCCCGGCCTACGGCCTGGAAGACTTCCAGTCGTGCAAGGCGCACGGCATGAAGGACGACGACATCCTGAAACCCGTGATGGGCGACGGCCGCTTCGCCTCGACGCTGCCGCTGTTCGGCGGCATGACGATCTGGGAAGCGAGCAAGCCGATCTGCGCCGCGCTGACCGACGCGGGCGCCCTGTTCGAGCTGAAGATGTTCGACCACAGCTATATGCACTGCTGGCGCCACAAGACCCCGATCGTCTACCGTGCCACCAGCCAGTGGTTCGCCGGCATGGACGTCACCCCGAAGGATGGCGGCGCCACGCTGCGCGAGACCGCCCTGGCCGGCATCGAGCAGACCCAGTTCTTCCCGGACTGGGGCCAGGCGCGCCTGCACGGCATGATCGCCAACCGTCCGGACTGGACCCTGTCGCGCCAGCGCCAGTGGGGCGTGCCGATGGCCTTCTTCATCCACAAGGAAACGGGCGAGCTGCATCCCCGCACCCCGGAACTGCTGGAGCAAGTGGCCAAGCTGATCGAAGCAAACGGCATCGACGCCTGGCACAAGCTGGACGCCCGCGAGCTGCTGGGCGACGACGCCGACATCTATGAAAAGAACCGCGACACGCTGGACGTGTGGTTCGATTCCGGCACCACGCACCAGACCGTGCTGCGCGGCTCGCACAAGGAGCAGCTGGCGTTCCCGGCCGACCTGTACCTGGAAGGCTCGGACCAGCACCGAGGCTGGTTCCACTCCTCGCTGCTGACCTCCTCGATGCTCAACGGCCGTCCGCCGTACAAGGCACTACTGACGCACGGCTTCACGGTCGACGAGAACGGCAAGAAGATGTCGAAGTCGCTGGGCAACACGCTGGCGCCGCAGAAGATCTCCGACACGCTGGGCGCCGACATCCTGCGCCTGTGGGTGGCATCGACCGACTACACGGGCGAGCTGTCGATCGGCGAAGAGATCCTCAAGCGCGTCACGGAATCGTACCGCCGCATCCGCAACACGCTGCGCTTCCTGCTGGCGAACACCTCGGACTTCGATCCGGCGGTGCATGCCGTGCCGGTCGCCGAGCTGCTCGAGATCGACCGCTACGCGCTGGCCGAGACGGCACGCCTGCAGGCGGACGTCGCCGCGCACTTCGAACGCTACGAGTTCCACCCGGTGGTGGCGCGCCTGCAGAACTTCTGTTCGGAAGACCTGGGTGGCTTCTACCTCGACATCCTGAAGGACCGCCTGTACACGACCGGCGTCGACTCCGTCGCGCGCCGCTCGGCCCAGACCGCGCTGTGGCATATCGCGCACAGCCTGCTGCGCGTGATGGCGCCGATCCTGTCCTTCACCGCCGAGGAAGCCTGGGCCGTGTTCGCCGGCGAGAAGGCGTTCGCGGACAGCGACGAGACCATCTTCACGCAGACGCTGTGGGCGTTCCCGGAGGTTGCCGACGGCGCCGCCCTGCTGGACAAGTACACGCTGCTGCGCGCCGTGCGCGCCGACGTCACCAAGCAGCTCGAAGAAGTGCGTGCCTCCGGCGCGATCGGTTCTTCGCTGCAGGCCGAACTGGCACTGAAGGCGGCCGGCGCCAAGTACGACGCGCTGGCGAGCCTGGACGACGACCTGAAGTTCGTGTTCATCACGTCCGCCGCCAGCGTCGAGCAGGTGGCGGAGGCGGAACAGGAAGCCGTGGCCGTGACCCCGTCGGAAGCCGCGAAGTGCGAGCGCTGCTGGCACTACCGCCGCGACGTCGGCCATGACCATGCGCATCCGGGCCTGTGCGGCCGCTGCACGAGCAACCTGTTCGGCAGCGGGGAACCGCGCCGCTTCGCGTAAGCGATACCCGGGCCGGCCCGCGGGATGCATCCCCGCGGGCCGCTTCTTCCTTCATCCTCATCGCCATGGCCACCAAAAAGAAACCGACGTTCTCCGCCGTCTCATCGCGCCCCAGCCTGATGCCGTGGATCGGCATCGCCTTCATCGTGATCCTGCTGGACCAGATCAGCAAGCTCACCATCATCAAGACCTTCGTCCTGGGCCAGGAAAAGCCGGTCACCGGCTTCTTCAACCTCGTCCTCGCCTACAATCCCGGCGCCGCCTTCAGCTTCCTGTCGAACCAGGGCGGCTGGCAGCGCTACTTCTTCACCGCCATCGCCATCGGGGCAGTCGTGTTCATCCTCTACCTGCTGCGCAAGCATGCGGGCCAGCGCATGTTCTGCTGGGCCCTGGCCCTCATCATGGGCGGCGCCCTGGGCAACCTGATCGACCGCCTGGCCTACGGCCACGTGATCGACTTCCTGGACTTCCACCTGGCCGGCGTCGGCCACTTCCCGGCGTTTAACATCGCCGACAGCGCCATCACCATCGGCGCCATCCTGTTCATCGTCGACGAGCTGCGGCGGGTGAACAAGCACTGAGCAAGCACCAAGCAAACACTGAGCACACATCGATTGAGCAAGGAGGCATCATGACCATGGACCTGAAGGGCAAGAAGATCGTTCTCGGCCTGTCCGGGGGCGTCGCCTGCTACAAGGCGGCGGAACTGTGCCGCGCCCTCGTCAAGGAAGGCGCGGGCGTCCAGGTCGTGATGACCGAAGCGGCCACGCACTTCATCGGCACGGTGACGATGCAGGCGCTGTCCGGCCGCAGCGTCTACACCGACCAGTGGGACGGCCGCATTCCCAACAATATGGCCCACATCGACCTGACGCGCGACGCCGACGCCATCCTGGTCGCGCCCTGCTCCGCCGACTTCCTGTTCAAGCTCGCGCACGGCGCCACCGACGACCTGCTGTCGACGCTGTGCCTGGCCCGGCCGAACCACGTGCCGCTGCTGGTGGCGCCGGCGATGAACGTCGAAATGTGGGACAAGCCGGCCACCCAGCGCAACGTGGCGCAGTTGCGCGAGGACGGCATCTGGATCCTGGGCCCCGCCGCCGGTTCGCAGGCCTGCGGCGAGACGGGCATGGGCCGCATGCTCGAGCCGCACGAGGTGATGGAAGAATTGATCGCCGCGTTCCAGCCGAAGCTGCTGGCCGGCAAGCGCGTGCTGATCACGGCCGGTCCGACCTACGAAGCGATCGACCCGGTCCGCGGCATCACCAACCGCTCGTCGGGCAAGATGGGGTATGCCGTGGCGCGCGCCGCGCGCGAAGCCGGCGCCGAGGTAACGCTGGTGTCCGGCCCCACCGCCCTCGACACGCCGCACGGCGTGCGCCGCATCGACGTCACCAGCGCCCAGCAGATGCTGGACGCCGTGATGGCCGCCGTGCCGGGCCAGCACGTGTTCATCGGCGTGGCCGCCGTCGCCGACTGGCGCGTCGAGAACGCGAGCGAACACAAGATCAAGAAGGATGGCAGCGGCCATGCGCCGCAACTGTCGTTCGCGCAGAACCCGGACATCCTGGCCACCGTTGCCGGCACCACCTCGCTGAACGGCTGGCCATACTGCGTCGGCTTTGCGGCGGAATCGGACAACCTGATCGAATACGGCGCCGTCAAGCGCGAGAAAAAAGGCATTCCCCTACTCGTCGGCAATATCGGCCCGCAGACGTTCGGGCAGGACGAGAATGCCATCGTGCTGTTCGACGAAGGCGGCCACACCGTGCTACCGCAGGCGCCCAAGCTCGAACTGGCGCGCCAGCTCGTCTCGGAAATCGCCAAGCGCCTGGAGCAGCGCTCGCTGCTGGCGTAAGCTGCCCGTACCGGCTAAGGGCACGCATGATCGCATGCGCGCCTTTTTTAATGGCGCGCTGACTTGATCCAGTGCACTTGTCTCTGCACGAGGAAGCGCAGGTAGACCGGTATTTTCCACAGCAGATACCCGATTCCCAGGCACAAATCCCACAAGCTGACCTGCTGGCGCCCGAATTTCCACCAGCTGAGCAGGAGCGTGCCGGCCATCAGGCACAGCAGGACGCTGGCCATGGCGAAGGGCAGCGCTACGCCGCCGCATAGATACGACGATGCCGCAACGGCCCAGACCGCCCCCAGTGCCAGCAGGAACAGCGCCAGCGGCGGCACCATCAGGTCGAGCGCCAGCGCCGCCATCGCGACATTGCGCATGCGGATGGCGCGCACGAGCGCTGCCGGGGCAATCCTGAGCATCACGGCAAGATGGCCGTGTTCCCAGCGATAGCGCTGCGCCTTGAGTCCTTCCCGCGATCCCGGGAAATAACTGGTCACGAGCGCATCGGGACAGAACTTGGCGGCCGCCCCGCGTTCGGCCAGCTCCATCCCCAGCACCATGTCCTCGACCAGGTGCCCGTGCGCGAGCGCCGCGGTACTGATCAGTCCCCAGGGAAAGGCCATGCCGGTTCCCATCAACTGGCAGGGCAGTCCGAGCCGCCGGAACCCGAGCGGCCGCACGCGATTCCGGACGACCCAGGCAAAGCTGGCGATGCGTGCCATGATCCCCGCGCCCAAGGGGGCGACCATCATGTCGAGCGCCTGCGCCGGACAGCCCGTCGCGCTGGCCTGGCGCGCGAGGCGTTCGATGCTGCCCTCGGCAACCTGGCAGTCCGCGTCGATCACGATCACCACCTGCGGCGGATGGGCGCTCAGGAAACGTATGCCGTGGTCGAGCGCGTATCCCTTGCCCCGTCTCTGCGGATCGTGCCGGACGCAGACTTGCGCTCCGCAGGCCGCGGCAACCGCTGCCGTGGAATCCGTGCAGTTGTCCGCGACGACCAGCAACCGATCGCCGTCCGCGAGCTGGGACTGGATCGAACACAGTGTGTCCCTGATGCCTTCGCCTTCGTCGTGCGCCGGCACCAGCACGGCAATCGACGGCCGCGACGTGCGGCCATGCTTCCTCTTTCGTTCCTTGGCGACGGCGGCCATCGCCTGGACGAGCAGCAGCCCCGTCATCACGGCCATCGGCAGCAGCAGCACGAGCAGCACGACTTCCACGATCGTGTCCATGGTTCACCTCCCGAGCGCGTGCGTACGCTCGCCCACTACCTGCAGGAAGTGCCCTGCCAGTTTTCTCGTCTCGCAGGCGATATCGTGACGTTCCAGGGCGATCCGCTGCGCGGCCTTGCCCATCTTTTCGATGTCGGCCGGTGATGCGCTCAGGCAGCTTTCCATCGCAGCCGCCAGTGCTTCCGCAGAGCCGGACGGCACCAGCCAGCCGTTGACGCCCGTAGACACCAGTTCGGGAATGCCGGCGACATACGTGGACAGCACGGGCCGGCGCAACGCCATGGCTTCCATGATCGCCACCGGCATCCGTAACGGACTGGACAGGAAGATCGCGAGGCATCGGATGCACGAGCGCCACAGTCCCGGTTGCCGGATGTGGAAAGGCCGCTTCGATTCCCGCTCATCCGCCTCGTCGGCGATTGCCCCGGCCCACCTCAGCAAGGCATGTCGCCTCATGTACGTCTCGGACCGTTCACATTCCAGGATTTTCCTCCGAACAAAGCTGTGATTTACAGCAGGACATTGATTTACCCAATAGGCAATGCACATTGATCCCATTCCTTATTCACTATGGTTTTCGGAAGGAAATATTTTGTAACATGTATGTGTTGACAGCTTAAGAGGATGAGGTTGTTAAGGATCTAACCTGTCACATTTCACATGCACTTTTCACATCGATTCAAAGCGAATTTTTCTTTTAAAAATTTTTAATTTCTATTTCGCAATAAAAGATACGAAGTTTATTCCCTTGGGCCATGAATTACGCATAGGAAATTTCCCATAGGAGTTTGATATTCCCATAGTCAATATTTATGCATATCGGATGGAAATAGTTAATTCCAATCAAATGCCCATGAACTTTTTCTTTACTGCAGGACTCTTAAGTACTCCTTTTCCTAAAGCAATTTCCTTACGGAGTCCTTAGTGCTTAATATCAATCACGGTTTTTCCCACTCCAGGCTCGCGGCCGTTTCTTGCTCTGCCGCGCTAGCCACTCTTCTCGCGGCTTGTGGCGGTGGCAGCGATGCCGATCCCGCGCAAGCAGCTACCATCCAGACCCAACTGGCCGCGACGGTCACATCGTCGGCAACCACCTCCTGGACACAATGCGCCGTCGAAGACGGCCGTTGTAACCTCGCCGGCACCAACCAGGTACGCTACGGCCTGAACACAAAGTGGACGACCAAAACGCTCACTGGTCCGGTCGCCTGCAACAACGCCACGTTCGGTGACCCCTATCCGGGTGTCGACAAGGTCTGCCAATACATGCCGGCAAGCACGACGCCGACGCCGGCGCCCACGACGACGACCTGGACGCGTTGCGCCACCGAAGGCGGTAACTGCACCGTGCCCGGCACCCGGGAAGTGCGCTATGGCTTGAACGGCAGGTACGCCACCAAGACCGTCACCGGCTCCGTCGCCTGCACGAACGGCGCATTCGGCGATCCCTACCCGGGTGTCGACAAGGTATGCGAATACTCGTCCACCAGCACCTCCCCGAGCCCGACGCCGACGCCGACGCCTACGCCTACGCCAACCCCAACGCCTGCTCCGACTCCAGCGCCGGGCGCGCTGCCGACGGATTCGATCTTTGGCGCGAACAGCTTCTGGTACAAAACCATTCCGTCATCCGTCACGCTGCATGCGAATTCGGCCAACTACGTGAAGGAATTCCTGCGTCAGAAAGCGGCCTACTACGGCACGGTCACCATCAATACCTACTCGTATGCGAGCCCGTTGTACGTGGCGCCGGCCGGTACCGCGACCAAGACCGTCAAGGTCTGGGATTGCCAGGGCAAGGGCTACCTGGATGCCAACCTGGCGTCGCAATGGGCTGCCGTTCCCATTCCCGCCAATGCGCAGGCATCGACCGGCACCGACGGTGAAATGACCATTTACCAACCGTCGTCGAATACCATGTGGGAATTCTGGCAAGTCAAGAATTCTGGTGGCCAGTGGCAAGCCTGCTGGGGTGGTCGACTGCAGAACACTGCTTCCAGCAGCGGTATCTGGCCGAACCCGTACGGCACCACTGCCACCGGTCTCCCCTTCGTCGGTGGCCAGGTCACTGCCGAAGAACTGAAACGCGGCGAGATCCGACACGTCATCGGTATTGCACTCGTTGACCTCGAACAGTCCGGCATCGTGTCCTGGCCGGCCAACCGTTCGGACGGCTACAACCCGAACAACGCTGCCAATCGTATTCCGGAAGGTACCCGCTTCCGTCTCGATCCTTCCGTGAACGTCGATTCGCTCAATATGTCTGCCGCCGGCAAGACCATCGCGAAGGCAGCACAGAAATACGGCTTCGTCGTCTGGGATAAAGCCGGCGCCATTTCGATCCGCGCCCAGAACGCAGTCTCGTACACCGCTCAGGGTCAAGGCGACCCGTACCCGAGCCTGTACGGTGGCCGCGCCGAGTATGCGGTGCTCGATGGCTTCCCGTGGGATCGCCTGCAATTCCTGCCGAAGGACTACGGCAGGCAGTAATAGCCGGACCGGCGCAAGCCGACCCGTCCCTCACCACACCCTTGCAGGCCGTTGGCTTGCAAGGGTGTTTCGCCTTGGAGCGCCTGACAAAACCTCCATGGCGGCGTTGCATCGTCTCGCCGTACATTCGTACTGTCTTCGACGATGCGCCGGGAGGCCGCATCCCTTGCCCTGAAGGTTTTGTTAGGCGCTCTTACTCCTGCACCATCCATGCCACGGGCTTCGCAACACCGTCATGGCAGTCGGCATCGCCCCGTTTAGTCCAGCAAATACTCCACACAATTTGCCCTGAATACATTTCTCATACGTGTAGATACACCTTCGAATCGCAATGTACGGCCCGTCTTGACCTGATGCCCGCATAACAGCAGGCAAAGCCCGAGAAACGCCGAGTCGATGTAGTTGACGTCACGGAAGCGCAGAACGACGTCGGACGGCAAGGCCACGGCTTCGGAGATCGCTTGTCTGACGGGCGCAAGATTGCCATGGTCGCGCGGTCCGCAAAGGTCGATACGGCACTCGCCATTGCTTCGATGGACAGCGACAGTCGCACTGCGGAACAGATGGCCTTGCGGTCGGGCCAGACGGTAGAAACAACAAGGAATTGCACGCAAGACCAGCAATTTCGCCAGCATCAACCCATCGCCGAAGTAACGCCGCCATAAAGATGGCTCTTCCTTGATCCTCCACGCCCATTCGAAGCCTGCTTCCTGCATCCACCGGGGCGCCCGCCTGATGGTACCCGCGGCAAAGTTCACGACGGCGCCGAGATTGCTGATGACGGGTGCCTTGATCTTGTGCTGGTTATGCTGGAGCCACGCCTGCCCTTTCTTCGCAGCAAGCGCAACGATCAGGAAGTCCGGTGCGCATCGGTTGATCTCGTCGATCATCTCGGCGCGGCTCATTTCCTCGACGGATCCAAAGCCCGGGTAGGACGACCCGACACAATTGACGCCTCCGTTGCGGGCGTTGACGACAGCTGCAGCGAGGCCGCTCGCGCCTTGTCCGCCACCAAAGAAGTACACGGACATGCGCGTCGTCGTTTCCGCCACCAGGCGTTCGAACAGGGTTGACCCGGCGACTCTTTTGATGTCGCTCACGCCGATCGCTTTTCCCAACCAGACGAGCGGCACGCCATCCGTCAAGGACAGATCGCTGCACAGGACAGAATTCCGGAAATGGCTGTCGCGCTGGCTGGCAATCAGATAATTCAGGTTCGGCGTCGATAAAAAACAGCGGGTGCGCCGCGCCGACGCCTCCCTCACTTCGAATAATGCCCGCTCGATCGGAATCACATCGACCGGAAGCCCGAAAACACAGTGCACGTCGCGATAAAAATCAGTCCTGACAAGGGGGTGGTGCTCGCCTTCTTTCTGTTCGATCAGCGCTTCTCCGCCCTCATCCCACACGTCTGCCGCCAGCTCCACCTCAGCCACTGTCATTCCTTTCCTTTGAAACGACAGTGCCTCGCCGGCGCCACCGTCTCGCAGATCAAAAAAGGGAAATCAGCAATCGGGCTATGGACCCCATACCCAGGACATTTCGGTTCATTCCGCAAAGAAAACTTAATGTGCGTTGAATAGATGATAGGGAACTGCCGAGTGGCGTTTTATGTGGAAGATCAACGGAGGAAGCGAACCGGATTCGCGTTTGATTCAATACAAATCCATAAACAGGAGGCGATTCTCAAGTCTGAAGAAGTATGCGTAAGATTACGAACATCGAATGAAGAACTCCCGCATTCCAAAAACAATTTTTCTCAAGAACAATTTCAATAAAAGAAGATTCTTAAAATAAATTTCTTAAATAATATTTTCCAGATGAATTTTTAAGCAAGCACATCAGAAAACATGCCGACTACGATCCGGTCACCCATGAACAGAATTCGGTCACACATGAACGGAATTCGATAACGACTCGACATCCCTTTTGGAAATCGTCCGCAGGACGTGCCTTGCACTATCGGTAAAACGCTTAAACGGGGAAATCACATGTCTGACTCGATGGATAGGAGCCCGGCCACGCTGGAGCTGGCATTACGGTTCGGCGATATCGTGCTGTTATGGTTGTCCGGTCACCTTGCTTATTACATACGCTTCCGCGCAGAGATTACGCAATCGCTGTCCCCCTATGCCATTGCCCTGTATCTCGGGTGCCTGCTCGCGTATCTGATCCTGCCCCACATGGGGCTTTACAACGCCTGGCGCGGACGCCGGCCGGGCGCGATCCTCGCGCGCCTGGGCCTGGCCTGGGGATTGGTCCTGTCCACCGGCGTGCTGGCCAGCTTTGCATTCCACCTGGCCCCGGAGTTGTCGCGGCTGTGGCTGGCGTACTGGTACCTCTCCGGGCTTGGACTGCTGGCCGTTTCACGGCTCGTCGCCTTCAACATCATCCGGATGCTGAAGGCGCGCGGCCTGTATTCCAAACCGGTCGTCATCGTCGGGTACGGGCAGACCGGCAGGGAATTGCATCGGCGCGCGCTCCAGAACGACTGGTATGGCTACGAGGTGAAGGCGGTGTATCTCGACCCGACCCAGGCCGGCGCGTCGATCGATCAGGCCAGACTGCAGGTTCTCCCCAACCTGGAATCGATCGGCGACTATGTGGTGGCCAACCGTATCGCCGAGGTATGGCTGACCCTGCCCCTGACCGACTCGGCGCACCTGCTGAAGCTGCGCAATCTGCTCCGCAACACCCTGGTGGATGTGCGCCTCGTCCCCGACGTCGACAATGTCGAGATCCTCAGCAGCGAAATCGTGAAATTCTTCGGATTGCCGACGATCGATTTGAACCGGCCGCAAATCGCGGGCTCGCACGCCCTGCTCAAGGACCTGTTCGATCGGATTTTCGCCGTCGCGGCGCTGGTCGCCCTCGCGCCCCTGTTGCTGGGAATCGCATTGACGGTCAAATTGACGTCGCCCGGTCCCGTCCTTTTTCGGCAACGCCGGCTCGGTCTCAACGGAAGAATATTTTATCTGTACAAATTCCGGAGCATGCGCCATGAAACCATAGAGAATGTCGCCCAAGCGACATCCAACGATTCGCGCATTACGCCGGTAGGCAAGTTTTTAAGGCGCACCAGCATGGATGAATTGCCGCAGTTTTTCAATGTGCTGCTCGGCGACATGTCCATCGTCGGTCCCCGCCCGCATGCCCTCCAGCATAACGAAATCTATATGCGCAAGCTGGAAGTCTATATGCTGCGCCATCGTGTCAAGCCCGGAATTACCGGGTGGGCGCAAATCAACGGCTTTCGCGGAGAAACGGATACCGACGACAAGATGGCCATGCGCGTCCAGTACGACATTCACTACATAAAAAACTGGTCGTTCTGGCTCGATGTGAAAATCATTCTACTGACCGGCATCAAGGGCTGGTCGGGAGCGAATGCCTACTGATATTGCCGGCTTTCCCGTTGCCCGAGAAATTCCTGGCGTGTATCGCTTTCAACGGCGTCGCACAGCTACCGTATTCGCTTGACCGGCGCAATGCAACATTCTTGCTCCACAGGAGAGGATATGATGTATAAGAAAAAGCTTTTCACGCTGGCTGCCATTTTCTCGACCTGGATCCTTGCTGCACATATCGCGTCGGCCGGTGGATTGCCCCAGGCTAGCGGAACCGGTTTTGACGCAACAGCCACGAGCAACCCCATTACGATCGAAAATGCCAAACCTGGAACGTCGCAGTGGAAACTGAATAATCCGGCGCTTCAGCACCAGATCGAAGGATACGTTTCCGCGACCAGTTTCAATCGCGGCGAAACGGTTTATATTTATGTGAACACGGCCGCGTCCACGTTCAACCTCGACGTCTTCAGGATGGGATATTACGGCGGCGCCGGCGCGCGCCAGGTCTATTCCGCAGCGAACCTGAAAGGCGCGGTGCAGAAGCTGCCATGCCTGAACCCCGACGGCGTCATCGAATGCGACTGGGCCGTCAGCCATGCCTTTACCGTGCCGGCGACGACCGATCCTGCGCAATCGAACTACTGGGCGAGCGGCGTGTATCTCGCCAGGATAACGGCCAACAACTCCGCCCGGAACGACAGCTACATGATCTTCGTCGTACGCGACGACGCCCGCACCGCATCCTTCGTGGCGCAACTACCGGTCAGTACCTACCAGGCCTATAACTACTGGGGCGGAAAGTCCTTGTACACCGGTTGCGTCGATCACACCGCCACCTGGGCGTGTGCGAATGGGCAGCCGAACGCCACGGCCGTGTCCTTCAGCCGTCCGTACACGCCAAGCTCGAATCCCGCCGCAGCATATGGCACGGGGGCCGGCGAATTCCTGACCAATGTGCAGACGGTGCAGGAAGGCTATCCGATCAGCAGCGCTGCATTCGACTACAACATGGTGCGCTGGCTCGAAAGACAAGGGCTCGACGTCAAATACATCACCAACCTGGATCTGCACCGCGACCAGAATGTCCTGCACGACGCCCGGGCTTTCGTGTCATTCGGGCACGACGAGTATTACTCGAGCACGATGTGGAACAATCTCGTGGCGGCGCGCGATGCCGGCATCAACCTCGCATTCTTCTCCTCGAACCAGATTTACTGGCGCGTTCGATTCGCCCCTGGCTCGCGTGGCCAACCGAACGGGATCATGCTGTGCTACAAATATGTCCCGGACCCCATCGCCTCGGGCGACCTGCGTACGGGCCTGTTTCGCGATCTCGGCAAGCCCGAAGCAGCATTGATCGGGGGGCAGTACGTCGCGGCACCGGTGACAGGAGACATCGCCGTCACCAATGCCGATCACTGGCTGTTTTCCGGAAGCGGCGCATCGAATACCACCGTCCTGCGCGGCTTGCTCGGCTATGAGGTGAATGCGATCGCACCGACCATATCGCCGGCCAACGTCGAATCGCTCGCCCACACCACCGGAGATGGATTCGAGAGCGACGTCAGCTATTACGTGGCCCCCAGTTCCGCTCAGGTCTTCGCTACCGGATCGATGGCCTGGGCCTGGGGGCTCGACGATTATTTCGCCAATGGATTGCGGCAGAATTATGCCAGTCCGATCGCGCAGAAAGTCACGGCAAACGTCTTCGATGCCTTGTCTGAAGCCAATCTGGACAGCTTCGTCAATGCGGCCAGCCGGCTGTTCATGGCGACTGCGGAGGGAAATCTCGGTCCGGTGCAGGTCGTCCAGAATGCGGCACCGACCGGTCTGTCCAAAACGAATAAATGGCGCGTCATCCCCACCACGTCCGGCAAAGTCCGCCTGGTGTCGCGATCGACCGGCCTGTGCCTGGATGCGTACGGCACGACTGCCGGAGCCGTCGTCGGCGTCTGGGGCTGCAACGGGGGCGCCAATCAGGAATGGACGCTGAAGGAAATGGGCAACGGCTATGTGGCGCTCCAGGACCAGCGTTCGGGCTTGTGCGTGGAAGCGCCGTCATCGACTGCGCCCGGGGCGGGCCTGACGCTCGGCACCTGCGCACAACGCAGCAATCAACTGTGGTTCAGGACGGCGACGGGAGGAAACCTGCCTCCCATCCCGACGCCGCCGACCTCCGACATCAGGCCGGGCGTGCCGATCACCCTGTCGGACGAGAACAATATCAACGTCCTCAGCCTGGACGGCCTGCAGGCGGCGCCACTCACCCAGTTCCCGACTGCGGCACATCCGGAATACAGCCAGTGGCGGCCGACCGCATCCGTGGAGGCCAGTTATTTCAAGGTGATCTCGCTCGCGAACGGCTTGTGTCTCGATGCCTATGGCCTGGCGAATGGCGCGGCGGTCGGTACCTGGGAATGCAATGGCGGAGCGCATCAGAACTGGCGCTTTGTCCCTCTCGGCAACTCGATCTACACCCTGGCTGACCAGCGCTCCGGGCTATGCGTCACGCGCGATGGCGCCAGCGGCATACAGCTGACAGCGTGCCAGGCATTGGCGAGCCAGCGCTGGTTGAAGACCGAGCTATCCGTCGCGGTGCCGACCATGCTGACATTTACCAATGCAGCGAGCCAGTATTTCCTTGCCATACCTGCCGACACATCGGCATCGTCCCTCGTCGCACAGGCATCGGCCTCGTCCGGTTTTGCCAACCATTGGCAAGCCACGTCGCTGGACGATGGCTATCTTCAACTGATGTCCACTGCCAATGGCCTATGCCTTGATGCTTACGGGACTACCGAGGGTGCAAATGTGGGAACCTGGGAATGTCATCAGGGAGACCAACAACGATGGAAATTTATTCAAAGCAGTACTGGTCTGAATGCATTGTCGGACAAGCGCTCGGGGAAATGCATCGGTAACGGCGGCTCATCGGCCGAAGGCGCATCGTTGATCCTGGAATCGTGCAATAACAACCTTGGTCAACTATGGCAGAAACAGGTGCAGTAAAGCCGCCTGCCGAGGCCCTCGCCGTCATACGCTGCCATATCGATCCAGGCTGTCGATCCAGGATATCGACCTCTCGATGCCCATTGCCGCTTATAAAGTTTAATGTTTTTCCACCATGAATATGACGACATTCCGGAGCTCAGCGTTTCGATTGCTTCACATCATTTTCTTGACGGCGCTGGTCAGCGCATGTGCAAGCGGTACCCGCAGCCACGATACGCGCGATTCCACCGCCGACGCGCTGGCAAAAGCAGAGCTGACGGTGATTACGCCCGGTATCTTGCAGCAGCAAACGCTTGCAAGAAATCAGCGCTCGAATGCTGAAGTCGTTCAGTTGTTCACAAAAAATTCCGATTCCTACAAGCTCGGCAATGGCGACATCCTGTCGATCGTGGTGTGGGGACATTCGGACTTGACCAGCGGTTCGGTCGGCGGCGACGACAACCGCCCTGTTTCCAGCGCAAGCGCGGACTTCAGCGGGCCGGCCGGGTTCGTCCTCGACGACCGGGGCATGATCACGTATCCCTATATCGGGGAAATCAAGCTCGAGGGCTTGACCGTCGAACAGGCGCGGGCCGCGCTCGCGGCGAAACTCACCAGGTACATCAGGAAACCGAATATCGTCCTGCGGGTCCGGTCCTTCAGGAGCAAACGCATCTATGTCGACGGCGAACTCAAGACACCGGGCCTGCTGACCATCGACGACATTCCCATGTCGCTGGTCGAAGCGATCAACCGCTCCGGGGGATTATTGCCGACTGCCGACCAAAGCCAGATCAAATTGACGCGTCAAGGCACCACCTACGTGATCGACCTGCCCGACCTGATGAAGAAAGGGCTGGACCCGACCCGGCTCGTGCTGGCAAACGGCGACGTGCTGCGCGTTCCGTCCCGGGACGAAAGCCTGGTCTTCGTCTCCGGAGAAGTCAATTCGCCGCGCGCGATTCCCATGCACGACGGGCGCCTGTCCCTGAGCGAAGCGATCGGCGCCTCGGGCGGCATCAATCCGACCAGCGGCGATCCCGGACAGGTGTATGTCATCCGGAAAGCGGAACCGAATGCCCAGGTCTATCTGCTCGACGCGCGCGATCCGAGCGCCTTCGCGATGGCCGAGCAATTCATGCTTTCCCCCAAGGACGTCATCTTCGTCGCCGCCACTTCGCTCACCAACTGGCACCGGACGATCAGCAACCTGCTGCCGGGCGCCCTGTCATCCGCGGTCGGTGCGGTAGGGACGAGGCCTTGAGCGCCTTTGCCTCGCAACGGACCCGTCACTGCTTCCGACGCTCGAGAACATGAGGATAAGATGAATTTGCTACGGTTGTCGCTCATCCTGAAGGCGCGTGCCCGCACCGTCGTGCTCGTCACGATGCTGACCCTCGTCGGCGCCGTTGTCGTCGCGCTCGTCGCACCGAAGAGCTACAAGGCGACAACCAGTCTCATCCTCAACTACAAGGGATCCGACTTCGTGACGGGCAGCGGTACGCCGGCCCAGGCCTCGTCCGGCTATTTCCCGACCTACGTCGCCACGCAGATCGACATCATCAAGAGCCCGACCCTGGGCCAGCGGGTCGTGCGGCGCCTCGGCTTGACGAGCGATCCCACGTACCGGGCCAACTATGCAAGCGCCGTGAAGTCGGCGCAAGGAGCGGATGGCCTGGCGCTGTGGATTGCCGACAAACTGCTGGCGAAGATCGAGGTCAAGCCCTCCCACGACAGCAGCGTGCTGACCATCATGTTCGGCGCGCCGGATGCGCAGTTCGCCGCCACGGTCGCGAACGCGTTCGCCGACGAATACAGGAAGATGGTCATCGAGCTGGACGCGAAGCCCGCGATGATGGCATCCGATTATCTGTCCCGGCAACTGAGCGACGCCCGCCGGGCCATGGAAGCCTCGCTGGCCGACATGGCGAATTTTCAGCAAGAAACCGGAATCATCGGTCCGGACAGCACGTCGGACGTGGAAACGGCGCGCTTGAGCGAGCTCTCCACGCAACTGGTCGCCGTCCAGTCCAGCCTGATGGAAGCCAATTCGAAGAGCACGCAAGTGGTGCAAGGAGAAGCCTCCGAAGCACCGGATATCGCTAACAATGCGCTGATCCAGAACCTGAAAAGCGACTTGAGCAAAGCAAGAATGAAATTGAGCGCCATCACCGAAATCGTCACGCCTGAACATCCGAATGCCGTGGCGGCGAAAGCCGAGGTGGATTCGATCGAAAAGGAACTGGCCCGCCAGACATCGCTGCTGAGTGCGGCACTGCTGGCCAACACGTCGATCCTGTCGAAGCGCGCTGCGGAATTGACGGAGGCATTCTCCCAGCAAAAGAACAGGGTGCTGGACCTCAACCAGAAAAGAACGACATTGACGCTGCTGGCGAAAGAAGTCGAGAACCGCAAACGTGTCTACGACGCCTTGTCCCAGCGCCTGGCGCAAACGAGCATCCAAGGACAATCGCACCAATCCGACGTCGCCGTCCTGACGGCCGCATTCACCCCTGCCTTCCCGAGCAATCCGCGCAAGCTCGTGATCGCAGCCCTTGCCGGACTGGCCGGATTGCTGCTGGGGGTGTGCGCCGCGTTGCTGCAGGAATTCCTGGACCGGCGGATTCGTACCATCGACGACCTGGTGGCCATTACGCACACATCAATCATGGTCGAGCTCGGGCCTGTAAACTCATCCACGCTGGTGGAAGCGGAGTCATTGTCGCTTCTGCCGAATGCTCACTCCTGAGAGGCTGACGATGGAAAGTCTCGGCAACGTGCCTGTCAACCGCGAGGAACATTACGAGCCTCCGGAAGTACGAATGTATTCCGCCATCGGCGCCTACTTCAAGGAACAAGGACTGCTCAACAAGGAGCAGGTCGAGAAGGTACTCCGTTCTCAGCAACAAAGCGGCTTGCGATTCGGCGAAGAGGCAGTACGGCTTGGCTTGGTGACGCAGGGCCAGATCGACCTGATACTGCGCCGTCAATTCGACGTCAGCACGCTGGCGCTGGGCGAAAGCGCGATCAGCACTGAAGTCGTGGCCGCATACAATCCCGATTGCCCGAGCATCAGCCCCTTGCGTTCCTTGCGGACCATCCTGATGTCGCGGCACACGAAAAAGGGCAGCCGCGGCCATACCCTGGCGATCACGAGCCTGCATGCGCGGGATGGACGGAGCCTGGTCGCGGCGAACCTCGCCGTGCTGTTTTCCCAGATCGGCATGCGCTCGATCATCGTCGATGCCGACCTGCGCAATCCGCGCCAGCACCAGCTGTTCGGCATCGCCGCCAAGCACGGCTTGTCCATCGCGCTGGCCCGCCATTCGCTGCAAAACATGATCGAGAAGGTCAACGGCCTGGGACCGCTGTCGCTGCTGCCGGCGGGCGCCTTGCCGCCCAGTCCCGAACAACTGCTCAACCGGCCCGTGTTCCCGGTACTGCTCGGCGAACTGCAGAAGGAATTCGACATCGTGATCCTCGATACGCCTGCCGGCATCGACCATATCGAGGCGCTGCTTGTTGCCGAGCAGGCGAGCCATACGCTCGTCATCGCGCGCCGGGACAGGACGCGATGCGAGGACCTGTCCCGCTTCATGTCCAGCCTCGATGCGGTCAAGGCCAATGTGGTCGGCACGATTCTGCGGATCGGCTGATGCGACCGCACTCATGAACGACACGAACGACACGAACGAAACGAACTCCACGAACTCCGCGAACTCCAGACAAGGATGCCTGCATGAGTTTCAAACACCATCCATCGATTTCCGTCGTCGTCCCGGCCTTCAATGTGGAACGCTATATCGAAGAAGCCGTGGATTCCCTGCTGGCGCAAACCGAGAAATTCTATGAAATCATCGTCGTCGACGACGGCAGCACCGACGCAACCGCGCAGCGCCTGGCCAAGTACGCCGATTGCGATTCGATCCGCATCGTCCATACGGCCAACCAGGGACTGGGTCCTGCCCGCAACGAAGGACTGCAACATGCAAGCGGCGACTTCGTCTATTTCATGGATTCCGACGATTTCATCCTGCCCCACTTCGTCACGACGATCGGCACCATCATCCGCAAGAATCCCAGCGTCGATCTCATCTTCTATTCCGGCGAAATCTTCTTCGATCCGGATTACCCCAGCGAAGACCGCGCACACGTCCGGCGCGACGAATTCCGGCGCCGGGTGACCGGCCTGTATCCCAGCGGCCTGGACGCGGTTGCCGCCTTGCTGGCGACCAAGATGTTTTCGCCCAGCGCCTGCCTGTACGTATCGCGCCGCTCCCTGTGGAATGCCGACCTGAGGTTCAAGCCGATCGTCCATGAGGACGACGAAGTCATCACGCGCCTGTGCGCGCGGGCGCGCGTCACGTGCATCACCAGGAGCCCTTTATACATGCGGCGGATGCGGGCGGGTTCGATCATGCATGCGCGGACCAGCAGGCGCAACACGGCCGGCTATTTCACGGCCCTGGCATCCACCTGGCAGATCTACTCGGACACCCGGCACGCACGACACCGCCCCGTCCTGCGGCGGCAGTTCTACCTCCAGGCCTGGCAATACCTGCATACCTGCAGGCGTGCCGGGATCACGCCGACCTTCCACGAACTCCTGTTCCTGGTGCGCCGCCTGCGCCACATCCCGCGGGCGGAATTGTTGCGGGCCATGCTGCCGCTCACGCTCAGGCAGTGGATCCGCCAGGGAAAACGGCTGTTTGCCTGATCCGGCCCCGCGAGAACCCACGTCGGCCCGATGTCGCCACCAGGAAGCGCACAGGAAGGAAGCACGCCATGAGTCTCGTCTCCAGCATCCGATGGGCAGCGGTTTCCCAGTTCGGCAGGATCGCTTCCCAGCTCATCAGCGTCACGGTGCTGTCGCGCATCATGCCGCAACAGGCCTACGGCGTGCTGGCCATGGCGATGACGATCACCAACCTGGCCTTCCTGTTCCGCGACCTGGGCATGTCGACCGTCATCATCCAGCGCGAGACATTGACGGAGCCGTTGAAGTCGGCCGTCCATTCCGTGAACGTCTTCACCGGCTTCGCGACGATGGGCATCCTGCTGGCCCTCAGCCTGCCCGCCGCGCACGTTTTCCGTGTCGACGAACTCGCCCTGGTCATCGCCGCGCTGTCCCTCATTTTCCCGATCGCGGGATTCGGCCTGCTGTCCCAGGCATTGATCGAGCGCGATGCGGGATTCCGCCTGCTCGCCCGCATCGAAGTGGTGAGCATGACGAGCGGACTCGCCACCAGCATCTCGCTGGCCCTCAACGGCGCCGGCGTCTGGAGCCTCGTCGGCCAGATGCTGGTGTCGACGCTCGCGACCAATGTCCAGCTCCACCTTGCCGTCCGGGACCGGACCCGGCTCTCGTATGCCTGGCGCGAGATCCTGCCGGTGCTCAGGCTCGGGCGCAACGTATCGCTGTTTCGCGTCCTGCTGTATATCGAGCAGAACGCCGACGGCATGATCATCGGCCGCGCCCTCGGGGCGATTCCCCTGGCGATCTATGCGATGTCCTCGAAGATCACCTTGTTCCCCCTGCAAAACATCACGGGCCCCATCTCGCGCGCGCTGTTCCCCGCCTTCAGCCGCAACCAGAACAGCCGCGCCGCCATGGCGGCGACCTATCTGCGCTCGGTCGGCGCGATCTGCATCGTCGCGGCACCGCTCATGGCGGCCGTATGCGTCCTGCGCGCCGACCTTTCCCTGCTGCTGTTCGGCCTGAAGTGGGATGGCGTTCCGGCGGTATTGCAATGGCTTGCCCCCGTCGGCTTCTTCCAGGCGATCACGGCAACCACGGGCGTGGTCTTCCTGTCCCTCGACCGTACGGGCCTGATGCTCAAGCTCGGCATCGTCGGCTGCGTCCTGCAACTGACGTCCTACCTGGTCGGCGTGCGCTGGGGCATACAGGGTGTCGCCGCCAGCTTCTTCGTGGCGAACCTGATCAATCTGGTGCCGTGCATGGCATGCGTGATGCGGTGTCTCGAGATCGGCCCGAAGCGCCTCGTCGCCACGGTGGCCCGGCCGCTCCTTGCCTGCCTCGTCATGGTGCTCGTGCTGGTACTGATGGAACGCCTGCCGCAGTTGACGGCGCTGCCGCTGCTCGTTGCCGTCTTCATCAAGGCGGCCTGCGCGGCACTGGCGTATTTTCTGGTGCTCGGCATGGTGCTGAAACAGGACTTGTCGGGCATTTATGCCCTGGTACGGCCTTCGTAACGCGCGGCCGCCCTACACGGAACGGACCACATCGAGGTGAACGATGAATACGGATGTCAGCGTCATTATCCCTGTCTTCAACGGCGAGGCGTTCATCGGCAAGGCGATCGCCAGCGTGCTGCGCCAGACGCATCCGGCAACGGAAATCATCGTCGTCAACGACGGTTCGACCGACGGGACGGCGCAGGCGCTGGCGCCGTTCGCCGGGAAGATCCGGGTCATCCATACGCCGAACCGGGGTGTCTCCAGCGCCCGCAACTCGGGCTTCGCCGCCTCGACATGCAGCCTGATCGCCTTCCTCGACGCGGACGACGAATGGATCGAGGACAAGCTGGCACGCCAGATCGGGCAGCTGGCGCAGTACCCGCGTGCCGCCCTGTGCTGCTGCAATTACCTGGTGGAGGGCGGCAGCGCCGACAAGGTACACGCGCACTTTGCGCTGGTCGCGCAACATACCGGGTCGCGCCGCGAGGACTGGATGCGCGATCCGCTGGCCGCGCTGGTGCAGGGGAACTTCGTCGGCACGACGTCGACCGTCCTCGTCAAGCGCGGCCTGCTGAACACCGTCGGGCTGTTCAATTCGCGTTACCGGCAGGGGGAAGACTACGACTTGTGGATACGGTGCGCCCTGGTGACGGAATTCGTCGTCATGGGCGAGATATTGCTGAAGAAAACGGGCCATGCCGGCAATCTCACCAACAACCAGATCGAGACCTTCCTGTACCACGAGACCGTGCTCGAAGCCCATATCGGCGGCCGGACGTTCGCGGCGCGTGCGCCGCTGCGCTCGGCGGCGCGGCTGGCCCTGGCGCAGACGCGCTACCAATTGGCCAACCTGTTCTACGAGGCGGGCCGCCATGCCGACAGCGGCCGCTACTACCTGAAGGCGCTGCGCACGCACGCGTCGCCACGGAACGCCGGCATGTTCCTGCATCACACCTCGCGCAAGCTGGTGCGCACGCTGTCGTTCGGCACGATCCGCGCGAAGGCGGCCTGAGCGCCGGCCCGCCTGAACATCCGACCACCCAACCAGGAGGGACCGTGGCGATCTTCGACGTCCTGATGCCGGTAAAAAACGGCATGCCTTACCTGCTCGATGCCATCGCCGGCATCCGGCGCCAGACCTTGACGGATTGGCGCATGTTCATCGTCGACCATGGCTCCACGGACGGCAGCCTGGAAGCGGCCTGCCGCGCCGCCGAAGCCGACCGGCGCATCGTCGTGGTCCGCTGCCCGGCCGAACACGACTTTTCCCGGCTGCTGAACGACGGCCTGGCGCGTTGCGATGCCAGGTATGTGCTGCGCCAGGATGCCGACGACGTGTCGCTGCCCCAGCGCATGCAGGTGCTGGCCGCCGCGTTCGATGACGATCCCGGCGTCGTGCTGCTGGGGTCGCAGGGAGATGTGATCGACGGCGCCGGACGCCGTAGCGGCCGCTTCGACATGCCGCTGCTCGCGGAACGCATCGCCGCCCTCTCCTTCTTCCGCATTCCCGTCCTGCACCCGGCGGCGGCCATCCGGCTGGATCCGTTCGTCCGCCTGGGTGCCAGGTATGGCCATGACTTCATCGCAGCCGTCCCCGCCGCGGAGCGGCTCGAGGTCGGCGGCCTGGCCGAGGATTATTTCCTGTTCGGCCAGCTGGCCCTCGTCGCGCGCTGCCGCAACGTCAAGGAGCGCCTGCTGCACTTCAGGTGGCACGACAACAACATCAGCAGCAGGAAGCACGCCGAGCAGATCCGCGTCGCCGTGACGATCTCGCGCTATCTGGCGAAGACGTTTGCGATGTTGAAAGGCGTTCCCGCCTTCGATCCCGCGCCGGTGTGCAACCATGGATACCGGCTCGTGGACATCCGTGGCCGCGACCGCTTCGATGGGGAATTCGCGGCGATGCGCGACAGCCTGTCGCGCGGACTCGGCCGGTCGGAGGCGCTGGCGCGGGAGCTGGAGAAGGAACTGGACTTCCGCCGCTGCCTCGTCCACCGCCACAGTGCCGTCATGATCAAGCGCTACCTGCGCCATGCGGCACGGCGCGGCGTCGACCGCTCGGAATGGTACACCGTCAAATCCTGGCTGACGCACCGCGCCGGCCTCGCCCGCGGGGTTGCCGGATCGCCCGCGCTGGTGGCGATCGACTAGCGGGACGGGGCCATGAAATTCCTTGCACCGGCATCCGTACAGCCATCCATCGTCGTCCAGGGCCGCGCCATGAGCGCGGCGATCGCGCTGTCCGCGGTCGCGCTGGGCGCCGGCATTCCCCTGTACCTCGCCATCGTGGGCGACGGTGCGGCGGCGGTGTTCGCGCTGCCGCTGACCGTGGCCCTCGCGGCACTGTTCTTTGCCCAGAAAAAGACATTCTTCTTCCTCGTGCTCGCGGCCAGGTCCGCCTGCGACCTCGTGTTCGAATCCGTGCGGCTGTCGGTCGCGGGAGGCGGACCGGGCCTCGGCGGCTTCGTCAATGCCAGCGTCATCGGGCTGGCGCTGCTCGTGGTATCGAAGGACGACGTCATGCGCAAGAAACCCGTGCTGGCGGCGTGGGCGTGGTTCTTCGGCACGACGGCCTACGGCTTCCTGCTCGCGCCGTCCAAGGGAGAAAGCCTGCGGTTCATCCTGGCCTGGGTGTCGAATTTCGCGGTGTTCTACTGCGCTGCGTTCTTCGTCACGTCCATGAAGGACTTCCGGACCGTGTTGCGGGTCATCGTCGCCTCGTCCGTCATCCCGGTTGCCTGCGGCATCGTGCAAGTCGCCGGGGCCGGGCTCGCGGCGCTGTCGAGCAGCCGCATCCAGGGTACCTTCACGCATCCGAATATCTTCGCCTTCTACCTCGCCTTCGTCATCTGCATCGTCTTCTACCAGATCAAGTCGCCGCTGCAGGGCGGCGGCATGGTGAGGAAAGCGCTCCTCGCCCTCTGGATGGCCGTGCTGGCCGGCATGCTGGTCTGTACCCAGACCCGCAGCGCCTGGCTGGTGTGCGTGGCGATGTTCTTTTCCTTCGGCCTGCTGTACGAGCGCCGCTACCTGCTCTACCTGCTGGCCTGCTGTTGTCTCGCGCTGCTGGTGGAACCGATCCGCGAGCGCATCATCGACCTCAGTGCGCCCGAAGTGGTGACGAGCCAGACCAAGCTCGATTCCTTCCGCTGGCGGGTCGAACTGTGGACGGCGGCGTTCGAGTGGATGGAGGTCAAGCGGGCGCTGTTCGGCTACGGCATCGGCGGGTTTTCCGAGAACGCGCCCGTCTTCTTCGCGCGCGGCGACGGCATCCACTGGGACGCGCACAACGTATACGTGCAGTGGCTGTTCGACGTCGGCGTGATCGGGCTGGCGGCCTATGCCTGGATCCACTGCCGGCTGCTGTACCTGCTGCGGCCCCTCGCGCAAGTCGACCGGCTGCTGCGCTTCATCGTCATGGTCACCGTGGTCAGCTACCTGACTGTGTCCTTCTCCGACAACATGATGTTCTATCTCGCCTTCAACTGGTACTACTGGCTGTTCCTGGGCGCCGTGTCGTCCCTGCCGGGCCTGCCGGGTCTGGCGATCGTGGCGGCGCGGCCAGGCCGGCCGGAACCGGAGCCCGGACGGACATTCGTCCTGTGCAAATAGGCCCGGCACCAACCAACAGGAGGGGAACGTGTCCAGCAAGCATCAAGGAAAACACGCCGCAAGAGGCGTGCTCGCCGCAAGAGGTATGCTCGCCGCACTGGCATCGGTGACCCTGCTTACCCATGCAGAGCGTCCGCCGCCCGCACGCCAGGAAGCCCAGGCGCGCCAATGGGGCAGCTTCGATACGCCGTTTGCCGCCGATTCGCCCTGGAACAGTCGACCCGTCGATCCGGTGTTGTCCGATGTCGGGGTTCCCGATGCAAAGTTTACGCCGGCGATCGAATCGGGAAAATGGTCGACGGGCGTCTTCCGGGCCGCGCCCGGCAAGCGCTCCCCCGTCACCGTCCATGGCCCGTCGGACAAGCCCGGCTTGTGGCGGGCCGACGAGCGCAGCTTCGAGAATATCGTGCTGCCGCGCTGGCCGGAAAACGTCACGCCGGCTTCGGGCAGCGATGGCCATGCCGAGATCGTCGACACGGCGACGGGCATCGTCCACTCGTTCTGGAAACTCCGGGCCGAGGGGGGGAAATGGATCGCGGACCAGTACGCCTGGACCAGCCTCGCGGGTTCGGGCTGGGGCGATCCCGCGCACACGATACAGGGAGCGCGGGCGGCGGGGGTCTCGGCCATCGGCGGCCTGATCCGCACGAAGGAGGTGCGCGACGACCAGCCGCTGTACCGCCATGCGCTGAGCATGTCGCTGCCGACGACGGCATTGGCGGCGGCGCCGGCCTACGTCTATCCGGCGACGTCGTCCGACAAGGAAGCGAAGGCCGTCAACACGGGCCGGATTCCCGAAGGCGCGTTGCTGATGCTGCCTGCCTCCTTCGATACATCGACCGTCGCCGATGCGCGCGTCCGGAAGATCGCGGAGACCCTCAAGGTGTACGGCGCCTATGTGGTCGACCGCAACGGATCGACGGGCTTCGTCATCTACAGCGAAATCGGTAGCGGACTCGATCTGCACGGCCGCGTCTGGAACGCGCAGGCAGCGGCCGATCTGCAAACGATCCGCGCCGCCTTGCGCCAGGCGACGGGGGCCAGGCAATGGGTCGACGGCGACGGCAAGGTGGTGGACCGCACCCCGCGCCCGAACCTGCTCTCCATGCGCGGGCCGTGGACGACGACGGGCCATGCGAAGGCGGCCTTCGACTCGTGGTCGCAAAGCCTGGTGCTCGACGATGCCGGCGATGGCGCCACCGTGACGAAAACCTTGACCGACGACGTGACCGAAGTCGCCTGGGCCAGGCCGGCGCCGGGCGAGCGCTACCGGCTCGAATGCCGCGCCACGGGCGGCGCCAGGTGCCGGCTGCAGATGCACAACAACGATGCCGGCGGCAGCGTCGTCGACAGCGGCGACCTGGCCGACAAGGAAACGGCGCGCTTCGCCTGGCCGGCCGGCAAGGTATCGGTGCTGCTGACTGCGCGCGCAGGCAGCGCCAGCTCGACCGTCCGCATGCTGCTGACGCGCCAGTAACGCGCCAATGACACGCCGGTAAGGCGCCACTAAGAGCGCCTAACAAAACCTTCAGGGCAAGGGATGCGGCCTCCCGACGCATCGTCGAAGACAGTACGAATGTACGGCGAGACGATGCAACGCCGCCATGGAGGTTTTGTTAGGCGCTCTAAGGCGCATCGTCGTCGGCAGCGCACGGATGGCATCTTCCATCATGGTCTCATCCGGAGAGAAGCGCCGGGCCCCGGCGCTCCCCTTCGTCACCGCGGCGTCAGCAGGAAGGCGCGCCGCTGCCCGCTTCCATTGATGCCGTGGCCGATGATCTGGCCGGCATTGTTGACGGCCTTGACGTCCTGCAGCGTCCAGCCTCCGTCCCTGACCGCGGCGATGGTGTTGAGGTCGACCAGGGTGCCGGTGCTGCCCTGCCAGAAGAAGACGCTGGTGCCGGCGCCGGCTGCCAGGGTTCCGACGATGTCGCCGTCGTCGTTGATGCCGGCAAGCGAGGTCACGTCCCCGGCGATGACCGTGGCGATGTCGGCGACGACGCCCTGGCGATAGCGGAACGGCCGGCCATAGCCGCTGTAGCCGACCACCTCTGCCGTGGCATTGAATTCGACGGGCGCCATGTAGTACGGATAGGCGGGGCCGCCGGGAATGGATCCGATCCTCACGGTGGATGCGTCGCGCGGGTTGTACAGCAGCGTCGATTCGCGCGAATTGCCGGTAAACGCCATGACCACGCCGCCGTTATTCAGTTTCCGCCCCCTGGAAATCGTTGCTTGCAGGTCGATCGGTGTGCCCGTTTTCCTGACGATGTAATTGCACGTCGCGACGGGGCTCATGCAGTCGCCCTGGCTCGTGCCGCTGTAATTGACCAGGATGTCGCCCGCGTCGTTGATGTCCTGGACCTGCTTGATGGCGGAAAAGGGCAAGGGGATTTCGCTCAGGCTGCTGCCGTCGGACGAGAACATGCGCACGCTGGCGAAGCCGCCGCCGATCGAGCTGTTTCCCACGATCTCGCCCAGGTTATTGATCGCCACGGCCGCGCTGGTGTCGTTCCCGTCCAGCACGCCCAGGTTGCGCATGCTGCCGTTGCGATACAGGAAGGCACGCTGGCTGCCATCGGCCAGCCGGCTCCAGCCGACGACGCTGCCGGCATCGTCGAGGGCGGCGGTGGCGGTTTCGTCGCCGCCCAGCGTGCCAAGGTCGGCGATCGTCCAGTTGCCTGGCGGCTGGGCCAGCGTGGCGAAATAACTGCAGGATTTGTCGACGCCGGGAAGCGGATCGCCGAACACGGCATTGCTGCACTGGACGGGGCCCGTCGACGTCCGGTAGGCAAAACTGCCGTTGGCGCCGTAGCGCACCCGGCGCTTGCCGGAGAACGCGCACTGCCGGTCTTCGGCGGCGCAAGCGACCCATGGATCCGCCGGCGCGCCATCGTCCGGGACGCTGCAGGCCTTGTCCACGCCAGGGCGCGGATCGTCGAACACGGCATTGCTGCACCGGACCGGTCCCGTTACGCTGCGGTAGACGAAGTTGCCGTCGGCACCGTAGCGCACGAGGCGGGTGCCCGTCACCGTGCACGTCGCATCTTCGGACGCGCACGGGGTCCAGGCGGACGGCAGCGGCGTCTCCAGCGCCAGGCTGCAGAACTTGTCGACGCCCGGGATCGGGTCGCCGAACGCGGCGTTGCCGCACTGCGCGGGGCCCGTTACCGTCTTGACCGTATAGATGCCGTTCGCGCCGTAGCGCACGGCGCGCGTGCCGGCGAAGTCGCAGGCCTGGTCTTCCAGCGCGCACTGGATCCAGGCGGTGCCGGACGCTTCCGTCTGTGCCAGCAGCTTGCTGGCCGTACCTGCCTGCCCTGCGCCATCCGATCCGTTGCCGCATGCCGCCAGCACCATGCCGCACAAGATGGGCACGCCCCCGGTCACCATCCGGGACATGCCCCGTCGCCCCCATTTCGCCATGATTTCCCCCGCCGCGATCGCTCGCATTGTTAAAAATATTGCAACACGAGGCATTGTCACTTGGACGACGAGGGGAAACCCTGATCCATTACAAGCGCTCCACGAATCACGATCAATATGATCGAGGTAGTTGAGTGGCAGAAATGGCCGCAATGCAATACGGAGCGCTACCAGCCTTGCATGCGCGCCGGGTCGATCTGGCCCGAGCACTGCGGGACGTCCATAATGCTGAGCGCCATCATCAGCTTGGTTCATCGTATGATGTAGGCTCAGCAAGCCCGCGGCCCGTTGCCGCGCGTTCCATTTTTGTGAGAATTTATGTACCGTCGTATCGAAGCACGTATCGTCAATCCCCTGCTTGGCACCGATATCCCGGCCCCCCGTTATGAAACGAGCGGGTCGGCTGCCATGGACCTGCGCGCCTGCATCCCTTCCCCGCTGGCCATTCCGGCCGGCGGCCGCGCGCTGGTCAAGACCGGGCTGGCCCTGAACATGATGGATCCGGGCCTGGTGGCGGTGGTCGCCTCGCGCTCCGGCCTGTCGCTCAAGCATGGCGTGCGCGTCGCCCAGGGCATCGGCGTGATCGACTCCGACTACCACGGGGAAATCGGCGTCATCCTGGCAAACGACAGCGGCGAGGACTACGTCGTGCAGCCGGGCGACCGGATCGCGCAGCTGATGTTCCAGCCCGTCGTCCAGGTCGCGCTGCAATTCGTCGACGAGTTCGCCATCTCCACGGAACGCGGCGAAGGCGGCTTCGGCAGCACCGGCAAACAATAAGACAAAAGGAGCAGCATGACCCTTACCCGCCTTCTTCGCCTTGGAACTTCCCTGACCGTCGCAGCCCTGCTGCTGTCGGCTTGCGCCACGCAGGCGCCGCGCCAGTCGCCCGCCATCCCCGGCGTCGGCGAACGCCCCGCCGAAGCGCCCGGACTGACGCCCCAGATGGCCGCCGCCGCCGATACGCTGACGAAGATGGCGGACCTGCAGGACCGCCTGTACAAGGTCGCGGCGCCGCTGCTGATCCAGAACGCGGAACTGTGCAAGGGCCAGGCCCGCAACCTGCTCGGCTTCACCGCCAAGAACCGCTGGTCCTATCCCGGCGAGTACAACGAAGCGGCCCACACGGCCTTCGGCATGGACGAACACCTGCAGGTGACGGGCGTGCTGGCCGGCAGCGGCGCCGCGCGCGCCGGCCTGCAGGTCGGCGACGTGCTGCTCGGCGCCGGCGGCAAGCCGCTCCCGGTGGGCAAGAACGCGCTGGGCGAAGCGGGCACCATCTTCGCGAAGATCATCGCCACCCAGGCCAGCCTGCCGATGACCATCGAGCGCCGCCGCACCGAACGCGACATCGCGATCCCCGTCACGCGCGCCTGCGCCTTCGCCATCGAACTGGGCAACGCCGACAACATCAATGCCTATGCCGACGGCAACCGCGTGCTCGTCACGCGCGGCATGATCGGCTTTACTCGCAACGACGACGAACTGGGCTTCGTGCTGGCGCGCACGATGGCGCACAACCTGCTGAACCACCCGGCCACGCAGCGCAACCAGGCCACGCTGGCCAGCATCATCGACAACCTGCGCAGCATCACGCCGGATACCTCGCTGCTGATCGGCAGCGGCGGCGTCAAGGCCATGCCGGCCGATGCCGACGCGGCGGCCGACCGCCTGGCCACCTACCTGGCCGTACGCGCCGGCTACGACGCCACCCGCGCCCCCGCGTTCTGGCGCCGCCTCGCCGACACCTATCCGCCCACGGTGCTGAACGGCTACAGCGCCAACCACCCGGCGCTGGCGCAGCGCCTGGCGGCGATCGACAAGGCGAACGGCGAGATCAAGGCCAAGCGGGCCGCGAAGAAACCGCTGGTGCCGTAAGCATCCGCGTCACCTCGTCGCCCTGCGCAGGCAGGGGTCCAAGTTGCGAGCAGCTCACAGAAATTGGGCCCCTGCCTGCGCAGGGGCGACGGTATTTTTGGCGGCCCCTCGGCAGCACGCCCCGCCTCCTTGTATCATTGTCGATCCCGCGCCGGACCACGATAACGACAATGAACACCGCCAACCTGCTGCGCCTCTTTTCCCTCGCCGCCATCTGGGGCGGTTCCTTCCTGTTCATGCGCATCGCCGCGCCGGTGCTGGGCCCCGCCGTGCTGATCGAATTCCGCGTGCTGCTGGCGGCGCTGTTCCTGGCGCTGGTCGGCCTGGTGCTGAACAAACGCCTGCACTTGCGCGCGCACTGGAAGCACTACTTCATCCTGGGCTTCTTCAATTCGGCGCTGCCCTTCCTGCTGTTCGCGTTCGCGGCGCGCACGCTGTCGGCGTCCGTGCTGTCCGTGCTGAACGCCACGGCGCCGATGTGGAGCGCGCTGCTCGGCGCCGCCTGGACGCGCCGGGCCATCGCCCCGCGCACCCTGCTCGGCCTCGTGCTGGGGACCGTGGGCGTGGCCCTGCTGGTCGGCTTCGACCACGTGGCCAGCCGCGAGGGCGCGGGCATCGCGATCGGCGCGGCCCTGCTGGCGGCGCTGAGCTACGGCGTCGCCAGCCTGTATGCACGCTCGGCGCCCAGCGTGGATGCCTTCGCCAACGCGCACGGCACGATGTGGACCTCGGCCCTGATGGTCGTACCCGTGCTGCCGTTCTTTCCCGCCAGCGGCAGCCCGACGATCGGCATCGCCGCCGCCGTGCTCGCGCTGGGCGTGCTGTGCAGCGGCATCGCCTACCTGCTGTACTTCCGCCTGATCGAGGAAGTCGGCACCACCTCGGCGCTCACGGTCACGTTCCTGAATCCGCTGTTCGGCATCCTGTGGGGCACGCTGTTCCTCGGCGAGATCATCGGCTGGTACACGGTGGCCGGTTCGGCCATCGTGCTGGTCGGCACCGCCCTCGTGACGGGCTTCACGCCGCGCTGGGGCCGCGCGGCACCGGCAGGCGCCGGCAGCGGCACGGCCAGCAAGTGAGCGCGCGCTTTTCCATCGACCTGCCCGCCGGCTACGTCGCCGCCCACGCCCTCGCCTTCCACGGCCGCGATGCGAGCGGGCCCGCCGAACGCGTCGAAGGCATGCACATCCGCAAGGGCATCCTGCTGGACGGCGTGCCGACGCTGCTCGACCTGCACCTCCGCGACGACCATGCCGACTGCGCGATCGACGCCGACGGCCCGGTCGCCGAACGGGCACGGACGGCGCTCGTCAACATGCTGGGCCTCGCCATCGATCCGGCGCCGTTCGCCGCGCTGGTGCGGGACGACGCCTTGTTCGCCCCGCTCGTGCGGCGCCATCCGGGCCTGCGCGTGATCCAGTCGGCCACCGTGTTCGAGGCGCTGACCTGGGCCGTCATCGGCCAGCAGATCAATCTCGCCTTCGCGATTTCGCTGCGCCGCAGCTTCATCGAACTGGCCGGCAGGCCCCATGCGAGCGGACTGTGGTGCTATCCGGAAGCGGCCGACGTGGCCCGCCTCGATGCCGACCAGCTGGGCCTGCGCAAATTCTCGCGCGCGAAAGCGGAGACGCTGCTGCGCCTGGCGCGCCTGGTGGCCGACGGCGAACTGGACCTGGATCGCCTGCTGGACGAGCACGGCGCGGCCGGCGCCGCCGAGCGCCTGCTGGCCATCAAGGGCATCGGCCCGTGGACCGTGAATTACGCACTGCTGCGCGGCTATGGTTATCCGGACTGCTCGCTGCACGGCGACGTGGCCGTGCGCAATGCGATCGGGCGCCTGCTGGGCGGTGCGGGCGGACCGCGCCCGGACCTGCGCGAAGCCGAAGCCTTCCTGCTGGCGTATCGCCCGCAGCGCACGATGGCGGCCGCATATTGCTGGGCCAGCTTGAACGAGCCCATCGACTGAAAGGTGCCGGGCCCAAGCTACGATGGGCTCTCGGTCACGCATCCCAGCGCGGCAGCCCGTCGAACTGCTGCGCCCCTTCGCCGGAAAAGCGGATCAGCTCGGACAAGGGTACGGTCGCCAGGTTGTCGCGCCCGTAGTGGCCGCCCAGGGCACTGGGAATCCTGAGGCAGTACTTGCGCCCCGCCGCCAGCGGCCCCAGCGTCGATTCGGCCAGGCGCACCAGTTCCGGCATATACCAGTCGTCCAGGAATTCCTGGTTGTACGACAGCGCATCGAGGGCGGCACGGTCCTCGGCCACGGGTTCGCAACACAGGTCTTCCGGCGACAGGCGCCAGTACAGGCCGTCCTCGTCGCGGATGATCAGGTTGCCGAAAGCGTTCTCTCCCAGGACCTCGACGGCATTCAGGCCGACCCAGCCCCACGCTTCATTGATTTCTTCGACGGTAATCATCGTCATGCTCCGCAAGAAAAGCCGGCAGCGCGGCCGGTACCCCTTCGACCGGCCTGGACGGCAACGGTTGCGGCAATGCGGGATGGGATTGCGGTACGTCGAGTCCGCCATGAACGGGGACAGGAAATGAAAAAGCCGTTGACCCTGGACAGGAATCAACGGCTTCGAATCTGGTTGCGGGGACAGGATTTGAACCTGTGACCTTCGGGTTATGAGCCCGACGAGCTGCCAGACTGCTCCACCCCGCGTCTGATGCTTTGCATTATACGCACCTTCCCCTCTCTTGGCAATGGCAGTCTCTGTTCGGGCGAATCCGCAGCATGAAATATCCCACTGCGGCCCGCCCGTGCGGGGCGTGGCGCGCGCCGATTGCGGTACAGCAGGGCGAGTCGGTGGTAAAGTAAGGGCAACATTCAACCTGCGTTTTATTCCATGAAATTCTGCTCCGAGTGCGCCCATCCGGTTACGGTGGCCATCCCCGAAGGCGACAACCGGCCGCGCTACGTGTGCACCCATTGCGGCACCATCCATTACCAGAACCCGAAGCTCGTGATCGGCTCGATTCCAGTCTGGGAAGCCGGCGGCGAACTGCAGGTCTTGCTGTGCAAGCGCGCCATCGAACCGCGCCACGGCTACTGGACGCTGCCGGCGGGCTTCATGGAAAACGAGGAGACGACGGCGGAAGCGGCCGTGCGCGAGACCGAGGAGGAAGCCGGCGCCAACGTCGAACTGGGCCCGCTGTTCACGCTGCTGAACGTGGCCCATGTGCACCAGGTGCACCTGTTCTACCTGGCCCGCCTCCGCGACCGGGACTACGCGCCCGGCATCGAAAGCCTGGACGTGCAATTGTTCACCGAACAAGAGATCCCGTGGGACGACCTCGCCTTCCCGACCATCCGCACGACGCTCGAGATGTTCTTCGCCGACCGCGCCCGCATCCGCGCTGGCCGGCAGGACGGCTACGGCTTCCACACGCAGGACATCACGCGCGCCATGCGCGCGCCCATGCAACCGGATTGACCCTTGACCCATCGGACCGCACCATGATCCCCTGGCTCGAGGCAAACACCCCCTTTCCCGACGTCTCCGAGGCGCTGACCACCGACGCACCCGGCCTGCTGGCGGCCGGCGCCGACCTGTCGCCGCAGCGCCTGCTGCAGGCCTACCGCAACGGCATCTTCCCGTGGTTCTCGGAAGGCCAGCCGATCCTGTGGTGGAGTACCGACCCACGCATGGTGCTGTACACGGACCGCTTCAAGATCAGCGACAGCCTCAGAAAGACGCTGAAGAAGGTCGAGCGCTCGCGCCTGGAGGGCGGCCGCTGGGACGTGCGCTTCGACTCCGCCTTCGAGGACGTGATGCGCGCCTGCGCCGCGCCGCGCAAGGACGGCCCCGGCACCTGGATCTCGGAAGACATCATCGCCGGCTACACGGGCCTGCATGCCATGGGCCACGCCCACTCGGCGGAGGTCTGGCTGGACGGCGAGCTGGTCGGCGGGGCCTACGGCGTCTCGATCGGCCGCATGTTCTACGGCGAATCGATGTTCGCGCGCGTCTCGGATGCGTCCAAGGTGGCGCTCGCCTACCTGGTGGCATTCCTGCGCAGCCATGGCGTACGCATGCTCGACTGCCAGCAGGAGACGGGCCACCTGGCCTCGCTGGGCGCGGTCCCGATCGCGCGCCGCGATTTCCTGGCGCACCTGCGCCTGGCCATCCACGAACCGCAGATCGCGCGCTGGGAAGTCGCGTCACCGTTGACCACCTAACGGTGCGCGCCGGCGTCTTTGGCTACAATGGCGTCAAACGTCGTCTCGAGAGCATTGCATGACGCACCTAAATGATCTGCCATTTTCCACGCTGCAGTTCTACACCACGGCGCCCTATCCCTGCAGCTACCTCGACGCGCGCCAGGCGCGCTCGCAGGTGGCCACGCCGTCGCACCTGATCAACGCGGACGTCTATTCGGAACTGGTGCGCAACGGCTTTCGCCGCAGCGGCATCTTTACGTACCGCCCCTATTGCGACGGCTGCCGCGCCTGCATCCCGGTACGGGTAGCGGCCGACCAGTTCGCGCCCAACCGCAGCCAGCGCCGCGCCTGGAAGCGCCACGCCGACCTCGTCGCCATGGTCGCCAACCTGTCGTTCTCGGACGAGCACTATGCGCTGTACCTGCGCTACCAGACCACGCGCCACGTGGGCGGCGGCATGGACCAGGACAGCCGCGACCAGTACGCCCAGTTCCTGCTGCAAAGCCGCGTCAATACGCGCCTGGTGGAATTCCGCGAACCGGACGGCACCCTGCGCATGGTCTCGATCATCGACGTGCTGTCGGACGGCCTGTCCTCCGTGTACACCTTCTTCGACCCGGACGTCGAAGGCGCCTCGTTCGGCACCTACAACGTGATGTGGCAGATCGGCCAGGCGCGCGAGCTGGGCCTGCCCTATGTCTACCTCGGCTACTGGATCGAGCAGAGCCCGAAGATGGCGTACAAGATCAATTTCAAGCCGCTGGAAGCCCGCATCGACGGCGAATGGGGCGTACTCGACCGGTAAATCGGTTGCTGGCATGCAGGTCGGACGCGGTGTGATGACATCGGGAAATATGCGGCAGGGCAGCAACGCAAGGTAAAATGTCGCGAATTCACGATTGCACCAATCATGTCCGACAAACTCCTGTACGCCCTCGCCCGTCCTCTGCTGTTTGCCCTCGATCCTGAAACGGCCCACAACGTCACCCTTCCCGGCCTGCGCAATGCCCAGCGCCTGGGCCTGACGGCGCTGGTCCGCAAGCCCAAGCCCGACCCGCGCACGGTCATGGGCATCACGTTCCCGAACCCCGTCGGCCTGGCGGCCGGCCTGGACAAGGACGGCAGGTATATCGACGGCCTCGCGGCACTGGGCTTCGGCTCGATCGAGATCGGCACAGTGACGCCGCGCGCCCAGCCCGGCAACCCGCGCCCGCGCATGTTCCGCCTGCCGGCCGCGAGGGGCATCATCAACCGCATGGGCTTCAACAACGGCGGCGTCGACGCCTTCGTCGCCAACGTCCAGGCCTCGCGCTTCTACCAGGAACGCCAGGGCGTGCTGGGCCTGAACATCGGCAAGAACGCCGACACGCCGATCGAACGCGCCGCCGACGACTACCTGGAATGCCTGCGCAAGGTCTATCCCTACGCCAGCTACGTCACGGTGAACATCTCGTCGCCGAACACCAAGAACCTGCGCCAGCTGCAGGGCGCCTCCGAACTGGATTCCCTGCTGGCCCAGTTGAAGGACGAGCAGTCGCGCCTGACCGACCAGCACGGCCGCTACGTGCCGCTGGCGTTGAAGATCGCGCCGGACGTCGACGGCGACCAGATCCGCAACATCGGCGCCGCGCTGATCCGCCACCGCATCGACGGCGTGATCGCCACCAACACCACGCTGAACCGCCGCGACGTCGAAGGCATGCGCCATGCGGGCGAACAGGGCGGCCTGTCGGGCGCCCCCGTGTTCGACCTGTCGAACATCGTGATCCGCGCGCTGAAGAAGGAAGTCGGCGATGCCGTGCCCATCATCGGCGTGGGCGGCATCCTGCGCGGCCGCGATGCCAAGGCCAAGATCGATGCGGGCGCGTCGCTGGTACAGCTGTACAGCGGCTTGATCTACCGGGGTCCGGCGCTGGTCCGTGAATGTGCCGATGCCTTGAGGGCCAAAGCATGAAGATGAACCGACTGGGTAAAACCGACCTGCTCGTATCCCGCGTCTGCCTGGGTACCATGACCTTCGGCGAACAGAACACGGAAGCCGATGCGCACGCCCAGCTGGACTATGCCCTGGAGCGCGGCATCAACTTCATCGACACGGCCGAGATGTATCCGGTGCCGCCCAGCGCAGGCACGCAGGGGTCGACGGAACGCTTCATCGGCAGCTGGCTGAAGAAGACGGGCAAGCGCCAGGATATCGTGCTCGCGACCAAGGCCGCCGGCCCGAACGCGAACCAGACCTGGATCCGCGGCGGCCGCCACAACCTGGACCCGGCGAACATCCGCGCCGCCCTCGACGCCAGCCTGCAGCGCCTGCAGACGGACTACGTCGACTTGTACCAGCTGCACTGGCCAAGCCGTAACGTGCCGATCTTCGGCGCCAACAGCTTCGAACCGAAGAAGGAACGCAATAACGTGCCGATCGAGGACACGCTGGGCGCGCTGGACGAACTCGTCAAGGCGGGCAAGATCCGCCACGTGGGCGTGTCGAACGAGAGCCCGTGGGGCGTGTGCGAATACGTCAAGCAGTCCGAGACGAAGGGCCTGCCGCGCATCGCCACCATCCAGAACCTGTACAACCTGACGGCGCGCGCGTTCGAGACGACGCTGCTGGACGAGGTCTGCTTTCGCGAGGACGTGAGCCTGCTGGCCTACAGCCCCCTCGCCTTCGGCCAGCTCAGCGCCAAGTACGTCGACGACCCGCAGGCCGTCGGCCGCCTGACGATCTACCCGCCGACCTGGAGCCCGCGCTATCTGCGGCCGATGGTGGTGGAAGCGACGAAGGAATACGCGGCGCTGGCCCGCGCCAACGGCCTGACGCCCGCGCAGATGGCGCTGGCGTGGTGCTATTCGCGCTGGTTCGTGGCGTCGACCATCATCGGGGCGACCACCTTGGCGCAACTGAAGGAGAACATCGATGCGGAGAGCATCGTGCTGTCCGATGAGGTGGTGAAGGCGATCGATGGGATTCATGCGCGGTACACGAATCCAGGTCAATAAATCCACCACCACGTCGCCCCTGCGAAGGCAGGGGCCCAAGCTCCGCGCGCGTTTCGGTAACGCCAGCAACATTGGGCCCCTGCCTGCGCAGGGGCGACGTTGTTTCTACTCCACCACCGCCGCCTGCAACGCCTTCTCCACATCCACCTTCGTATACCCCTGCGCAAACCGCTCGATGAAATCGAACGCATACGCGCGCAGGTAGGCCCCGCGCCGCACGGCCAGCCTGGTCACGTTCGGCGCGAACAGGTGCGACGATTCGATCGCGCGCAGCCCGCGGTCGCGCCCATGGTCGAACGCCATCGAGGCGACGATGCCGACACCCATCCCCAGCGACACATACTGCTTGATCACGTCCGAATCCATCGCCGTCAGCACGATGTCCGGGCTCACGCCCGCCGCGGCGAACGCGGCGTCGATGTGGCTGCGGCCCGTGAAGCCGACGTCGTAGGTAATCAGCGGGTACTCGGCCAGGTCGGCCAGTCGCAAGGGCGTGTGCGCCAGCAGCGGGTGACCGTCCGGCACCACCACCACGTGGCTCCACCGGTAGCACGGGAAGGAGACGAGGTCCGGGAAGGTCGACAGGCCCTCGGTCGCGATGCCGATGTCGGCGCGACCGGACAGTACCCATTCGGCGATGTGTTCCGGGGCGCTCTGCTGCAGGGCGATGCGCACGCCCGGATACGCGGTACGGAACGCCTGCACCACCTGCGGCAGCGCATAGCGCGCCTGCGTGTGGGTGACGGCCACGCGCAGCGTGCCGCTGTCCTGGCCCGCGTATTCCGTGCTGGCCTGCTGCAGGTTTTCCGCCTCCACCAGCAGGCGCTCGACGATCTTCAGGATGCCCTTGCCGGGATCGGTCAAACCCGTCAGGCGCTTGCCGTTGCGCTCGAAGATGACGACGCCCAGCTCGTCCTCCAGTTCGCGGATCTGGCGCGACACGCCCGGCTGCGACGTGAACAGCGCGTTCGCCACGTCGGTCAGGTTGAAGTTGCGGCGCGCGGCTTCGCGCACGGAACGCAGCTGCTGGAAATTCATGCCCCCTCCTCTTCGTCGACGAATACATGCATGCGCTTCGGCTTCACCAGCAGCGTGTCGCCGTCCTTCAGCGACAGCTCGCGATAGCGCTCGTTCGGGATCACGGCCTCGATGATCTCCGCCGTGTCGGCACGCTCCAGGTCGAGCTGGGCCAGCGGGCCGATGGCGTGCGCGCGGCGCAGTTTCACGGCCACGCCTTCGCCGCCCGCGACCCAGCGCTCGACGTCCAGGTCGTGCGGCCGCACGTAGGCGATGCCGGTGCCGTTCTTCACGCCGTCCTGTTGCGGCGTCCTGAAGGTGGCGTCGCCGCTGGCCAGCACGCCGTCCTGCACGCGGCCGTGGAACAGGTTGACGTTGCCCAGGAAGCCGTACACGAACGGCGACGCGGGCTGGTTATAGACCTGGTCGGGCGTACCCAACTGCTCGACGCGGCCCTTGTTCATCAGGACCACCTGGTCGGCCACTTCGAGCGCCTCTTCCTGGTCGTGGGTCACGAAGATCGAGGTCACGTGCAGCTCGTCGTGCAGCTGGCGCAGCCAGCGCCGCAGTTCCTTGCGCACCTTGGCATCGAGCGCGCCGAACGGTTCGTCCAGCAGCAGCACGCGCGGCTCGACGGCCAGCGCGCGCGCCAGGGCGATGCGCTGGCGCTGGCCGCCGGACAGCTGCGGCGGATAGCGGTCGGCGATCCAGTCCAGCTGCACCAGCTCCAGCAGCTTCTTGACCTTCTCGCGGATCTGCGCCTCGCTGGGACGCTCGCGGCGCGGTTTCACGCGCAGGCCGAAGGCGACGTTCTCGAACACGGTCATGTGCTTGAACAGCGCGTAGTGCTGGAACACGAAGCCGACCTGGCGCTCGCGCACGTGGCGGTTCGACGCGTCGTCGCTGTCGAGCAGCACGCGGCCCGAGTCCGGGAATTCCAGGCCGGCGATGATGCGTAGCAGCGTGGTCTTGCCGCAGCCGGAAGGACCCAGCAGCGCGGTCAGCTCGCCGTCGGCGAACTGCAGCGAGACGTCGTCCAGGGCCGTGAACTGGCCGAACTGCTTGCGGATGTGTTGGACTTCGATCGTCATGCTCAATGCTCCGTGATGGTGTCGTTGGTCGACTGGTGCAGGCGCCACTCGATGAAGGTCTTGACCGCCAGCGTTACCAGCGCCAGCAGAGCCAGCAGCGACGCGATCGCGAAGGCGGCCGTGAAGTTGTATTCGTTGTAGAGGATCTCGACCTGCAGTGGCATCGTGTTGGTCTCGCCGCGGATGTGGCCGGACACCACCGAGACGGCGCCGAACTCGCCCATCGCGCGGGCATTACACAGGATCACGCCGTACAGCAGGCCCCACTTGATATTGGGGAGCGTGACGCGGAAGAACGTCGACCAGCCGGACGCGCCAAGCACCAGCGCCGCCTCTTCCTCTTCGCTGCCCTGGGCCTGCATCAGCGGGATCAGTTCGCGCGCAACGAACGGGAAGGTCACGAACACCGTCGCCAGCACGATGCCGGGCACGGCGAACAGGATCTTGATGTCGTGGTCCATCAGCCAGGGCCCGAACCAGCCCTGGGCGCCGAACAGCAGCACGTAGACCAGGCCCGCGATCACGGGAGAAACGGAGAACGGCAGGTCGATCAGCGTGATCAGGAGGCTCTTGCCGCGGAAGTCGAACTTGGCGATGGCCCAGGCGGCAGCGACGCCGAACACGAGGTTCAGCGGCACGGAGATGGCGGCCGCGATGAAGGTCAGCTTGATCGCCGCCAGCGCGTCCGGGTCGAGCACGGCGTCCTTGTAGGTGCTCCAGCCGTGCTTGAGCGCCTCGACGAACACGGAGACGAGCGGCACGAACAGGAACAGCGTGAGGAACAGCAGCGCGACGGCGATCAGCGCATAGCGCACCCAGCTTGGCTCCAGCGTGTTGGTGGCGCGGCGCGGCGCCTGCGCGGCGGCGGCGTCCTTGACGGCGCGATCGAGAACGGCACTCATTTATTTCCCCGCACGCTTGCGCGTCCAGGCCTGCAACAGATTGATGGCCAGCAGGAGGACGAAGGATGCGAGCAGCATCACCACGGCAATCGCGGTGGCGCCCGTATAGTCGTACTGTTCCAGCTTGGTGATGATGAACAGCGGCGTGATCTCGGAGACCATCGGCATGTTCCCGGCGATGAAGATGACGGAACCGTACTCCCCGGCGCCGCGCGCGAACGCGAGCGCGAAGCCGGTCAGCAGGGCCGGCACGATGCTCGGCAGGATCACGCGCACGAAGGTCTGCCACGGGCTCGCGCCCAGGCTGGCGGCGGCTTCCTCGAGCTCGCGCTCGGCGTCTTCCAGCACCGGCTGCACGGTGCGCACGACGAACGGCAGGCCGATGAAGGTCAGCGCGATGACGACGCCCAGCGGCGTGAACGCGACCTTGATGCCGACCTTTTCCAGGTACTGGCCGATCCAGCCGTTGGACGAGTACAGCGCCGTCAGCGTGATGCCGGCGACGGCCGTCGGCAGCGCGAACGGCAGGTCGACCAGCGCATCGATGAAGCGCTTGCCGGGGAAGGTGTAGCGCACCAGCACCCAGGCGACGATGCCGCCGAACACGACGTTGATGGCGGCGCCCAGCAGCGCGGCGCCGAAACTCAGGCGGTAGGATGCCATCACGCGCTCGGACGTGACGGCCGTCCAGAATGCGTCCCAGCTCATCGTGAAGGTCTTGAGGAACAGCGCCGACAGCGGGATCAGCACGAGCAGCGCCAGGTAGAACAGCGTGAACCCGAGCGACAGCCCGAAGCCGGGGATGACCCGGTTCGCACTGCTACGGGATTGCACCAAAGTATTCATTAGTCCGCCTTTATTACAATTTCTTCTAATAGCGTCACATAATCGCATTGGAAACGCATATTGCAAACGAAGCAAAAATCATTTGCTTACAACCTGCATGTATTTGCTGAACAAAAAAAAGGCGCCCATGGCGCCTTCGTAGATACCGTCTTGCCTGTCAAGCCGTCATATAGTTCGGATCATAAGGTTTCC
>CAUSCY010000021.1:0-86044 GCA_963529995.1 uncultured Massilia sp. | reverse complement strand
GACAGGAAACGCTGCATCTTGCGAGCGCGTGCGACGACCAGCTTGTCTTCCGGTGCCAGTTCGTCCATGCCCAGAATCGCGATGATGTCGCGCAGTTCCTTGTAGCGCTGCAGGGTGCCCTGCACGGCGCGCGCGGTGGCGTAGTGCTCTTCGCCGACGACCAGCGGGTCCAGCTGGCGCGAGGTCGAGTCCAGCGGGTCGACTGCCGGGTAGATACCCAGCGAGGCGATGTCACGCGACAGAACGACGGTCGAATCCAGGTGGGCGAAGGTGGTTGCCGGCGACGGGTCGGTCAAGTCGTCCGCAGGGACGTACACGGCCTGGATCGAGGTGATCGAGCCGGTCTTGGTCGAGGTGATGCGCTCCTGCAGGCGGCCCATCTCTTCGGCCAGCGTCGGCTGGTAGCCCACGGCCGACGGCATACGGCCCAGCAGTGCCGAGACTTCGGTACCGGCCAGGGTGTAACGGTAGATGTTATCCACGAAGAACAGGACGTCCTTGCCTTCGTCACGGAACGCTTCGGCCATGGTCAGGCCGGTCAGCGCGACGCGCAGACGGTTGCCCGGCGGTTCGTTCATCTGGCCATAGACCATCGCGACCTTCGAGTTGCCCAGGTTGTCCAGGTCGACGACCTTGGCATCGGCCATTTCGTGGTAGAAGTCGTTACCTTCGCGGGTACGCTCGCCCACGCCGGCGAACACGGACAGACCCGAGTGTGCCTTGGCGATGTTGTTGATCAGTTCCATCATGTTGACGGTCTTGCCGACGCCGGCGCCGCCGAACAGGCCGACTTTACCGCCCTTGGCGAACGGGCACACCAGGTCGATCACCTTGATGCCGGTTTCCAGCAGGTCGGTCGACGGCGACAGTTCGTCGTAGGCCGGGGCGGCACGGTGGATCGAGGCGGTGCGCTCGGCGGTCACCGGGCCGCGCTCGTCGATCGGGTTGCCCAGCACGTCCATGATGCGGCCCAGGGTCGCGTTGCCGACCGGCACCATGATCGGGGCATTGGTGTTCTGGATGACCATGCCGCGACGCAGACCTTCCGAGCTGCCCAGCGCGATGGTGCGGACGATGCCGTCACCCAGCTGCTGCTGCACTTCCAGAGTCAGTTCCGAGCCTTCCATTTTCAGTGCGTCGTACACCTTCGGCATTGCGTTGCGCGGGAATTCCACGTCAACCACGGCGCCGATACACTGAACGATTTTGCCATCAGCCATGTTCGTTCCTTCAGATATAGTTTTAATTTCGTTGCAAGAGATCGTTTGCTGCTCGATGCCCGATCAACCGCTGATTGCAGCGGCGCCGGAAACGATCTCGGAGAGTTCTTTCGTAATCGCTGCCTGGCGGGTCTTGTTGTAGACCAGCTTCAGCTCGCCGATGACGCTGCCCGCGTTGTCGCTCGCGGCCTTCATCGCCACCATGCGCGCCGATTGCTCGGACGCCAGGTTCTCGGCCACGCCCTGGTAGATCAGCGCTTCGACGTAGCGCATCAGGAGCTCGTCGATGACGACCTGCGCGTCCGGCTCGTAGATGTAGTCCCACGAGTGAGCGCCGGCGTCCGCTTCCAGTGCCTTGGCCGGCAGCGGGAGCAGCTGCTCGACCACCGGTTCCTGGCGCATGGTGTTGATGAACTTGGTGTAGCACAGGTACACCGCGTCCAGCTTGCCGTCCTGGTAGGCGTCGAGCATGACCTTGATCGGGCCGATCAGCTTTTCCAGGTGCGGCGTATCGCCGATTTGCGTCACGCTGGACACGACCTTCACGCCGATGCGGTTCAGGAAGCCCAGACCTTTATTACCGATTGCAACGACTTCAATGCGTTTGCCCGCGGCTTCCGCCTCGCGGGTCTTCTGCGTCACCTGGCGCAGCACGTTGGTGTTCATGCCGCCGCACAGACCCTTGTCGGTCGTGACGACGATGAAGCCGACGGCTTTCGCCTCGACGTCCCTGGCTTGCGCCATGAACGCGTGGGTGTACTCCGGGTTCGCAGTTGCGAGATTGGCCGTGATGTTACGGATCTTCTCGCTGTAGGGACGGGCGGCGCGCATCCGGTCCTGCGCCTTGCGCATCTTGGACGCGGCGACCATTTCCATCGCCTTGGTGATCTTCTTCGTATTTTCTACGCTCTTGATCTTGCCACGTATCTCTTTGCCTGCTGCCATGAGCCCTTACTCCTTGTGCGGACGGGGTCCAGCCCCGTCCTGCGGTCCGTTGGAACGCGCGTCTTAGAACGACTTCTTGAAGTCGCCGATGGCAGCAGCCAGTGCCGCTTCGCCATCCTTGTCCAGTGCCTTGGCCTGTTCGATCTTCGACAGCAGGGCACCGTGGCTGGTCTTCAGGAAGCCGTGCAGGCCGGCTTCGAAGTCCAGCACGCGCTTGACGTCGACGTCGTCCAGGTAGCCCTTGTTCACTGCGAACAGCGAGGCGGCCATCAGCGAGATCGGCAGCGGTGCGAACTGCTTCTGCTTCAGCAGTTCGGTCACGCGCGCGCCGCGGTCCAGCTGCTTGCGGGTCGATTCGTCCAGGTCCGATGCGAACTGCGCGAAGGCGGCCAGTTCACGGTACTGTGCCAGGTCGGTACGGATACCGCCGGACAGGTTCTTGATGACCTTGGTCTGGGCTGCGCCACCGACGCGCGACACCGAGATACCTGCGTTGATCGCCGGACGGATACCGGCGTTGAACAGCGAGGTTTCCAGGAAGATCTGGCCGTCGGTAATCGAGATGACGTTGGTCGGCACGAAGGCCGAGACGTCGCCCGCTTGCGTTTCGATGATCGGCAGTGCGGTCAGCGAGCCGGTCTTGCCGGTCACGGCGCCGTTGGTGAACTTCTCGACGTAGTCGGCGTTCACGCGTGCTGCGCGTTCCAGCAGGCGGCTGTGCAGGTAGAACACGTCGCCCGGGTAGGCTTCGCGGCCCGGCGGACGGCGCAGCAGCAGCGAAATCTGGCGGTAGGCGACTGCCTGCTTCGACAGGTCGTCGTACACGATCAGCGCGTCTTCGCCGCGGTCGCGGAAGTATTCGCCCATCGCGCACCCCGAGTAGGCCGAGATGTACTGCATGGCGGCCGATTCCGACGCCGAAGCGGCGACGACGATCGTGTATTCCATCGCGCCGTGCTCTTCCAGCGAGCGCACGATGTTCTTGATGGTCGATGCCTTCTGGCCGATTGCGACGTACACGCAGGTGACGTCCTGGCCCTTCTGGTTGATGATCGCGTCGACTGCGACAGCCGATTTACCGGTCTGGCGGTCGCCGATGATCAGTTCGCGCTGGCCGCGGCCGATCGGCACCATGGCGTCGATCGACTTGATGCCGGTCTGCATCGGCTGCGACACGGATTCGCGCGCGATGACGCCCGGGGCGATCTTTTCGATCGGGGCGGTCAGCGAGGCGGTGATCGGACCCTTGCCGTCGATCGGCTGGCCCAGGGCGTTGACCACGCGGCCACGCAGTTCCGGACCGACCGGCACTTCCAGGATGCGGCCGGTGGTCTTGACGGTATCGCCTTCCGAGATGTGCTCGTAGGCACCCAGGATGACGGCGCCGACCGAGTCGCGCTCGAGGTTCATCGCCAGGCCGAAGGTGTTGCCCGGGAATTCCAGCATCTCGCCCTGCATCACGTCCGACAGACCATGGATGCGGCAGATACCGTCGGCGACGGAGATCACCGTGCCTTGGTTACGAACATCAGCCGAACCCTCGAGGCCCTGGATGCGGCTCTTGATCAGTTCGCTGATTTCAGACGAATTAAGTTGCATGATGCTAACTCCTAATAGTTTCTTGATGCGTAGGGCAAGAGCCTGGACGCGGTGACGGTGCGATTCGCTCAGGCGACCAGCGCGTTGTGCATCTGCTGCAGCTTCGCGCGGACCGAGGTATCGAGCACTTCATCGCCGACGACCACGCGCACACCACCGATCAGCGACGGGTCTACTGCGACCGTGGGGTTCAGCTTGCGGCCAAATTTCTTTTCCAGCGTAGCAACCAGCTGGGTCAGCTGGTCGGCCGAAATATCGAACGCGCTATGGATCGTCGCGTCGGCGGCGCCAGCTTGTGCATTCTTGAGCACGGTGAACTGGGCGCCGATTTCCGGCAGCAGGGCGATACGGCCGTTTTCGGCCAGCATCGCGATAAAGTTTTTCGCTTCAGCGCTCAGCGGCGACTTGACCAGGGACGCAATCGTGTCGGCCAGCTGGGCATGCGTGAGGTTCGGATTGCTGGCGTAAGCCAGCAGGTCCGGGTTGGCGCCGATCTGGGCCAGTTCCCCGACGATGGCCGACCAGGCGGCCATGTCGCCGTTCTGGGCGATACGGAACAGCGCTTCGGCGTAGGGGCGGGCGACGGTTGCGAGTTCAGCCATGATCAGAGCTCGGTCGACAGACGATTCAGCAGGTCGGCGTGGGCCGCTGCATTCACTTCGCGCTGCAGGATCTGCTCGGCGCCGGCGACGGCGAGAGCAGCCACCTGGCCGCGCAGTTCTTCGCGCGCGCGGGTTGCTTGCTGTTCGGCGTCGGCCTTCGCACCTTCGATGATGCGCGCAGCTTCGACGGCAGCCTGCTGCTTGGCTTCGTCGATGATGGCCTGGGCACGTTTTTCGGCGTCGGCGATGCGCTTGGTGCTTTCTTCACGGGTAGCAGCCAGCTCGGCGGCGATGCGCTTTTCAGCGGCGGCGGCTTCAGCCTTGCCACGGTCGGCAGCGGCCAGGCCATTCGCGATCCTCTCGGCGCGCTCGTCGAGCGCTTTCATCACCGGCGGCCACACGAATTTCATCGTGACGAACACCAGGATGAAGAAGACCACGAACTGAACAATCAAAGTTGCGTTCAGATTCACGGTAGATTCCTTCTCACAAAAACGGATGCCGAACCGGGGAGGTTCGGCTCTTTCAAGTCCCTCGTCGTGGGAATCTTTATTAGCTGGTGAACGGCTTGCCGAACACGAACAGCATGGCGATACCGACACCGATCAGGAACGCCGCGTCGATCAGACCAGCCAGCAGGAACATCTTGGTCTGCAGGGTGTTCATCAGTTCAGGCTGACGTGCCGAGGCTTCCAGGTATTTACCGCCCATGATAGCGATACCGATACATGCGCCGATAGCGCCCAGGCCGATGATCAGACCGCAAGCCAGTGCAACGAAAGAAACGTCAGTCATGAGATTTACTCCAAAAGTTAAAATTTAAAAACTATAAAAATTACTACTTCTTTACTACCACTATCTTGTACGTCTTGCGATCGCGTGGGTCAGTGGCTCTCGTGGGCCTGACCGATATACACCAGCGTCAGCATCATGAAGATGAATGCCTGCAGGAGGACGATCAGGATGTGGAAGATTGCCCAGATCGAACCAGCAATCACGTGGCCGACGACGCCGAACGGGGTTGCCATGGCGCCGAGCAGCGCAATCAACAGGAACAGCAGCTCGCCGGCATACATGTTGCCGAACAGTCGCATACCGAGCGACACGGTACGAGCTGCGTATTCGATCAGGTTCAACAGGAAGTTGAACGGTGCCAGCCAGATGCCGAACGGCGCTGCGAACAGTTCATGGATCCAGCCGCCGATACCCTTGATTTTCACGTTGTAGTACAGGACCACGGCCAGCACGCCCAGCGCCATGCCCAGCGGACCATTCAGGTCGGCGGTCGGAACGATGCGGAAGTGCGGCTCGCCCAGGCCCAGTGCGCGGAAGATGCCGGCAAACATGTCGACCGGCAGGAAGTCCAGGCAGTTCATCAGGAAGACCCAGACGAACACCGTCAGCGCGAGCGGGGCGATGAAGCTGCGGTCGCCGTGGATGATCGATTTCGACTGGTCTTCGACCATTTCGACGAGCGCTTCGATGGCGCCCTGGAAACGGCCCGGCACGCCCGAGGTGGCACGGCGGGTGCCGAACCACAGGACGGTCACGCCAATGATGCCCATCAGGACCGACCAGAATACGGTATCGTAGTTAACGACGCTGAAGTCGACGATGAAACCCTGGTGGATGTTCGTCAGGTGACCCAGGTGGTGGGTAATGTACTCGCCCGCGGTCGGGGCATGCGCCGCCGCGGTTTCTACCGTTGGACTCGTCATTGTCAGTGCCTAAATAATAAAATGATGTAACTTTTCAGCGCCACGATGAACCCGCCCAACAGGGCTGCCCAGTTTAGACCGTGGTATAGCCGCGCCGTTGCAAGCAGCAGCGCAAGCGTTAAAGCAATCTTTACAAATTCCCAGATGAAAAACGTGGCAGGGTTTGCTCCGCCCATTTTTTGTGAACTGGCGAACAGGCGAATCGCCATGACGCCATTGGGCACGACACAACACATCCCGCCAAGTACCGCCGAAAACATCGCAGACCATCCCCCCAGCAGTCCGGCGATCAGGCCGGCCACAAGTGTTGCCAGGATTTGCAGGGAGACCAAGCGCAGCATTGTTGTTGTTCTTTCGCGCCAGCCGTGATGGAACCGAGTTACGGTGTGGTAATTACATGAATCAGCGGGATTATAAAGCGTTATCGAACGCGTAGTCAAACCCTTCACGACTTATAAGTCCTTGATTGCGATGTAAAAACGACAAAGTAAAAATCACGGAATTTGTTAAATTTCCTACAAAATTCCCTGTCGACATGGCTGGGAGACCGTCGTTACGGCGGATTCCGGCCATTCGCGAGTCACGCGCGTGTCATGTTGAGGATAAGCTGGGGTGATGACGAGATCATGTCATCCGCATGAGAGATTGCGTCCGGACGAGTGCGCGGACGCGTTGCGATGGTGCGGGAGGGTGTGGACAAGCGCGATGTTGTCCACACGGTATCGGCGCGCACAGGTGGGCAGCGCATGCCCACCATGCATACGGCGGACTCAGGCGCGCAGCCGCGCCAGCACGCTGTCGAGGATGTCGAGGTCGGCGAAGTCGATGATCATCTGTCCCCTGCCCTTCGGTCCCATCTTGAAGACGACGGGGGTCGCCAGCTTGTCCGACAGTTCTTCTTCCAGGCGCACGATGTCGCCCGACTTTTCCTTCTGTCTCGCGGCGGCCGCCGGCGCCTGCTGTTCTTCCAGCGCGCGGGCGACGAGCTTCTCCGTTTCGCGCACGGACAGGCGCTTGGCGATCACCTGGTTCGCCAGCCCGATCTGGCTGGCGCCATCGACGGCAAGCAGCGCGCGCGCGTGGCCCATGTCGATGTCGCCCGCCATCAGCATCGTCTGTACCGGCTGGGCCAGGTTCACGAGGCGCAGCAGGTTCGATACGGCGCTGCGCGAACGGCCGACGGCGTTCGCCGCCTGTTCGTGGGTGAAATCGAACTCGGCGATCAGGCGCGCGATGCCCTGCGCTTCTTCCAGCGGATTCAGGTCTTCCCGCTGGATGTTCTCGATCAGCGCCATCGCGGCCGCATTCTGGTCGTCCACTTCGCGCACCAGCACGGGAATCTCGTCGAGCCCGGCCAGCTGGGCGGCGCGGAAGCGGCGTTCGCCCGCGATGATCTCGTAGCGCACGCTGCCGTCGCCGTCGATCGGACGCACCAGCACCGGTTGCATGATGCCCTGGGTCTTGATGGAGGAAGCCAGTTCGGCCAGCGAGCCGTCGTCCATGCGCGTGCGCGGCTGGTACTTGCCCGCCTGGACCTGGCCGACCTTCAGTGTCGACGGCGTGCCGGCGGGCGCGGCAGTCTCCGCCGCGTCGCCGCCGAGCAGTGCGTCGAGGCCGCGGCCGAGTCCTTTCAGTTTTTTGGTTGCCATGGTGTTGGAATCGGTGATTTATAAAGTCTTGATGCGCTGGACCATCTCGGCGCCGAAGGCGATGTACGCCTGCGCGCCCTTCGACGAGGGATCGAACACGACGCCGGGAATGCCGTAGGACGGCGCTTCCGCCAGGCGCACGTTGCGCGGGATGATGGTCTTGAACACCTTGTCGCCGAAATGCTGCTCGAGCTGGTTCGACACCTGCTGCGACAGCGTCATGCGCGGATCGAACATCACGCGCAGCAGACCGATGATCTTGAGGTCGTGGTTCAGGTTGGCGTGCACCTTCTTGATCGTGTTGACCAGGTCGGACAAGCCTTCGAGGGCATAGTATTCGCACTGCATCGGGATGATCACGCCGTGCGCGCACACCAGGCCGTTCAGGGTCAGCAGCGACAGCGCCGGCGGGCAATCGATCAGGATGAAGTCGTAGTCGGCGTCGACCTTGGCCAGCGCATCCTTCAGGCGGCGCTCGCGGTTCTCCAGCTCGACCATCTCGACTTCGGCGCCGGCCAGTTCGCGGTTGGCCGGCAGGACGTCGAAGCGCCCCGCTTCGCTGCGCAGGCGCGCAGTGGCCACGTCGGCCTCGCCCAGCAGCACCTGGTAGATCGACGAGGCCAGGCCAGCCTTGTTGATGCCGGCGCCCATCGTGGCATTACCCTGCGGGTCCAGGTCGACCAGCAGCACGCGCTGGTCCAGCTTGGCCAGGCCGGCCGACAGGTTGACGCTGGTGGTGGTCTTGCCCACGCCACCCTTCTGGTTTGCTACGCAAAAAATTTTCGCCATGCAGGCTCTTCTTGGTTGGCGATATAACCGGCCATACCGTTCATATCGTTAAAATGATTTATACGATATGAACGGTATAAACCGTTTATACCATTTACATGGTTAATGGAATCAAGGTCAAAGGGATATGGCGATGAATCGTCATGCCGCCGGCTCGATGAATACCAGGTGGCGTTCCGCTCCCAGCCTGGGTACCTGCAGGGGCTCAACGCCGCTCACCTTCCACTCGCCCGGCAGGCGCTGCTGCTCGTCCCTGGGCGCCGTGCCCTTGAGGGCAATGTAGCGTCCGCCCTCTGCCAGCAGGTGCGAAGACCAGTTGACGAAATCGGACAGGTCGGCAAAGGCGCGCGAGGTAATCACGTCGAAACGTGCGCTCTCGGCAATCTGCAGTTGCTCCACCCGTGCCGTGTACACCGTCACGTTGGCCAGGCTCAGCTGCGCTTTCACTTGCGTGAGGAAAGCCGTCTTCTTGTGGACCGTGTCGATCATCGCCACGTTCATGTCGGGCCGCACGATCGCCAACACGATGCCGGGCAGGCCGCCGCCCGAGCCCACGTCCAGCACGTTGCGCGCGCTGGCGAAGGCCGGCACGGCTGCCAGCGAGTCGAGCAAGTGGTGCGTCACCATCTGCATCGGGTCGCGCAGCGACGTGAGGTTGTAGACGCTGTTCCACTTGAACATCAGGCCCAGGTAATCCATCAATTGTTCCTGCTGCGCAGACGTCACTGCCAGGTTCATCTCGGCGATGCCGTCGGCCAATACCTGCGCCAGTACGGCGCGGTCGAAATTCTTCATGCGGCGGATTCCTCGTTCGGTGCGCTGCTCGACACGTCATTCGGTGCATTCGTAAAACCCTTGGCGCCACGTTTCTTGAGGTGCACCAGCAGCAGGGAGATGGCTGCCGGCGTGACGCCGGAAATGCGCGATGCCTGGCCCAGCGTCTCGGGACGCTGTTTATCCAGCTTCTGGCGCACCTCGATCGACAGGGCGGCGATCTCCAGATAGTTCAGGTTCTCCGGCAGTTTCAGGTTTTCGTAGTGGTCGTGGCGTTCCACCTCACGTGCCTGGCGGTCGATATAGCCCGAATATTTCAGCTGGATCTCGACCTGTTCTTTCACGGCCGGATCGGTCACGCCGGGACCGCCCAGCGCCTGCCCTTCCATGCCCGTCAACGTGACCAGCTTGTCGTAGTCGACGCCCGGACGGCGCAGCAGATCAGCCAGGTTGTATTCCCGTTCGATGGCCTGGCCGATCACGCGTTCCGATTCGGCCGCAGCCAGGATGCGTGGGTTGACCCAGGTCGAACGCAGGCGCTCCAACTCTTGCGCAACGGCTTCGCGCTTGCGCTCGAATGCTTCCCACTGCGCGTCGCCGACGACGCCCAGCTTGCGGCCGATCTCCGTCAAGCGCATATCCGCATTGTCTTCGCGCAGCGAGAGGCGATATTCCGCGCGGCTCGTGAACATGCGGTAGGGTTCGGCCACGCCCTGCGTCGTGAGGTCGTCGACGAGCACGCCGAGATAGGCTTCCGAACGGCCCGGCGTCCATGCTTCCTTGCCCTGGGTCTGCAACGCCGCATTGATACCTGCCAGCATGCCCTGGGCCGCCGCTTCTTCGTAGCCGGTGGTGCCGTTGATCTGGCCGGCGAAGAACAGGCCGCCGATCGCCTTCGTTTCCAGCGAGGCCTTCAAGCCGCGCGGGTCGAAATAATCGTATTCGATCGCATAGCCGGGGCGCAGGATGAAGGCATTCTCCAGGCCGCGCATCGAGCGCACCAGGGCCAGCTGCACGTCGAACGGCAGGCTCGTCGAGATCCCGTTCGGGTAGAACTCGTTGGTCGTCAGGCCTTCCGGCTCCAGGAAGATCTGGTGCGATTCCTTCGACGAGAAGCGGTGGATCTTGTCCTCGATCGACGGGCAGTAGCGCGGGCCGACGCCTTCGATCACGCCCGTGTACATCGGGCTACGGTCGAGGCCGTTGCGGATGATGTCGTGGGTCTGCGCATTCGTGTGCGTCACCCAGCACGGCACCTGCTTCGGGTGCATGGCCGCGTTGCCCATATAGGAAAACACGGGGACCGGATCGAGATCGCCCGGCTGCTCGGCCATGACGGAAAAGTCGATGCTGCGGCCGTCGATGCGCGGCGGCGTGCCCGTCTTGAGGCGGCCCTGCGGTAGCTTGAGTTCCTTCAGGCGGCTCGACAGCGAGATGGCCGGCGGATCGCCGGCGCGGCCGGCCGCGTAGTTCTGCAGGCCGACGTGGATCTTACCGTCGAGGAAGGTACCAGCCGTCAGCACGACGGCGCGGGCGCGGAAGCGCAGGCCGACCTGGGTCACGGCGCCCACGACGCGGTCGCCTTCGACCATCAGGTCGTCCACGGCCTGCTGGAACAGCCACAGGTTCGGCTGGTTTTCCAGGCGCGAACGGATCGCATGCTTGTACAGCACGCGGTCGGCCTGGGCACGGGTCGCACGCACGGCGGGGCCCTTGGAGGAATTCAGGATGCGGAACTGGATGCCGGCTTCGTCGGTGGCGATCGCCATCGCGCCGCCCATGGCGTCGACTTCCTTGACCAGGTGGCCCTTGCCGATGCCGCCGATGGACGGGTTGCAGGACATCGCGCCCAGGGTTTCAATGTTGTGCGTAAGCAAGAGCGTCTTCTGGCCCATGCGCGCAGACGCGAGTGCCGCTTCGGTGCCCGCATGGCCGCCGCCAACGACGATCACGTCGAATTCTGTCGGATAAAGCATGATGGAGTGTGGTGCGAGGAGGAGTTAAGGGTGGATTATAGATTCTTTTTTCCGTGCGGCTCGGAAGTGGTCTTGAAAACGACAGATTTTGTTTCACGTGAAACCAAATCCTTACGGCTTCGCATGCTAGGATTTGCCAATTCATCACCTGTCTTCGATCCTATTCATGAAGCAACGTTCGCTCATCGGCATCCTCGCTTGTGCAAGCGCCCTGGCTAATGCCTACCCGCGCTCAGACCTTCCTTCGATCAATTTCCAACACAACGATTGGGAGCTCGTTTGCGATAACACGCGGACCTGCCGAGCAGCCGGGTATCATGCCGGCGAAGACGAGGGAAACGCCACCGTCCTGCTGACGCGCAAGGCAGGGCCGGACCAAGCCGTCAAAGCGGAACTTCAGATCGCCGAACACCCAGACCATACACCGCCAACACAACTGCAGATGCGAATCGACGGTCATGCACTGGGCGTCGTACACATCGATCGCGACACCCGCCGAGGCACCTTGTCATCTGCTCAGGTAAAGGCTTTGCTCGACGCGGTGCTGAAGGACTCGCATATCGCGTGGGCCAGCGGCGGCAAAACGTGGACCATCTCGACGACTGGTGCCAATGCCGTACTGCTCAAGATGGACGATTTCCAGGGACGTATCGCGACACCCGGAGCATTGGTGCGGCCAGGGCAAAAGCCTGAAAGCAGCGTCGCGCCAGCCCTGCCCGCTCCCGTGATCCACGCGGCTAACGTCTCCTCCGCGCCAGGGCTAACGTTGAATGTCGATGCGCCAGACACCAAGCGCCTGATCGACGAATTACGCAAGTCGGGTGGCGATGCATGTGAACTGCTACTGTCAGATGAAGCCTCGCCAAAGTTTTCAGTCAATCGCCTATCCGGTGGCAAACTGCTGCTGAGCCATGACTGCTGGCATGGCGCATCGATGGTAGCCAGTGCCTATTGGGTCATCAATGCAAACCCGCCCTACGACCCGGTCATGGTGACCGAAGTGGGAACGCATTACGCGGACGGCAGGTTGGAATCGGCCGCCCCGCAAGCGGACTGCGCGGCGAGCTCGTCCTGGGTGTGGGACGGACATTTTCCAAAGCCAGCGAAGAGCAGGCCGGCATGTGCAGGAATATCGCACTAGGCGGCGCATGGCGCCTACCGACGCTTGTCACGGAGATCCGCAAGCGCTGACTTGCGTTGTTTCACGTGAAACAATCACCACCCAAGATGGCGGAACGTATCCCACGCCGTCTTTACGATCAGCAGCGACACGACGACCAGGAACAGCTTGCGCACGAATCCGCTGCCATGCTTCAGCGCCAGTCTGGTGCCGATCAATGAACCGGCAATCTGGCAGACGGCCATCGTCAGGCCCAGCTGCCAGATCAAGTGACCGCTGACGCCGAACAGGATGAGGCCGGATATATTACAGGCGACATTCACCACCTTCGCTGCGGCCGACGCGCTGAGGAAGTCGAAGCCGAAGAAGCGCACGAACAGGAACAGCAGGAAGCTGCCTGTGCCCGGACCGAAGAACCCGTCGTAGAAACCGATGGCGCCGCCGAAGCCCAGCGCCAGCCAGCGCTCCTTGGATCCGCTGTGCATCGGCGCGTGGACGGACCCCAGATCTTTCTTCCTGAAGGTGTAGACGGCGACAGCAACGAGCACCACGGGCAGCAGGCTGCGCACGAAGTCGGCCGGCACGCGCGTCACGGTCCAGGCGCCGAGGAAGGCGAACGCAAACGCGGCGACTGCTGCCGGCGCCGCCGTGCTCCACGCAACCTGTACACGGCGCGCGTACTTCACGGCCGCTACCGAGGTACCGAATACGGATGCCAGCTTGTTGGTGCCGATCAGCGTCGCCGGCACTTCCTTCGGATAGACCGCGAAGATCGCGGGAATCTGGATCAACCCTCCCCCACCCACGACAGCATCGACGAGACCGGCAGCAAAGGCCGCGATGGCCAGGATGGTGATATCAAGCATGTGAGCAAGGCAGGCGAACGAAACCGATATTGTACGGTACGCAAGACTTCGCCTTCTCCTGCCGATCTCAGCTCGTTACACGGGCCTCGCCGAGGAACTCGAGCAGCAGCGCATTCACCTTGTCGTGCGCCGTCAGTTGCAGCCAGTGATCGGCGCCGCGGATGCGCTCGAAGCGGAATTCGCCTTCCACGTAATGGGCGGAATCGCGCATCTGTTTCTCTCCCATCGCGGGATCGCGGTCGCTCCAGATCCCCATTACCGGCGCCTTGATGCGCGCATAGGATTGCGGCAGGGTCATCGTGAAATTCGCGCGGTAATAATTCAGCGCGGCCGTCAGGCGGCCGGGGGCGGACAGCTCGCGCTTCCAGTGATCCGCTTGCCCGGGCTCGTCCGTGAACTGGCGCATCATGAACCAGTCGCCGGCACGCAGCGTATGTTCGGCGATCCCAGGCAGCATGAACCCCAGCACATACGTCATGCGCAAGTGCTGGAGCAGGCCCGAGCGGGCGATGGCCGCCGGATGGCCGACGGACAGGGCGACGAGGCGGTGCACGCGTTGCGGCGCCAGCGTCGCGATCTGCCAGCCGATGAGGCTGCCCCAATCGTGGCCGACGACGAATACCTTGTCGATGTTCAGCGCATCGAGCAGACCCAGCACGTCGCCCCGACATTTATCCAGCGTGTAATCGAAGACGCCGCCGGGCGCATCGGTGCGGCCATAGCCGCGCAGGTCCGGGGCGAGCACGCGGTAGCCGGCAGCGGCCAGTACGCCGACCTGCTTGCGCCAGACCTGGTGCGTGTCGGGAAAGCCGTGCAGCAGCAGCACGGTCGGCCCCTGCCCCGTCGTCGTGACGTGCATGCGGATACCGTTCACGTCGAGCATCAGCGATTCGTCGATCACACCACCTCCTCTGGCCAAGGCCTGGTTGGACGCCCCATTCTACGCGTGTCGTCGTGCCGGCCACGCACCCGAGCGGGTCTCTCAACCGGGTGCGAAACCGCCGTCCTCGATCGCCTGCGCGGCCTTTTCCGCAATCATGAGGGTCGGCGAATTCGTGTTCCCGGACGTGATGAACGGCATCACAGACGCATCGACGACGCGCAGGCGGCGCACGCCTTTCACCTTCAACGTGCCGTCGACGACGGCCAGCGGATCGTCGCTTCTGCCCATCCGACAGGTGCCGACGGGGTGGAAGATCGTCGTGCCGATCAGGCTCGCCGCTTCGGCCAGCTCGTCCTCGGTCTGGAAATCGGGTCCCGGCTTGAACTCCTGCGGCCCGTATTTCGCCAGCGCCGGTGCGGCCACGATGCGCCGCGTCAATGCCAGCGCAGCGGCCGCCACGCGCCGGTCTTCCGGCGTGCTCAGGTAGTTCGGCACGATCTTCGGCGGCACGGCGCTATCGGCGGAGGCGATGCGCACGTGGCCGCGCGCCGTCGGCCGCAGGTTGCAGACGCTTGCCGTAAAGGCGGGAAAGCCGTGCAGCGGATCGCCGAACTTGTCGAGCGACAGCGGCTGCACGTGGTATTGCAGGTTGGGCGTGGCCTGGCCCGGATCGGAACGGGCAAACGCTCCCAGCTGCGACGGCGCCATCGACATCGGTCCGCTCTGGAACAGCAGGTATTGCAAGCCGATGCGCAGCTTGCCGTGCCAGGACGACGCCATCGTATTGAGCGAGCGCGCTCCTGCGATCCGGTAGACCATGCGCAATTGCAGATGGTCTTGCAGATTCTCCCCGACGCCGGGCGCATCGACGACGGGCGCGATCCCGAGTCCCTGCAGGTGGGCGGCCGGGCCGATGCCGGACAGTTGGAGGATCTGCGGCGAGCCGATCGCCCCCGCCGCCAGCAGGGTTTCGCGCCGCGCCGTCGCCGTGAACATGCGGCCGCCGCCGCGGAAGCGTACGCCGCGGCATAGCACGCCCTGCTCCCCTCCGTCGACGAGCAATTGCTCTACATGGCAGCCCGTCATGATGGTCAAATTCGGGCGCTGCGACGCCGGCCGCAGGAAAGCCTTGGCCGCGTTCAATCGGATGCCGCGGCGCTGGTTGACCTCGAAATAGGCACAGCCGTGGTTATCTCCCCCATTGAAATCCGTCACCACCGGAATGCCTGTCTCGAGGGCCGCCGCGCGGAAGGCATCGAGGATTTCCCACGACAGGCGCTGACGCTCGACGCGCCATTCGCCGCCGCTGCCGTGGGTGGCGCTGGCGCCCAGCCAGTGGTCTTCGCTCTTGCGGAACAGCGGCAGCACGTGTTCCCAGCGCCAGGAGGGATCGTCGGCGGCATCGGCCCAGCGCGCGTAATCGCCTTCCTGGCCACGCATATAGATCATGCCGTTGATCGATGAACTGCCGCCGAGCACTTTCCCACGCGGGTAGAGCAGTGCGCGGCCGGCCAGGCCGGGATCCTTTTCGGTGCGAAACAGCCAATCTGTGCGCGGATTGTCGATGCAGTAGAGGTAGCCGACGGGTATGTGGATCCACAGGTAATCGTCCTTGCCGCCCGCTTCGATCAGCAAGACCGCGATATCGGGATGCCGGCTCAGGCGGTTCGCGAGTACGCAACCGGCCGTGCCCGATCCCACGATGACGTAATCGTATTCACCGGCGGATTCCATGGTCGTCTCCTCCTGCTCGTCCATACAGCCTACCAGAGAAGCGGGCCCATGGATCGTGCCCCAGGTCTGTGGATAAGCATCTGCATATCCACAGGTACGGATTGTGGGGAACGGCCGTTTTTCGCACAGCCCGGATTTTTATTCATTTTTTCCCTCAGGCAAACACAACGGTAGCCCACGGGGTTTCGGCGCACGTAAACGTTTGATGTTGTGGAAAAAACCTGGCTTATCCACAGATGAGGGGCACCGTTAACTACTACCACTATTCTGTATACAAGCTTTTGGTTGTAAACCTGAGATGCCCGCGCAAGCGCGGCCCTGGCGAAAAAAAAAATCGGCTCCGGCAAACCCGCCAAGCGTGCCAGCACATCGACGTCGACAACGCCTGCAAGACCCGTCTGAAAATTTTTCGGCTTCGACAAGGCTGGCAGACTCGCTTGCCCGACGACTTCGACGCCGCCTGCCAACCCTGAAAACGCGCCTGCAGCACCAAAAACCGGCCGCCATGTGGATAAACCCATGCATATCCACAGGATCGAATGTGCGAAACCGGGACGTTTTGACGAACGCGTTTTTTTGTCCAGTTTCGATCCTGGCCGGATACAGGTTTTTTCCAGCCCGTTTACACGCACGTAAACCCTTGAGCTTGTGGAAAAAATCCTGCTTATCCACAGTTCAGGCGGCGTTTACTATCACTACCAACTTATCTTTCTATCCAAGTTAACTCATAGAGGGATAACTCGATTTCTGTTCGCAGCACCAAAACACCGGTTCGCCCGGCTCACCGACTGGCGGCACAGCCGCTGGCCTGCACGCGTTCATCTGTCTGCAGGAAAACGAGACGCTGCCTTCGCTTCCAGAAAGACAGCGCGATCACGCAGACGATGGAGATGCGACACATCGAACCGGACTGACGGACACGCTTCGTCCTGCAAGCGTTTTTTGGTCTACAGGAAATGAGGTAGGCGAACGCCACCTCGAAGGGACACGCAGCATCCATGCATGCATGGCAAGGACGTCGATCACGCTACAAACTGGGCCACAAGTGCGTGATCGTCCGCTTCCTTGCATGCCGAACGGCTCGAAAATCGCAGCGACTGTGGAAAAACGCCTGCATATCCACAGGAGCAAGTGTGCAAAAGCAGACTTTTTTCTGGACGACCTGTTTTTGTCCAACATCGGTCCAGCATCGATACAATGTTTTTCCAGCACTTCCGGCAGCACGTAAACCGTTGACGCTGTAGACAAATTCGTCTTTATCCACAGCTGAATGCTCGTTTACTATCACTACCAGTTTTTATATATACCTACGTTTACTAATACAAAAAGACCGTGAACAAGGTGCACAAACCCCGAAAAGCGGTCTTCAACGCCATCCAGGACAGGGAAAAACATGCGATTAGGGATCATCAGCGCGTTGCACGAAGAACAGCAGGGGCTCGTGGAAGCCATGGAGAGGCCCTACAAGCTCATGCACGGCATGCGCGAGTACTTTCTCGGACAACTGTGGGAAATCGACGCTGTGTGCGTTTTATCGCGTATAGGCAAGGTTGCTGCGGCAATGACTGCCACCACGCTTGTTGAAAAGTTCGGAGTTACGCACATCCTGTTTACGGGTGTGGCAGGTAGCGGCGCCGCTTCCATCCGCGTCGGCGACATCGTGGTGGCCGAATCGCTGGCCCAGCATGACATGGATGCAAGCCCGCTGTTTCCCCGTTTCGAGGTACCGCTGACGGGATTGACGCATTTCGCATCGGACCGCCATATGGGCATGCAACTGGCCGATGCGGCCCAGCGTTTCCTGGCCCAGGATTTCGCTGCCGCCATCGATCCCCAGGAAAGGGCCGTATTCGCGCTCAGCGGGCCGCGGCTGCATCGAGGCCTCGTGGCCAGCGGAGACGAGTTCGTGAGCGGCAGAGAGCGTATCCAGGCCCTGGCAGAGGCCTTGCCGGGCCTGCTGGCGGTCGAGATGGAGGGCGCGGCCGTCGCGCAAGTGTGTTTCGAGCTGGGAATCCCGTTCGGCGTGATCCGCACGATTTCGGACAATGCCAACGAAAACGCGGCCACCGACTTCATGCGCTTCGTGAAATCGGTCGCGTCGCGCTATGCGTTCCACATCGTGCGGCAGTTCTGCCTGAGCGTGAACGCGGGTTCTGCGCCGGGGTCTGCCCCCGGTTTTGCTCCGTAAAACGACAACGGCGTGCCGCAAGGGCACGCCGTTCCTGTCAATGCCGATGACGGCGCTGTTTGATCTTATGCGCCCAGCGTCATCAGGCTCGCATTGCCGCCGGCTGCTGTCGTATTGACGCAGACGGCACGTTCCGCCACCAGGCGCCACAGGGCAATCGCTTCCTGTTCGCGCGTATCGACGATGCCGACGATGGCGCCGGGACGGCCGGCCAGCTTGCGCTGCACATCGCCCTTGACGCCGACATCGACGAGGGCCATGGCGAAGTCGCTGCCGTCGAGTTCCGTTTCGCCGATGAAGCGCACGCGCTCCTTCACCGCAGCCGGCAGGCCGGACAGCACCTGGCTGCGCGCATCGGCCAGCACCAGGGCACGGTTGCCGGTCGCCAGCACGGCCGCCAGCTGGTTCAGCAGCGCCTTGGTGCCGTCGGCCGCGCACAGCACGGCGCCGCGCGGCGTGAAGGCCAGTTGGTTGCGCTCGCCGGTCGGGCCCGGCAAATCGATGCGCACACCTTCCAGCGACATTTCCTTGTAGCCTTCCGCCAGCGTCGCCACGTCGCCGTGGCCATTGCCGCGTGCCCAACCCAGCAGCGCATCCAGGACGGCATCGCTGCGGCGTTCGCGCGCATGTTGCGCATTGACGATCGGCTGGGCGTGCTGCTGCAGGCGCTTGAGGTACAGCGGACCGCCGGCCTTGGGACCGGTGCCCGACTTCCCTTCCCCGCCGAACGGCTGCACGCCGACGACGGCGCCGACGATATTGCGGTTCACGTAGATGTTGCCGACGTGGGCGCGCGACACGATGAAGTCGATGGTTTCGTCGATGCGCGAATGCACGCCCAGCGTCAGGCCGTAGCCGGTGGCATTGATGGCGTCGAGCACCCGCGGCAGGTCGGCGCGGCGGTAGCGCACGATGTGCAGCACGGGACCGAACACTTCGCGCGTCAGTTCGGACAGCGAACCGATCTCGAGCACGGTCGGCGGCACGAAGGTGCCCTGCGCCTGCAATTCCGCCGGCAGGGTCAGCGAGAAGTGCTGCTTGGCATTGGCCTTCATGCGTTCGATGTGGCCCAGCAAGTTTTGCTGCGCTTCCGCATCGATGACGGGGCCGATGTCGGTTGCCAGGCGGTCCGGCACGCCCACGCGCAATTCCTGCATCGCGCCCTTGAGCATCTTGATGGTTTTATCGGCAACGTCTTCCTGCAGGAACAGCACGCGCAGCGCCGAGCAGCGCTGGCCGGCGCTGTCGAATGCCGAGCTCAGCACATCCTGCACGACTTGTTCCGGCAATGCCGAGGAATCGACGATCAGCGCGTTCTGGCCGCCCGTTTCCGCGATCAGGGGGATGTCGCAGCCTTCGCGCGCGGCGCGTTCGGCCAGCGTGCGATTGATCAATTGCGCCACTTCCGTCGAACCCGTGAAGATCACGGCTTTGACGCGTGCATCGTTCGTCAGGGCGGCGCCGACCGTTTCGCCACGGCCCGGCAGCAGCTGCAGCGCGCCGGCCGGCACGCCTGCTTCGTGGAACAGCTGGACGGCGCGGTGCGCGATCAGCGGCGTCTGTTCGGCCGGTTTGGCGAGCACGGTATTGCCGGCAGCCAGTGCGGCAGCGACCTGGCCCGTGAAGATCGCCAGCGGGAAGTTCCACGGGCTGATGCAGGTGACAGGTCCCAGGGCCTGCGACGATGCCGTGGCGCGGATCTCGGCCGCGTAGTAGCGCAGGAAGTCGACGGCTTCGCGGATCTCGGCGATCGCGTTCGGCAGCGATTTACCCGCTTCGCGCACGGCCAGGGCCATCAGCTCCGTCATGTGTTCTTCGAACAGGTCGCCGGTGCGCTCGAGCAGGACGGCGCGCGCCGCATTGCCCAGGCCTTCCCAGGCCGACAAGGCGCTTACCGCCGCCTGCAGTGCGGTGTCGACGTCGTTCGTCGTCGCTTCCGTCACCTGACCCACGATGTCGGCCGATTGCGCCGGGTTGATCACATTCACCGCACCGGCCGCTTCTAGGGGACCGGCGACCAGCGGCGCGGCCAGGTAATGGCGCGGCTTGGCCAGTTCCGTGCCGAGCAGGGCCAGCACGTGTTCGTTGGCCAGATCGAGGCCGGCGGAATTGCGGCGGCCGTCCGGGAACAAGGCTTGCGGCAGCGCGATGCGCGGGTGCGGCAGGCAGTTGGCGGCGCGTGCCTGCTCGAACGGATCGGCCAGCAGCGAATCGATGGGGACGCTCTCGTCGACGATCTGGTTCACGAACGAGCTATTCGCGCCGTTTTCCAGCAGGCGGCGCACCAGGTAGGCCAGCAGCGTCTCGTGCGAACCGACCGGCGCGTAGATGCGGCAGGCTTTATCGAGGTTGTTCTTGCCGACGACCTGGTCGTACAGCGTCTCCCCCATGCCGTGCAGGCACTGGAATTCGTAGTTGGACACGCCTTCGGCCTTGGCCCAGGTATAGATCACGGACAAGGTGTGGGCATTGTGCGTGGCGAACTGGGCGTAGATGACGTCGGTCGCGCCCAGCAGCTTGCGCGCGCAGGTCAGATACGAGACGTCCGTGTACACCTTGCGCGTATAGACCGGATAGCCCGGCAGGCCGTCGACCTGGGCGCGCTTGATTTCCGCATCCCAGTAGGCGCCCTTGACCAGGCGCACCATGAACTTGCGGCCGCTGCGGCGTGCCAGGTCGACCACGTAGTCGATCACGAACGGGCAGCGTTTTTGATAACCCTGCACGACGAGGCCGATGCCTTCGAAGCCGGACAGGGCCGGATCGAATGCCAGCGCTTCCAGCATGTCGAGGGAGATTTCGAGGCGGTCGGCTTCCTCCGCGTCGATATTGATGCCGATGTCGTATTGCTTGGCCAGCAGGACGAGGCTGCGCACGCGCGGCAGCAGTTCGTTCATCACGCGCTCTTGCTGGGCGCGGCTATAGCGCGGGTGCAGGGCCGACAGCTTGATCGAGATGCCCGGACCGTCCTTGATGCCGCGGCCATTGGAGGCCTTGCCGATCGCGTGGATGGCCGCTTCATAGGAGGCATAGTAATTGCTTGCATCTGACTCCGTGAGTGCGGCTTCGCCCAGCATGTCATACGAGTAACGGTAGCCGCGGGTTTCGTTCTCGCGGCTGTTCTTCAATGCCTCGTCGATGGTCTGGCCGGTGACGAACTGGTTGCCGAGCATGCGCATGGCCAGATCGACGCCCTTGCGGATCAGCGGCTCGCCGCCCTTGGCGATGATGCGCGTCAGCGCAGCGCCGAGGCCGGTTTCGCTGCTGGACGACACCAGCTTGCCCGTGACGAGCAAGCCCCAGGTGGCGGCGTTGACGAACAGGGATGGAGATTCTCCCAGGTGTTTCTTCCAGTCGCCTTTGCTGATCTTGTCGGCAATCAGGCGGTCGGCGGTTTCGGTGTCCGGAATGCGCAGCAGCGCTTCGGCGAGGCACATCAGTGCAACGCCCTCCTCGGACGACAGCGAGAATTCGTGCATCAGCGCGTCGACGCCCGACGAGCGCGTACGTTTTTGGCGCACGGCCGCCACAAGACGGTGCGCCAGCGCGTGCGCATCGGCATGCGGACGCGCGCCCTGCTTCAGCAGCCATTCGACGGCGGCGGTCTCGTCGCGGCGGTAGGCGGCGGTGATGGCGGCACGCAAGGGGGATTGTTCGCGGCGGGTCTCGGCCTGCAGGGCGTCGAAGGGAACGAAGGTGATGGCCGGAGTGGCGGCAATGTTCATGGAGATGTGGTGTAAGCGATAAGGAAATGAACATCCGCACAGCAAAACGCGCCGGTCCCCAGGTCCAGGGCCGACGCGATTGTATTTGCGGATCAATGATTCGATTGTAGAAGGAAATCTTCTTTATTAATTCTGTTTTTAGAGAAGACTAGAAAAAGATAGTTTTTGGTGAGAGAATTTCACCAAATAATATTTATAGTGGAGAGCGTAGTATGCTGGACAAGATCAGCAAGAAAATTTTGGCCGAGCTGCAGAGCGACGGGCGTATCAGCAACGTCGAGCTGGCGGCACGGGTCAACCTGTCCCCGGCGGCCTGTCTGGAACGGGTGCGCAAGCTGCACGAGTCCGGCTACATCATGGGCTACACGGCCCAGTTGAATCCCCAGTTGCTGGACGTGTCCCTGCTCGTCTTCATCGAGGTGGTGCTGGACCGCACGACGCCGGAAGTGTTCGACGCCTTCAAGCAGAGCGTCCAGCTGATTCCGGAAGTGCTCGAGTGCCATATGGTGGCCGGCGGCTTCGATTACCTCGTGAAGGCACGCGTCAAGGACATGGCGGCCTACCGCGAATTTCTCGGCAAGACCTTGCTGCAGAAAGGTGTGCGCGAGACGCACACGTATGCGGTGATGGAAGAGGTCAAGAACACGACCAAGCTGCCCATCAAATAAGCAGCTTTTACTCAACCGATCCCCTCGAAACGTCGCCCCTGCGCAGGCAGGGGCCCAAGTTCTGCTTGCGCTATCGCTGCGCTTGCAATATTGGGCCCCTGCCTGCGCAGGGGCGACGGTTTTGGGCTGGCGCTGCGCTTACGCGATCTTTTCCATCCGCTCCGTCGTCTCCGCCTTCGACGGCAACATCTTCTGTGCCGTGGCGGACATATTCTCCAGGTTCTTGCGCAGCCAGCGGTGGGCCGGGCTGCGGCCGTCGCGTTCATGCCACAGCATGTCCAGGTGGACGGCCGGCAGCTGGAACGGCAATTCGCGCCATACCAGCGCATCGGCGGCGCCGGTCGAGGCGATCAGGTGCTTCGGCAGCACCGTCACGAGGTCCGAGTTGGCGACCACGCGGCCCGCGGTAAAGAACTGGTTCACGGTCAGCAGGATACGGCGTTCGCGGCCGATCTGGGCCAGCGCTTCATCGACGAGGCCATGGGCGCGGCCCGAGAAGCTCACCAGCAGGTGGTTGGTCTTGCAGTATTCGTCGAGATCCAGCTTGTTCTGGGCCAGCGGGTGGTTCTTGCGCATCACCGCGACATATTCTCCGGAATACAGGCGCTCGTGGCGGATCGGCGAACCGGTTTCATAAGACAGCTGGGCCGCCACGCCGGGGAAGAAGCCGACGGCCAGGTCGATGTCGCCGCGCAGCAGCATCGGGCGCGGTTCACGCGTCGTCAGCGGCACCATGCGGATGTTCACGCCCGGTGCCTCTTTTTCGATCGAGCGCACGAGCGAGGGCAGCCACAGCGCGGCGGTGGCGTCGGCCATGGCCATGCGGAAGGTCGCTTGCGCTTTTGAGACGTCGAAGGTTTCCGGCATCACCGCCGCCTCCAGCGCGGCCAGCGCCTGGCGCACGGCCGGCCACAGCGCTTCGGCGCGCGGGGTCGGCTTGACGCCGTACGCGGTGCGGATCAGCAGCTCGTCGCCGAGGCTTTCGCGCAGACGTTTGATGGCATTCGACACGGCCGGCTGGGTCATCGCGAGATGGCCGGCGGCGCGCGTCAGGTTTTGCTCGGTCATGACGGCATCGAAGACGCGGAGCAGGTTCAGATCAAGCGTGAGGAAGCTCATGGGACTCCGTTCTTGGATCAAGCAAATGGGAATGGGTGCCAGTGTACCGCATTTCATTCACGATCAATATAATGGCTATCAGAAAGCGTAATTAGAATTATATGTTGCGTTGCACTATAGTTACATCGAATAAATCGATGATCAATTATTGAGTCTGTCTACGTCATGTCTTTCTCTGATGCTTTCTTCCAAACCTCGGTGACGGCACTGCCCTTCACCCAAGTACTGACGGGCATGGTCCAGCTGACCCTGCTCGCCGCTGTGCTGGTGTTCTTCCGACCGCTGCTGGTCGGTATCGCGCGCGCCCTGGTGCTGGCCATGCGTCCGCGTCCGACCAAGGACGAACTCGCCGCACGCCGCAAGCTGCGCAATGCCAAGGCCGCACAGGCCGCCAACGACAGCGATGCCGGCGCTGGTGCCGACGTCTGCGTCATGGGTACGCGCTCCTGATCTTAGCAGTTTAAAACGCTTCTCCCCTGAAAGCGGTGACCGGATATCCGGCACCGCTTTTTTTTATGTCTTAAGGCAACACTCTCCTCAGTTGCCGACCCCGAAGCCACCATGCCGGGCTGCACCATGGCCCTGGTGTCGCGGTCGCCATCCGCCGCGGTCCTTACTCTCCTCCCCCCGTCTGTCAGAGAAAACCCAACCCAGCCTCATGCACGCTGGATGACTTCCAGTCACCCGGTTTAACCGGCAGTTTTTCGGACAACGGATTTAACAATCAATCTATGCATGATGGATGATTGAATTTATCGAACAATATGCATGATGAATGATGGAGGTAGTTGACTGTCATAATGAGCGATATTGATGCATTTTGCATGGTATGGATATATCTGCGACTTGAACAGAAAGCTTACTCATGCACGAAGACTAACGACCACATTGACACATGAATGGATTCAATTAGACTAAAAATATCGTATTGATGAGCGAAGTTCATATTTAGTAATGCAATATGGATGAGTAGTAGTAAACTTCGACATTTTCGAACGGATCCGCCGTGCAAGGCCTTCATGTCCCGGGACGAGGTCGACCTCATCCCGGAAAAATGGGCGCTACGCAGTCAAAAAACAGGGGCGAAAAAAAACGCGGCCGCCGGTTGCCCGGGGCCGCGTTATGGGGGAATCGAGAAGCGATTAGCGGGCGCTGCCCAGCAGTGCCGGTTTGAGGGAACTGTCGACGGGCTTGTCGCCCAGCCAGATACGCAGGATGGCGTTGTAGAAAGCCAGGTCCGGGATGGTGTCGCCCAGCTTCTTGCCGTTCAGCTCGCATACGGTGCCGGTGCCGGGGATCCAGTCGATGTGCAGCACATCGCCCTTCTTGAGGCCGTCGACCGAGGCGAACAGGCCGCCCAGCTTGCTGATCTGGGAGGCGATCTTCGCTTTTTCCGTCTTGTCGACGTTATCGTTGAGGCCATCCATGAATGCCTTGCCGAATTCCTCGGACGACACGTCGCGCGCCATCTGCAGGATCACGCGGCGCGGACCGTCCTGCTTGAGGATCTCGGGGACATTGTTCTTCTTTTCCGGCAGATAGAGTCCTGCCGCATAGACTTTGAAGACGAGCTTGGTCCGCATGCCGGCGCCGTTCAACTTCAGGTCCTTGCCGGCGACCGTGCTGGTGTCGTCGAACTTGTAGCCGTTGACGTCGACCGCCGCGAAGGCGGGCTGGCCCAGCGCGAAAGTCATGCAGATGCCGGCGGCCAGCGCCTTCAGACCGGTACGTCGAGAAATCATGGTGTCTCCTTGTGTGTTGTAGATGCCCAAGTACTTTATCCACAGAATCACCCACAGGCAACCATCCCTTCTCGGCGCTCGCGATTAATCGGTATCCGGCTGGCGCTGGCGGGTGCGGTTGCCCGCCTCTCCATAGGGTTCGTCGTGTTCCCGCTCGATCGCATCCAGCACTTGCTCGGGATCGGCCGGCTTGGCCAGCTCCTGCGCCTCGGCGTCCTTTTCCTTGCGCACGCCGGGCAGGTCGCGCCGCAGCGCTTCCAGCATCGCGATGATCTTGCTGGTCTTTTCCTCGGTGAGCAGGTTCACCTGCAGGTCCAGGTGGGCGTGGTGGTCGGCCAGCGTCGACATGCGGTTCTGGCGGATCAGCACGGTAGTCGAAATGATGAAGGCATTCAGGCTGACGAAGCCCTGCAGCCAGAAGAACGGCGGTTCGTCGACTTGCTCCCACCCCATGTCCGGCGCCATCAGGTTGCCGACGATCCAGAACACGATGAACAGGATGTTCGCCGCTACATAGCTGGGACTGCCCAGGAACAGCGCCACTTTTTCGACGATGCGCTGGGTGGCCGACACGTGTTGCTCGTGGCGTGCATAGAACTCGGAAATGGTACCGATGTTCTCGCCGACGGACTGCGGCAAGGGAGCGTTCTGGGCGGGGTCGTCATCCATGAATCCAGCATAGCACGCCATTGTGGATAAACTCGCGCGCTCAGATTGCATGCACAATGAATGAATCTATTGCGGATGCAACTAATGGATCAAAACTTATCCACAGGCTACTGTGAAAAAGAAAACGGCCGCTCGAGGCGGCCGTTGCTGGGTCAGGCGGCCTTGTCGGCCGTCAGGCGTTCGTACTTCGCCTGGAGTTGTTCGCGCGTTTCGCGCCAATCCGGATTGAACGGGATGCACGCCACAGGGCAGACTTGCTGGCACTGCGGCTCGTCGAAATGGCCGACGCATTCCGTGCATTTGTGCGGGTCGATCTGGTAGAACTCCTCGCCCATCGAAATCGCTTCGTTCGGGCACTCGGGCTCGCACACGTCGCAATTGATGCAGTCGTCGGTAATCAGCAAAGCCATGGTGAATCTGTCGAACCTTATGCTTTCGGCGTGGTCGCAAGTGCAGCGATCTTCTTCTGCAGCCAGCGGTCGACCGAGGGGAACACGAATTTGGACACGTCGCCACCCAGCATCGCGATCTCGCGCACGATGGTGCCGGAGATGAACTGGTACTGGTCGGACGGGGTCAGGAACAGGGTCTCGACGTCGGGCAGCAGGTAGCGGTTCATGCCCGCCATCTGGAATTCGTACTCGAAGTCGGACACGGCGCGCAGGCCGCGCACGATCACCCGGGCGTCGTGCGAGCGGACGAAATCCTTGAGCAGGCCGGAAAAGCTCTCGACCTTCACGTTCGGATAATGGCCCAGCACCTCGTTGGCGATTTCCAGGCGTTCGTCGAGCGAGAAGAACGGTTTCTTGTTCTTGCTGTCGGCGACACCGACCACCAGGGTGTCGAACAGACCCGATGCGCGACGCACCAAATCTTCATGGCCGCGGGTCAGCGGATCGAAAGTACCTGGATAAACGGCTACAACCATTGCGGCTCCCTGGAAAATGCACCTGAATAGACGCGCATTATGCCTGAAATTTCGGCAGCCGCCCCGGGATGGGGCGTTGTTTGCTTAAACTTTAAGCAGGTTTATACCGCCAAGCGGTGTTTTAGTGCAACTGAGTCAGTTTAACTTCAGCAGATGGAAGTACACCATGCCGGCCTTGTCGCCGCGCAGGAGCTCCCATCCCTGCAACCATTCCGGCAGTTCGTCTCCCTCGTGTTCCGGGAACGGCAGGCGCTCGCCGGACTCGGCATACACGAGGCCGCCTTCCTTCAGCAGCGCTGCGCACAGCGGCAAGGCCTGGGTCAGGAAATCCTGCTGGTAAGGCGGGTCGAGGAAGATCATGTCGAACCGCTGGCCGCGCTGGGCCAGGTCGCGGGCGACGGCAAGCGCGTCGGCACGCAGCACCTTGACCTTGTTGGCCTTCAGCTTGTCCTTGATCAGTTCGAGCTGGCGCACGACGGGGCCGACGGTATCGACCATCGTGACAGACCGGGCACCGCGGCTGGCCGCCTCGAAGCCGAGGGCGCCGCTGCCGGCGAACAGGTCGAGGACGTCGGCCTGGTTCCAGTCGGCATCCATCTGGTGGTTGATCCAGTTGAACACGGTTTCGCGCACGCGGTCCGGCGTTGGGCGCAGGCCGAAGGCATCGAGGACGGGGAGCGGGGTGCGTTTCCAGTCGCCGCCGATGATGCGAACCTGTTGCGGCGGGCCGGGACGGCGCGGGTAGGAATGGGAGGGCTTCTTTTGCATGGCGGGACTATAGCATGCAGCAAAGCGGGTATTTCGGAGGGGATGGTGGGCACGTGGTGCCCACCCTACGGCCAGCGTGTAACGGCTTTCGTAGGGTGGGCATCATATGCCCACCATGTGTAGCAGCAAACCTTATTTACCGGCCGCGAGCGAATTCAGATCGTCGATCCAGCCCTGCATGCGTTTCTGCGCGTGCGCCTTCTGTTCCGGCGTCGTCAGCTTGACGGCGGCCACGATGAATTTCGAGGTGCTGTCGACGTAGCTGTCATAGAAAGCCTTGCGTTCCGGCGCGTCCATGCGGTCGAAGAAATCGCGCAGCAGGCCGTGCACGGCCGACATCGTCTGTTCCTTGTTCATCTTTTCCTGCTGGATGCGGCGCAAGGTCGCGATGATCTTCTTCTGGCGCAGCATGCGTTCCTGCAGGAAGACCTCGTCGTCGAGCGGACGCGCATCGGACAGCTTCCGCAGCTGCGCTTCCTGCTCGCGGCTGAAGCTGCCGAACCACAAGTTGAACTGTTCCATCGTCTTCTTGAAGTGTTCCTTCTGCCGGTCTTCGACGCTGCCGTTGATGAACTTCTTGCGGTAGTCGTTATTGTTCTTGGCGAATTTCTTCTCCATTTGCTCGATCTGGTCCGGCTTGATCGACATGGCCAGGTCGGCCAGGTCGGGCAGCGCCTTGAAGGCGAGCAGTTCGGTGCGTGCCTTGATGTCGCGGTAGTCGCCCAGCAGCTCTTCCTGGGTGACGTTGCCGTCGGCCAGTTGGCGCTGCATCTTGGCGAGCAGGCCGGCATAGTCGCGCAACTGGGTCGAGCGGTGCCACTGGAACAGCTTGTCGATGTCTTTCTTGACCCAGTCGGACTGGTCGCTGTCGAGATCGAGATAGGCGTTCAACCACCAGTACAGCAGCGTGTCGCCATGGTTGTAGGTGAAGCGGATGGTGCTGCAGCCGGCGGCGAGCACCATCAGTCCGATGAGGAAGAGCGCGCGCAGGCGCTGCAGCAGTGAGGAAGGCATCGAAAGGGGCGTGTTAAACTTTTTCATCTTTATTAACTCGATTGAGAACGGCTTATGAACGTAGTCATCCTCGCCGCCGGCATGGGAAAACGCATGCAGTCCGCATTGCCGAAAGTCTTGCATCCACTGGCCGGGAAGCCGCTGTTGCAGCATGTCATCGACACCGCACTCAGCCTGAACCCGAGCAAATTATGCGTGATTTATGGACACGGCGGCGCAGCGGTGCCGAGCGCGGTGCAGGATTGGGGCGGCCAGGCCGGCATCGCCATCGATACCGCGCTGCAGCAGCCGCAGCTGGGTACGGGCCATGCGGTGATGCAGGCGCTGCCGCAGATCGACGAGAACGCGCCCACGCTGGTGCTGTACGGCGACGTCCCATTGACCACCGCGGATTCGCTGCGCCGCCTCGTCGAGGCCGCGGGCGACGACAAGCTGGCCATCCTCACCGTCGAGCAGGACAATCCTTTCGGCCTGGGCCGCATCGTGCGCCAGGACGGCCGCATCGTGCGCATCGTCGAGGAAAAGGATGCGAGCGAAGCCGAGCGTGCGATCAAGGAAATCAATAGCGGGATCATGGTGATCCCGACCCGCCACCTCACCGGCTGGCTGAATGCGCTCAAGAATGACAATGCCCAGGGCGAGTACTACCTGACCGACATCGTGGCCCAGGCCGTGGCGAACGACGTGCCCGTCGTTTCGGCCCAGCCCGGCGCCGAATGGGAAGTGGCGGGCGTGAACAGCAAGGTGCAGTTGGCCGAGCTGGAGCGCCGTCACCAGCTGAACATCGCGACGCGCCTGCTCGAGCAGGGCGTGACGCTGATGGATCCGGCGCGCATCGACGTGCGCGGCGAACTCGTGTGCGGCCGCGACGTGACCATCGACGTCGGCTGCGTGTTCGAAGGCCGCGTGGAGCTGGGCGACGGCGTCACCATCGGCGCCAACTGCGTGCTGGTCGACACGACCGTCGCCGCCGGCGCCCAGGTCAAACCGTTCTGCCACTTCGAGGAGGCGATCGTCGGCGCACAATCGATCATCGGCCCGTATGCGCGCCTGCGTCCCGGCACCGAGCTGGGCCAGGATGTCCACATCGGCAACTTCGTCGAGGTCAAGAACAGCAAGGTCGCCGCGCACAGCAAGGCGAACCACCTGGCCTATGTGGGCGATGCGGACGTGGGTTCGCGCGTCAATATCGGCGCGGGCACCATCACCTGCAACTACGACGGCGCGAACAAGCACCGCACGATCATCGAGGACGACGCATTCATCGGCAGCGACAGCCAGCTGGTGGCGCCGGTCACCGTCGGCAAGGGCGCCACGCTGGGTGCCGGCACCACGCTGACCAAGAATGCGCCGGCCGGCAAGCTGACGATCTCGCGTCCCAAGCAGTTGACGGTCGAAGGCTGGCAGCGTCCGGTCAAGGTCAAGAAGTAAGCCACTCCCTCCGATGCTGTTCAGTTAAGCCCTTGGTGGCTTAAAGCCGTCGTCCCTGCGCAGGCAGGGACCCAATCTTGCAAGTGTTGCGGCAACGTATGCAACCATTGGGTCCCTGCCTTCGCAGGGACGACGTCGTTAACTGAACTGGATTAATCACTACCTTCTCTTTCGCCGGTGTTTTTCCACCGGATGGGCACAGCGTATCAACACCTCTTCCCCAGCAAAATCACAGCTTGGACACAGCCAAGTCCACAGGAAAGCCACAGCCTCTTCCACTGCCTGTGCACATGGTGTTCCACCGGCTATGCACAGGGATGTCAACCGCTCGTCCACAGCGGTATCCACAAAGTCATCCACAAGCTTGCTGCAGCGCAGCGCCGATGGTGGCCTCCGCAAAGCCTTATGCCGTGCGGGATGCGCGATGTTCGCCCCGGGCGGGACGGCTGCGCGCCGCATCGGCGCTGCAGGGTTATCCACAGCCCGGTGTGGGCAAGTGCCGATGGTTTTCCACTGCGTTCAGACGGCAATGCGCGTTTCGAACTTGCTGCGGAAGGTCGAAAAATAGGCTTTGACGTTGCGCACATTGCTGTGGGTGGTGAACAGGCGATGCGCCAGCGCGTGGTAGGCCGGCATGTCCACCACCTGCACGACGAGCACGAAGTCCGGACCGGGAGACACGCGATAGCACTGCAGCACGGCCGCCTCGTCGGCGACGACGCGCTCGAACTCGTCCATGCGGTCGGCCGCCTGCACGTCGAGCGTGATCTCGACGATGGCGGTCAGCCTGGCGCCGACCTTGTCCGGCGCCACGATCGCTACTTGCCGTTCGATAACACCATTCTCGGTGAGCTGTTTGACGCGGCGCAGGCAAGTCGGCTGCGATACGTGGACAAGTTCGGCGAGCTCGGCATTGGTATGCGAGGCGTCAATCTGCAAGGTATTCAGGATGCGACGATCAAGATCGTCCAATTGCTCAGTAGCGTCTGACATTTTTATAAAAAATATCGATTAATATGAAAGAAGATTTCACACATAGCTTAGCATGAAATGATCTTTCAAAAATTGGCGCGCACTGAAAGCATATTTCATCGCGTATGTTCTACAGTTGTTGCGTTAATTAAATTTTTGGAGAGTTCCCATGTGCGGTATCGTCGGCGCAGTTGCTCAGCGCAACATCACCCCCATCCTGATCGAAGGCTTGAAGCGTCTCGAGTATCGTGGCTACGACTCCTGCGGCGTGGCGCTGCACGTGGATGGCCGCCTGGCGCGTTCGCGCAGCACGTCGCGCGTGGCCGACCTCGAGACGCAAGTCCAGGAAACGGGCCTGCAGGGCTTCACCGGCATCGCCCACACCCGCTGGGCCACGCACGGCGCGCCGGCCACCAAGAATGCCCACCCGCACTTCTCGCCGACCGAGGAGAACGCACGCATCGCCCTGGTCCATAACGGCATCATCGAGAACCACGATGAGCTGCGCGCCGAGCTGACCGCGCTGGGTTACGTGTTCCAGAGCCAGACCGACACCGAAGTCATCGCCCACCTGGTCGACCACATGTACAACGGCGACCTGTTCGACACCGTCCAGCAGGCCGTCAAGCGCCTGCACGGCGCCTACGCGATCGCCGTGTTCTGCCGCGAAGAGCCGCACCGCGTCGTGGCGGCACGCCAGGGCTCGCCGCTGATCGTCGGCCTGGGCAATGGCGAGAACTTCGTCGCCTCCGACGCGATGGCGCTGGCCGGCACCACCGACCAGATCATCTATCTGGAAGAAGGCGACGTGGTCGACCTGCAACTGGCGCGCTACTGGATCGTCGACGTCAACGGCCGTCCGGCCGAGCGCGAAGTCAAGACGGTGCACGCACACACGGGCGCGGCCGAGCTCGGCCCGTACCGCCACTATATGCAGAAGGAAATCTTCGAGCAGCCGCGCGTCGTCGGCGACACCCTCGAAGGCGTCACCGGCATCATGCCGGAACTGTTCGGCGACCAGGCCTACCGCGTGTTCAAGGAAATCGACCGCGTGCTGATCTTGGCCTGCGGCACCAGCTACTACGCCGGCCTGACGGCCAAGTACTGGATCGAATCCGTGGCCCAGCTGCCGGTGAACGTCGAGATCGCCAGCGAATACCGCTACCGCGACAGCGTCCCGCACCCGAACACGCTGGTCGTGACGATCTCGCAGTCGGGCGAGACGGCCGACACGCTGGCCGCACTGAAGCATGCACGCAGCCTGGGCATGGTCAACACGCTGACCATCTGCAACGTCGCCACCAGCGCGATGGTGCGCGAGTGCAAGCTCGCCTACATCACCCGCGCCGGCGTCGAAGTGGGCGTGGCCTCTACCAAGGCCTTCACGACGCAGCTGGCCGCCCTGTTCCTGCTGACGCTGACGCTGGCGCAGGTCAACGGCCGCCTGACGGACGAGCAGGAAGCCAACTACCTGAAACAGATGCGCCACCTGCCGGTCGCGCTGTCGTCGGTGCTGGCGCTGGAGCCGCAAGTCATCGCCTGGGCCGAGGAATTCGCGCGCAAGGAAAACGCCCTGTTCCTGGGCCGCGGTATGCACTACCCGATCGCCCTGGAAGGCGCGCTGAAGCTGAAGGAAATCTCGTACATCCACGCCGAAGCTTATCCGGCCGGCGAACTGAAGCACGGCCCGCTGGCGCTGGTAACGGAAGAGATGCCGGTGGTGACGATCGCCCCGAACGACGCCCTGCTGGAAAAGCTGAAGTCGAACATGCAGGAAGTGCGCGCGCGCGGCGGCCAGCTGTACGTGTTCGCCGACGTCGACTCGCGCATCACTTCGGGTGACGGCCTGCACGTGATCCGCCTGCCGGAAAACTACGGCCTGCTGTCGCCGATCCTGCACGTGGCGGCGCTGCAGCTGCTCGCGTACCACACGGCGCTGGCCCGCGGTACCGACGTCGACAAGCCGAGGAATCTGGCGAAGTCGGTGACGGTCGAGTAAGGGGCTGCTGAGACGGGGCCAAGTGCGGGCGGACAGTTGCCGCCCTGCCCGCACCGTCCTTGCACATGGCCTGCTATTTGCTGGGCTGCGTGAAATACGATGCAATGCTTTGCTCGGGCACCACGGTGGATGCGTTGTGCTCCCGGATGATCCGCCATCTATCCGTGCCGCAGCGCCAGGTCAGTGTCGACAGCGTGCGGATCGGGGTGATCTTGCCAGCCCCGTCTTCAATGCGTGCGACGAATTCCAGTGTCGATACTGCCAGCCTGTCGCCGTAAATGGCGGTTGGCGCGATGCTCAGCGCATGCCGGGCGCTTCGCAACGATGTGAAAATCGGCGCCCATATCGCGCCGTACGCATCGGGATCGCGCACCACCTGCTTGTCTGGAGCGAAGTCATCGTAAAAGATGCGGTCGCCAGCCTCGGACCACGCATAGTACCGCGCAAACTTTTGCCTGAAATCGAGTGCGGGATCGCCGGCTTTCTTTTCCCAACCGACCAATATCCAGTCGCTCGCCAAGCGCTCGACGCTGCCCTGGCCACGCGTAGGGCAATTGTCTGTCGGAGACGCAAACGCGGATGAGGTGTGCAAGCAGGCGAACGCCAGTCCCACGATCACAGGATGAATCTTCATCGTTGATCTCCTTGGACCGGGACCCGTCGCAGCACGTCGTCATAGGGGGCCAGGTCGAGGAATGCGGTGACTTCGGCAACGCGACCACTGCTCATCCGGAAGATCCAGACATAGCTGTTCTTGTAGGCGCGGCCATCGCCGGCAACGCCCTCGCCGTCCCAGCGGGCAATCACGTACTCGCCGTCCGCCCACACCTGTCGCATCACCGGTTTGACGGGCGACGACATGCGCGCCGCAAAAGGTTTGACAGCCCGCTCGACAAAGGCTTGACGGCCCCGGAATACGCCTGCCGATTGCCCACTTCCCTTGATTGTCCACACGGTGTTTTCGTCAAGAACTTCGTTGAAGAAGCCATTTCCCCCGGCTGCCCAACGGGCAAAGGCGGCGTCGATGAAGTGTCGGTTGCTCTCGGTTTCTTTGGTCGCTTGGGCAAAGCCGGGCGCAGCCGTGGCGATGAGAAACGCGGTGGCGATGTGACGCACACTGAGCAGCCACGCGCGTTTGCTTGACTCCTGATAAACATTGCTGGTCATTGGTCTGCCTACGGATGGGATTCGACGATGCAGCAATTCTCGACCTGCCACGATTCACCTCGATAGACGAAAAATCCTGCAAGCTTGTACGATCCTCCGGCGGCCGCTCCTGGCAGAGGGCACTGGCGCTACACCAAGGATTTGAAGTGCTCCAACGCGGCAATCGAGGCCGCCAGGATGCCGGGCTCCCAGAGCGAATGGCCGGCGGCGTCCACCATCACCAGTTCCGCCGACGGCCACGCCTCCTTGAGTTCCCACGCCGACTGCGGTGGGCACACCACATCGTGGCGCCCCTGCACGATGACGGCAGGGATCCCGGCGATGCATTCCATTCGTTCGAGCAAGGGGTAGTCCAGGAACAGCCCATGCGCCATGTAGTGGGCTCCCAGGCGCGCCAGCGCATAGGACTTAGAGCGCCTAACAAAACCTCCATGGCGGCGTTGCATCGTCTCGCCGTACATTCGTACTGTCTTCGACGATGCGCCTTGCCCTGAAGGTTTTGTTAGGCGCTTTTAGCGTCGGCGGTGAATTCGTCCTGGGTTTCCTGGCTCGGCACCAGGTTGACGCAACTGCCTTCATACTCGGCCCAGGCGCGGCAGGCGGCCCGGCGTACGTCGAGATCCGGGTGATCAAGCCGTGCGCGATACGCCGTCAACAGATCGCCGCGTTCCGCTTGCGGAATGAAGGAAGCGAATCTGTGCCACGCCTCCGGGAAGAACAGGCGCATGCCGTACAGAACGAATTCGACCTCCTGTCGACGGCCCAGAAAGACACCGCGCAACAGCAGTCCGGACACGCGCTCCGGGTGGGCCTGCGCATAGGCGAGCGCGAGCGTCGAGCCCCAGGAGCCGCCCATCACCAGCCAGCGCTCGATGCCCAGCTGTACGCGTAGGGACTCGATGTCGGCGATGAGCCGGGACGTGGTGTTGTGTTCGAGCTCGCCCAAAGGCAGCGAGCGGCCGGCGCCGCGCTGGTCGAACAGCACCCCGCGGTAGGCAACCGGGTCGAACAGTTGGCGGTGCCGCTCGGAACAGCCTGAACCAGGCCCGCCGTGCAGGAACAGCACAGGGATGCCGTCCGGATTGCCGACTTGTTCCCAATACAGGGTATGCGGTTCTTCGACCTGCAGATAGCCGTGCTCGAATGGTACGCACGGGGGAAATAAGGTGTTGGTAGACATGGACCTCCTTCATTGATCGAAAAGCATGCGCAACGTACCGCAGTGACGGCCGGTGACGCTGCACATGCCAGCTTGCGACATCCCTTGATGTTTGGCAGAATATCCAATCTTAGACTAAAAGTCTTATTCTTATGCCGCTTTCTTCCTATCTCGACGCTGCCCCGGACCTGGCCAGCGGTGTCTATATTCATGAGTCCGCCCATGTCATCGGCAACGTGCGCCTGGGTCCCGATAGCTCGGTATGGTGCAACGCGACGCTGCGCGGCGACGTCAACGACATCGTGATCGGACGTTGCTCCAATATCCAGGATTTTTCGATGGGCCACGTATCGCACAAGTCGCCCCAGAAGCCGCAGGGCTCACCGCTGCTCATCGGCGATTATGTCACCGTGGGCCACTCGGCGATCCTGCATGGCTGCCGCATCGGCAACGAATGCCTGGTCGGCATGGGCAGCATCGTGATGGACGACGTGATCGTCGAAGACCGGACCATGATCGGTGCCGGTAGCCTCGTCCCGCCGGGCAAGACGCTGCAGGGTGGTTTCCTGTATGTCGGCCGGCCGGTCAAGAAAGTGCGTCCCCTGACCGATGAAGAGATCGCGTGGCTGCGCTATTCGGCCGAGCACTACGTACGGGTCAAGGACAACTACCTGAAGGGGCAGTCATGAAGCGCGCTAGCGACATATCCGGCAATACCTTGCAGGATGCGTTGATCGAGCAGGTCAAGCAGATCGCCGACGGCCTGGCCCAGACGTTTGCGCCGTTTTGCGAGGTGGTCGTCCACGACTTGCGCAACCCCGAGCATGCCGTGCTCGCCATCCACAACAACCTGTCCGGGCGGTCGACCAGCGACCCGGCGACCGAACTGGGCCTGGCGCGCATCGCGGACAACGCGTATCCGCAGATCGTGGCCAACTACAGCAACCAGTTCGCGGACGGCCGCCCGGCCAAGAGTACCTCGATCGGCATCAAAGATGCAGAAGGGCGTTACGTCGCAGCCCTTTGTTTGAACGTGGACCTGACCTTGTTCCGCTCGATGCATCACGTGCTGGCGCAGTTCACCGCCACCGATGCCTCCGTCGTGTCCGATACGCTCGATCCGGCCGGTGCCGAGATGCTGCGCAAGCGCATCGACCAGTATGCGGCACGCCTCGCATCGTCACCGCGGCTGTTAAAGCCTGACGACCGTCGCGCACTGATGCGGGAACTGAAGGCGGCGGGTTTCCTGGAGATGCGGCGCGCCATGGAAATTGCTGCCTCCTGCCTTGGCATCTCGCGTGCCACGGCCTACAACGACATTAAATAATCAGAGGAATCCGAGATGACAACGCTTGACTTGCCTGCCTACGATGACGTGGTCCAGGCAGCCGCCCGCATTTCCGGCACCGCCAACCGTACCCCCGTGCTGACTTCGCGCACCGTCAACGAAGAATTCGGTGCCGAACTGTTCTTCAAATGCGAGAACATGCAAAGGATGGGCGCGTTCAAATTCCGCGGCGCCTATAACGCACTGTCCACATTCACGCCCGAGCAGCGCCGCGCCGGCGTGGTCGCGTTCTCGTCCGGGAATCATGCCCAGGCAATCGCACTGGCTGCCAGGTTGCTCGGCATGCCTGCCACGATCGTGATGCCGCATGACGCACCGGCGGCGAAGGTGGCTGCGACGAAGGGGTATGGCGGCAATGTCGTCATCTACGACCGCTACAAGGAAGACCGCGAACAGATCGGCCGCGCGCTCGCGGACAAGCATGGACTGACACTGATTCCGCCTTACGACCATCCGGACGTGATTGCCGGCCAGGGCACCGCTGCCAAGGAACTGTTCGACGAGGTCGGGCAGCTCGACGCGTTCTTCGTCTGTCTCGGCGGCGGCGGCCTGCTTGCCGGATCCGCGCTGTCGACCAGGGCGCTGTCGCCACAGTGCAAGCTGTACGGCGTCGAGCCGGAGGCCGGCAACGACGGGCAGCAGTCGTTCCGCTCGGGCGCCATCGTCCACATCGACACACCCCAGACGATCGCCGATGGTGCCCAGACCCAGCACCTCGGCCAATACACGTTTCCCATCATCCGGCGCGATGTCGACGATATCCTGACCGTGTCGGACGACGAACTCGTTCAATGCATGCGCTTCTTCGCGGAGCGGATGAAGATCGTCGTCGAACCGACAGGGTGTCTCGGCTTTGCAGCGGCGCGCCGCATGAAGGACGCGTTGCGGGGCAAACGCGTCGGCATTCTCGTCAGCGGCGGCAATATCGACCTGGCCCGCCTGAGCGGTTTCCTGACAGCTTGATGCCAGGACATCCGCGCCGGTCGCATTCCTTTTTTCTTGCGTTGGTCACTGTGAGGCCTGGTTGGCCCAGCCTGCGTTCTCGAGCGCGGCTGCGGCCGCCTCCTCCGCCGGCCGCGCGCTGTCTCAGCGCGCCGCATTCAAGCGCGTGCCCGTGACGGCCGCGGAAGCCTCCGAAGCCAGCCAGACCAGCGGCTCGACCATCACCTCCGGCCGCAGCAATTGGCGGCGCACGGCATCGGGCACGCCGTCCGGGATCATGCCGGTATCGGTGGCGCCGCCGGGCAGCAGGCCGTTGACGGTGACGCCGGTTCCGGCCAGGTCCTGAGCCCAGATCACGGTTTCGGACTCGAGCGCGGCCTTGGATGGGCCGTAGGGCGAAAAACCGGCGCGGCGCATGGTGTCGTGGTTCATCGTGATATTGATGATGCGGCCCCAGCGCTGACGCACCATGTGCGGCACCGCCGCTTTGGCCATCAGGAACGGGCCGTTGACGTTGGTATCGACGATCGTCCGCCATGTATCGCTATCGACCTCCCAGAACCGCGTTGGTTCGGTCAGGAAGGTGGGGCTCACATATTTCATGCCGCGGCCGGCATTGTTGACGAGGATGTGCAGGCCGCCGAAGGCCGCGATGGCTTCGTCGACCAGATGGCCGCAATCCGCTTCGCGGGTCACGTCCGCTTGCAGTGCCAATACGCGGCGCGCGCCGAGCAAGGCGTTGATGTCGTCGGCGACCCTGCGGACCTCGTCGGTCTGGCGCGCTGCCGAGATCACGACGCTGGCGCCGGCGCGGGCGAGACCCAGGGTCATCGCATGGCCGAGTCCACGGCCGCCGCCGGTGACGATGGCGACCTTGCCCTCCAACGATGCCGTTTCCATTCCTGCCTCCCTACCTGGACTGTCGCGTTTGGAGACGGGGCTACAGCATACATCCGGGTGCCAATGTGCGCTGGGCGCCGCCCGGATGGACATCAAATGTGTCATTCAGCGCATAACGCCCTATTTCCCCATCGTCGCCATGGTTTTTACCTCCCGCGCGTCCATGGCCTGGATGACATCGACGAAAGCACAATTCCGAAGGCTGATTGTCGAGGTTTTTGAGTCAATTGCACATTTTATTTTAATGTTCCTTATCTGGATCCCGTTCGGCTACGGGTTAGTGCTTATGCAGGTCATGGGTCTCATATAAGACATAAAATGTAAGTTATACCCGTTATTCAGAAATATAATTTTAATTCGTCGGACCTGGATGAATATAATTTACCAGGCCCTATGGGGTTTTCAGCCCACTCAATGGATGCGGGAGCGCAGGTGCCGGCGCCAAATGATTTGGTATTTTGCACAGTTCTCCTTTTCGTTCGTCTCATTTCGCAGCCAAGAGAATGCTGCGATGTCGTCGTCGTCACGCGTCGTGCCGCCGGATATCCGGATTGCTTTCCCAAGCCATGAAAGCAAGATCCCGTGCACGCTCTTCGCGACACATTTTCATGTTCCCGGGCGGGACCATGAAAATGTGCCGATACAGAGCCATTGAAAGTGTTTTCAATATCTTTCAGGTAAAGCAGCATGCGTAAATCGCTTCTCGTTGTACTCACCAGTCTCGCGCTCGCTTCGTGCAGCAAGACTCCCCCCGCTTCTTCGGACAAACCGGTCGATGTGCTGCTGGTCGGCGCAGGCGTGATGAGCGCTACCCTCGGTACTCTGCTCGAGGAACTGCAACCCGATCTGAAGATCCAGATGGTCGAGCGCCTCGATGCCGTGGGCGCCGAAAGTTCCGACTCGATGAACAATGCCGGCACCGGCCACTCGGGCTTCGCCGAACTGAACTACACGCCGGAGAAGGAAGACGGCAGCATCGAAACCAAGAAGGCCGTCGACATCAACGAACAGTTCGAAGTATCGAAGCAGTTCTGGGCTTACCAGGTGCAAAAGAAATACCTGGGCGATCCGCGTACCTTCATCAACAACGTCCCGCACATGACCTTCGTGTGGGGTGACGACAATATCAATTACCTGCGCAAGCGCTACGCCGCCCTGCAGAAGGAAAACCTGTTCAAGGGCATGCTGTACAGCGAAGACCAGGAACAGATCCGCACCTGGGCGCCGCTGGTCATGAACGGCCGCGACAAGAACCAGAAAGTGGCTGCTACCCGCATGGAGATCGGCACCGACGTCAACTACGGCACGCTGACCCGCAGCATGGTCAAGCACCTGACCGATACCGGCATGCAGCTGAGCCTGCGCCACCAGGTCGAGGACATCAAGCGCGGCGACGACGGCATCTGGAACGTCACCGTCAAGAACCTGGCCGACGGCACCGAAAAGACCGTGCGCAGCAAGTTCGTCTTCATCGGCGCCGGCGGCGCGGCCCTGCCGCTGCTGGAAAAGACCAAGATCCCCGAAGCCAATGGCTACGGCGGCTTCCCGGTCGGCGGCCAGTGGCTGGTGACGACCAACCAGGAAGTGATCAAGCAGCACTGGGCGAAGGTGTACGGCAAGGCCTCGGTCGGTTCGCCGCCGATGTCGGTCCCGCACCTGGACACCCGCATCATCAATGGCAAGCAAGCCCTGCTGTTTGGCCCGTTCGCGACCTTCTCGACCAAGTACCTCAAGAACGGTTCGTGGATCGACATGCCGGCCGCCGTGAATACCGGTAACGTCCGTCCGATGGTCCAGGCCGGCTGGGACAATATCCCGCTGACCAAGTACCTGGTCCAGCAGGTGATGCTGACGCCGGAAGAGCGCCTCGCGACCCTGCGCGACTACCTGCCGAACGCGAAGATGGAAGACTGGACCCTGCAGAACGCCGGCCAGCGCGTCCAGGTCATCAAGGATGACCCGAAGAAGGGCGGCATCCTGCAATTCGGTACCGAAGTGGTCGCCTCCGCCGACGGTTCGATGACCGCGCTGCTGGGCGCCTCGCCGGGCGCATCCACCGCTGCGCCGATCATGATGAAGGTGCTCGAGAAGTCGGCATTCCGCGACCAGCTCAAGACGCCCGCATGGCAGGCCAAGATGAAGGAAATCGTGCCGTCCTATGGCCGCAAGCTGAACGGCGACGCCTTGTACGCCAACCAGGTCCGCCAGTACAGCAGCAGCGCGCTGGGCCTGAAGGCGTTCACGCTGGATGCCGCCGGTACCGCCAAGCCGACCGAGATCGCGGCGACCATCGCCGTACCCGCGGCGGGTGTCCCGGCGCCGGCAGCGCAGGCAGCGCAAGTCACTGCAGCCGCCCCGGCTGCCGCGGTTGCCGCGCACTGATCTGACGTTCACGGCCGCGGCGCCTGCCGCGGCCATCGTTACTGACGGACGGCCGACCGGGCAACCGGCGCCGTCCGTTTTCCGTTGGTCTCATCCCATGGCATCCGTCGGCGCCATGCACCGCCCGCCGGTGACCCGAATCTCGCCATTCCTTGCCCGATTCTCCAATTTCCTTCCCGGGCAGTTTCCTTGTTCAGGAATGGGGATTACCATGGGTCGCATGGACACTTCCCTCCTCGATGCCGTCCGCCGCCATGCGGACGCCCACGCCGGTACCGACGGCGCTGCCCGCACCGCCATCCCCGGCCTGACGGCGATCCGCGCCGCCGGGCGTAGCGAACTGAGCTACCAGATCCCCCGTCCGCTGGTGTGCCTGGTCCTGCAGGGCGCCAAGCACGTCACCATGGGCACACAGTCGTTCACCTTCCGTGCCGGCGATTCGCTGCTGATCACGGCCGACGTGCCGACCGTCAGCCAGATCGTGGAAGCGAGCCTGGCCGCACCCTACTATTCTCTGGTGATGGACCTCGATCCGGCCGTCATCGCCGGGTTGACGACGGAAATGGCGGCAGTCGAGCAGGCCGACGATGCACCCGTGAAGATCGAGATGACGGACAGCCACGTCGCCGACGCGGCGCTGCGCCTGATGCGCCTGCTCGAGCGGCCGGCCTCGCTGCCCGTCCTGCAGGCATCGCTGGTACGCGAGTTCCACTACTGGCTGCTGGCCGGGCGCCATGGCGCGGCGATCCGCCGGCTGGGACTGCCGGACAGCCACGTGCGCCGCATTGCGCGCGCCGTGGCGCTGCTGCGCGCCGAGTATGCGCAGCGCCTGCCGGTGGAACGCCTGGCCGCGGTAGCCGGCATGAGCCCGTCCGCCTTCCACCAGCACTTCCGCGCCGTGACCTCGCTGTCGCCGCTGCAGTTCCAGAAGCAGTTGCGCCTGATCGAGGCGCGCCGCCTGATGCTCGCCGACGGCCTCAATGCCAGCAATGCGGCGTTCACGGTCGGCTACGAAAGTGTGCAGCAATTTACGCGCGAGTACGGACGCATGTTCGGGATGCCGCCCGTGCGCGAGGTGGCGGCCGCGCACGGCCGCATGCACGCTACCGCCTGAGCCGGCGTCAGATCGTCTGGCCGCCGGAGACCTCGATGCGCTGGGCGTTGATCCAGCGGTTATCCTCTTTCAACAGAGTGGCGATCATCGGGCCGATGTCGTCGGGAACGCCGACACGTCCCAGCGCCGTCATGTCGGCGAATGCCCGGTTCAGGTCGGGCATGTCGCGCACGGCGCCGCCGAGAAAATCGGTCTCGATGGCCCCCGGCGCCACCGTGTTGACGGCAATGCCGCGCTTGCCCAGTTCCTTCGCCAGGTAGACGCTCAGCACCTCCACCGCACCCTTGACCGCGGAATAGGCAGCGAAGCCCGGATACGACACGCGGGTCAGGCCCGTGGACAGGTTGACGATCCGGCCGCCGTCCGCCAGCAGCGGCAGCAGCGCCTGCGTCAGGAAGAACACGCCCTTGAAGTGGACGTCGACCAGCTTGTCGAACTGCGCTTCGGTGGTTTCCTCGATCAGCGCCATGTCGCCATGCCCGGCATTGTTGACGAGGTGGTCGAAGTGGTCGCGCTGCCAGACGTCGCGCAAGCCGGCACGGACGTTTTCCACGAACAGCGGGAAACCGGCGGTATCGCCGATGTCCAGCCGCAGCGCGAGCGCCTTGCGGCCCAGCGCGCGGATTTCCGCCACCACGGCTTCGGCATCGTCGGCCCGTTGCTGGTAGGTGACAATGATGTCGCCGCCGCGGCGGGCGATGTGCAGTGCGGTATTGCGGCCGAGACCGCGGCTGGCGCCGGTGACGATGGCGATCTTGCTCATGGTGTCGCTCATAGTGTCGCTCATGGTGTGCTCCTGGTGCGTTGAAGGAGCACCCAGTATCCGGCGCGGCACCGGGCTGCCGTTGCCGGATGCTGGAGGGTTTTTGCCTGATCCTCCAGGGGTTTGGTCTCCCGTACTCAATCGAAGGAAAGCGCATCGAACGGGAATGGTTTCGCCAGGAAGGCGGTGTCGCAGGTGGTGGTCGGGTAGTCGAAGTCGAAGGCCACATTGCCCGTCTGGTCGAGCCCCAGCAAGCGTGCATGCGTGCGCGCTTCCGTCACCGAATACGTGACCAGGTAGGTCGTGCTGTCCGTACCGAAGACGCTGCTGCAGATGTCGGAGACGAGGTTGCGGTCGTGTTCGAACGTCCACGTCGCCGTCGCCGTGCGCCTGCCCTCGTCGATCGCGTACTTGACCGGCGCGCTGTAGGGAATCGTCATGCCCGCCGGCGTGCCGGCTGGCTGGTTGAAGCTGCCCGTGCCGTTATTGAAGAGCAGCAGCTTGCCGTCGGCATCGAGCGACAGCGAATGCTGGCCCACCGGCGGATTGCCGCCGACGACACGCAGGGCCAGCGCCCGCAGCGACGGGTAGGTGGTGTACCAGTGCTTGCTGGTGTCGCCGAGCAGCCAGCGGATGCGGCCCGTCTCGTAATCCAGCTTGACGACGAAGTTCTCGCGGCTGGACACGTACAGCGCATCGTCGGCACGGCTGTAGATTGCGGAATTCATGTGGAACCAGTCGATGCCGTCGCGCACGAAGTTCGACGGATCGTCGCCCTTGGCCAGCATGGCGTCGCGGAAGATCTGCGCCATGTTCCACTGCTTGAGTACCTGCCCGGTCGGGCTCAGCTCGACGAGGATGGCTTCGATGTTCGCCACCCCGTTCTCGATCGCCTCCACTTCGGCCAGCAAGCCGTTCTTGCCCGCGGTGAGCTGGTGGTGGAAGTTGGAGAACGTCGGCGGGGGCAGCAGGTTCGAGGTCAGTGCGCCGTCCAGCTCCAGGCGGTACAGGACCGGCCCGTCCGGACTGCCGACGAAGAAACCGTTGGCGCTGAACAGCGTCGATATGGCGTCGTTCAAGCCGGCGGCCACCCAGCGCAGGTTGCCGTCGCTGTCGATGATGACGGGCGAGGTCAAGGTATTGTGGATCTCGATGAAATCGAGGCCCGGCAGCGGCGCGCCGGTTCGCGCGGTGCGGATCGCCGGGGTGCCGTAGAATGCATCGGCTGCCGTATGGGCCGGGGTGTCCATCATCACCTGCTCGTGGTGCACCGAGCCGTCGGCAAACGTGAGATCGACGGCCACGATGTTGCGGTGGTTGGCATACAGGCCGAACACGGGCAGCGCCAGGCGCCGGGCGACAGCGACATAGGCATTCCTGCGATCGAGCCAGGCGCGCTCGTAGGTCACGGCCACGGGTTTCGAATGGGTGCCGGATTTCGGCGCGATGCTGTACGAGATGCGGGCCAGGTCGTCGACGCGCTCCACGCCGAGGACCAGTGTCCGGATGAAGGGCGTGGATCCGGGCGTGTGCTCGACCACGGTGACGTGGGCGCGTTCGGCCTGGGTGTCGTCGTCGTCGTTGCCGCAGCCCGTGAGCAGTGCGCTGGACAGTGCTGCGAGCAGCAGCGACACCAACCAGAGGAATGTCCGTGGATACGGTTTCATGGCGCATCCCGGGAAATCGTCGCGAAATCAGTCTGCAATGTCGATGAAATCGAATTGTTGTGTTATCGATGCGATCAACATGTGCGACCGAACTTACGGCGAGTTCGCTTGACCAACGTTACCGGCAGCCTCTTCCCATCATCGACATCAGCCCATGCACATCGCCTCGATCGACGCCCTGGCCATTCGTCCGGCCCGCAACCTCCCGCCGCAGCGCAGCGAGCGCGTGACGGCGCTTGCCGCGCAGGGCCTGGACGGCGACGTGCATGCCGACCCGCTGTCCCCGCGCCAGCTGCTGCTGGCCGGACGCGCGGTCTATGCGGACCTGGACCTGCCCGCGCATGCGCTGCGCGAGAACCTGCTGCTCGATATCGACACCGCACGGCTGGCTTCCGGCACCGTGCTGCAGGTGGGAGGCGACGTGCTGTTGCGCCTGATGTTCCAGTGCGAGGCCTGCGGCCAGCTCGATCGGCAGCGGCCCGGCCTGGCACGTGTGCTCGGAACGCGGCGCGGCGTGCTGGCGCGCATCCTCACCGGCGGCGAGATCCATCCCGGCGACCGGGTGCGCGACCTCGGGCCCCTGCTGCCCCCCTGGTCGGACGACTGGCGCGAGCGCGTGGTGCGCGTGCTCGATGCGGTGCCGCCCGGGCATGCGGTCGAATACCGCCAGCTGGCGCGCCTGGCCGGCATCGCGTCGACCTATTGCCGCGCCTTCCCCGCCGTGCTGCGCCGGCTCGGTCCGGCGCATGCGGCCAGGGCAGTGGCGCAGGGCGTGGATCCCGCGCGCCCGCGCTGGGACGGGCGCGGCCTGTTCGACGATCCGCTGGTCGTCGATTGCTGATACGCTGTCTCAGGAAAAATCGAGCTGGTAGCACACGTCGTTGCGGTCGCGCGTCTGCGCCTCGGTGACCAGGTAGGCATCCCAGCCGAGGCGCCCGGCGCCCTGGCCGTCGTCCGCGTGCGGCAAGACCGTGCCGCGTACGGCGCTGCCGAGCAGCACGAGTTCGACCTCGTATTCGAGCGCCACGCCCGTAAACAGCGACAGCATGCTTTTCAGGGCGTGGGCTGCCAGTCCGCCCGGCAGGAAGGTGTCGAAGCGCGGACCGTCGAGCGGGCCGACCACGAGGCGCAGGCGCAGGTCGCGTTGCCAGACGCGCACCCCGGCCATGGCCCCCGCGCCCAGCACGGCGGCAGGGCTGCCGAGCACGGTCTGCTGCGGCGGCGGCACGTCGTACCAGTGGCCGACGAATTGCTGGGCGGCGACCGGCTGGCCGAAGTAGGCCGACAGCACGCGTGCGATCTGCGCGGCGGATGCGGGCCGGTGCCGCAGCGCGGCCGCGAAGTACCCGATCGACTCGTCCAGCACGGCGCCGTCTTCCTTGCCCTGCAGACGTGTGCGCAGCGAAGGATGGCCGAGTCCCGACAGGCTGAGCAGCAAGGGCAGGAAGCCGTCCTTGCCGTCGAGCTGGTACTTCAGCGCCAGCCGGTATTTGCGCCAGGCTTCGTAGAACAGGCCCAATGAGCGGTTCGAAAACGTGTCGAGGAAGGCACGCGGACCCTCGTCGGCCTGTTGCTGCTGGTGGCCCGCGATGCGTTCCGTGTAATGCACCGGCAGCACGCCATTGCCGCCCAACAGGCCCATGAATGCCGGCGTGATGCGCACGTATTCCAGCGTCGCCGATTGCAGCGCCTCTCCGAGCGCCGCCGCATCGGGCGCGATGCCGCGCGGTTCGGCCTGGATGGCGGCCACCTGGCTGGACGGAAAGGCGAGCGACGTCGTGTTCTGGAAGCGCAGCAGGTCGGCCTGGCGGCCCTGGCGCGCCAGGCCGTGGCGCTTGAGCCAGATTTCCAGCACGCGTACGGCGTGGAAGTACTCGAAGCGATAAGGTTCCCTGAACAGTCGCTCGATTACAGCAGGCTCAAATCTCCGCTTCTTGGCAAACATGTCAGTAACTCCTCTCCCGTTTTTTTCGATACGATGACCAGGCGAGTGAAGCTGTTGGCATGCACGTACAGCGCAAGAAAGCGATCGACGACGTGGGCGAACACGTGGATGCCGCTGCCGACGAACGCTTCTTCGTCGATGGTCAGGCGCACCTCCACGCCGCGCACGAGGCAGGCGAAAGGATTACCCGGCAGCCAGGCGCTGGATGCCTTGTACGCGATCGCCGCAATGCCGCCGATCTGGCGCTGCGACGATGGCGAGCGCGGCAGGTCGTACAGCGCCAGCATCTCGCGGAAGGCGGCCACGCCGCCCCCGGACAGCGACAGGTGGTTGAGCGACAGGTGCGAGATCAGGCGCCAGTGCGCGCCGCGGCCGCTCTCGAAACGCAACGACGCGCTGGGCTTGCGCAGGAAGCTGATGGCCCGCACGCTGGAGCCGCCTTCGAGGAACAGGTCGCCGCCGCGCTGGCCGTAGGGCAGCATCGTCGGCAGGTCGCGGTTGGTGCAGGTCAGTTCGATGTTCAGCGTATGCGTCTCTACCGCGGCCGGGTCGAAGTCGATGTCGACGATGGCGATCTGGGTCTCGAAGCCGGGGCTCTTGTCGGCCAGCGTTTCGTCGCGCTGCGCGACCCAGTAATGGCCGTCCTGGTCCGGCGTCTGCGCATGTTCGAGCGAGTAGAACGGGCGGAAGGCGACGATCGTCTCTCCCTGCGGCGTCTGGCGCACGAGGTTGACGGCGTCGATCGCATGCACTTCGTAGGCGAAGGCGCGGCGCGCATCGGCCAGTACCGGATAGCTGGCGCTGGTATGCGTCAGGCGGATCGGCTCGCCGCGCTGGCGGAACAAATTGATGACGGGCGTGCAGCCGAGCAGGACGTTGTTGGTCGACAGGGTCTCGAGCATGCGCGCCGTGTTCGAGTCGGAACGGATGCCTTGCAGCGCCAGATGCAGGGTGATCGTCCGGCTGCCGTGCGGAACGGCCTGCGCCAGCGCCGCCAGGTCGATGTCGAAGAAGTTGAATTTCTCGGGACAGCAGAAGTATTCGGTGAGCAGGCGGTAGGCCGGATGCGAACGGTCGGGGAAGTCGATCAGGGCTTCCGCATCGTCGAAGCCGGCCGCCAGTACCGGAATGGCATCCAGCCTGGTCCAGCGTCCGTCCTGGTCCGCCTCCGCATAGGCGGCGACGGGCCGCATGAACAAGGCATCGCGCAGGGCCGCGCAGAACGACGGCTCGCCGTCGATGAAGACGCGCAGCCGCGACAGGCCGAGCGTGGCGGGCGTCGCTTGTTCCGCCGTGGCGGCGATGCGCAGGCTGATACCGGCGACGGCGCCCTCCGGCAGGCGTACGGCTTCCGGCGCGCGGATGATGGAAGCGAACGTCGCATCGGCGAGGGCCAGCGGCGCCACTGCAACGGGATACACGGTGCGGAAGATGCAGGCCGCGCCGCGTACGGGACGGGTGGTCAGTTGGGTGCCGCGGGCGATCGTACTGGCGCCCGTCTGCTGCCTGGCGGCGGCGGCCATGTCGAAATGGGCAATCGAGCAGGAAGGAAAAGGCCGCAGGTAGTGCGGGTACAGCACCTCGAACAGGGCTTCGGTGAATTCGGGGTAATCGTCGTCGAGGCGCTTGGCGATGCGCGCATTGAGCAGCGCGAACGACTCGATCATGCGCTCGATGTGCGGGTCTTCGCAGACTTCGCCGCTGATCAGCAGACGCCCGGCGATCTTCGGATAGCGTTCGGCGAAGTCGCGCAGGTTGCGGCGCAGCCAGGCCAGCTCCCGCTCATAGTACGGCAGCAATTGTTCCAAGCTCAGGCTCCTGCCGGCAGCGACGCCGTGACGGCCCCGCTCGCCGCACCTGCGGCTGCCCGCACCGGTTTGCTGATGCTGTACTGGAGCGTCGACGGTTGCAGGACCGCGTCGAAGTTGACGGGCTCCTGCGATGCGTTGGCGACCAGCAGTGCGGTGATCGAAAAGCGCAGCCGGTTCACGCTGTCCTCGCGCATTTCGAGCAAGGCTTTGACATTGCGAAGACGCGGCTCATGTTGCGCGATGACGCGTTCGAGGCATGCGCAGATGTGGGCACGGTCGGAAGGGCTCGACAGCGACCGGTCGGCGAAATCGTTCAAGCCATAGGCGACGATCGAGCGGCTGCATTCCGGATAGGCATTCAGCATGTCTTCCTGGATCGTCGAGCGCGTATTGAGCAGGGCTTCGAGGTCGCGTGCGACCGCATCCTTCAAATCGTCTGCCGACATGCGCATCATGCTGGGGCCTCCCGGTCCGCGCATCGGCGTGCCCAGCAAGCGGTCGATCAATCCAGGCGTAAAACCCTTCATCGTTTCTCCTTCATGCACGCTGTGACTGGCCGGTAGGGCGGCACAGCTGCGGTCCCGTTGCTGATGCCAAACGGCATCTTTACATGGCCCCGCACGAAAAAACAGTTCTTTGGCAGCGGGCTACGCTGGATTTTGAGCAGCAGCAAGAGTGCATGTGGTTAAGAGCCACAAGGCCGCGCGGCGCGCTATGGTTGTCTGGTTACTTTCAATCAAACACTCAGCGGATCTTGCGCGCCGACAGGAGGCAAGCGTATGAGCAGCAAAGTATTGTGGGGAGAAGGGTTGTTGTTGCGGCCCCAGCATTTCCAGCGCCAGGACCAGTACCACGAACATCGCCTGCACCGGAGCATCCACGCGGTGCACCCGTATGCCTGGGGCGTGGAACGCCTGCAGGTCGACCGCGATGCGCTGGCGAGCGGTGTGCTGCGCATCCTCGACCTCGCGCTGCGCTTCCAGGATGGCGAACTGGTCGATGCGCCCGGCATGGACGACCTCCCCGACACCATCGACCTCGGCCAGCTGGGGCAACAGCAGCAACCGTCGCTCCAGTCGATTACCTACCATGCCGCCCTGCCCGGCCTGAAACCGTTCAGCGGCAATTTTGCCCAGCCTGGCCAGGCGGCGAATACGGCCCGCTTCGTGCAATCGAACCTGGAAACGCCGGACCTGTACACGCAAGCCGCCCCGGCCCAGTTGTCCTATCTCAGGAAGACGGTACGGCTCGTCGCGGACTTCGAACCGCGCGATGCGTATATCCACTTTCCCTTGCTGCGCGTGCGGCGCTCCGCATCCGGCGGATTCGAGCTGGACGACGGCTTCGTGGCGCCGAGCCTGGCGCTAGGCGCCGCGCCGATGCTGTTCCTGCAATTGCGCCGCCTGCTCGACGCCTTGCACGCCAAGGTGGGGGCCTTGTACGGCCACCAGCGCGAGCCCAGCCGCAACGTGATCGAATTCCGCTCGGGCGACATGTCCTCGTTCTGGCTGCTGCACACGGCCAGTTCTGCCTGTGCCACGCTGGCGCACTACGTCAACCATCCCGACCTGCATCCCGAACGTCTGTATGAGCAATTGCTCGGTATTGCCGGTGCGCTGATGACCTTCTCCAAGAGCTGGACGCTGGGCGACCTGCCGACCTATCAACATGCGGATCCCGGTCCGTCGTTTGCCAAGCTGAACCAGATCGTCCGCGAATTGCTGGATACCGTCATCTCGTCGAAGTACTTCGCCATCGTCCTGAGCGAAGTGCGGCCCTCCTACCACCACGGCATGCTCGACTCGGGCAAGATCGACGACAAGACCACCTTCTATATCGCCGTCTCGGCCGACATGCCGGCGCTGGAACTGGTGGACATGGTGCCGCTGCGCTTCAAGGTGGGCGCGCCGGACGACGTCGAAAAATGCGTGCTGTCCGCCCTGCCCGGCGTACGCCTCCAATACGCGCCGCAATTGCCCGCCGCCGTGCCGGTCCGTCCCGATACCTGCTACTTCATCCTCGATGCCAAGGGCCATATGTACGAGCGCATGTTGCAGGCGCAATCGATCTCGATCTATGTCCCATCCGGAATGAAGGAACTGAAGCTGGAATTGCTGGCGGTTGCGGCCTGACGACGGCGCGGCATCGACAACGAGGAGACGCATGATGGCAGGACCATTGATCCGGCTCGGCGACAAGACATCTCACGGCGGCACGGTCGTCGAAGCATCCACCCACAGCACGACCGGCGGCAAAGGCATCGCCCGCATGGGAGACAAGGCCACTTGTCCGCTGCACGGCACCACGTCCATCGCCAGCGGCGACGGCACCCTGGTCGTCGACGGCAAGCCGGCGGCCCGCCAGGGAGACAAGACGGCCTGCGGCGCGACGCTGATCGCGGGCCAGCAAGCCACCATCGACAACATCTAGCGAGGCCGCCATGTCGACGACTACCGACACCACCGATTCCATCACCATCGGCACGAGCCGCCCGCTGCCGGACTGGCTCAAGGGCACGCTGCTGGCCGGCGTCATCTTCTTTGCCTGCTGGGCCGGCGCCATCACCTGGTGGCGCATGAACCGCAGCGCGCCCGCCGGCGGAGAACTGGCGCTGTACCTGCTCGGCGTGCCGTCGCTGCTGGTGCTGGCCTTCTTCGTCGGCCATCGCCTGCTGGGACAACAGGCGGCGGCGCCCACCGTACCGGTCCGCCAGGCCTCGGCCCAGGACAGCGCCGCGGCGCCGGCCCGCACCGCGACCCTCGCGATCCTGGCCGCGGCGGTGCGTTCCGCGCACGGCGTCTCGCCCGAGGAACTGGCCGCCACGCTCGCCACCGGCAAGGCGCGCGCCGACCTCGATCCGGAACTGGTCGACGACGACGGCTTCCCCATCATGAGCGTGCGCAGCCCGGATGCGAGGGACGAGGCGCTGCAGGAAGAGATCGGACACTGGCTGGCGCAGCGCGGCATGGCCGATCTGGTCTTCGGCGACGAGCAATGGCGCGCGCTGGTGCTGGGCAGCGCCGTCGTCGAGGAGCTCGCGCGCCGCGCCGTGTCGCAAATGCTGCCCGGCGACGGCAAGCCGCCCGTGCTGCGCCTGGCGCCGCTGCTGCCCGCCGACTGGTCACCGGACCACCGCCAGGCGGCTGCCATCTGGTTCGAGCACCAGGCCGGGCGCTGCGGCTGGCCGGCCGAGCACATCGCACTGGCTGCGGAAGCCGCGCCGGGACTGCCGGCCGCCATCCCTTCCGTCCTGCTCGACCGCCTGGCCCGCGACGCGGCCACAGGCGACGCGCCCGTCGTCGCACTGGTCATGGCCTGCGCATCCCATGTCGGCGACGACACCGTTGCACGCTGGTCGGCCGACGGCTCCCTGTTCACCTCCGCGCATCCGCAGGGGTGGATTCCCGGCGAAGGCGCGGCCGGCCTGCTGCTGGCCGACGTGAACCAGGTCCGCGCGATCGACGGCGCCCGCTTCGCCCTGCTGGAACCGCTGCACGAATCCCGCCGCACGATCTCCGCCGACGAAACCCGCCGCGCCGACGCCAGCGCACTCGGCGAAGCGGCCGAGCGCGCACTGGCCCGCCACGGCAACGGCGACGGCGCCGTGAGGCGCATCGTGGCCGACACCGGCCACCGCTCGAGCCGCGTGATCGAGCTGATGGGATTCATGGTGGGATCGATGCCGCAACTGGACGAAGTCGACGACGCCGTACGCGTCGGCGAAGCCTGCGGCGCCTGTGCCGCAGTGCCCTTCATCGCGGCGCTGGCGGTGGCATCGCATTACGCGCTGGACGAAGACGGACCGGTGCTATGTATCAGCAACGAAGATCCGTACCGGCGCAGCGCTGCCCTGCTGCAATCGGGCAGCGCGCTTTCCTGATCATTCACATCTACGAGGTGACGATGCGCTTATCCACATTCACGCTGCTGGCCTGCGTCGGCTTATTCGCGCTGGATGCGCGGGCGGCAGATCCAGCTCCTGCGAATGCCTCGCTCGATGCCCGCATCCAGGCCCTCGTCAAGAAAGTGCAAAAGACGATGCGGCCGCTGAAGGGCGGGACGTTCGATATGGGGGACTGGGGTGGGAAGACAGGGCTTCCGTACGACATGGATGGGCACAGCAAGCCGCTGCACAAGGTGACGCTAGATGGCTTTTCGATGATGGCCTACAAGGTCACGTATGAAGATTTCGATGTCTTCACCGATGCGACGGGGAAGGAGCGCATTGGTATGGGAGACCTGCTTATTCGACACAGAGCGCCAAGGCGACCTGCCGGGGTCAATTGGTATGGCGCGAAAGAGTATTGTATGTGGCTAGCGAAAGTAACCAAGCTTCCTTTCGATCTCCCGACAGAAGCCCAATGGGAGTATGCCGCTCGTTCAGGTGGCAAACGAGTTCTGTTTTCTACCGACAACGGAAAGCTTGAGCGTCCCCGGAATTTTCCAAACGATTGGAAGGACGGTCCAGAGCCTCCTTTACCTAATGTCGGAAGTTTTCCTCCCAATCCGGCTGGTTTATATGGGATGTCTGAGAATACTTTTGAATGGGTATTGGATTGGTTTGATAAAAGCTATTACAAGGTATCACCTGAAAAAAATCCGTTAGGACCAGTAAAAGGTACGGAAAAAGTACAACGAGGGACTGTGGGGGGGAAAGCAGAGATTGCATCGATGGTGTTTATGCGAACAAAATCTGCACCTAGCCCTCAATACGAAGGGTTTCCAAACGGCGTTGAGTCGGGGGCGGTTTTGGTTTCGTTCCCGGGTTACTCGAGTTTTAATGGATATAATTTTCGGTGTGCATTTAACTCTTCAAAAATTTATTAGAATTTATGTAATTTATGTGATGTAAAGGAAATTTTGAAAATGTAAATTCTGCCTCATCGTTGCGAAGAAAAGGTCGGCCTAATAGAGGCGACGATTTTTTGATACCGGTTTCGCATCGATTAATGCATCCATCAAAAGGCGTATTTTTTACGATTGACTCTATGGTTTTAATGCTTTGATTTCGGTCAGTCTTTTCCCCTATGACTGTAGTCACTCTATCCATTGTGTTAACAAAATGTCCTTGAGTTTGAATTGTTGCGATTAACTCATTCACAGAGAAGGCGGCGATCTTCCTTAGATCAAGATTTTTTATGTTTTCTGGGGCATTGACGATATTTGCAATGCTGGAAATTAATGCTCCGCGAGCTTCTGGCGGCATATATGCGTACCAACCCCATCCAGTCTTTAGTTGTTTTTCTAATTTTTTTATGGACTCCACACCACGTTGACCTATAGAAGATGTAGCAGCATCGTACGTCATTCGTATTTTTAAAGAATTTTGCCCTACAAAGTCCGTAATTTTTTTTCCAGCCGCCACATGTAAGTAAAGCATTTGATTGAGAAGAAAGAAGGAAGATTGGCCTATTAAAAATGCTAATTTCTTGTAATCCGCCTGCTTCAATTGATGGGCTACGAACATCAGGAACTGCCCAATCTCCGCAGCATTAACCTCTGCAGCAAAATTTCCTTCACCACCCAAACCGAGACACGAGCTCGCCTTCGCAGCGATCACGAACTTGCCGTTCCGGTATTCGCACTCGAACCCCCTGGAAGCGGAAAGTCCTTGGATGATCGCTGCGTCGATCCCCAACTTGGCCATATCGACATACTCTGCAAGCACTTTGTTAATATCTACTTTCTTCGGACCATTCGCATCTGTGAACCCTTCAGGATTCAGCCACTGCAGCGTTCCCGACAAGGCAATCCCTTCCTTGAGCCCGGCAAAGACCTTGGCCTCAGCCTTGACCCCGACCTTGGCGTTGACGCCAGCCTTGTGTTTGGTCGTGCCTTTCAGCGTTTGCTTGCCCCCGCTGACCATCAACGACGCGCTTGCCTCAAGCGCAATGCTGGCGCCCGCCATGGCATACAGCTTCACATCCCCGCGCAGGCGAAAATAGCCAAAGTTCAGGCTCAGATCGCTATGCCCTGGTTTGAGATTCCAGCCAGCGGCATGCGGCAGGTAGACCGATGTCTCGATTTTCGCTTCGCCAATGGCGAACGAGAGGTCAATATTCGCATTCAGATTGCCTTGCGCAGCACTTCCTACCCGCTTTGCCTTCTGTGCCGCAGTCTTGTCCCTGCCGACGAACATGTTTCCTTGCGCCGGCTTGAAGTTCGCCTCCAGTCCCGCTCCCCCTGCCCAGCGCATGAACTGGGCTTCCGGCTTTATGTCGATCATGCGCTGGGGACTGTCTGGATCGCTGTTGACGCCTTTCAGGATCCCTTCGGTGATGTCCTTTGCGCCGCGTTCAAGGCATGCCGTGGCCGTCGTGCCCATGACTTCGGCCCATTCAGTCAGGATGCCGGCATACTGATCCGCGCCCTCCGGGGCCAGCTTCCACTTCTTCTCGAACTTGACCTGGTCCTGCACATGGCCGACCAAGCGCCTCTTCGCCTCTTTCACGTTGAGCGCCGCGCCGTTGAACAGCTTTTCCTTGTTCGGTTTCGCACGTTCGGCTTCGCCGTTGATGAGATAGATGCGCTTGTCGGCCAGCGCAGCCTGGAGCCGTTTGGCACTGATATAGATGGGGGCCTTGCTGGTTTCGGTACGTTTCAAGGTCAAGGGCAGCAGCTCGACGATCTTGCCGGGATCGGTTTTTTGGTCGGTAATGGGTTCGATACGTTTTTTTGCCGCATCGCTTTTCTCCGCTTGTACCTCGAGTGCCTTGTCGAGATCTTGCTGTGCCTGAGCAAGTTGCTGCTTGGCTGCATTCGGTTGCCGCAGCAACTCCTGCAAGGCCTGGGATTGTTCGTTGACGGATTTCTTGGCCTTCTGCAGCTCCTCGATGACAACCTTGTTCTCATGCGCCTCCTGCCTGCAGTCGCGCCATTCGTCCGGATACAGCGCAATGAGGGCATTGTCTTCCGGGCGGTAGAGATAAACGCCCTCGCCCGTCGAATGCGTGACTTCGACATGCGTATTGCGCGGCGTGGTGGTCGGAGCCGACTTCGCCGGCGTCAGCGTTTCGCTCATGGGATGCCTTTCGAGATGGATCAGTTATCGAGCAGGTACAAGGTCAGCTTTTCGCTCTTCGGCGTGAACAGGCGCTGGGTGCGGCCGAGGGCGTCGGTGACGCCTTCGACCGTGATGCCGCTGTCGGATTCGAGGCGGTAGCGCACGTGGCGCATCGGTTCCTTCGTTTCCTCGTCCAGGACGACGAAGGCTTCGTTGTAGATGTCGCGCGCGGTGGGCAACGTCATCGCGGCCGTGCTGCCGCTGGCGGGGCCGGCCAGTTCCTTCTTGCCCGCCTTGAACTCGACCTTGCCCGGGCAGTGCAGCATGATGTCCCCGCCCTCCAGCTTCAGCATGGCTCCCTGCGCCGTCAGCAGCAGGTGCGTCTTCGCCGTCGCGGTGACGGCCTTGTCGACGCTGGCCACGGTGATCGCCTTGTCCGCGGTCAGGTGCGTCTCGCCGGCCTGGCTCTGGCTGCTCAATGTGCCGCTGGCCGCGTGCAGGCGTATGCCTGTTTCCTGGTTCGGCTTGTCCTTGGCGTTCGCCTTCCCGTACGTGAACAGGTTGATGCCGGCGGCTGCGGCGCGGTAGTGCGCGCCCTGGGCGATGTCGTCGATGTCCTGGCCGGCGCAGATGCTGCCGGTGGCGCCGCCGCCGAAGATGGCGTCGGCCGGCGTGACGGCGATGATGCCCTTGGGACTGGACAGCTGCAGCTGCGGTTCGGCAAAGGCCGTGCCGTCTCCAAGGGCGCCGGCGGCGGCCTGCAATGCCGCGACGGCAGGCAGGTCTTCTCCCGCCAGGGCATTGTGCTGGCGTGCCGCCTGCGCCAGGCCGTCCGCCAGGTCGCGTGCGGCGTCGATCTGTACCATCGCTTCGCGCGCATCCATCTGGCTGCCGCTCGCACCGGGGCGGGCATCGCTCGTCAGCAGCAGGCCCCGGCCGGCGCGCAGCGCGGCGCTGTGGCGGGTCTTGAGTTCGGCACCGAAGCCCACCGTCTGCAGGCGCTGGTTGCCCGCCTGGTGGCGCAGGTGGCCGAGATTCAGTTCGTCGGTGCCCTGGTACGCACCGACGTGGCGTTGCAGGGCGACGCGTGCCTGGCCGGGGCTGTCGTCGAACAGCAGCTGGCTGTAGGCGCCGCTGCCGTCCTGGCTCGCCTGCAGCGCCTGGCTTTTCAGGCCGGAGAAGACGGCCGGGTGCGCATGGGCGCCCTCCTCGCCCGGGAACCAGGTCGGGGCATTGCCGGTAGCGGCGCCGGCGCCCTGGGCGACCCGGTTGTGCTGCGCATCCCTGGCGCCGGCGCCGTTGTACAGCGCGCCGATGATGACGGGGCGGTCGATGTCGCCCTCGAGGAAATCGACCAGCACTTCCTGCCCCACCCGCGGCAGCGCATGGCTGCCCCAGTTGGCGCCGGCGACGGGCGCCAGCGGCGTCGCCACGCGGATCCAGGTGCCGGCCGTGTCGTCCCCCGGCGCGCCGGCGTGGCTGTCCGGGGCCGGATGATCGAGGCGGTTGTGGCCGGCCGAGCCGCGCTGCCAGTGGAACTGTACCTTGACGCGGTGGTCGCGGTCCGTGTGGATGGGCGCGCCGGGGGGACCGACGACGATCGCGCTGTGCTGCCCACGCACGGTAGGGCGCGGCGGCGGCAAGCCGGTGCGGTAGGGGACGTCGGCGCGGATGGCGTCGATGCGGTTGCGGTAGACGGCACGCTCGCCCGGCAGCGCGCCATCGAGCGCCGGTTCGCTGAGGCGCCGCGCGATGTCCGCCTTTACATCCGCCGCCAGGTTGTTGTGCATCCGGTGGATCACGCGCGTGACGAGGAAGGTGCGCGCGCCGTCGCTCTCGCCGTCGTGGACGGCATGGCCGGACAGCATGAACGTCGTCCCTGGCGCCAGCGTGCGCACGGTGCCGGCGCCCGTGAAGGTTTCGCGGCCGGCTTCCAGCGCCTGCAGCATGCGCTCGGCCTTGCGCTCGCCGTGGATGCGGCTCGGATACGCGTACTGTCCCGGGACGTCGCGCACGACCAGCGGCGCATCGCCGCCAGACAAGGACGCTGCCGCGACCGGACGATTGTCGCGCGTCCGATAATTCCAGCTTTGCAGTTCGACGGCGTTGGCCTGCAGGCGCAGCGCGCGGCGCCAGCGGTCGATGCTGTCTTCCGCCATCACGGCGCCCGGCTGCGTGAAGCGCACCCGGGCCTGCGCATTCGGTGCACATGCACCATTGTGGTCGGCGACGACGAGACGGTGGCATCCGAGGGCCGGGCTGGAGACGTCCCCTGCGTGGTCGAAGAAGGCGAACAACCCTTCTTCCGCCAGCAGGCGCCGGACGAACGCGAGATCGCTTTCGCGGTACTGCGTGCACAGGCTGCGTATCGGGTAGGAAGCCATGTCGGCGATGTCGAAGCGCCATGCGGGCGCCAGCAGGCCGCGGCCGTGCCAGGCCTTGAACACGGCGTCGATGATGGCGAACACGTTCTTGTCCTGGAAGATGCGGCTATCGCGCGTGTGCGCCAGGAAGGTCGTCCACGGCGCCAGCGTGAGCGCATAGCGGGCCATGCCGCCGTTGGCGCCCTGGATGGCGGCGGCGGTGACGTGGCCGTGGAAGGGACGGCGGCTGCCATCCGCCGTCAGGAGTTCGAGCAGTGCGGGCTGGCCGATCAGCGCGCGCAGCGGAATGCCGGCGTCCAGCGACAGCGCGCTGATCGTGAAGGCGTAGTTGCCGTCCAGGTCTTCTTCTCCGTGCACGGCTTCGGCCAGCAGGCGGTCGGGTCCCAGCGGCGTGGTCAGGCGCAGCAGGCGCGTGGTCTGGGTGTAGGCGTCGAACAGGGAGTCGATGATGTCGGGCATGGGTGCACGGTCGCAAGCGGCGAAGACAGTGCATTGGATGCCAGATTGCCCGGCGCTTTATTGACACCCAGCAACAACAAGAGGCGCCCCGGGGTCAGCTCAACTTGGGGGCGATCGCCAGTTCCGGCTGCGGCTTCGGCGCATGGGCCGACAGGTCCGCCGGCGCCATCTGCTCAGGCAGCGTGACGATGCGTTGCCACAGCGCGTAGCCCACGCCGCGGTTCGCCTTGCTCAACTGGTAAGACGGCAGCGCGTCGGCGCCCTCGGCCAGCCACAGCGCTTCGTAGGACGGCACCAGGCGCGCATCGTGCCAGGCCTCGCTCAATGGCGCCAACATGTCCTGCAGGACGGCGGCGCTGCTGCGCATCCGTACCCAGCGGTGGTTCAGCCAGCCGTTCTTCTGGCGATCTTCGTCGAGAAAGCGCTCGATGACGCGCTGCGCCGCCGCGCTGCCGCTGCGGCTCATGGTGGCGATGGCATCGCGCCGCATGTCGAGGTTCAGTCCACCTTCCTTGCGCGTATGGCGGATCAGCACGATGCGGTCGCGGTAGCCGGGCGTGCGTTTCAACGCCTCGTCGCGCCAGCGGCGGATGGTGCCGATGACGGCGGCGGTAAAACGCGTCAGCGCCGGCTTGCCGTCCGCGCCGTCGACGGGGAGCCAGGCCGGCGTGATGCCGTCGTTGTTATTGGTCGGCAGGGTCACGCGCCGTTCGAACGGCGCGCCCTCTTCCAGGTCGGCCTGCAGCGTCACGCCGAAGGTCGGACGGGTCGGCAGGATGGCGTCGAAGAAGTGGATCGGGAAGTTGCTGGTCAGGCCGCCGTCCGAGAACCAGACGCGCAGCAGTTCCACGCCGTTGCCGCTCGCGGGCAGCACGCGCAGGCGGTACAGGGGAACGGCCTGCATCAGCACGGGAAAGCTCAGGCTCATGCGCGCGGCGACGACCACGGGCAGGTCATCGGCGGACGGCATGAAGTAATAGTCTTCCCCGTCCGCGTTCAGCTCCGCCAGCAACTGCGTCGTGCGCTCGCCGTGTTTGGTGCGACGCGCGCCGGCCTTCATGGCGTCGACGATGGCCGGCGGGAACAGGGCCGCCATCTCGGAGGCGCGAAACACCAGGTCGGCCCCCGAATGCGGCAGGCGGTGGGCGCGCAGTTCGGACAGACCGGTCGTCATCAAGGCCAGTTCGATCGGCGGCTCGGACGTGCGCAGCTGGCCGAAGGTGAGCGGCGCGTCGTCCGGCAGGCCGGCGATTTCCTGCAACAGCGCGTGCAGCCATTCGGTCAGCGCGGGCGGATTGCCGGGACGGGTGCGCAGGCCCGGGCAGATGCCGCAGCGGTTGGCACGCAGTCCGCGCCAGGCCGACAGCGCCGCGTGCAGCACGGCGCCGACCGATGCGCCGGCCAGCACGCACAGCCCGAACCACAGACCGCTCGCGATGCCGCCCGCGATCGATTCCGGCCAGTGCCCGCCGAGCAGGCCGGCGCTGACGACGAAGCCCAGCGCCCACAGGCCGGCGCCGACCAAGGCGCCGAGCGGGAAATGGCGCAGCAGGCCGGCCAGCACGCAGGCGGCGGCGCGCGGCCTGGTCGTGTTCAGCGCCGCCGCCAGCACGCGGAAATGGGGGGCCAGGTCGGCGCAGGGCTGGAACAGCGAGAACAGGCGCGTGTGGCCGCCGACGGTGGCGCGCAGCCGGCGCGGCACGCCGGCCAGGATGGCGAAGCCGTCGTCGCGTCCCTGTCCTTCCTTGCGCACGCGGTTGCGCTTGTACTGGGCCGCGGCAGCGGCCGTGGCGGCCACCGAGCCCACGCTGGCGCCGCCGATCGAGCGCAGCGTGAAACGGGTGGCCAGCCTGGTCACGAAGGAGGGATAGACGACGCCGGACGTGACGCCGCCCTCCATCACGATATCGCATTCTGTCGGCAGGAAATCGTTCATCGCGCGCACGCTGGGACACGGAAGGTGATCATGCACCCATCATGCCATGCAGGACCGTCGCGATGTCGCGGCGGCCGGCGCTGCGCTGTATGCTCTGCACGTCGAGCGGCCGCGTGACGCGGTAGCGCACCAGCGCGGCGGCGCCGATGGCGACGGCCTGGACGCCGAAGTGCGAGGTGCGGATCGCCGGCGGCGTCAATAGCGCGGCATCGGCATAGTCGGCCAGTACCCGGCGCGCGGGCCCGGTGAAGGCGCTGCCCAGCTGTAGCGCGGGACCGCCGATGACGATCGCCATCGGATCGAAGCCTGCCCACAGATTGTTCAGCAGGATGCCGAGCTGGCGCCCGGCCGCGTCGACCGCCGCGCAGGTACCGCTTTCGCCGCTGGCGACGCGCGCGAACAGGCGCTCGAGCGCCGGATGGCTGGGACGTTCGCCCTGCAGCAGCGCGGACAGGCCGATCAGGGCATCGGCGCAGCCGCGCCGGCCGCACGAGCATTGGGGGCCGTCGGCCTGCAGCACCGCGTGGCCCACTTCGCCGCCGAAGCCGTGCAGGCCGGTGAGCAGGCGGTCGTTGACCAGCACGCCGGCGCCGACGCCGTAGCCGATCGACAGGTAGATCAGCGGATCGGCCGAGGCCTGGTCGGCAAACTCGAATTCGCCCAGCGCCGCCACGTTGGCTTCGTTCTGCATGTACAGCGGCAGTTCCGCCAGCGGCGAGCCGGCGAAATGGGTGCGTACCTGCGCGGCCACGTCGACGTTGCGCCAACCCAGGTGCGGCGCATGGCGCAGCACGCCCAGCGGCTCGTCCACCGCGCCGTGCAGGCCCAGGCCGACGCCCAGCACGCGGCGCGGGCGGCTGCTGCCGCCGCCGTCAAGCACGGTGGGACGCGCCAGCCGTTTCGCCAGCCGCACCAGCGCCATCGCCACCAAGCGCAGGCAGGAGGCCGGGTCGGTGGCGTCGTCGTAGCCGACGATGCGCGTGTCGAGCACCTTGCCCAGCAAGTCGACGGCTACCACGCGCGCTTCGTCGACCCCGACGTCGGCGCCCAGCAGGGCCAGGCGGCCGGGATCGAGGTGCAGCGGCGTCGCGCGCCGCCCCACTTCGCCGGTGACCAGCAATTCGCTCTCGAGCAGCCAGCCTTCGTCCATCAATTCGCGCACCAGCATGCTGACCGTGGACTTGGTCAGTTGCAGCACGTCCGCCAGCCCCGCGCGCGACAGGCCAGGCTGGCTGCCGACCTGGCGTACCAGCGCCATCCGATTCAATTGTTTCAGAAGCTGCTGGTCACCGGTGACGGGCATGGCGGCAAAAAGAGAGGAAGTTGTGATGATTATGCAACATCACCGCGCGGCATAACAGGGCTTTTTATCGCGGGCCTGTGGGACGGTAATCCGCGTGAAGTCCTTGATTTGTTTATGAAATCGATTTCTTATCTATGTCGCGCACCCCGTTCGGGGGACGATTCCGGGCTTGGAAACGGTGAACTTAGTTTGTTCATTGGATTGACCAATTAATTTCTTTTCCATACTCTTCCATCATTACGTTCGTTAAATTAGATGACGCAAAAGTCACTTGCTACACGCCGCCCGACACGCGTCATGCAGCCCGAATGAACGTCGTCCCACCACAAAAACCAGGGGGACGCAGGTGAATCACGTAGTACGCATCACCACCGCCAACGCCGTCGCAGAACGGGCGCGGCGTTCTTTCCGCAGAGAGAGGAGACACTGTGCTGTACACAACCAAGGGGAATGCCCCATCACGCCTGCACACCAGGCACCGCCTGATGTGCCTTGCCGTGGCCGGCGCTTGCGCCGCGCTGTCGGCACCCGGCCATGCCCAGGAAACCACCGCGCCGTCGGCCGACGCCACGGCCGTCACGAATGCCCCCCCGACCGCCGCCAACACGGTGATCGTGACGGGTATCCGTGCCAGCCTGCAGTCGACGCTGAACCTGAAGCGCAATTCGGACGGTATCGTCGACGGCATCGTGGCCGACGACATCGGTAAATTCCCGGACACGAACCTGGCCGAATCGCTGCAGCGCATTTCCGGCGTGTCGATCGACCGCAACCGCGGCGAAGGCGCCAACGTCACCGTGCGCGGCGTCGGTCCGGACCTGAACATGGTGCTGCTGAACGGCCGCCAGATGCCGACGGCGAGCCTGGGCGACCAGGCCGGCCGCGCGTTCGACTTCAGTAACCTGGCATCGGAATCGGTGCAGCAGATCCAGGTGTACAAGAGCGCGCGCGCCGACACGCCGCCGGGCGGCATCGGCGCCACCATCAACATCATGACGGCGCGTCCGTTCGACCTGGGCAACACCGCCAGCGTCGGCGTGAAGGCCGTGTACGACAGCTCGAACGACAACCTGCCGGAAGCGGACAAGGCCAAGCGCTCCTACACCCCGGAGATCTCGGGCATCTACAGCACCACCTTCGGCAACGGCATGTTCGGCCTGGCCGTCAGCGGCAGCTACCAGGAGCGCAACCTGGGCGTGAACCAGGCGTCCGTCACCAACGGCTGGCTCGGTCCGTTCAAGATGGGCGACACGTCGAGCGGCGCGATCCCGCAGCCGGGCACGCCGGGCTACGCGACCGTGACCAATCCGCCGGGCGCCAACGACATCTACCTGACGCCGCAGAACATCTCCTACTTCATGCGCGGCTCCAAGCGCCAGCGCACGAACGGCCAGCTGACCCTGCAGTTCCGTCCGAACAAGGACCTGACCACGACGCTGGACTACACCTATTCGCAGAACAAGGTGCAGACCAAGTACCACGAGCTGTCGGCCTGGTTCAACCATGACACCACGGTCCAGTCGAGCACCTTCACCAAGGGCCCGGTGGCGACGCCGATCTACTACGAGGAGCGCGTCAGCAACCAGGACATCGCGATGAACGGCGGCGACTTCGCCACCGTCTCGAACAACAACTCGATCGGCTTCAACGCCCAGTGGAAGGCGTCGCCGTCGCTGAAGTTCAGCTTCGACGCGCACCATTCGACGGCGGAAGCCAAGAAGGACAGCCCGTACGGTTCGAACAACGACCTGGCCACCGTCAGCTTCAGCCGCGGCACCTCGGCGCTGGACTTCAGCAACGAGATGCCGGTGCTGTCGATCCAGGGCGCCGACTTCGTGCGCGCGCCGCACCAGGTCAGCGGTTCCTGGTTCCAGGATGGCATCAACAAGATGAAGATCGACCAGGCGCAAGCCGGCGGCAGCCTGAAGCTGCTGGAGCGTTCGAACCTGAACTTCGGCCTCGGCTACGTCAAGAACAACAACCACTCGAAGTTCCAGCAGGTCCAGCGCGACAGCTGGTCCGGCACCGCCACGGCGGCCAACGGCGGCTACGACCAGAGCCTGTGGCAGGCCGATTCGCTGCGCCAGTACTTCGACAAGCTGGGCGGCTCGGGCAACCCGAACCTGTTCAACCAGATCCATACCTTCGACTTCAGCAAGGTGCGCGACGCCGCCATCGCCCTCACCGGCGACAAGGCCGGCTACACCCCGAGCCTGTCGGATCCGCAGTTCGACCGCACCACCGTCGAGAAGACCAAGTCGCTGTACCTGCAGTTCAACACCGAGTGGGACACGGCGATGCCGATGCACACGGGCGTGGGCTTCCGCTACGAGAAGACCGACGTCGCCTCGACCGGCCTGGCCAAGGTGCCGACGCAGCTGAACTGGATCTCGCAGAACGAGCTGCCGCTGGTGTTCGGCGCGACCACCTACCAGACCCAGACGGGCAGCTACAAGAACTTTCTGCCGACCGTGGACTGGGACATGGACGTGCGCGACGACCTGAAAGTGCGCGCCAGCTACGGCGTGTCGATCGGCCGTCCGCGCTACGACCAGATCGAGGGCGGCACCAGCATCGGCACCACGGCCTCGGTGCGCGGCGTCACGGGCAACCGCGGCAACCCGGCGCTGGAACCGGTCAAGTCGAAAAACCTGGACCTGTCGGCCGAGTGGTACTACACCAAGCAGAGCATGGTGTCGCTGGGCCTGTTCCACAAGGACCTCGACAACTACGCAGGCCAGGTGGTGGTCAACGAACCGTCGGCCACGGCGACGACGCCGGTCGGCGGCAAGTACTGGAACGCGGCGGTCGCCGCCGGTTGCGTCGCCACCGACACCACCTGCATGCGCAACTACATCCTGCGCAACTTCAATGGCCAGCCGGGCGTCACCTATACCGGCAACAACGAAGCGGGCAATGCGCTGGGCACCATCAGCGGCATCCCGGGCGATCCGGCGCTGCCGTACCTGCTCACGACCTACGTGAACGAGAAGAAGGCCAAGCTGAAGGGCGCCGAGTTGAACTGGCAGCACTTCTTCGGCAACAGCGGCTTCGGCGTGCAGGCGAACTACACCTGGGTCAATTCCGACCTGAAGTTCGACAATATGGGCACGGCGAACCAGTTCGCGCTGGTGGGCCTGTCGGATTCGGCCAACCTGGTCGGCATCTACGAGGACAGCAAGTGGTCCGTGCGTCTCGCCTACAACTGGCGTGACGAGTTCCTCGCTTCGGTGGCGGACAACAACCAGCCGAACCCGCGCTACGTCGAACCGTATGGCCAGGTCGACCTGAGCATCGGCTACAACCTCACCAAGAACCTGAGCCTGTCGTTCGAGGGCATCAACCTCAACGACGAGACCATGCGCACGCATGGCCGCACCAAGGAGCAGGTGCTGACGGTGACCACGGGTGGCCGCCGCTACATGGTGGGGGCGCGCTACAAGTTCTGACCGTAGTCGCGTAAGAAGAACGTCGTCCCTGCACAGGGACGACGTATTCATTTATATCGTTTATCTGATTACGCCGGCACGCCGACGATCACGCTCGACGCCTTGAACATGGCGGTGGCGCTGGCGCCTTCGCGCAGTTCCAGGTTTTCCGCGCTGGTATTGGTGATGATGGCGGCGATGCTGCCCCCGCCGGCCAGGTCGATCACGACCTCGGTGTTGACGGCGCCCGGCACCAGGCGCGACACGCTGCCCTGCAGGCTATTGCGGGCCGAGAAGCGCGCGCCTTCGGCATCGGTCAGCAGGATCACCGACGACGATTTCACGAGGGCGAAGGCTTGCGCGCCCACCTTCAGGCCCAGGCTTTCGGCGCTGTCGTGGGTGACGATGGCGACGATCCGGTGGCCGCCGGCGATGTCGAGCTCGATCTCGTCGTTGACGGCGCCGGCCTTGACCTTGGTGACGGTGCCGAAGAACTGGTTGCGTGCGCTGGTTTTCATGGTCAGCCTCTGGAACAGGTTGAAGTCGTCGGCGATCGCGGCCGACTGCCGGTCGAGTTGTTCGACGAACTGGCGATGGATTTGTTCGACGGCCTGGAAGTTCCGCACCAGCTGCTCGCCGCGTGCCGTCAGGCGCGTGCCGCCGCCGCCCTTGCCGCCCGTGAGCCGTTCCACCAGCGGCTCGCCGGCCAGGTTGTTCATGGCGTCGACGGCGTCCCAGGCGGCCTTGTAGCTCATCCTGATCGCCTTGGCGGCCTGGCTGATGGAGCCGGTGGCGGCGATCTGCGCCAGCAGGTCGATCCGTCCGGCGCCGCCGAACTTCTCGCCGCCGACCATCATCCAGACCGAACCCTGCAGCCCGAACGCCGTGCTGTCCTCATCCATCGCCATCTCCCGCATGCCAAAGCAAAAGCATACCCGTAACGGCGCGGGATTGCACCTTCGCCAATATTCCGTTATATACTCCGAAGTATAACGCCTTTCCATGGAGAATTTGATGAAACGTCTCGCCGTCCTGCTGGCCATGATCGGCTGTGCCAGTGCCGCGCATGCCGCCGATGTCCAGGTGGCCGTCGCCGCCAACTTCACGGAGCCGATGAAGAAAATCGCCGCCGAGTTCGAGAAGGACACGGGCCACAAGGCCGTGCTGGCGTTCGGCGCCACCGGCAAGTTCTACGCCCAGATCAGCAACGGCGCGCCGTTCGAGGTGCTGCTGGCGGCCGACGACGAAACACCAATGAAACTGGAACAGGAAGGCAAGACCGTCGCCGGTTCGCGTTTCACCTATGCCACCGGCAAGCTGGTGCTGTGGTCCGCCAAGGAAGGCTACGTCGACGCCCAGGGCAAGGTGCTGGAGACCGGCAGCTATGCGCACCTGTCGATCGCCAATCCGAAGACGGCGCCCTACGGCCTGGCCGCAACCGAGGCGCTGGACAAGCTGAAATTGACGTCCAGGGTGCAGCCGAAGCTCGTCCAGGGGGAAAACATCGGCCAGGCCTACCAGTTCGTCGCCACGGATAACGCCGAACTGGGCTTCGTCGCCCTGTCGCAGGTCTGGAAGGACGGCAAGTTCACCTCGGGTTCGGGCTGGATCGTGCCGGAAAACCTGCACAGCCCGATCCGCCAGGATGCCGTGATCCTGGCGAAAGGCGCGAACAACGCAGCGGCCAAGGCACTGGAGACCTACCTGAAGTCGGACAAAGCCAAGGGCATCATCCGCAGCTTCGGCTACGCGCTTTGATGATCGCTGCCCGATGATCGATTCTGCTGACGTCGCCGCAGTCTGGCTGACGCTGAAGCTGGCCACCTGCGTGACCGCCCTGCTGCTGGCGCTCGGCACACCGGTCGCCTGGTGGCTGGCGCGCACCCGTTCGCGCCTGCGCCACGTCGTCGGCGCCGTGGTCGCCATGCCGCTGGTCTTGCCGCCCACCGTGATCGGCTTCTACCTGCTGCTGCTGCTCGGACCGAACGGCGCCGTCGGCCACCTGACCCAGGCGCTCGGCCTCGGCCTGCTGCCCTTCACGTTCGGCGGCCTCGTCGTGGCCTCCGTCCTGTATTCGATGCCCTTCGTCGTGCAACCGCTGCACAACGCGTTCGAGGCCATCGGCGACCGTCCGCTGGAAGCGGCGGCCACGCTGCATGCGAGTCCGTGGGATGCGTTCTGGTCGGTGGCGGTGCCGCTGGCCCGTCCCGGCTTCCTTACTGCCGCCGTGCTGGGCTTCGCACACACGGTGGGCGAGTTCGGCGTCGTGCTGATGATCGGGGGGAATATCCCGGACCGGACGCGCGTCGTCTCCGTGCAGATCTACGACCACGTGGAAGCGCTCGAATACGCGCAGGCGCACTGGCTGGCCGGCGGCATGCTGGTGTTCGCCTTCCTGGTGCTGCTGGCGCTGTACACCTTCCATCCGCAGGCCGTGAAAGGACGACGCTGATGAATGCCAGCCGAGGCATCCGCGCCCGCATCCGCCTCGACCGCGGCGGCTTCCTGCTCGACGTCGACCTGACGCTGCCGCAGCAGGGCATCAGTGCGCTGTTCGGCCATTCAGGCTCCGGCAAGACGACGATCCTGCGCGCCATCGCGGGCCTGGAGCGCGCGCACGGCGGCTATATTGCGTTAGGAGACGAGGTCTGGCAGGACGATGCGAACGGCATCTTCGTGCCCGTGCACCGGCGCCCGCTCGGCTATGTATTCCAGGAAGCGAGCCTGTTCGCACACCTGGACGTGCGCGCCAACCTCGATTTCGGGCGCAAGCGCGTGCCGGCGTCGGAGCGCCGCTTCGAGATCGCACCGGTCGCCGAGCTGCTCGGCATCGGCCACCTGCTCGATCGTCGTCCGGCCGGATTGTCCGGCGGCGAGCGCCAGCGCGTGGCGATCGCGCGCGCCCTGCTTGCCTCGCCGCGCCTGCTGCTGATGGACGAGCCGCTGGCCGCCCTCGACCTGCGCCGCAAGCAGGAAATCCTGCCGTATCTGGAGCGCCTGCACGACGAGCTGGCCATACCGATCGTCTACGTCAGCCATGCGCCCGACGAGGTCGCGCGCCTGGCCGACCACCTGGTGCTGCTGGACGAAGGAAAAGTCGTCGCCAGCGGCCCCCTGGGCGAGACGCTGGCGCGGGTCGACCTGCCGGCCGTCTTCGCCGACGATGCCGGCGTCGTGCTCGACACGGTCCTGGCCGGCCACGAGGAAGACCACCTGTCGCGCCTGGATTTCGCCGGCGGCACGCTGTACGTCGGCGGACACCGCGAAGCCCCGGGAACGCGGCTGCGCTGCCGCATCCACGCGCGCGACGTCAGCCTGGCGCTGCACCGTCCGCACGCCACCAGCATCGTCAACGTGCTGCCGGCCGTGGTCTCGGCGGTGGCGCCGACCGACACGCCCGGCCACGTGCTGGTACAGCTGCGCGTGGGCGCATCGCCGCTGCTGGCCCGCATCACCGAACGCTCGCGCCGCGAGCTCGACATCGCCCCCGGCCGCCGGGTCTGGGCCCAAGTGAAGGGCGTCGCCCTCCTCGCCTGACCTGCCTCAAACCGGGGTCAGAGCCGGGGTCAGAGCCCGGTTTTTGGAAATTTCTTCCAAACCGTGCTCTGGATAAAAGATCAGCGCACGCGGCGCACCGAGGAGATGCGGTCGTTCATGTCGATCGTCGAGTAGCGGCCCGGGCCGTAGACCTGGCAGCGGCCGCGGAAGTCGGCGTCTTCGCAGAATTCCCAGCGGCCTTCGCGGATGACGATAGAGCTGACGCGGTCGTTGAAGCCGTATTCGGACAGGTTGCGCGCATCGCGCGACAGGGCCGTGTCGGGGCCGCGGAAGTCGCGGTCCTGGAACAGGACGACATCCGGACCGCCGCGGCGATTGTCGCGGTCCCAGCCGCCGCCACGCGGGCCGTCGCGGTCGTCGCGGTCCCAGCCGCCACCACGGGGACCGTCGCGATCCGGACCGCGATCCGGACCGCGACCTGGGCCGCCGCGCGAGATCTCGCGGATCGACGACACGGAATCGTTGAACGGCAACTGGCGGTACTCGCCCGGGCCCAGTTCGGCGCAGCGGCCGCGGAAGTTCGCATCCTGGCACAGCTGCCAGGTGCCGGAGCGGATCACGAGGCTCGAGATGCGGTCGTTGAAGCCGAACTCGGACAGGTTGCGGGCGTCGCGTTCCAGCGTCACGCGGTTGCCGCGGAAATTACTGTCGGCAAAAATGGTCATTTCGCCGGCAAGGGCGACATTGGTGAGCGTGGCCAGGACGGCAGCGGCGGCAAGCAGGCGTTTCATGCGGTTCTTCTCCATGGTGGTCGATGCGCCTCCCGTCGGCGCCTGGTCAGTTAACGCACCAGCAAACAGACGGGCAGACAATTTCTTGTAACAAATTTATACGTCGACCATCAGGCCTTCCAGCTAGGCACCGACTTGCACCGGTTCGATCTGCTCGGCGCGCAACAGGGCGACGATGCGTTGCCCCAGCGCCTCCAGCTCCGCATGGTGCGAGAGGTTGCGCACGCGCTGGTTCATGCGGCGCCGGTCGTGGATCGAGATCGACCAGCCGATCGGATGCCCGGCATAGCCGGCACCGGAGCCGCAGCAGCTCGCGCAGCAGATCGTCAGGTTCAGCTCATCCGACGGTTCGTAGTCGAGGAACCAGGCCCACTCTTCTCCGTTCGGATAGCCGGTGACGATGCCCTGCCGGTTCAGCGCCTGCGCCAGCCACAAGGCCAGCTCGAAACCATAGCGGCCGGGATCGAGCTGGCAATCCTCCGGCAGCGTCGGCAGGAATTTCTCCGACGAGAATTCGATACCCCAGGTCATCGATGCCTCCTCCAGGCATGCGGATCGCGGACGGCCTTGCGGCCGACGTTTTCCGTATTGTATCGATGTCTATCCGCGGATAGATAGATCGTCGTTATCGTATCTGGATATGCGCCATGCATATACGCCTAACGCAGCACGGCGCGCGCGCCCCTGACGAGCGCCGCGCCCATGCGTTCCAGCCGCGGCGGCTGGATGCGCCAGGCATGCCAGTACAGCGGCACGTCGACGAACAGGCCGGGCGCCAGGTCGACCAGGGTGCCGGCCGCCAGCATGTCCGCGCACTGCTCCAGCGGCAGCAGACCGTAGCCGAGGCCGAGCCGGATCGCCTGCACGTACGGGTCGCTGGACGGCACGTAATGGAAGGGATACGCCCCTTCCGGCAGGCCGAAGTGCTGGAGCAGGAACACGGTCTGCAGCGTGTCCTTGCGGTCGAACACCATCACCGGAGCGTGCCGCGCCGCCTCGCGCGTCATCCCGCCGGGGAACCAGCGCGCGGCAAAGCCGGGCGCGCCCACCATGCGATAGCGCATCGCGCCCAGCGCTTCCACGGTACAGCCGCGCATCGGTTCGGTCTCGCCGGAGACGCAGGCCAGCGCCCGCCCCTGTTCCAGCAGTGCGAAGGTATGGCCCTGGTTGTCCAGCACGAATTCGACCAGCAAGCCTTCTTCCAGCAGCACCGGCGCCAGCACCGGTAGCAGCCAGGTCGCCAGGCTGTCGTTGTTGACGGCCAGGGCGATGCGCACGGGGCCGGCATCGTCTCCCTGCTCGGCAAGGAATTCTTCTTCCAGCAAGGCGCGTCTGCGCAGGAATTGCAGCAGGCGCATGCCGGGCGCCGTCGGCCGGCACGGACGGGTGCGCACCAGCAAGGGCGTGCCGAGGTCCTGCTCGAGTGCGGCGATGCGCTGCGAGATGGCGGACGGCGTCACGTTCAGGCGCGCGGCCGCCGCCTCCAGGCTGCCGCTGTCGACGGCGGCCAGGAAGGCCGCGCTGCGGCGCGGGTCGATGTTCATGGATTAGCCCAGCTTAATGAAGGTTAGATTTCATTAATATAATTGATGTGGACACCTGTGGAAGGCATGCTGATGGCTCGACGATACGGAGCCACGATGTTTTCCCAATCCATCTTCCTGCAGGGCCTGGGCCTCGGCGCCAGCCTGATCATGCCGATCGGCGCCCAGAACGCCCATGTGATCCGCACCGCCGTGCGCGGCCGCCACGTGCTGCTGACGGTGGCCGCCTGCGTGCTCATCGACATCAGCCTGATCGCGCTCGGCATGTCCGGCTTCGGCGCGCTGGTCGAATCCTCGCCGCGCGTGATGACGGTCGCCCGCTGGGGCGGCGCCGCCTTCCTGCTGTGGTACGGGCTGCGTTGCATGACGTCGGCCTGGCGCGGCCAGGAGAACGGCGTGGGCGACGATGCAGCCGTCGTGCAGCCCGGCAGCGCGTCGAAGGCGCTAGGGCTGGTGCTGGCGCTATCGCTGTTGAATCCGCACGTCTACCTGGATACGGTGGTGTTGCTGGGGGCAGTCGACAGCAGCCTGGCGCAGGATCACCGGACGTCGTTCGCGGCGGGCGCGATGACGGCCTCGCTGCTGTGGTTTTCGGGACTGGGATTGCTGGCGCGGCGCTGCGCCTTCGTGCTGGCGCGCCCCAGGGTGTGGCGCGCGATCGAGACCTTCACGGGCCTGACGATGCTGGTGCTGGCGGCGCTGCTGGTGCGCGCCGCATGAGCAGATGAACGCGGGACGGCGGGAGCAATCACCGCCCCGCCGGCGTCATTTCTGCGCCAGTACCCACTTGGCCAGGGTCATGGCTTCCGCCTCGCTGACCTGCGGGTTCGGCGGCATCGGCACCGGACCCCATACGCCCTGGCTGCCCTTCTGGATCTTTTGCGCCAGGCGCGCGGCAGCGCCGGCATCCTTGGCGTACTTGGCGGCGACGTCCTTGTAGGCGGGGCCGACCACCTTGGTCGACACGTTATGGCAGGCCATGCAGTTCTTTGCCTTGGCCAGGTCGGCATTGGCGAGCGCGCTCTGGGCGGTGCCCGCCAGTGCCAGCGTCGCGGCCAGCGTGATCCAGGTTTTCATGCAGTCTCTCTTTCTGTCGTCGTGGATAAATGCGTCATGCCGCCAGCGCCGCGGGCAGCGGATCGTCCGCTTCCCGTGCCGCCAGTGCCTTGCCGCCTTCGACCGACATCTGCACGGGCAGCGGCACGCCGTTCTTGACGGCGGTGAGCTCGGCCAGGATCGAGACGGCGATCTCGTACGGGGTCTTGCTGCCGATATAGATGCCGATCGGGCCGTGCAGCCTGGCGATCTGTTCGTCGGTGAGGTCCAGTTCGCGCAGGCGTTCGCGCCGGCGTGCATTGTTCACGCGCGAGCCGATCGCGCCGACATAGAAGGCGTCCGTCTTGAGCGCTTCCATCAGCGCCATGTCGTCCAGCTTCGGGTCGTGGGTCAGCGCCACCACGGCGCTGCGGCTGTCCAGGCGCATGGCCAGCACCTCGTCGTCCGGCATCGTGTGCACGACGCGCACGCCCGGCAGGCTCCAGCTGCCGCGGTATTCCTCGCGCGGATCGCACACCGTCACCTGGTATTCCAGGCCGACGGCGATCTGGGCCAGGAACTGCGACAGCTGGCCGGCGCCGATGATCAACAGGCGCAGGCGCGGACCATGGATGCTGACCAGGCGCCGGCCCTCCAGGTGCACGGGTTCGTCGGCCCCGCCTTCGGCCAGGTCGACGGCGCCGCTGTCCAGGTCCAGCGTACGGCGCGTCAGCACGCGGCGCTGGGCCAGCGCCAGCAGCTCGTCCATGCGGCTGTGCGCGGACAGGGGCTCGACCACCAGCTGAATCGTGCCGCCGCAGGGCAGGCCGAAGCGGTGCGCCTCGTCGGCCGAGATGCCGTAGGTGAGGACTTCCGGCGCCGTGCGCACGATGCCCTTCTCGCGCACGGCGGCGATCAGGTCGTCCTCGATGCAGCCGCCCGAGACCGATCCGACCACCTGGCCGTCGGCGCGGATCGCCATGGTCGCGCCGACGGGGCGCGGGCTCGATCCCCAGGTCCGCACCACCGTCACGTACTCGCACGCGTGGCCGGCGCGCAGCCAGGCGGCACAGGCGTGCAGCACTTCGAGGTCGATACTGTCCATCACAGGTCCTTTCCGAATTTCAAATGCCGCTTCACGAAACAGAAGCTACATATCAAAGCAATAAGAACGCATGCTAACGCAAATCGGAATACGATGACTGTCGCGCAGCGCGGCGGGCCTGCCAACTGGCCGTATGGGAGGTCGCGCTATACTTGCCGGATCGCCAACAACCGCTGGAGGCCGTCATGAAACCGGACCTGCTGTCCCTGCTGCGCATCGACCATCCCATCATCTCGGCGCCGATGGCCGGCGTCTCGACGCCGGCGCTGGCGGCCGCCGTCTCGAACGCGGGGGGACTGGGCGCGATCGCGGTCGGCCACGGCACCGTCGCCCAGGCGCGCAGCGCCATCGACGAGCTGCGACGCCTGACCGACCGGCCGTTCGGCGTGAACGTGTTCTGCCACCGTCCGGCCATGCCCGACGTGGCGCGCGAGGCGGCCTGGCTGGACTGGCTGGCGCCCCGCTTTGCCGCCTTCGGCGCGGCGCCGCCCGCCGCGCTGGGCACGATCTACAACACCTTCGTCGACGACGACGCGATGCTGGAGCTGTTCCTGGAACTGCGCCCGCCCTCGGTCAGCTTCCATTTCGGCCTGCCCGACGCGCGCCGCATCCGCGCCCTGCAAGATGCCGGCATCGTGTTGCTGGCCAGCGCCACCACGCCGCAGGAGGCGCGCCAGGTCGAGGCGGCGGGCATCGACGTCGTCGTCGCCCAGGGCCATGAAGCGGGCGGCCACCGCGGCACCTTCGACCCGGAAAACGGCGATGCCGCCATCGGCACCTTCGCCCTGCTGCCGCTGGTGGCGCAGGCCGTGCGCATCCCGGTGGTGGCCGCCGGCGGCATCATGAACGGCGCCGCCATCGCCGCCGCGCGCCGCCTGGGCGCCCAGGGTGCGCAACTGGGCACCGCCTTCATCCCCTGCCCGGAATCCTCGGCGACCAGCCACCACCGCGCACTGATCGCAGCCGGCGACGCCAACGTCACCGCCGTCACGGACGTCATCTCCGGCCGTCCCGCGCGCGGCCTCGTCAACCGCCTGTTCGCCGACGTCGGCGCCCCCGATCGTCCCCCGGTACCGGACTACCCGATCGCCTACGATGCGGCCAAGGCGCTGAACGCGGCCGCCACGAAGAACGGCAGCCAGGATTATTCGGTCAACTGGGCCGGCCAGGCGTTCGCACTGGCGCGGACCATGCCGGCGGCCGAGCTGGTAGCGACGCTGGGGCGCGAGCTGGCGGAGCAGGAAGGAAGCTGAGATCGTGGACGACCCGCTGCTGCGCCATGCGGATTTCCGCCGCATCGACCTGAACCTGCTGGTGGCCTTCGACGCCCTGATGGCCGAGCGCCACGTGGGCCGCGCGGCTTCCCGCCTGTTCATCGGCCAGCCGGCGATGAGCCATGCGCTGGCGCGCCTGCGCGAGGCGCTGGGCGACCCGCTGTTCGTCCGCGCCGGCAACCGCATGGAACCGAGCGCGCTGGCGCTGGAACTGGGGCCGCGCGTGCACGACTGGCTGGAACAGGCGCACGGCTTCCTGTTCGCGCGCGAGCAGGTCGACCTCGGCCAGGTCCGCGCGACCGTCAAGCTGGGCCTGATCGCCGGCCTGGAAGCGATGCTGCTGCCGCCATTGATGCAGCAGGTGAACGCCGTCGCGCCGGGCGTGCGCCTGTGGTCGCGCCAGTTCAGCCGCAATGCGCTGCCGGCCGCCATCGATGCCGAGGACGTCGACCTGGCGCTGTGGGTGCCGGAGCCGGGCCAGCGCGACTGGCACGGCAGGCAGCACCTGGTGCGCTGCGGCTTCGACGCCGTCTACGCGCGCAGCCAGGTCCGGCCCGATGCGCCGATGACACTGGCGACGGCGGTGCGCTATCCGCAGGTGGCGCTGGGCTGGCGCGGCGAGGAGGATTCCATCGTCGACGAGGTGATCGCCGCGCGCGGCCTGCAGCGCAACGTGATCGCCCTGAGCGACAGCCAGCTCGCCACGGCGCGCCTGCTGGCCGCGATGCCGGTCGTGTCGCTGCAGCCGCGCATCTACAGCGGCATCTACCGCGACATGCCGGACATGGAAGTGACGCCGCTCGACATCGACGAACTGGGCATGGACATCTGCCTGCTCTGGCACCGCCGCCGCGAACACGACCCGGTGCTGGACTTCGTGCGGCGCTGCATCGCCACCATCGTGGCCGGGCAGGGCTGAGGCGGCCGCCGCGGCTTGCTGGTATGCTTGTGCGGCCCTGAATGTGGAAAACCATGAACAAATTCGCTTCCTTCTCCCTCGCCGCCGCGCTGTCCCTGTCCGCGCCCTTCATGTCGCAGGCGCAGGCCGCCATTCCGATCTACGGCTTCGTGGTCAAGAACACCTATCCGCACGATCCGCAGGCATTCACGCAAGGCCTGTTCTTCAAGGACGGCCAGCTGTACGAGAGCACCGGCCAGAAGGGCCAGTCCTCGCTGCGTCGCGTCGACCTCAAGACGGGCAAGGTGCTGCAGAAGAAGGATCTCGCTGCCGAATACTTCGGCGAAGGCTCGACGGCCGTGGGCGATGCCATCGTCGGCCTGACCTGGCAGTCGAACGTCGGCTTCGTCTACGATACGAAGACCTTCGCGCTCAAGAGCCGCTTCAACTACAAGGGAGAGGGCTGGGGCCTGGCCAGCGACGGCAAGGCCGTCTACATGAGCGACGGCACGCCCGACATCCGCATCCTCGACCCGAAGACGCTGGAAGAAAAACGCCGCATCCACGTGAATGCGGAAGGCAAGCCGGTGCCGCAATTGAACGAACTGGAAATCGTCGACGGTCAGCTCTATGCCAATGTCTGGGGCACCGACGTCATCGCGCGCATCGACCCGGCCAGCGGCAACGTGGTCGGCTGGATCGACCTGACCGGCCTGCTGCCGCCGGACAAGCGCGGCACCAGCAATGTCGACGCGGTCCTGAACGGCATCGCCTACGAGCCGAAGGGCAAGCGGCTGTACGTCACGGGCAAGCTGTGGCCGAAGCTGTTCGAGATCGAACTGATCAAGCTCGAACGCCGCTGACGCATTCGGTGGGCATGTGATGCCCACCCTACGTTCGAATGTGCGCCTTTTCCCGTAGGGTGGGCACCACGTGCCCACCATGCGCTCACGTGACGGCGACGACGACCTTGCCGAAATGCGCCCCCGATTCCATGTAGCGGTAGGCATCCGGCGCATGGTCGAAGTCGAACACGCGGTCGACCACCGGCTGCACCCCGGCCGTGGCGGCAAAGCCGACGACCTTGTCCAGCATCGTGCGGCTGCCGACATAGATTCCGACCAGGCGCTTGGCGCCCATCAGCAGGGAGGCCGGATTGACTTCGCCGCCGAAGCCGCTGACGCCGCCGATGACGGCCACGCTGCCGCCCATGGCCGCTGCCGCCACCGAGCGGTTGACGGTGCCTTGCCCGCCCACTTCGAGCACCACGTGGGCGCCCACGCCGTGCGTCAGGCGCAGCACTTCCTCCTGCCATTCGGGGAAGCTGCGGTAGTTGATCGTGTGGTGGGCACCCAGTTCGCGCGCCCGTTCCAGCTTGTCGTCGCTGGACGAGGTGATGATGGTATTCAGTCCCGCCGCGCGCGCCAGCTGCAGGCCCAGTACGGACACGCCCCCGGTCCCCAGCAGCAGCACGGTATCGCCCGGGCGGATGCCGTTGCTCGATTCGAAGATGGCGTTCCACGCCGTCACGCCGGCGCAGGGCAGGGTGCAGGCGTCGACGAAGCTCATCGATGCCGGGATCTTGACGAGCGCGTGCTCGTCCAGCACCACTTCCTCGGCCAGCATGCCGTCGATATTGCCGCCCAGCGCCAGGCGGACCCGCTCCGGTCCCGGGGGCCCGTCGTGCCAGTAGGGGAAGAACGACGCCGTCACGCGGTCGCCGACCTGCAGGGACGTCACGCCCGGCCCCGTCGCGATCACTTCGCCGGCGCCATCGGAGCAGGGAATGATGGGATCGTCGACGCTGACCAGGTAGTCGCCCCTGGCCACCATCAGGTCGCGGTAGTTGAGCGAGACGGCGTGCACGCGCACGCGCACTTCGCCGGCGCCGGGCTCGCGGTTGGGAAATGCCACGCTGTGCAGCGCGTCGACGCCCTTGCCGGGCAGGATCTGGTAGGCACGCATCCTGGTCTCCTATGGGTTCCAATGAAAAATGCCCGCCGAGGGGCGGGCAGGCGTGGTGCGGCCGGGTGTCAGTAGCGGCGCATCTGCTGGTTGCTGTAGGTCTGCTTGAAGCCGCCCTTCGACTGGAATTTTTTCCACAGGAAACCAGCGATGGCCATCAGTATCATCTTGCGCATGAGAACCTCCAATCAGGTGGGAAAAGATGGCACCACCATACCGGGTTCCCTGCGCGCGTGGCGCAGGATAGGACCGCTTGTCACTTCGCCGCGATGCGGGCTTTCTGTGCTGGAATAAAATCTTCCAGCACCGCCTGTTTCAGCAGCGCCGGCGGCAGGATGCCCTGGGCGATCACGAAGTCGTTGAAGGCTTTCAGGTCGAAGTCCTTGCCCAGCGCGATCTCGGCCAGCGTCTTCAGCGAACGCAGTTTCACGTAGCCGTAGTAGTAGGCCGTGGCCTGGCCCGGGCTGCGGTAGGAATAGCGGTCGACTTCCGATTGCGCGAACGGCTCGGACAACACGACTTCCTTCATCAGGAATTCCTTGGCCTGCTGCGGCGTCATGCGCCCCAGGTTGATCTGCGGGTCGAGCAGGGCGCGCGCCATGCGCAGCAGGCGTGCCTGCAGCGAGACGAGCTGGCCTTCCGGCGGCATGTAGGGCAGGATCAGCGCTTCCGAATACAGGCCCCAGCCTTCGACGTTGGTGCTGTTGAAGGCGAAGCTGGCGCGCGCCACCGACATGCCTTGCTCGACCATCGACGCGAACTGCAGCTCGTGGCCGGGACGCGCCTCGTGCGCGGCCAGCGTCCAGGCCATGGCGGTGAAGTCGAAGTCGTTCATCTTGTCCTTCGACTTCGCGTTCGGATTCGACAGCGGGATCACGAACTCGCCGTATTCTCCCGTGTTGCCGATCAGGCGCGGCGGGCTCATGAACGGCGCCGGCGAACGCGCCGCCTCGGCCGCGGTGGCCACGCGGATGTTCGCATCGCGCGCCGGCAGCGTGACCAGGTCGTGGGCGCGGATCATGCCCTCGATGTCCTTCAGGCGCTCGCGGTAGTAGGGCAGCAGCTGGTCGGCGGGAATGGACGTCTTCTTCAGTTCGCGCAGCACGTCGCGGTAGTCGGACGTGAGCATCTTCTTGTCCGCGGCGATGGTGTTCGCCACCACCTGCATCTCGTCGCGCACTTCCTGGAAGTCGAAGCCGGCGCGCTCGATCATCTGTTCCGGCGCGATGTCGACGCCGACGTTGGCCAGGCGGTTCACGTACAGCGCTTCCGGCAGGCGCACCTCCTTGCGCGCGCGCGGCACGATGCGCTCCTTGACCCAGCCGTCGTAGTCCGCCACCTGGCTCTTCAGCGCGGCGAAGTCGGCTTCCCAGCCTTCGATGCCGGCCTTCTTGAACAGCTCTTCGATACCGTCCATATAGGTGGCGTTGTTGTTCAGGCCTTCCTCGACCTCGCCGACATAGGGACCGATCAGCTTCCTGTCGGCCAGGCGCTCCTCGCCGCGTGCCTTGGCCAGGGCGGCGATGGGCGTGTAGCCGGCTTCCTTGCCGGCATAGCGCTTCAGGCGCACCAGCGCGAGCTTCTGGCGCTCCGGCTTGTTGCGCGGGTCGAGCAGGGCGCGCAGGCCGCCGTACACGAACTCGCCCACGTTCACGTACTCGAGCAGGTACTGGTGTTCCAGCTTCATGCTGGCGATTTTCTTTTCGCGCGAATCGATCAGGATGTCGAGATCCTGGCGCACCTTCGGATCCTGCTCGCGCGCACGCTGGACGCGCAGTTCCTTCAGGCGTTTTTCCGTGTCGGCCAGTTCGCGTTCGTAGACGCGCGGCTTGAGGTCGACCACCGCCGTGTCGAAGCTTTCGTCGCCCAGCTCGGTGGCATTCTCGGGCACGTACTTGCCCGTGTCCTTCAGGACCGGTTGCGTATAGACGTCGCTGCGCGCGACCCAGGCGGGCGTGGCGGAGAAGGCGGTGCTGGAGGCGAGGAGGAGGGCGAGACCGAGGCGGATGCGGGACATGGGGCTTCCTGTTGAGGGGCGAAACAGGAATTTTAAACGGAAACGATTATCCGTCGTCCCCGCGAAGGCGGGGACCCATGCTGAAGTACAGAATTCGGATATCGGACGCGTTATCGCACACATGCGTATCCGACGTCGGAAGCTCAGCATGGATTCCCGCCTTCGCGGGAATGACGGTTCCTTACCGAGTGGTCACATCAGAACGCGTACGTCGCGCGCGCGTACACGTAACGTCCGTTGTTACCGAACGGCGTGTAGTTCGAGAACGGCGTATTGCCCGTCGTGTTCAGCGACGGCGGCAGCGTTTCCGAGTACTTGTCGAAGACGTTGTCCGCACCCAGCGCCAGCGTCAGCTTGGGCGTGGCGGCGAAGCGCGCTTCCAGGTCGACGATCGTCTTGGCCGACAGCTCGTAGTCGAAGGCGGCCGTGGTGCCCGGGGCCAGCACTTCGCCGTAGCGGGTGGCGCGTGCCGTCAGGCCCCACTGGGCCAGCTTCCAGTTCATGCTGGCCGTGACCTTGTTCTTCGGCTGGCCTTTTTCCAGCGTCAGCACGTTCACGCGGTCGAACAGCACCGGCGCCGGATTCAGCGCGGCCAGCTGCGCCGTGGTCGGCACCTTCGTCACGTCGGTGTGGTTGAAGTTGCCGGCCAGCGTGAAGTCGAAGCGGCCGGCGGCGCCCGCGTTCCACGGCAGGCTGGCGACGACGTCGACGCCTTCGGTGCGGGTGTTCACGCCATTGATGAAGAAGCGTCCGCCGCCCACGCCGGGAAAGCCCTGGGCCGTGATGTAGTTGCGCACCGCCGCCGAGGTCAGGTTCTCGGACAGCACGATGCGGTCGCGCATATTGATGCGGTAGGCGTCGACGGTGATGCTGAGCGGCGCGAAGCGCATCACGGCGCCCAGCGAGAAGTTGGTCGACTTCTCGGCCTTCAACGGCTTGGCGCCCAGTGCCACGGCGACGGGGTCGTTCGGCTTGAAGGTCGTGATCTCGTACGGGACGCCGTTGATGAAGTTGGTCGACGTCGACGTGAAGTACTGCTGCTGCAGCGACGGTGCGCGGAAGCCGTTCTGCACCGAGCCGCGCAGGGCGAAGTTCTTGCCGAAGTCGTAGCGGCCCGACAGCTTGCCCGCCAGGCTGCTGCCGTAGTCGTTGTAATGCTCGCCGCGCACCGCCGCCGAGGCGAGGAAGGCGTCGGTGACGTTCGCCTCGAGGTCGGCGAACACGCCGATCGCCGTGCGCGAGGCGCTGACGTTGTTGGACGGACGGAAGCCCGGGAACACCTGGGCACCCGGCGCGGCCGGCGTGCCGTTGGGAAGGATCACGCCGCCGGAACGGTAGGAGTCCGGCTCGCCCGCATGCATCTCGTAGCCTTCGCGGCGCGCCTCGGTGCCGACCGCCAGGTTCAATGGCGAGGCCAGGCCCTTGATGTCGAACTTGCGCACGCCGGTCAGGTTGTAGACGAGCTGGTTGTACGAGAAGCCGCCCGCGTCGAACTGGGTCTTGCTCGTCGGCCCGATCGAGGCGTTGAGCGTGTGCTCGATCGAGTAGTCCATCCGGTTCTTGCCATAGACGAGCGAGGTGTCCAGGTCCCAGTCTCCCAGCGTCCAGCTGGCGCCGGCGGCGGCGCTGAAGTCCTCGACGGTGGGGGCGATGATCGGCAGGAAGCCGTCCGGGTAGATCGACTGGACGTTGCGCGCATCCTGCGGCAGGCGGAAGTAGCCGGCCGATTCGGCATCGCGCAGCTGGTAGCTGGACCAGCCGTAGACCTTGACGCCGCTGGCCAGGGTGTTGCCGGCGTTGACGAACACGGTCTTCTGCTGCATTTCCGGCTCGCCGTACCAGGCGTTGAAGCGGTTGATGGTCAGTTCGCGCGGATCGAAGGCGCCGTTCACCTTGGCGTACTGCTGGCGCATGTCGTAGCCGCTGCGCTCCGTGTGCGCCTGGTCCTTGTATTCGGCCGCGATGGTGACGAAGCCCGTCTCTCCCCACGGCAGGCCTTTCCAGACGCTGGCCGTCTTGGTCTGGCCGTCGGTGCGCTTGCGCGAGTTCGGGCCGCTCCAGGTGGCGCCGGCCGGCGCGACGTCGTTCCACAGGTCGTATTCGGTCTTGCGCTCGCCGAAAGTGAAGCTGCCTTCGCCGCCGTCGCGGTCCGTACGCAGGCGCACGTTGACGACGCCCGAGATGGCGTCCGAGCCGTACTGGGCTGCGGCGCCGTCGCGCAGCACCTCGATGTTCTTGACGATGGCGGACGGGATCGTGTTCAGGTCGACGGCGGCCGAGCCGCGGCCGATGCTGCCGTTCAGGTTGACCAGCGAGGAGGCGTGGCGGCGCTTCGAGTTGACCAGCACGAGGCTCTGGTCCGGCGCCATGCCGCGCAGCGTGGCCGGGCGGATCGTGTCCGTGCCGTCGGTCAGCGCCGGGCGCGGGAAGTTCAGCGAGGGCAGGGCGACGGCCAGGGCCGCATTCAGTTCGGTCGAGCCGGTGTTCTTCAGGGTGTCGGCCGAGATGATGTCGACCGGGGAAGCGGTGTCGAGGGCGGTGCGGTTGGCCACGCGGGTGCCGGTGACGACCACGGTGGCGGCATTGCCTTCGCCGGCGGTGGTGTCCTGGGCGAGGACCGGGGTGGCGACGCCGAACAGGGCGGCGATGGATACGGCGAGTACGGTTTTTTCCGGCGCAAATCGTTGTTGCATCTCTTGTCCTTATTCTGGTCTGGCGCCTGGCCGTGGGAAGCGGCCGGCGTGCGATACGGCGTTCTCCTGCTCCCGGGTCGGGCACCCCCTCCAGCGTGCTGGCGGCGGCGAGATGCGGACGCGGCGGCGGCGCCACCGGTCGGTGCGCCGCGCTGTCCATAGGCTCGTGTGATGGCAAGCCCTTGTTGATACTGACTGGACCGTATATCTGTTGTCAATCCAATCAATTTTCATGGATGTAAATGCGCAACAAATGGAATGACGGCCTGTCATTCGTCGTGGTGCGGGGATCGGGCGGGAGGGCCGCACGGTGGTGCGTGCGAGGACGGAAAGGGAAGATGCTGCACCGGCCGGGTGCGCGTCCCGGCCGTGCCTGTAAACGTTGTGGATATTACGTAGTGATCAGCCCTTGCGTCCGCGCAGGCGTTGCACCAGCGTGACCACGGCCAGCACGACGGCGCCGATGACGACGCCGGCGACGGCATCGACGACGGTCGGCGTCACGGCCGCCAGCAGGCCGCCGACGAGCGGTACGCCGGCCACCGCGTGCGCCGCGCTCTCGGCGAGATGGTGCAGCGGCTCGACGGCATGGCCGATGATGCCGCCGCCGACCATGAACATGGCCGCCGTGCCCACCACCGACAGGGTCTTCATCAGGCGCGGTGCCGCCGCCAGCAGCAGGCGGCCGACGCCCTGCGCGAAACTGCCGGCTTTCCGGCTCAGGTACAGCCCGGCATCGTCGATCTTCACGATCAGGGCCACGATGCCGTACACGCCGACCGTCATGGCGATCGCCACGGCGACCAGGGCGGCAACCTGGGCGCCGAACGAGGTGTTCTGCTCGTTGACGACGCCCAGCGCGATCACGATGATCTCGGCCGACAGGATGAAGTCGGTGCGCACGGCGCCCTTGATCTTGTCCTTTTCCACGGCGCGCATGTCGCTGCCGGCGGCCAGCGCCGTGGCCAGTTCTTCCTCGTGGGCGGCATCTTCGGCGTCGCTGTGCAGGAATTTGTGGGCCAGCTTCTCGAAGCCCTCGAAGCACAGGTAGGCGCCGCCGATCATCAGGAGGGGCGTGATGGCCTGCGGCAGGAAGGCGGAAATGGCCAGCGCCGCCGGCACCAGGATCGCCTTGTTGCGCAGCGAGCCCACGGCCACCGCCCAGACGACCGGCAATTCGCGGTCGGCGTTCACGCCCGTCACCTGCTGGGCGTTCAGCGCCAGGTCGTCGCCGAGCACGCCGGCCGTCTTCTTGGCCGCCACCTTGCTCATCAGGGCGACGTCGTCGAGGACGCTGGCGATATCGTCGATCAGCGCGAGCAAGCTTCCTGCAGCCATGTACCACTCCTAAACAAATATCAAGTTGATCACATCTTAACCGAGGCGCCGCCGGCCGCTGCACACGGTTCATGCCGGTCCAGCGCGCTCATTCCTATTATTTGCGTTTCAACCCCGGAAAACTGCATCTCGTCGCTTTTCGCGGGCATGCCCATCCGGCCATACGTATATTGCCAACATTGGCTGCGGTGCAGCAGCCTTTCCCAGACCTGAAGGAGAGATGCCCATGTCCAGCAACATCGCCGACCTCGCCAAGTTCGACATCCCGACCGCGCCGCGCCGCCGTGCGCGTCCGCCGAAGCGCAAGACCCGTATCACGATCTACCTCGACGACGAAGTGCTGGACGAGTTCCGTTCGCGCGCCGAGCGCACCGGCACGGGCTACCAGACCCTGATCAATGCCGCCCTGCGCCTGCGCCTGGCTGCCATGGAAACGGCGCCGTCGGCGGCCTGAAAATCCTGCAAATCCGGGCTTGGATGGCGAGGGATTCGCAAAAACCCCGCCAGTACAGGGCTTACGGCGTGCCGGGCCTTGTATTTGGATTACATATGGCAATTAATTATGCTAATCTTCCGGCTCTTTCAACCCGGAGGATTTATGAAAAAAGGCGAACTGATCGCTGAATTTGCGAAGCGTACCGAGATGTCGGGCGCCGCTGCGAACGATGCAGTGAACACCATCATCGACATCATCACCGAGCGCCTGAAAAAAGGCGACACGGTCGGTATCACCGGCTTCGGCACGTTCTCGGTCACCAAGCGCGCTGCTCGCAAGGGCCGCAACCCGGCAACCGGCGAAGTCATCAAGATCGCTGCGTCGAAGACGCCTCGCTTCGCTGCCGGCGCGACCCTGAAGGGCGCCGTCAATCCGAAGAAGAAGTAAGTTGTTCCTGCGGCTGGCCGCAGCCACCGGTCCTGCCGGGCGCTGCGTGCCATGCCCGCATTTTTCCTTTCCCCCGTATTTCTTGTCTCCCTTCCCAGCATGACCTTCGCTACCTGGATCGGTTTCGTCATTGCAGGCATCCTGATCGCCATCTCGCCCGGCTCGGGCGCCGTGCTGTCGATGTCGCACGGCCTCGCCTACGGATTGAAGAAGGCCAGCGCCACCGTGCTGGGACTGCAACTGGGCCTGATCCTCGTGCTGGTGATCGCCGGCGCCGGCGTCGGCTCCCTGCTGATGGCGTCGGAACTCGCCTTCACGGTCGTCAAGACCATCGGCGCCCTGTACCTGATCTGGCTCGGTATCGGCCAGTGGCGCGCCAAGGCGGAAGGCCCCAGCGTCTCGACCTCGGGCATGGCCGCGCACCCGTCGTTCGGGCGGCGCGTGATGACCGGCTTCCTCACCAACGCCACCAACCCGAAGGGCATCATCTTCATGGTGGCCGTGCTGCCGCAATTCATCTCGAAGGATGCGCCGGTGCTGCCGCAGCTCGCCATCCTGGGCGCGACGATGATCACCATCGACACCACCGTCATGCACGGCTATGCCTTCCTGGCGTCGTCGATGCAGCGCTGGTTCCGCGACGTACGCGCGGTGAAGATCCAGAACCGCTTCTTCGGCGCCGTGCTGATGGTGATGGGCAGCCTGCTATTCTTCGTCAAGCGCGGGCATTCGGCCTGACGCATCGGCTTCACGTATCCGCCCTTCCGTATTTCGCAACGGTTTGTAACGCGTGTAGTCTGTACGCACGCTCGTGCGTTGTAATCAGGTGGACGGCCTGCGTCCATGCGCAAGAATAACGGAGACGGAGAGAGAACGATGTCCCACCCCACCAGGAAAGCAGCGGCATTGCTGGCGTTCGCCGCCTTGTCCACCCTCGCGGCGCCCCTCATGGCGCAGTCGACCGTATCCACCGATTATGCAGACGCCGCCGACGCATCCGACAGCGCCGAGCCGCCCGCGCGCGTCGGCCGCCTTGCCGTCATCCAGGGCCAGGTGAACGTCGGCAGCGACGTCGGCGCGGAACTCTCCGCCGCCCAGATCAACTGGCCCGTCACCACGGGCAGCATGCTGACCACGGCCGCCAACGGGCGCACCGAGGTGCAGGTCGGCTCGACCTCGATCCGGCTGGACGGCGATTCCTCGCTCGAGGTGCTGCAGCTCGACGACTACACCATGCGTTTGCGCTTGCATTACGGCAGCGCCAGCATCCGCGTGGTCAATGCCGACGTCGTGCAGGGCTTCGAGCTCGAGACCCCGCAGGCACGCATCCGCCTGGACCAGCCCGGCCGCCTGCGCGTCGACGCCGAGCGCGTGCGCGACACCAGTGCCGTCACCGTGTTCGACGGCGTCGCCCTGGTCGAGGCGGGCGGCTCGCAACTGACGGTGCGCGCCGGCCGCCGCGCCGAACTGGGCGACATCGACGTGCGCACGCTGGTGGCCGTGCGCGACGGCTTCGACGACTGGGCCGCGGCGCGCGACCGCCTGCAGGACAGCGCCGCATCCGCGCGCTACGTCTCCCCCGAGATGACGGGCTACGAAGACCTGGACCGCTACGGCAGCTGGAGCAGCACCGAGGAATACGGCCCGCTGTGGACCCCCACCGTGGCGTCGACCTGGGTGCCGTACCGCGACGGCAGCTGGACCTGGCTCGACCCGTGGGGCTGGACCTGGGTCGACAATGCGCCCTGGGGCTATGCGCCGTTCCACTACGGCCGCTGGGTGCAGGTGCGCAACCGCTGGGCCTGGGCGCCGGGACACCGGGGCCCCCGCCACGACCGGCCGGTCTGGGCGCCGGCGCTGGTCGGCTGGGTCGGCGGCGCCGGCTGGAACGTCGTGTTCCGCGACCGCAACCGCCATCCGGCCTCCGGCTGGTACCCGCTCACGCCGCACGACCGCTTCGTGCCGAGCTGGCGCGCATCGGCCGCGCATACGGCGTGGTGGAATGCGCAGGTGCGGCCCGATCCGCGCCGTCCGCGCGACTACCGCCCGCCCGGCCTGACCGTGGTGCCGCGCGAACAGTTCGGTCGCCCGGGCCGCGTCAACGTGCCGCGCGCGCCGATCGCCACCGTGCCGCCGACGCTGGTGCACAACGCCCCGGCCGGCGCGCCGCCGGCGCCGCCGAACCGGCCGGTGC
>CAUSCY010000020.1:0-86396 GCA_963529995.1 uncultured Massilia sp. | reverse complement strand
TCGGCCTGGTTGTAGGCGCCGCCGTCTTCGTCGAAGGTGGCGATGTTCATGTCGAACAGCGAATCCGTCTTCGAATCGCGCGACACGACGATCACGTTGCCCTTGTACAGCTTCACGCGCACCCAGCCGTTGACGCTCTTCTGGGTGTGGTCGATCAGCGTCTGCAGGGCGACGCGTTCCGGTGCCCACCAGTAGCCGTTATAGATCAGCGAGGCGTAGCGCGGCATCAGGTCGTCCTTCAGGTGCGCCACTTCGCGGTCCAGCGTGATCGATTCGATCGCGCGGTGGGCGCGCAGCATGATGGTGCCGCCCGGGGTTTCGTAGCAGCCGCGCGACTTCATGCCGACGTAGCGGTTCTCGACCAGATCCAGGCGGCCGATGCCGTGCTTGCCGCCCAGGCGGTTCAGCTCGGTCAGCACTTCGGCCGGGCTCATCTTCTTGCCGTTCAGGGCGACGATGTCGCCGTTCGCATATTCGATATCCAGGTATTCCGCTTCGTTCGGCGCCTGTTCCGGCGACACGGTCCAGCGCCACATCGATTCCTCGGCTTCCGCGCTCGGGTTTTCCAGGTGGCGGCCTTCGAAGGAGATGTGCAGCAGGTTGGCGTCCATCGAGTACGGCGCGCCGCCGTTCTTGTGCTTCATGTCGATCTCGATGCCGGCGTCTTCCGCGTACTTCAGCAGCTTCTCGCGCGACAGCAGGTCCCATTCGCGCCACGGGGCGATGATCTTGACGTCCGGTTTCAGCGCGTAGGCGCCCAGTTCGAAGCGCACCTGGTCGTTGCCCTTGCCGGTGGCGCCGTGGGAGACGGCGTCGGCGCCGGTCTCGTTGGCGATCTCGATCAGGCGCTTGGCGATCAGCGGACGCGCGATCGACGTGCCCAGCAGGTATTCGCCTTCGTAGACGGTGTTGGCGCGGAACATCGGGAACACGAAGTCGCGCACGAATTCCTCGCGCACGTCGTCGATATAGATGTTTTCCGGCTTGATGCCGAACTTGATGGCCTTGGCGCGTGCCGGTTCCAGCTCTTCACCCTGGCCGAGGTCGGCGGTGAAGGTGACGATTTCGCACTGGTAGTGATCCTGCAGCCATTTCAGGATGACGGAGGTGTCGAGGCCGCCGGAGTAGGCGAGGACTACTTTTTTGATGTCGCTCATGGGTGTTCCATTGTGAACGTGGAGGGGGATAAATGGTCAGCCGGACATGGTTTTCTTCCCGCGCGAGCGGGAAGTCGTTCAGATCCGACGATCAAGCTTGGGGGGGTGATGAAATCTTTACTTGTCCTCGATGCGGCCGAGCAGCAGGTATTCGATGAGTGCCTTCTGCACGTGCAGGCGGTTCTCGGCCTCGTCCCAGACGACCGATTGCGGGCCGTCGATGACCTCGGCCGCGACTTCCTCGCCGCGGTGCGCCGGCAGGCAGTGCATGAACAGGGCGTCCTTGTTGGCGCGCGCCATTTTGGCGCTGTCCACGATGAAGCCGTCGAAGGCCTTCAGGCGCTCGGCGTTTTCCTTTTCGTAGCCCATGCTGGTCCACACGTCCGTGTTGACCAGGTCGGCGCCCGCGCAGGCATCCGACGGGTTCTCGAAGACAGTGTAGTTCTTCGTCGCGACCATGGCCGGATCGATGTCGTAGCCCTTCGGGGTCGACACGTTCAGGTGGAAGCCGAATACCTCGGCGGCCTGCAGCCACGAGTACAGCATGTTGTTGGCGTCGCCGATCCAGGCCACCGTCTTGCCGGCGATCGAGCCGCGGTGTTCCCAGTACGTGAAGATGTCGGCCAGCACCTGGCAGGGATGGTGTTCGTTGGTCAGGCCATTGATCACCGGCACGCGCGAATGGGCAGCAAAGCGCTCGATGATGTCCTGGCCGAAGGTGCGCACCATGATGATGTCGCACATGCGCGACATGACCTGGCCGGCGTCCTCGACGGGCTCGCCGCGGCCCAGCTGGCTGTCGCGCGTGTTCAGGTAGATCGCCGCGCCGCCCAGCTGGTGCATGCCGGCCTCGAAACTCAGGCGCGTACGGGTCGAGCTCTTTTCGAACACCATCACCAGCGTGCGGTCGACCAGCGGGTGGTATACCTCGTAGGCCTTGAACTTGCGCTTGATGACCTTCGCACGTTCGATCAGGTACTCGAACTCGTCGCGGGTGAAGTCGGAAATCTGCAGGAAGTGCTTGATGGGAGTGACAGCCATGTTATGCCTGGGATGCGGTGATCTCTTGAATTATAAGCGGTTTTGCTTGCGTTCCAAGAAATTATGGATCGACAAGCACGGGTTCAATACAGCGTCTGCGCCGACTCGTGCAGCAGCTGCGCATACAGTTCGTGGCGTAGCCTGGCGATCTTGCCTTCCTCGACGGCCTGCAGGATCGCGCATTGCGGCTCGGCCAGGTGACGGCAGTTGTAGTACTTGCAGCCGCCCAGGTAGGGCTTGAAGTCGACGAAGGCGCGCTCCAGCATGCCTTCGGACAGGTGGTACAGGCCGAATTCCTGGAACCCCGGGGAGTCGATGATGTTGCCGCCGCCTTCGCCCGGCAAACGGTAGAGACGGGTGAACGTGGTCGTGTGCTTGCCCGTGTCGAGCGCTTCCGAGATCTCGCGCACGGCGATGTCGGCATCCGGCACCAGCAGGTTGATCAGCGAGGACTTGCCCATGCCCGACTGCCCGATGAAGATCGACGATTGTCCCTGCAACAGCGGCCTCAGGGTCGCCACCGCTTCCTCGGGCCGGGCCCGGGCCGATACCTCGTGCAGCGGATACCCCATGCCCGTGTACAGCGACGCCCGTTCGCGGGCGCGCGCCAGCGGTGCCTCGACGTCGACCTTGTTCAGGATCAGGTGGGCCTCGATGCCGGCCGCCTCGCAGGCGACGAGGGCGCGCGAGACGAGGTCGTCGGAAAAGCTCGGCTCCGTTGCGATGACGATGAACAGGCGCGTGATGTTCGCTGCCAGCAGCTTGCTCTTGTACTGGTCGGAACGGTACAGCAGCGTGGTGCGCTCGGCGATCTTTTCGATGACGGCCTGGTCGTTCGAGGTGCGTTGCAGGTGGACGAGGTCGCCCACCGCCACATTGGTCTTCTTGCCGCGCGTGACGCACTGCATCAGCTGGCCGTCGACGTCGACCACGTAATGGCGGCCGTGGGCGGCAACGACGGTGCCGGCCAGGTCTTCGCCCCCGGCCCGGGCCTGCTTGTGGGCGCGGCTCACGCCTGGCCCCGTTCTGCCAGCAGCGCGTCGATGCGGGCGGCGCAGATGAAGTCGTTCTCGGACAGGGCGTTGCCGGCCGAGTGCGTCGTGAAGGCGACCGTGCAGTGCTTGTACGATACCTGCAGCTCGGGGTGGTGGTTTTCGCGGTGGACGATCCAGGCCAGGGCGTTCACGAATTCCATCGTTTCATGGAAGTCGCGGAAGGCGAAGCGGCGTTCCAGCCGGTTGCCGGCGACGTGCCAGCCGGGTACCTGCGCGAGCAGGGCAGGGATGGCGGCGGCATCCAGCGCCGCGGCGCCTTCGGTGCAACGGCGTGCGAGGAGGAGGCTGGTCGTGTTCATACGGCCCCCGATGCCTGCAGTTGTTGCACCCGTACCCAGGCCGGCGGATGGGAATCGTAGAAGGCCGAGTGGATCGGGTCCGGCGTCAGCGTCGAGGCATTGTCCTCGTACATCTTGACGAGGGCCGAGACCAGGTCGCGCGCATCGCTGTTGGCGGCCGCGAAGGCGTCGGCCTCGAACTCGTGCTTGCGCGAGGTGAACGAGGACAGCGGCGAGAACGGGAAGGTGAACACGGGCAGCACCAGCATGAACAGCAGCAGGGCCATCGCATCGTTGGACGCGCCCAGCAGCGGCTCCACGCCCAGTCCCGTGTAGAACCAGGCCTGCTGCTTCAGGTAGCCCAGCAAGGCGAGGAAGACCAGCGACAGCGCGAACAGCACGACCATGCGCTTGACGATGTGCTTGAGCTTGAAGTGGCCCAGCTCGTGGGCCAGCACGGCCTCGATCTCGGGCGGGGCCAGGCGCGCGAGCAGGGTGTCGAAGAACACGATGCGCTTGTTGGCGCCGAAGCCGGAAAAATAGGCGTTGCCGTGGGCCGAACGCTTGCTGCCGTCCATCACGAACAGGCCCTTGGAGGCGAAGCCGACGCGTGCCATCAAGCCTTCGATGCGCTCCTTCAGCGATGCGTCGGCGAGCGGCGTGAACTTGTTGAACAGCGGCGCGATGACGGTGGGGTACAGCACCATCATCAGCAGCTGGAAGCCGGTCCAGACCAGCCAGGCGTACAGCCACCACAGGCTGCCGGTCTTGTCCATGAGGGTCAGCACGACCCACAGCAGCGGCAGGCCGATGACGGCGCCGACCACGCCGCCCTTGACCATGTCGGCGATCCACAGGCCCACGGTCATCTTGTTGAAGCCGTAGCGCTGCTCGAGCACGAACTGGCGGTAGTACGAGAACGGCAGGTCGAGCGCGCCGGAGACGACGGCGAACGCCACCACCAGCAGGATCTGGTGCAGCATGCCGGGACCGGTGAGCTGCAGCACGGCGCTGGACAGCGCCTGCAGTCCGCCCAGCAGCGTGAAGCCGATCAGCACGAAGCCGCCCCACAGCGCGGCCGCCAGGCCCAGGCGCGTCTTGGCGACCGTGTAGTCGGCGGCCTTCTGGTGCGCGGCGAGGGGAATCTTCGGAGAAAACTCGGGCGGCACGGCGCCGCGGTGGCGCAGCACGTGACGGATGTGCCGGCTGGCCAGCCAATAGCGCAGGGCCAGCGTCAGCAGGAAGAAAAATACGAAGACGAGCGAAAACCCGGATGAAAGCATGCTGTGCCTGTGAGAAAATCTACTTTTTCAGGGCCGGTCGACCATCCATGGATGGGTTCGCTATCCGCGGCCCTGCCAATTGAAGCGTAAAGAGAGAATTATGTCACAAGCGACCCCAATCGCCACCCCACGCCCCAACGAGTTCAACCTGATCTGGCTCGACATGGAAATGACGGGCCTCGATCCGGACAACGACCGCATCATCGAAGTCGCCGTCGTCGTCACCGACCCCGACCTGAACGTGCTGGCCGAAGGCCCCGTGCTCGCCATCCACCAGAGCGACGAAACGCTCGACAAGATGGACAACTGGAACAAAGGCACGCACGGCAAGTCCGGCCTGATCGACCGCGTCAAGGCCTCGACCGTGAACGAAGCCCAGGCCGAGCAGGAGCTGATCGCCTTCCTCAAGCAGTGGGTGCCGGCGAACAAATCGCCGATGTGCGGCAACTCGATCTGCCAGGATCGCCGCTTCATGGCGCGCGGCATGCCGAAGCTGGAAGCGTTCTTCCACTACCGTAACCTGGACGTGTCGACGCTGAAGGAACTGTGCCGCCGCTGGAAGCCGGAACTGGCGTCCGGCTTCAAGAAGGCGCAGAAGCACACGGCGCTGGCCGACATCATCGAGTCGATCGAGGAACTGCGCTACTACCGCGAGCACTTCATCAAACTGTAAAACATCGTGTTCGGCGAGACACGATGTTGCAAAAGTGTATCGTCCGCGGCAGGTGGTGTGCGAGAATGCGGCATGGCTGACACTCCTCACATACCTGCCGGGTCCGGCGGCGACGGCGCAGTCCGGCAGCTCCTCGACGGGCACGACTGGGCCGCATCGCCCCTGGGGCCGCCCGCCGCCTGGCCGCCGGAACTGGCCACGGCCGTATCGATGATGCTCAGCTCGGCCTTTCCCATGTTCGTCGCCTGGGGGCCGGAACTGACCTTCCTGTACAACGACGCCTACATTCCGATCCTCGGGGACAAGCATCCGGCCGCGTTCGGCACGCCGTTCCAGCAAGTGTGGGCCGAGATCTGGCCCGACATCGTCCCCAGCGTCGACCGCGCGCTGTCCGACCGCCCCGTCTATTTCGAAGACCTGCCGCTCGTCATGGAGCGCCGCGGCTACCGCGAACAGGTCTGGTTCACGTTCTCGTATGCACCGCTGCATGACCGTCGCGGCCAGGTCGCGGGCCTGTACTGCACCAATATCGAGACCACCGCACGCGTGCAGGCCGAACGCCGCGCCGCCTTCGAGCTGGCCTTGGCCGACCGGCTGCGTCCCATCGTGGACGCGCACGAAGCCGTCCAGGTCGCCTGCAGCCTGCTGGGCGAGGAGCTGGGCCTGGCGCGCGTGCTGTACGGCGAGATCGACGACGTGGGCGCCACCTTCGCCGTGCCGCGCGACTGGCGCCGCAACGGCCTGGCCAGCCTGGCCGGGCGCGCGTTTCCGCTCGAGGCCTTCGGCCCCGGCGTGGACGCGGCCATGCGCGCGGGCGAACTCGTCCCGATCGGCGACGTCGCCCACGACCCGCGCAGCGCGGCCAGCCAGGGCGCCTGGGCGCGTCTCGACATGGCCGCCTGCCTGCTGGTGCCGCTGCTGAAGGAGGGCCGGCTGCAGGCCTTCCTGGCGCTGGGCCTGGACCGCCGGCACCGCTGGAGCGACGCGGACACGGCCCTGGCGCGCGGCGTCGCCGGACGGATCGGCGCGGCCATCGACCTGGCGCGCACCCAGGAAGCGCTGCGCGCGGAGCGCGACAGCAACCAGACGATCCTCGACACCATCGCCGAGGGCTTCATGCTGATCGACCGCGACTGGACCGTGCTGCAGATGAATGTCGAAGGGCAGCGCCTGTCCAACCGCAGCGCCGCGCAGACGATCGGACGCAATCACTGGGACGTCTGGCCGGAAGCGCTGGAGATGCCGGTGGGACGCATGTACCACCGCGTGATGCGCGACCGGACGCCCGACCGCGCCGAATTCCTACAGCAGGAGCCGGGCCGCGAGGCGCGCTGGTTCGAGGTGCGTGCCTATCCGGCCGGCGACGGCGGCCTGGTCAGCTTCTTCCTCGACATCACCGAGCGCAAGGAAGCCGAGGACAAGCTGCGCGCCGCCGACCAGCGGAAGGACGAATTCCTGGCCATGCTGGCGCACGAGCTGCGCAATCCGCTGGCGCCGATCAGCGCCGCCGCCGACCTGCTGCGCATCGGCCGGCTCGACGAGGCGCGCGTGCGCCAGAGCAGCGCCATCATCGGACGCCAGGTGCGCCACATGACGAGCCTGGTCGACGACCTGCTCGACGTCTCGCGCGTCACGCGCGGCCTCGTGACGCTGGCGCGCGCCCCGGTGACGGCCCGCACCATCGTCGACGAGGCGATCGAGCAGGTGCGCCCGATGTTCGAGGTGCGGCGCCAGCAGCTCGACGTGCGCATGCGCGACCCCGGCGCCACCGTGCTGGGCGACAAGGCACGCCTCGTGCAGGTGCTGTCGAACCTGCTGAACAACGCCGCCAAGTACTCGCCGGAAGAACGCCGCATCGAGGTCGTCGCCGAGACCGACGGCGGCCACCTGCGCCTGTCCGTGCGCGACCATGGCATCGGCATGGAGCCGGAACTGACCCATCACGTGTTCGACCTGTTCACCCAGGCGCAGCGCTCGTCGGACCGCTCGCAGGGCGGGCTCGGGCTCGGGCTGGCGCTCGTCAAGAACCTGGTCGAGCTGCACGGCGGCACCGTGTCCTGCGTGAGTCCGGGGCTGGGGCAGGGCAGTACCTTCACGGTCGACCTGCCGCTGATGCAGCCGGCTTCCGGCAGCGCCGAACCGGCCGGCTCGGCCGCCGCCGTGCAGGGCGGCGGGCCGCCGCTGCGCCTGCTGGTCGTGGACGACAATGTCGACGCAGCCGCCACGCTGGGCATGCTGCTGGAAGCCTGCGGCTACGAGGTGGCGGTGGAAAACGATTCCCAACGCGCGCTGGCGCGGGCGCGGCGCGAGCGGCCGGATGCGGCCTTGCTGGACATCGGCTTGCCGGAGATGGACGGCAACGAACTGGCGCGCCGCCTGCGCGCGGATGCGCACACGGCGGGCATCAAGCTGATCGCGGTGACGGGCTACGGCCAGGAACAGGACCGCCGCGCGGCGCTGGAGGCAGGGTTCGACCACCACCTGGTCAAGCCGGTCGACATGGACCGGCTGGCGGGACTGCTGGCGGGGATCGAGGCGGGAAAGGCGTAAACCACCCGCACGTCGTCCCTGTGCCACCCTCACGTCGTCCCTGCGCAGGCAGGGACCCAATTTCCCGGAATGCACGCAACATTGGGCCCCTGCCTGCGCAGGGGCGGCGGCGGTTACTTTCGTCCTGGCTCAACGCACCTGCGTGTAATTCACCGGCACCCAGCGATATCCCTTGCCCTGCCCGACCAGGTGCCCCACCCCCGGGAACTGCAGGTGCGCGCCGCCCACCAGTTCGCCGTCCTTGGCCGCCTGGTCGAAATTCTTCTTGCGCGCCGCGTACGCCGCCTTCTCGTCGCTGTCGAAGGCGATGGTCACTTGCGGATTGTCCATCTGGACGGATGACACGTGGATCAGGTCGCCGATCAGCAGCAGCTTCTGGCCGCGGCTCTGCACCTGGTACACCGTGTGGCCCGGGGTATGGCCCGAAGCTGCCAGCGCCGTGATGCCCGGCACCAGCTCGCCGTCGTCGTCGATGGTCTTGAACTTGCCGGCCTGGACGTACGGGTTCACGGATGCCATCGCACCCTGGAAATAGCGCTTCTTGTCGGCCGGGGCGCTGTCCATATTGGCCTGCTTGAGCCAGTGGTCGGCGTCGGCCTTGCCGGCGCGCACGATCGCGTTCGGGAACACGCGCTTGCCATCACTGGCGAGGCCGCCCACGTGGTCCGGATGCATGTGGGTGATGTAGATCTCGTCGACCTGTTCCGGCTGGTAGCCGGCGGCCTTCAGGTTGCTCACGAGCTTGCCCAGCGTCGGGCCGAACAGGCTGCCGGCGCCCGTGTCGACCAGCACCAGCTTGCTGCCGGTATTGATCAGGAAGCCGTTGTCCGAGGTTTCCAGCGGGGCCTTGAGGAAGTTCTTCGCCAGCGTCGCGCGGGTCGTCTCGGCCGGCTGCTTGAGCAGCTGGTCCATCGGCAGGTCGACGGTGCCGTCGTTGAGCGGGGTGATCTCGAAGTCGCCCAGCATGATGCGCGTGTAGCCGGGCGCCGGCGTCTTGACCATCGGCGCGGCAGCCTGGGCAGCGGGGGCGATGGCGGCCGCCGCGATGGCGGTTGCGGCGACTGCCAGCATCGGGCGTGTGAATGCAGTGATCATATTGTCCTCAGTGAAAGTCCTTGGGAAGCCCAGGTAGTTTCATATCGTACATGATCAATATCTATATTGCTTGAACGGCAGGGCAGTTTGCTTTATCTCAAGGCAGCTGCGGCACGGTGAACACACCTTGCAGCGCGCGCAGTTCGGCGCGGTGGACGGCGGCCAGGCGCGCCAGGATCGTCTCTCCGGCCGGCAGCAGGTGAACTTCGACGCGGCGACGGTCGCCGGCGTGGGCGCGCCGCTCGACCAGGCCGGCGCTCTCGCAACGGCTGACCAGCGCGACGACGCCGTGCTGCTGCGTCTGCAGGCGCTCGGCCAGCTCGCCGATCGTCGCCCATTCGCGGTCCTTGAATCCCTTGATGTGCAACATCAGCAGGTATTGCAGCGGCGTGATGCCCTCGGCCTGGATGGCGTTTTCGGAAAAGCGCTCGTAGCGGCGCATCTGGTAGCGGAATTCGGACAGGGCGGCAAAGTCAGATTTTTGCAGCGCATCGTGCGCTGGAGCAGGGTGTCGTTTCATGCGGAGGCTGACATCGTCGGGACTTTCAATATATCATGATGTGATGTAATTTTTGGAGAACGATCCGTGGCGACGCTGGACAAGGGAGTGGAATGGATGCGGTCCTTCGTGCCGCAGGCAACGACGGCGACGCGCGCCGAACGGCTGCGCGCCGTCGCCGGCGCGCTGGTTGGCCTGTTCGTCACCTATCTGCTGAGCGAGATGGCGGGCGCCGGCAGCATGCCGCTGACCCTGGTCGCGCCGATGGGGGCGTCGGCGGTGCTGCTGTTCTGCGTGCCGGCCAGCCCGCTGGCGCAGCCCTGGTCCGTCATCGGCGGCAACACGATCTCGGCGCTGGTCGGCATCGCCTGCGCACGCATCGTGCACGAGCCGATGCTGGCTGCGCCGCTGGCGGGCGCCGTGGCGATCTTCGTGATGTTCATGCTGCGCTGCCTGCACCCGCCCAGCGGCGCGGTGGCGCTGACGGCGGTGCTGGGCGGGCCTGCGGTGCAGGCTGCCGGGTTCCAGTTCGCGTTGCTGCCGGTGGGCCTGAATTCGGCCTTGATCGTGCTGGTGGCGCTGGTATTCAACAACCTGACGGGCCGGCGCTATCCGCATACGCAGCAGTCCGCGCTGCGCAACGTGCACGCCACGCGCGACCCGGTGCCGACGGCGCGCCTTGGCTTCACGACGGCCGACCTGGACGCGGCGCTGGCGCGCTACGGCCAGGTGCTGGACGTCAGCCGCGACGACCTGGAAGGCATCCTGCTCGAGACGGAGATGCGTGCCTATGCGCGCCGCTTCGGCACCGTCACCTGCGCCGACATCATGTCGACCGATGCCGTGACCGTGGGGCCGGCAATGGGCCTGCCGCACGCCTGGCGCCAGCTGCGCCGCCACCGCTTGCGCGCATTGCCGGTGCTGGACGAGCACCGCCGCGTGGTGGGCATGATCGGCCAGGACGATTTCCTGCGCCACGTCGGCCTGGACGACTACCTGACGCTGCGCGAACGCCTGCGCGCGCTGCTGGGCCACCTGCTGGGCGTACGCGCGCCGCAGCCGGCCGCGGTGGGGGACGTGATGCAGAAGGACGTGGCCAGCGTGCGTGCCACCGACACCATCGCGCACCTGGTGCCCCTGATGAGCAACGAGGGACTGCACCACGTGCCGGTGGTGGACGGGGAGGGGAAGTTCGTGGGGATCGTGGGCCAGTCGGACCTGCTGGCGGCGCTGGTGGAAAGCCGGCTGACGCAGCCGGCCTAGCCGTCATTCCCGCGCAGGCGGGAATCCATAGTGAGGCGATCGAAGTTACTCAGCATGGAGGGAATAGTGCCGGGGGCACTATTCCCGCCTGCGCGGGAATGACGGGGTAGAAGTTTGCGGTGGCTTACGCCTGCTCCGCCCCGCAGCACTTCTTGAACTTCTTGCCGCTGCCGCAAGGGCAGTCGTCGTTGCGGCCGACCTTCGGCGCCTCGTTGCGCACCGTCTCGACGGCGCCCTTGCGGCGCGGCAGCCAGAAACGGTGGATGGCGGGCAGGTTGGCTTCGATCTCGAGCGCCAGCTTGTGCGCCTTGCGCGGGTCCTCGACCTCGGCCAGTTCGCTCTCGTCGATCTCGTCGGCGCCCAGCAGGTACAGGGGGCGCATCAGCGGGCCCGCCTCGGAGTCCCAGATCTCGTCCCAGGAGCCGGGACGCAGTTCCATGCCTTCCCAGAAACCCCAGCACCAGGCCTCGGCGTCGATCAGCGTCTCGCCGTCGACCTCCTGCTCGACGTACAGCGGTTCGAATTCCTTGGGCGCGACCTCGAACGTGATCAGCACTTCGTTCATGAAGCGCATGATCAGGTTGACGATGCGTTGCTCTTCCTTCGGGTTCTTCCAGTTGGGGACGGCGCCTTCCTCGCCCCACACGCGCGGCAGCCACTCGGCCGGCATGATGGTCTGCGGGCCGATCGCGATGGCGGTCAGGTAGCCGTGCAGCGTGTCCAGCGTCATCGCGCCCTCGGGGCAGCGTCCGGACAGCAGGAAGCCGTCGAGGTCGTCGAATTCTTTGTCGGAGAGGGGTTGCTCGAGTTGCATTGTTACGTGGTTCCTTCACATGAAGGCGCCAGTGTAACGCCTGCGCCGCCGCGCCGGGCGAAAAAAGGCGCGGTCGCGGCCGCGCCTGTGTCCATCCGCCGACGGCGCCGGCGCTTATTTGAACTTTTGCTTGATTCCTTACTTGAATGCCTTCTTCAGCGCGTCGGCCGCATACTGCTCGGCATCCTTGGCCTTCGGCACGACGGCGCCCATGCCGAAGAATTCATGGGTCACGCCGCTGTATTCCTTGTAGTCGACCTTCACGCCGTCCTTCTTCAGCTTGTCGGCATAGGCCTTACCCTCGGACAGCAGCGGATCGATCTCGGCCGCGACGATGGTCGCCGGGGGCAAGCCCTTGAGCGAGGTTGCCTTCATCGGCAGGGCGTACGGGTTCGCCGGATCGGCGCCGTAGTGCTTGAAGAACCAGCCCATCATCGCCTTGTTGAGCGGCTTCGCGTTGGCGTTGCGCTGGTAGGACGGGTTGTTCATGTCGTTGTCGACGACCGGATAGACCAGCAGCTGGTGCACCGGCATCTGCGCCTTCTTGTCGCGTGCCATCATCGACACGACGGTGGCCAGGTTGCCGCCCGCCGATTCGCCGCCCACGGCGACCTTCGCCGGGTCGCCGTTGAATTCCTTCGCATGCTGGGTGGTCCAGATATAGGCGGCGTAGGCGTCGTTCGGCGCGGTGGGGAATGTGTGTTCCGGCGCCTGGCGGTAGTCGACCGAGACCATGATCGCCTTGGCCATCTTGGCCAGCGCGCGCGGCGAGGCGTCGTAGACCTTGGTGTCGGCGATGACGAAGCCGCCGCCGTGGTAATAGACCATCACGGGGAACGGGCCCTTGCCTTCCGGCGTGTAGATGTGCACCGGCACGCTGCCGCCTGCCACCGGCACGCTCATGTCCTTGACCGTCACGCCGGCTTCCGGCGCCGTGCTCTTGCCTTCGTCCGACAGTACCTTCTTGACGGCGTCGGCGACGGTCGGCTGCTTGCGCGCCTCTTCCGGCGTCAGCGTCTCGATGGGTTTCGGGCCCAGCGCCTTGTGGGCGTCGAGCACCTTCTGCATGTGCGATTCGGCCTTGGGCGGCTGGGCCGCGTCCTGGGCGAAGGCGGAACCGCACAGCATGGCGGCGGCGAGGGCGGTCAGGGGAAGCGCTTTGTTCTTCATGTTCGTGTTCTCCGAAGATGGGGCAGCGGGTGCCGGGATGACCATGAAACCCCGGCACTGCCCCTGCGCTCCGTACGTTCACGCACCTTGCATCATCAAATCCGGCAAATAATCGATGGATAAGCCATATTTTTCATCTATTTCTGGCTTGTTCATTAACGTTGGAAAATAAATTCGGCAAAGCGTCGGCCAAGTGCGCATGCCCGTCGGCGGCCTTACAATGGCAGCATGAATATCCAGCACGATCATGAGCAAGGCAACGAGGACGATAGCGAGAACGATGCCGTCCACCCGGCCGTCCATCCATTCTCCCGTCTCGACCCCGCGATGGTCCTCGATGCCCTCGACAGCGTGGGCCTGTATGGCGACGGCCGCCTGCTGGCCCTGAACAGCTACGAGAACCGCGTCTACCGCGCCGGCTGCGAGGAGGGGCCGCCGGTAGTGGTCAAGTTCTACCGCCCCGGACGCTGGAGCGATGCCGCCATCCTCGAGGAACACGCCTTCGTCGCCGAGCTGGCGGCGCAGGAAGTGCCGGTGGTGCCGGCGCTGGAACTGCAGGGCCGCAGCCTGCACGAACACGCGGGCTTCCGCTTCGCCGTCTTCCCCAGCCGCGGCGGCCGCGCGCCCGAGCTGTCCGACCCGCAGACGCTCGAATGGATCGGCCGCTTCATCGGCCGCATCCACGCGGTGGGCGCGGCGCGGCCGTTCGTGGAGCGTCCCGCCCTCGACATCGACACGTTCGGCCGCGCGCCGCGCGACTGGCTGCTGGGCCACGGCTTCATCCCGGCGGAATTGCTGGCTGCCTATACGAGCGTGCTGGACCAGGCGCTGGACGGCGTGGCGCGCTGCTACGAGCGTGCCGGCAGCCTGCCGCTGCTGCGCCTGCACGGCGACTGCCACGCCAGCAACGTCCTGTGGACGGCGGACGGCCCGCACTTCGTCGACTTCGACGACAGCCGCACGGGCCCCGCGGTCCAGGACCTGTGGATGCTGCTGTCGGGCGAGCGCCAGGACATGGTGCGCCAGATGGGCGACGTGCTGGCCGGCTACGAGGATTTCTGCGACTTCGATCCGCGCCAGCTGTACCTGGTCGAGGCCTTGCGCACGCTGCGCCTCGTGCATTATTCCTGCTGGCTGGCCATGCGCTGGGACGATCCGGCCTTCCCGGCGGCCTTCCCCTGGTTCAATACCCAGCGCTACTGGCAGGACCGCATCCTGGAACTGCGCGAGCAGGTGGCGTTGATGGACGAGCCGCCGCTGTGGCCCGTGTGAACGCGGCAGGCAATACGTCAATATATCGAGAACAGACCGGCGTTCAGGGCCCAGCTCGACGCGACAAGCGGGCTGGCCTTGCGTCATAATGGACGCGAGGCTGCGTTGACGCCTCGACCACCTGCGAGACCGCCGCCATGACTGACCAGCACGACCAGCCCGAACGACCCGTCCCGAGCGCCCGCGCCGACGATGCCGATTTCACGATCGACATGATGCCTGCCGCCCAGGAACACGCGGCCCCGGCACAGGTCTCGCCACAAGCGTCGGCACCCGAGCCCCAGCGCGAACAGCTGGAGCACCGGGCGATCAAGGAAGGCATCGCGCGCGTGGAGGCGGAAGCCAAGGCGGCGATGGCGGCCGAGAACCGCGCCCATGCCGAGGCGCGGGCGCGCAGCCTGGCCGATGAAAGGGCGGCGATCGACGCCCAGGCCGCGGCGGCCGCGCTGGCCAATACGCAGGCATCGGAAGAGGCGATCGAGGCCAACCGCGACCGCATCGAGACCTTGCGCGCCGCCGCCAAGGCCGCCGCCGAGCGTCTCGAGGCGATCCGCCAGGAAACCGCGGAATTGCGTTCCCGTGTCGAAGCCGACACCCAGATCCGCCTGGCGGCCGAGGCCAGGGCCCGTGCCGAGGTCGAGGCCCGGAAGCGCGCCGCCGAGCAGGCGAAGATCGATGCCGAGATTGCCGAACGCGCCCAGCGCGAGGCCGATGAACTGGCCCAGCAGTCCGAACAGGCGCGCCTGCAGGCGGCCGAACGCGTCGCCGCCGTGCATGCGGCGCGCGAGGAAGTGCAGCACAGCGCCAGCGCCGACGCCCGCGTGGCGATCCTGGCGCGCGAGCGCGAACGGGCCGAGAAGGCCGCGCGCCAGACGGCCGAGAAGCTGGCCGAAGCGGAAGCCGAGGCGCTCGAGCTGGCGCTGCAGCGCGAGCGCGCCGACCAGGTGGCGCTGGAATCCGCGTTTTCCCGCGCCGCCGCCGAAGCGCGCGCGCTGGAAGAAGCCCGTGCCCTGGCCCATATCGAGCAGGAACGCGCACAGATCGCGCTGGCCCAGGCCGAATCCGAGCGCACCGCCGCCCAGTCGCTGCGCCTGCGCCTGCAGACCGAGAAGGAATTGCGCGACGCCGCCGTGCACCGTGAACGCCAGGAACAGATGGCCGTGGCCGCCGCCGAAGCGCGGCGCGAAGCGGAAACCCGCATCCTGGCCGCCACCGAGGCGCGCATCGAGGCCGACCGCAAGCTGCGCGAAGTGGCGCTGGAGCGTGCCGGCGCCGAGGAAGCGGAAGCCCAGCAGGCCCAGGCCCGCCTGGATGCCGAGCGCGAAGCGGCCGAGCAGTCGCGCCTGCGCGCCAGCGCCGACGCGCTGGCGCGGGAGGCCGCCCTGCGCGAGGCGGAAGAGCAGCGCCGCGAACGCCGCCTGGCGGAGGAGCGCGTCGCGCTGTCGCAAGCCGCGGCGGATGCGCGCGCGGCCGAGAACGCGGCCGGGCAGGAAGCCCACGCCGCCCTGGCCGCGCAGGCCGAGGCGGCGCAGCAGGCCGCGGCCCTGGCCGAGGAGCGCGCGCGCGAAGCGCAGCAACTGCTGGACGCGGAGCGGCAGCGCGCGGAAGCGGAACGGCAGGCGCTGGCCGCGCAGCAGCAGCGCATCGAGGCCGAGCAGGCCCTGGCCCGCGCCGCCGAAGCGCGCAGCGCCGAGGACCGCGCACAGGCGGAGCAATTGGCAGCGCAGCTGGCGGCCCAGCTGGAGGCGGAACGTGCCGGCGAAGCGGCGCGCCAGGCCGCGCTGGATGCCCAGGCCGAAGCCACGCGCCACGCGCAGCAGCAGGCCGCCCACGAACAGGAAATCGCCGCGGTGCACCAGGCCCAGGCCGGCAAGGCGGCCGAGCTGGCAAGGGCCCAGGCCGAACGTGCCGAGCACGAACGGCGCCAGCAGCAGCTGGCCGACGAATTGCTGGCGGCGGAACGCGTCGCCATCGATGCCGCCCACGATGCGCTGATGCTGCTGGAGCAGAAACTGGCCGCGCAGCGCCAGCAGGCGGCGGCCGACACCCGTGCCAACGAGGCCGCCGCCGCCAAGCTGGCGTCCGAACGGGCCGCCGTCGCCGCCGCCGAGGCGCGCGCCGCCGCGGAGGAAGAGCGCACCCGCCTGGCGCGCGCGCGCGAACTGGCGGAGCTGGAGGCGGCGCAGGCCGCCGCCGAAAAGCGCGACGCCCAGCGCAAGCTGCTGGAAAGCGCCCAGCAGGCCGCCGACATGCAGCGCAAGAGCGCCCAGGCGACCCTGGAGATGGACGAGGCGCGGCGTCGCCTGATCGCGCTGGAATCGGCGCGCCAGGAAGAGCAGGTGGCCGAACTGGCGGCGCTGCGCGAGCAGATCGATACGCGCCAGGCCGAAGCCAAGCAACGCGCCGAGTCGGAAGACCTGGCGCGCGAAGTGCTGGGCCGCTTCTCGCAGCAGCCGTCCAAGGCACAGGCCGTTACGCGCCTGACCGAAGTCATTGCGCGCCAGCGCAAGGAACTGGAATAACGCCACCGCATCGCCGCCCCGGCTCCGGGCCGGCAAGCGGTTCCTGATCGCCTCACCAGCCGATTGTTGCGGTGTGGCTACGCACGTCCATGACCTTCTCTCAATATTTCGTGCTCTATTCCCCGGTTAGGTGTATGGTTTCTATACTGCAAGTTTCACGTCGGTTATACGATAATTGTTTGTCATGATTAAAAATATCAGCATCAAAGCCCGTCTCATTTTCGTCATCGCGCTGCTCGGCATCGAGCTGATCGTGGGCGCCGCCATCGGTTTGATCAGCCTCAACCAGGCGAACGACCGCCTGCAATCGCTGTACGCGAACAGCATCGTCTGCCTCGGCCAGCTCGACCAGATCGTGCGCAAGCTCGACCAGAACCAGATGGCCATCGCCAAGGCGCTGACCGCGCAGCCCGAGCAGGCCAAGGCGCTGCTCGCCGCCGTCGATCGCAACACGGCCGACATCGAGACGGTGTGGAAGGCCTATGCCGCCACCGAGATGACGGACCACGAGCGCGAGGAGGGCGTCGTGTTCGTCAAGGCGCGCGACAAGTTCATCGCCGAGGCCCAGCAGCCGGCCGTGGCCGCGCTGCGCGCCGGCGATATCGCCGCCGCCACCGCCATCGTGCACGGCGCGATGAACACGCTGTTCGCGCCGGCCCGCGATGCCATCGACGACCTGATCCAGGTCCAGCTGGGCCAGGCCGACGACGCCCGCAAGGAATCGCAATCGACCTACGAAATGGTGCGCGCCGTCTGCTTGACCGGCATGGCGCTGGGCCTGGCGCTGGCCGGCTTCGTGGGCATCATGCTGATCCGCGGCATCGTGCGTCCGCTGGACGAGGCCGTGCGCGTCGCCGGCGCCGTCGCCTCGGGCGACCTGACGCTGGACATTTCCGTCGGCGCCAACGACGAGACGGGCCGCCTGATGCGCTCGCTGGACGAGATGAATGCGGGCCTGGCCGGCATCGTCGGCCGCGTGCGTACCGGCACCGATACCATCGCCACCGCGGCCAGCCAGATCGCGGCCGGCAACCTCGACCTGTCGGGCCGTACCGAGCAGCAGGCGGCGGCGCTGGAACAGACGGCATCGTCGATGGAAGAGCTGACCTCGACCGTCAAGCAGAATGCCGACAATGCACGCCAAGCGAACACGCTGGCCGTGTCGGCATCGAGCGTGGCCGAGAAGGGCGGCAGCGTGATGACCGAAGTCGTCTCGACCATGGGCGAGATCAACAGCTCGGCCACGCGCATCGCCGACATCATCAACGTCATCGACAGCATCGCCTTCCAGACCAATATCCTGGCGCTGAACGCGGCCGTGGAAGCGGCGCGTGCCGGCGAGCAGGGCCGCGGCTTCGCCGTCGTGGCCGGCGAGGTGCGCCACCTGGCGCAGCGCTCGGCCGCCGCCGCCAAGGAAATCAAGACGCTGATCGACGATTCCGTCGACAAGGTGAACCACGGTTCGGAACTGGTCGACCAGGCCGGCGCGACGATGAGCGAAATCGTGCAGAGCGTCAGCCGCGTGACGGCGATCATGACCGAGATCATGAACGCCAGCACGGAGCAGACGGCAGGCATCGAGCAGGTGAACCAGGCCATCACCCAGATGGACCAGGCCACCCAGCAGAACGCCGCGCTGGTCGAGGAGGCGTCGGCCGCCGCCCAGGCGCTGCGCGAGGAAGCGGAAAGCCTGGCGCGCACCGTCGGCATCTTCCACCTCAAGAAACAGGCCGGCACGGCCGTGGCCCAGGCGGCGCCGTCCGGCGCGCGCCGCACGTCCGGCGCGATCGCGCTGGCAGGCCGCGGCTGACCGGGGCCGACCACGGCGGCACCATGGATGCGGTAAGATGGCCTTTTGGGTTCGTCGGCCGCTTCCATGGAATTTCGCCAGCTTGAATTTCGCCAGATTCACTATTTCATCGCGCTGTACGAAGAAGGCACCGTCACCCGCGCCGCGCACCGCCTGAGCATCGTCCAGCCGGCCTTGAGCATGCAGATCAGCAAGCTCGAAGAACAGATCGGCCAGCAGCTGTTCGAACGCAGCAAGCAGGGCATGGTGCCCACCGCGGCGGGGCGCCAGATGTACCGCCTGTTCCTGCCCATCATGCGCGATTTCTCGAATGCCTACGCCCAGCTGCAGAGCAGCGACGGCGCCATCCGCGGCCACGTCAACATCGGCCTCGTCGCATCGATCACGGAGGGCGTGCTGGTTGACGTCCTCAGCGAATTCTCCAGCCGCCATCCGGACGTGGGCGTGTCGGTCGCCGACGGCTATACGAGCACCTTGCTGGACTGGGTCGCCGGCGGGCGCCTGGACGCCGCCATCGTCAACAAGCCGCGCCGTCCGCTGCCGCTGGACCTGGAACACATCGTCGACGAGGAAATGGTGCTGATCACGGGGGCGAACGGGCAGGCCAACGTGCCGCCGAGCCTGACGCTGCGCCAGCTGGCATCGCTCGGCCTGGACCTGGTGCTGCCCACCCGAGGCCACGGCCTGCGCGCCACCATCGACGGCTTCACGGAAAGCGAGAACATCGAGCTGGTGCCGAAATTCGAGATCGATTCGCTGGTGGCCACCGTCAAGCTCGTGGAGCAGACCGAGGCCGCCACCATCGTGCCGCGCGTGGCCGTGCACCGCCAGATCGCCGCCGGCACGCTGCGCGCGCACCACGTCGTGTCGCCGCGCCTGGTGCGGCGCATGGTCAGCGCGACGCATCCGCGCCGGCCGCTGAATCCCGCGGCCAAGCTGTTCATCGCGATGCTGGCCGCGCGCCTGCGCCTGCTGGTGCCGGCGGAGGGTGGGGGCGGGGGCGCCGAGGCGCCGGCCGCCTAGCCGCTACGCCAGTCCCGCGCTGCGGTAGATGTGCTTCGTCTCGAGGAAGTCGGACAGGCCTTCGTAGCCGTGCAGGCGGCCGATGCCGCTGCGCCGGTAGCCGCCCGTCTCCGCTTCCGCGAACAGGCGATTATGCTCGTTGATCCACACGGTGCCGTTGCGCAGCGCGCGCGCCAGGCGCATGCCGCGGTCGCCGTCCTGCGTCCACACGCTGGCCGACAGGCCGAACACCGTGCGGTTGGCGCGCGCCACCGCTTCCTTCTCGTCGTCGAAACGCTCCAGCACGACGAAGGGACCGAAGATCTCGTCCTGCACGAAGAAGGCGTCGACGTCCTCGTGCGCGACCAGCGTCGGCGTCAGGAAGTGGCCGTGCGCCAGCTTCCCGCCGGGACGTTCACCCTTCAGGACGACTTCGTCGCACAGGTCGAGCGCGCGCGCCACGCTGACCGACACGCCGTCCAGCGCCTGGCCGTCGATCAGCGGCCCCATGCCGGCGCCCGGGCTGTCGCCGGGGGGCCCCCCCCAAACACCCCGCGCCCCCCGCCTCGCCCCTCGAAACGGGGCCTGTCGGGCGCGAAGCCACATCACCCAGCCCCCGGGCCCCGCGCTCCCCCCCCCGCCGGCGCGCGCGGGGCGCCCGCCCCCGGCCCCCGGCCCGGCCCCGGGGGGGGCGCGGGGCCCCACGACGATCGAAGCCAGGGCCGCCTCCAGCGCCCGTTTCATCTCGTCGTGGCGCGAGGCATGCACGAGCACGCGGCGCGCGGCCGTGCACTGCTGGCCGGAGATGATGGTGGCGGCCGCCGCGATCCGTTTCGCGACGGCGGCGACGTCGACGTCGGGGAACACGAGGCAGCACGACTTGCCGCCCAGTTCCAGCGACAGCTTCTTCATCGTCGGCGCGGCCGCCGCCATGATGCGCTGGCCCGTCTCGTTCGATCCCGTGAAACTGAGCACGTCGACGTCGTTCGAGGCGACCAGTTCGCGCGCCACCTCGCTGCCCCGTTCCAGCACGAGGTTCAGCACGCCGCGCGGCAGCGCCTCGACGGCGGCCAGTTCGCGCAGCACCTGGACCGTGATCTGCGCGGTCTGGTGCGCCGGCTTGACGACGACCGTGCAGCCGGCCGCCAGCGCCGGCGCCAGCGACCGGATCAGCAGCACGACGGGCGCGTTCCACGGGATGATCAGGCCCGCCACCCCGGCCGGCTCGCGCAGCGTGGCCGAGTAGGCGCCCGGCTCGACTTCCATGAAGTGGCCCGGGATGTGGCGGGACAGGCCCGCGTAGTAGCGGATCTCGGAGATGGCGGCGGCCATTTCGCCGCGCGCCTGGCCCATCACCTTGCCGTTTTCCTGGGTGAGCAGGGCGGCCAGTTCCTGGCGCTTTTCGAGCCGCTCGGCCCACTGCAGCAGCACCGCCTGGCGCAGGCGGATGTCGTGCGGCCACAGCGAGGTGTCGAAGGCGTGGCGCGCGCTGGCGATGGCGGCGCGCGCATCCGCCAGGCCGCTCGCCGCATGCGTGCCGATGGCGCTGCCGTCGGCCGGGTTGCGGCTGTCCGCCGTGGCGCCGCCGGCCGCGCCCTGCCACTGGCCGTCGATGTAGTTGAGGGCATTGAGTCCGCTCATGTGTCCCTCTGCTCAGCTGCCCTTGAACGCGGGCGGACGCTTGGCGTGGAAGGCCTCGACGCCTTCGCGGAAGTCGTCCGAGGAACGCAGCCGGCTATAGCAGTGGCCTTCCAGCTCGATGGCGATCGACAGCGGCGAATCCTCGGTATCGTTGAGCAGCTTCTTCGCCGTGCGCTGGGCGATCGGGGAGAAGGCGCGCAATTCGTCGACCAGGCGGTCGGTGGCGGCTTCCAGCTCGGCGTCGGCCACGCACTCGGTCGCCACGCCCCAGTCACAGGCCTGCTTGCCGGGGATGCGGCGCGAGCGCATCACGATGTCCTTGGTGCGCGTGATGCCGACCATCTTCTGCAGGCGCGCCGAGCCGCCCGAGCCGGGGATCTGGCCCAGCTTCTGTTCCGGCAGCGCGTAGAAGGTGGTGTCGGTGGCGATGCGGAAGTCGCAGGCCAGCGAGATCTCGAAGCCGACGCCGAAGCAGAAGCCGCGGTTGGCCGCGATCACCGGCTTGCTGCAGCGCGCCGGCGCGGCGATGTTCCAGGCCAGCTTGGACACGTGCTCGGGCGAGGCTTCCAGGAAGCCCTTGATGTCGCCGCCGCTGGAGAAGTGCTCGCCCTCGGCGCGCAGCACGATCACGCGCACGCGCTCGTCGGCGTCCAGGGCTTCGAACACGAGGCGCAGCTGGTCGCGCTGGCCCATCGAGATGATGTTGAACTGGCCGTTGGACAGCACGATGTCGGCGCGTTCGCGCTCGGCGTCGACCTCGACGCGGAAGCCGTCCAGTTTTTCCAGCAGTTCGAAGGCGGGGTGTTTCAGTTGGGTCATGGCGATCTCCTTGGTTGTTCTGTCATTCGGTGGCGGCAGCGCCGGCGCGCGGCATGCCTTCCCAGCGTCGCACGAGTCCCTCGTGCGGCAGGTCGAACAGGTCGAGCAGGCGCCCCACCGTGTGGTCGACCACGTCGTCCAGCGACGCCGGTTTCGTATAAAAGGCCGGCACGGGCGGGAACACGATGGCCCCCATTTCCGTCACGGCCGTCATGTTGCGCAGGTGCGCGAGGTTCAGCGGCGTCTCGCGCGCCAGCAGTACGAGGCGGCGGCGTTCCTTCAGCATCACGTCGGCCGCGCGCGAGACCAGGTTGTCGGCCAGGCCGTGGGCGACGGCGGCCAGCGTCTTCATCGAGCAGGGCGCCACCACCATGCCGGCGCAGCGGAACGAGCCGCTGGCGATGGTGGCGCCGATGTCCTTGACGTTGTGGACGACGTCGGCCAGGTCCTCGATGTCGGCGCGGCGCATGTCCAGCTCCTGCTGGGCCGTCATCACGCCGGACGGCGACATCACGAGGTGGCTCTCGCAGGCCCCGCCCGCGCGCAGCGCCTGCAGCAGGCGCACGCCGTAGACGGCGCCGCTCGCGCCCGTGATGGCGACGACGAGGCGCGGCTTGCCCGTGTTGCCGGTCATGGCTCCACCGCCGTACCGGTCCAGTCGATGCGGGCATCCGCCACGATCTCGGCGCCCAGGTCGATCTCGTCCTCGCCCGGGATGCGCACCTTGGTGAACACGTGGCCGCGGTAGGACACGGGACGGGTCGCGTCCAGGCCCATCTTGGCGCCGATGCCCTGCAGGTGCGGCGGGGCCGGTTCGTCGCTGTTCGCGTGGCCGGAGGCGACGGTGGTCGACGGGTCCAGCACGGAGCCCTGGGCACCGCTGATGACGACCAGGTCGCGGTCGGCCTGGAAGCGCGTGGCGACTGCCCATTCGACCTGCTGCGGATCGTGCACGTCGACGTCGTCGTCGACGACGATCACCTGCTTGATGTCGTAGTGCGCGCCGAACGCGCCCAGGATCACGTTCTTCGGCTCGCCCTCGCGCTGCTTGCGGAACTTGACGAACAGGTGGTACCGGCCGACGCCGCCCACCGACAGGTGCACGTCCAGCACGCCGGGGAAGCTGCGCTGCAGGTGCGCCAGCATCGTCGCCTCGCGCGGGATGGAACCGAGCAGCAGGTGTTCCATCTCGGCCGGCACGATGGTGTGGTAGATCGGTTTCGCGCGCGTGGTGACGGCGTCGACGACGATCACCTCGCGCTTCTCCTGTGCGCTGTAGTACTTGGGGAATTCGCCGAACGGGCCTTCCGGCTCGCGCACTTTCGGCAGCAGGCGCCCCTCGATGACGATTTCCGCATTGGCCGGCACGCGCACGGCGTTGCTCGTGCATTTGACGACCGGCAGCGGGGCGCCGTGCAGGGCGCCGGCGATCTCCAGCTCGTCGTGGTCGATCGGGGTGATGGCCTGCGAAGCGAGCAGCGTGAGCGGGTCGGCGCCGATCACGACGGCCACCTCGAGCGCCTGGTCCTGTTCCTCGGCCGCCTTGTAGAAGGCGAGCAGGTGGCGCGGCAGCATCAGGATGGCCATGCGGTCGCGCCCGTGCACCTGGATGCGGTTGATCGACACGTTCTGCACGCCCGTCGCCGGATTGCGCGCGATGACGAGGCCTGCCGTGATATAGGGGCCGTTATCGTGCTCGCTGTGCGTGGGGATCGGCAGCATCGCGTTCAGGTCGTGCGTCTCGTCCATGCGCGTGACTACCTGCTGGCAGGGCGCCTCGCCCGGCGCCACCTCGCGCCACGGCAGCGGGTGCTCGGCGGCACGGCGGAACGCGGCCAGCAGGTCCGATTGGGCGACGCCCATCGCCTCGGCGATCCAGGCGCGGCGCGACACGAAGCCGGAGACGACGGGAATGTCGTGGCCTTCGGGCTTCTGGAAAAAGGCTGCCTGTTTGCCGTCCAGGCGCTTGGCGATGGCCGCCAGGCGGTGCTTCAGCGGCGTGCCTTCACGGATCACGGCCAGGCGGTCCGTCGCCTGCAGGTGCGCAAGCCACGTGCGCAGGTCGCGCGCCTTCGGTGCCGGGGTATCGTTCTTCATCGTGCGTCTCCATTCTTGCCGTCGCTGCCGCCGGGCAGGGTTTCGTATTCTCCGGCCACCAGCTTGCGGCGCAGGATCTTGCCGACCGGGGACTTCGGGATCTCGCGCACGAACACGTAGTCGCGCGGGCGCTTGAAATTGTGCAGGTCCGATCCCTTGACGTAGTCGTTCAGCGCTTCCGGGCTCGTCTCGCCGCGCGGCTTGACGAAGGCGACCACGCGCTGGCCCCAGCGCTCGTCCTGCAGGCCGGCCACGGCCACCTCGTCCACGCTCGGGTGCAGCGACAGCACGGATTCGATGTCCACCGGCGAGATATTCTCGCCGCCGCTGATGATCATGTCGTCCACGCGTCCCGTGACGAACAGGTCGCCGTCCTCGTCCAGGTAGCCCGTGTCGCCCGTGAAGTACCAGCCGGCGCGGATCGACTTGGCGTTGGCGTCGGGCCGGTTCCAGTAGGCGTCGAAGGCTTCGTCGCCTTCCAGCTCGCACACGATCTGGCCTTCCTCGCCCGGCTTCACCTGCACGCCCGCGTCCTGGGCGTCGAGCGGCACCACGCGGATGCGGGTATTGATGCCGGCGCGCCCGGCGCTGCCGGCCTTGCGGGTGGCGTCCTGGTCGTAGGCGAAGGTGAACACCTCGGACGAGCCGTAGTGGTTGACGAACAGCTCCGGCCGGAAGGTCTCCTGCAGGCGCTTGAGCAGGCCGTCCTGCATCGGCGCGCCGGCGAAGCCCAGCTTGGTGACGGACGAGATGTCCGTCGCGTTCTGCTCGCGCCAGCCCAGCATGTCGTGGTACAGCGTGGGCACGAGGTACAGCGAGGTGATGCGTTCCTGTTCGATCGAGCGGAATGCGGCGGCGCAGTCGAACTTCGGCACGCACACGAACACGCCGTCGACGAGGGCCATCGCCAGCAGCGAGCGCACGCCCATCGTGTGATACAGCGGCATGACGCCCAGCGTGCGCTCGCCGCGCCGGTACAGGTTCTGCGCCACGTGGCCCAGCGCGGCCGCGCGTTCGGCGCGGTGGCGGCGCGGCACGCCTTTCGGCTTGCCCGTCGTGCCCGAGGTGTACAGCATCAGCGAGACGTCTTCCGGGCCGGCGGCCAGGATGGGGGCGGCGGGGCGCTTGTCCAGCAGCGCGTCGTAGGCCAGGGTGCCGGCCGCTTCGCCGACGGCGATGTGCGGCAGGCGCGCGGCGGCTTCGCTGCCGGCCACCGCCGCTTCGCTGACCGGCTCGAACACAATGGCTTTCGCCTGCGAGTCGGTCACGCAGTACTCGACCTCCTCGGCCTTGGCGCGCCAGTTGAGCGGCGTGACGATAACGCCGAGGAACTGGCAGGCCCAGTGCAGGGTCGCCATCTCGATGCGGTTCTGCAGCACGACGACGAGGTGGTCGCCTTGGCCCAGGCCGAGGGCGGCCAGGCCGGCGGCAAGGCGCTGAATGCGCTCGTACCATTCGGAATAGGTCAGGCGTTGTTCGCCGTCGACCACGGCGAGCGCATGGGGGCTGCGCTCGACGCTTTGCAGGAAGGTGCGTCCCAGATCCAGCACGGTAGTCTCCTTAGTTTGACGTTTTCTGTGTAGTGCGCGCTGTCAGGCGTCGACCAGCTTGGCTTGTTCGACGGGGCCGAGGCCGGCGTGGCCCGGGCTGGTGGCGGTTTCCGTACCGACGGGCCGGCCCAGGCGCGCGGCCGCCGTCTCCAGCACGGCCTTGACGATGTTCGTGTAGCCCGTGCAGCGGCACAGGTGGCCGGACAGCATCTCGCGCACTTCCTGCTCGCTCGGGTCGGGCTTGCGTTGCAGGTAGTCGGCGCAGGACATCAGGATCCCGGCCGTGCAGAAGCCGCATTGCAGCGCGTGATTGCGGCGGAACGCTTCCTGCAGGTCGGACAGGCCGTCGGCCGCGCGGTTCAGGCCCTCGACGGTCTCGATCTCGCGTCCTTCGGCCTGCACGGCGAGGCTCATGCAGGAGCGCGCGGCGACGCCGTCGACCAGCACCGTGCAGGCGCCGCACACGCCGTGCTCGCAGCCGACGTGGGTGCCGGTGGCGCCCAGCTCGTGACGCAGGAAATCGGACAGTAGGGTGCGCGGTTCGGCCAGGCCGCTGCGGCGCCGGCCGTTGAGCACCAGCTCGATGCGCACGGGCGCGTTCTTCTCGTAGGTCTTCATGACGATGCCTTGTCGATCGCGGTGCGGCCCAGGTGGCGCACCAGTTGTCTGCGGAATTTCGCCGAGGCGTGGTGGTCGTCCTTGGCCCCCAGTTCCCACGCGAAGTCGTTGATGGCGGCGTCCAGGTCGGCGCCCGCCAGGCGCGGCCAGCTGGCCACGCGCGGGCGGTCGGAGACGCCGCCCACGGCCAGGCGGATGCCGTCGGCGCGCACGACGGCGGCCACGGCGCACACGGCGAAGTCGCCGTGGCGGCCCGAGAATTCCTCGAACGCATAGCCGGTACCCGGTTGCAGCAGCGGGTAGCGCGCCTCCTCGACCAGCTCGTCGGCGGCACGTGCCGTCATCAGCATGCCCTGGAAGAAGTCCGCTGCCGCCACCGTGCGCCGTTTGGCACGGCTGCGCAGCACGACTTCTCCCTCCAGTGCCAGCAGGCACAGGGGCAGTTCGGCGCTCGGGTCGGCGTGGGCGATGGAGCCGCACACAGTGCCGCGGTTGCGGATCTGGAAGTGCGAGATGTGCGGGAAGGCCTGCGCCAGCAGCGGCACCTCGCCCGCCAGGCCGGCGCGCCATTCGACGCTGGCCTGGGTGGCGGCGGCGCCGATGGCGAGCATGCCCCGGTCCGCCCGCACGTAGTTCAGGTCCGGCAGGCGCGAGATGTCGATCAGGACGCCCGGCTGCGCCAGGCGCAGGTTCAGCACGGCCATCAGCGACTGGCCGCCGGCCAGGATGCGTCCCTCGTCGCCGGCATCGGCCAGCAGGGCCACCGCCTCGTCGGCGCTGTCGGGCCGGGCGTAGTCGAATGCTTGCGGTTTCATGCGCGTCCTCCAAACAGGGCCTTGATCCGTTGCCACAGGCCGGGCCGCGGCGCGGTGCCCGCGTCCGTGGCGGCGGTGGCGGCGGCGCCCTTGCCGCCGGCCTCGCGGCCCAGTTGTTCGAACAGCTGGTTCAGCACGATCTTCGCCGCGCCCTCCAGCATGCGGCTGCCCACGGCCGCCACCTTGCCGGACACTTCGGCGGCGTAGTCGTACTGCAGCAGCGTGCCGCCGTCTTTCGGCTCCAGCGTCACGAGGCCGCTGCCGCGCGCGCTGCCCACCGAGGACAGGCCGGAACCGGCCAGGCGCAGGCTGCGCGGCGGATCGAGTTCGGACAGGGCCACTTCGGCCGCGTAGCGCGCCTTGATCAGGCCTACGCCCACCGTCACGTCGGCGCGGTAGCGGTGCTCGCCGACGGGCTCCAGCGCATTGCAGCCGGGGATGACCTTGGCCAGCGCGGCCGGGTCGAGCAGCACCCGGAACACGGCTTCGGGCGGCGCATCGAGCACGACCTCGCCGCGCGCGGCCAGCGCCTTGCCGCCCTTGGCTTTCGCGCCGGCGGCGGGGGGCGGATCGTTGCGCGTCTGCTCCGCCTGGCGCGCCGCCAGCGCGGGCGAGGGCGGCGGTTCGTCGGCGCCGATCAGGTCCATCACTTTCGATGGCGTCAGCGGCAGCGTCAGGTCGGCCACGCCGAGCGCGTCGGCGACGGCGTTCGCGATGCACGGCGGGGTACTCATATTGTTGCCTTCGCCGAGGCCCTTGGCGCCCAGCGGCGTGAACGGCGACGGCGTCTCCAGATGGATGATGTGCGGCTCCGGCACTTCGCAGGTGGTCGGCACCAGGTAGTCGGCAAAGGTGCCGGACTGGAAGCTGCCGTCTTCGCCGTAGCGGAATTCCTCCATCAGCGCGGCGCCCAGGCCTTGCGCGAAGGCGCCGCGGATCTGGCCGTCGGCCAGCGCCGGATTCAGGAGCTTGCCGGCGTCGTGGGTCGTCACGTAGCGGTCGATGCGGATGCGGCCCGTGTCGCGGTCGACTTCCACGCCGCACAGGTCGAAGGCGAAGCCGTAGGCGGCCGAGGTGTTCACGCGGTCCTGCTCGTCCGGCGCGCCGAGCGTCTCGGCAGTCCAGAACGCCGTCTCGCGCATGCCCGGCTCCGCGCCCGGCGGCAGCAGCGCCGGCGCCCAGTGGGGGCTCGCGGCCATGCGCAGGAAAGGCAGCGCCTTGGCGGGCGCGCCGGCGGCGAATACCTTGCCGCCCTCGAACACGACATCGGCGTCGGCGCAGCCCAGCTGCGGCGCGGCGATGGCGGCCAACCTGGCGCGCAGCTTCATCGCGGCCAGGTGCACGGTGCCGGCCACGGCGCCGGCGAAGCGGCTCGAATAATTGCCGGCAGCGACCGACCACGCATCCTTCTGCGTGTCGAATTCGACGTTGACGGCCACCTGGTCCGGTTGCAGTCCCAGCGCGTCGGCCACGACCTGGGCACAGACGGTGCGGTGGCCCTGGCCCGCCGGCGCCGAGGCGATGACGACATTGATGCCGCCGAGCGGGTCGATGGCGACGCTGGCCGAGGCGATGGCGCCGTTCTTCGGCCCCGCCTTGGCGCGCGCTTCCTTCGGCAGCACGGTCGTGATGTAGCCCATGTTCGAGATCGACGGTTCGACGATGGCGGCGAAGCCGATGCCGTACAGCCGTCCTTCGGCGCGCGCCGCGGCGCGGCGTGCGCGCAGTTCGGCCAGGCCGCCTTCGTCGATGGCCAGGTCGAGCGCGCGCTGGTAGTTGCCCGAGTCGATCAGGGCGCCGGCGGCGGCCTGGTAAGGGAAGGCGTCGGCCGGGATGAAGTTACGGCGGTAGACGTCGACGGGGTCGAGGTCCAGCGCGACGGCGATGCGCTGCATCAGGCGTTCCAGCGCGATGTAGACCTGCGGGCCGCCGAAGCCGCGCACCAGGCCGGCCGGTGTCTTGTTGGTGAGTACCACGCGGTTGCGCACCAGCAGGTTGGGGATCGCATAAGCGCCCGTCAGCACGCCGTGCATGCGGTAGAAGGTGGCCGGCTCCGGCGCGCGCAGGTAGCCGCCGACGTCGTCGAACTGGTCGTAGGCCAGCGCCGCGATGCGGCCGTCGGCATCCACGGCGGCGCGGATCGTCGACTGGCGGTTCGTGGCCGACGTGAGGCCGGCCAGGTGCTCGAGGCGGTCCTCCGCCCACTTGACGGGGGCGCCGGCCTTGCGCGACGCGAGGCACATCAGCACCGCGTACTGGAACACGGCGTGCTTGACGCCGAAACTGCCGCCGGAATCGCGGAACGTGCGGTGGCGCAGCTTGTGGCCCGGTACGCGCAGCGCGAGGGCCATCACCGTGTGCAGCGAGAACGGGCCCATGAAATTCGAGCTGACGTCGTAGCCTTCTTCCTCGGACAGCCAGTCGGCGACGACGACGGCGCATTCGATCGGCGTGCAGGAATTGCGCGGATAGCGCTGGCTCAGTTCGACGACGCGGTGGGCCTGGGCGAATGCCGTTTCCGGGTCGCCGTAGCGGAAGTCGCGGTCGCTCACGACATTCGTGCCGACGGCTTCGTGCAGGATGGCGGCGTCCGCTGCGATGGCCTCGTCGATCGAGGTCACGGCCGGCAGCTGGGTGTAGTCGACGACGACCAGGTCGGCGCCGTCCTCGGCCAGGTAGCGCGATTCGGCCACGACGACGGCGACCGGCTCGCCCACATAGCGCACCCGTTCGCGCGCCAGCGCCCACATCTCCATCTGCGCCTTGACGCCGACGACGAAGGGTTTCGACCACGCTTCCAGGTCGGCGCCGGTGAGCACGGCGCGCACGCCCGGCAGGCTTTCGGCACGCGCCGCGTCGATGCGTTCGATGGCGGCGTGGGCGTGCGGCGAGCGTACGATGGCGGCGTGCAGCGTGCCGGGCTTGAGGCCGGCGTCGTCGCCGAACTGGCCGCGGCCGGTAAGCAGCGACACGTCCTCGATGCGCTGCATGGGGCGGCCCGTGAAGGGCCGCGCAGCCGGCGCGGTGGCCGGTGGTACTTTCATCTCCATATTGCTTGCCTCTGGTCTGCGCCGATGGTCTGAAGTCCAGTATAAGAAGACTCTGGCATCACGACAAATAATGTTTGATTATCTTATCCATCAATTGGGGTGATGCTTCAGGCCTTCGGCTGTTCCGGCTGGTCGAGCTTGCCCACCGTTTCCGGCACGATCAGGGCGCCGAGCAGGAACACGGCACTGATGGCGCCCAGGAAGATCGCCAGCGTGAGCGGCAGGTCCGCCGGCTGCGGCGAGGCGAGCGAGACGAAGGTCGGCATGATGCCGCCGATGGCGAACCCCATGTTCCAGGACAGGCCCGTGCCGGTGGCGCGGATCGTGGTCGGGAAGCGCTCGTTCAGGAAGATCAGCAGCGGCGCGTAGCCGACGCTGCCCAGCGCACCGAAGGCGATCACGTACAGCGCCAGCTGCACGGTACCGCCGGCATGCGGCATGGCCAGGGCAAGCGCGGGCAGGGCGAGCAGGCGCACGACGCCGGTGATGAGGAAGGTCTTCTTGCGGCCGATGAAGGTGCTCGTATGGCCGCTGGCGATGGAGGCGATCACGACGCCGATGCTGGACAACATCAGGATCATGCCGGCCGTTTCCGCCGGCGTGTGGGTGACCACCTTCAGGTAGGTGGGCAGGAAGCCCGAGGTCAGGTAGTAGCCGCTGCCGCCGCCGATGGTGAGCAGCAGGTTCACCAGCAGGATGTTGCGGTAGTCGCGCGAGAACAGCGTGCGCAGCGGCGAGGCGGCCGGCGACGAAGCTGACGCACTGTGGGCCTTGTTCTTGGCCTTGGCTTCCTGCAGCTTCTTGAACATCGGCGACTCTTCGAGGTTGCTGAAGATCGTGATGCCCAGCACGGCGCTGATGATCCCCGTGAAGAACATGCAGCGCCAGCCCCAGTCGTCGAAGGCGTCGCCCGGGAACAGCGTCGACATGCCCAGGTAGGCGAGGGAGGCGAACAGGGCGCCCAGGCCGGCGCCGCCGCCGCCGATCAGGCCGGACACGGCGCCGCGGTAGCGCGGGGCCACCGACTCGGTGCCGATCGTGTGCGTGGCCGCGACGACGCCGCCGACGAACACGCCCTGCACGAGCTTGAGGATGATGAACAGGACCGGCGCGGCCACGCCGATCGTGTGCACGGTCGGCAGCAGGCCGAAGGCGGCGGTCGAGACGCCCACGCCGATCATCGAGGCGATCATGGCGCGCTTGCGGCCGTGGGTATCGGCGAAGGAGCCGAACAGCGCCGAGCCCAGGGGCCGCATCAGCAGCGTGACGCCGAACGATGCGTAGACGGCGGCCAGCGACAGCATCGCGTGCTCGGACGGGAAGAACAGCCGGCCGATGACCGGGGCCACGAACAGCAGGATGAACAGGTCATACAGGTCGAGCGACCAGCCCAGGCAGGAGGCCACCACGGCCTTCATCACGTGGCGCTGGCGCTCCCGTTCGGCGAATACTTCTTGGTTTGTGACTACAGCCATCATCGTCTCCTTGTACACGTGGATCGCAACGCCGGACGGCGTCGCGCTGGTGCTTGGTGGTGTCGCTTCGTCGTGCGTCTCGACCGGCGATCTTGTGTCAGTGTTCTCGTGCCAGCGCCGGCGGCTGCTGCGCTACGCCGCGCCGGCGCGCGCGGATGGCGCCGGCGATTTTTTCCGCCATCATGATGGTCGGGATGTTCGTGTTCGCCGACGGCAGGCGCGGCATCAGCGAGGCGTCCACCACGCGCAGGCCCTGCAGGCCGTGCACGCGGCCCTCGGTGTCGGTAACGGCTTCCGGGTCGGCGGCGGCGCCCATGCGGCAGGTGCCGCTCGCGTGCCAGACGCCGAACACGCTCCTGCCGATGAAGGCGTGCAGCGCCTCCTCGTCGGCGAGCAGCGCGTCCATGCGCTGGCCGCCCGTGACGAAGCGTTCGACGATGCGCCGGCGCAGTGGCGCCGGCAGGTCCAGGCCCAGTCCGAGCAGCCGCGTGAGCCAGTCGTTCGCGGTCGACACGCGGCTCAGCGCCTTCACGCGCGGCGAGAACGCGGCCGGGAAGAAGTCGCCGGGATGCTCGTGCAAGGGGCTGTTGCGCACCACGTCGGCCAGGCGCCGCACGCCGATCGCCATGCGCTTGAGGTCGCGCTCGTCGGCCAGCAGGTTCAGGTCGACGTCGGGCGCGTAGCGCGGATCGGGCGATGCCAGGCGCACCCGCCCGCGCGAATACGGCCGGTTACACCACAGGAAGAACAGGCCGAGGCGGTTGCCCAGCGCATGCCAGGCGGCGCGCGTGGCGCTCGACAGGTACATGTCGGACGGATCGTCCGCTTCGAGGCCGGACGAGAAGCGCGCCGCCGTCATGCTGGCGCGCCGCCGCGACAGGGGCATGCGCCAGCGCGGCGCCAGGAAGTGGCAGAAGGTCAGCGAAGGGTGGTCCTGCAGGTTGCGGCCCACGCCCGGCAGGTCGGCCACGACGGGGATGTTCAACCGCTGCAGCGCCTGGCCGTCGCCGATGCCGGCACGCAGCAGCAGCGCCGGGGATTGCAGGGCGCCGGCGGACACGATGACTTCGGCCGCCGCAAAGCGCAGCGGCGTGCCGTCGGCGGCGCGCGCCGTGACGCCCGTCGCCTTGCGGCCCTCCAGCAGCAGGCGCTCGACCTGGACGTTCGCATGGATGCGCAGATTGGGCCGGCGCCGGGTGGCCGCGTCGAGGTAGGCGCTGGCGCTGGTGACGCGGGTGTCGTCGACGTTCGAGAAGGCGGCGGGGAACAGGCCGTCGCGGTATTCGCCGTTCTGGTCGGGGAAGTAGTCCAGGCCCGTGGCCTTGAGGCCGTCCGCGAAGGCGTGGCAGAAGGGCGGCCAGGCGTCCGGGCCGATGCGCCGGATCGCGACGGGACCGTCGCCGCCGTGCAGCGCAGAAGGGCCGAAGTCGAGGTCGCGCTCGAGCTTGCGGAACCATGGCAGCACGTCGTCCCAGGCCCAGCCCGCGGCGCCGTTCCGCGCCCACTCGTCGTAGTCGCGCGGCAGCCCGCGGTTGGCGGCCTGCACATTGATGCTCGATCCGCCGCCCATGATGCGGCCCTGTTCGTAGACCTTGGGCGCCGCCCACGCCGTGGCCCTCGCTTTCAGGTCCGGCCAGATGTAGCGGTCGCCGCAGAAGACGGGCATCGGATAACTGTCGCGGATCGCGTCCGGCACGTGGCCGGGCGGCGTGTCCGCGCCTGCTTCGAGCAGGGCCACGCGCACGCCGGGATCCTGCGACAGGCGGTTGGCCAGCACGCAGCCGGCCGACCCGCCGCCCACGATGAGGTAGTCGTAACGTTCCTCGACAGCTTGCACTTTCGTCTCCTGTTGGATGGCGGAGACGGTCGAAGGGAATCGCCGCGCCGCACTTTGTTTTGCACAAGCGTAGCGCGGAACAACTATCTATCCTAATAATGTTTGTTTATCACATCCATCAGTCGAGATGATGCCCTCGCTGCAAGCGATGATGAAGCGGCTAGCGGCTTCGCCGACCTGCTCGGGCGCGTCGCGGTGCGGGGTGTGACCGCAATGGGGCAGGACCAGCAGTTCGGCGCCGGGCACGACGCGCTCGATGCCACGCACCTGTTCCAGCGTGCCGTACTCGTCGCCTTCGCCCTGGATGGCAAGGACGGGAATGCGGATGCGCGCCACGTCCTCGACGATGTTCCAGTCGCGGAAGGCGGGATCGAGCCAGGCATCGTTCCACCCCCAGAAGGCCGAGTCGACGTCGGCATGGTGGCGCGCCAGGCGGTCGCGCAGGGGGCCGTCCAGGTAGGCCGCGCGCGCCGCGCGGATGGCCGCGAGGGTCACGTCCTCGACCAGGATGTGCGGCGCCGCCACGACGATGCCGGACAAGGCATCGCCCAGGTGGCTTGCCGCCAGCAGCGCGATCGAGGCGCCGTCGCTGTGGCCGAACAGCCAGGGCCGCTGCAGGCCCAACTGCGCGAACAGCGCGGGCAATACCTCGCGCGCCTGGCGGTGCATGAAGTCGGGGCCCCAGCGCTCGTCGTGCGGGCGCGGCGTCGAGTTGCCGTAGCCGTAGCGCGAGAACACGAGGCCCGTGAAGCCGTGGGCGGCGCAGAAGCGTTCGGGAAAATCGCGCCACAGCGAGACCGAGCCCAGTCCTTCGTGCAGGAACACGACGGGCGGGTGGGGGGAGTCGTCCACCCCGACCCAGGCCAGTTCGAGCTGCAGGGTGCGGCCGCGCCAGGGCAGCCGGGCGATGCGGGGACGGTCGGAGAGGCGATGAGTCGGCATGGCGCCAGTGTAACCGAGGGCCGTACGGGACCTGTGTTTACCGGCGTGCGGACGCGCTCGCGTGCGCATCGAGCCAGGCGCCGTGGTCCGGCATGCGCGCCACCGTCTGCGCGATGAGGTCGCGCAGGCCGGCGAAATGGCCGTGCAGCTGGCGCAGGTCGACGTCGTCGGCGAACGGGTCGTAGCGCTGCGGCACCACGCCCAGGCCCATCAGCATGGCGACGAACGATGGTTCGGCGAAGCCGTCGCGGTCGAGGATCGTCACGCGCCCCGTCTCGCGGAACAGGTCGATCTGGTGGCGCAGCGAATCGGGGATCGGCATGGCCGCGCAATGGCGCCAGAACGGCGTGTCGGTGCGCCGCGTGAGCTTGTAGTGCAGGACGATGAAGTCGCGCACGGATTCGTAGCGGATGCCCATGACGCGGTTGAATTCGTCGGCCAGTTCGGGACGGAAGTCCGCGTCCGGCCACAGCTCGATCAGCTTGCCGACGGCCGTCTCGATCAGGTGGATGCTGGTCGACTCCAGCGGCTCGACGAAGCCGGCCGCCAGGCCCACGGCCACGCAGTTCTTGACCCACGACTTGCGCCGCCGTCCCGTGACGAAGCGCAGCTGGCGCGGCTCGTCCAGCGCTTCGCCATCCAGGCCGTCGAGCAGGTCGCGGCGCGCCTGCTCGTCCGTCGTGAACGCGTCGCTGTAGACGTGGCCGTTGCCGGTGCGGTGCTGCAGCGGGATGCGCCAGATCCAGCCCGCGCCGCGGGCGGTGGAGCGGGTGAACGGCGTCAGCCCGGGCACGCGGGCGCTGGGGACGGCCAGGGCGCTGTTGCAGGGCAGCCAGTCGCTCCAGTCCTCGTAGCCCGCCTTCAGCGCGCCGTCGATGAGCAGGCCGCGAAAGCCCGAGCAGTCGATGAACAGGTCGCCTTCGACGCGGCCGCCGTCGCGCAGGCGCAGTGCCGTGATGAAGCCCGTGTGCGGATGCTGGTCGACGCCGACGACCGTCGCTTCCAGGCGTTCCGCGCCGCGGGCGAGGGCGTAGTCGCGCAGGTAGGCGGCGTACAGGCCGGCGTCGAAGTGGAAGCCGTAGGAATAGGCATCGGTGAGGCCGGGCCGGCTCTTCTCGGGCGGCGTGAATTTCAGCTGGCGCGCCATTACGGAAGCGATCGACCAGTGCGCGATGTCCGGCATGGCGTCGAAGGTGCGCGCCAGGCGCAGCCACGACATATGGGGCGGGCGGCCGTTCACGGGAGGACCGAAGTCGCCGAAGCCGTGGAAGAAGCGGTTGCCCAGGTGGCCCCAGTCCTTGAATTCGATGCCCAGCTTGTAGCTGGCCTGGGTCTTCCTGACGAAGTCCGCCTCGTCCAGGCCGAGCGACCCGTTGTAGAAGCGGATGGTCGGCAGCGTCGCCTCGCCGACGCCGATGGTGCCGATGTCGGGCGATTCCACCACCGTGATCGCGGCGCGCTTGCCGAGGCGCTGGGCCAGCGGCGCCGCGGCCATCCAGCCGGCCGTGCCGCCGCCGACGATGACGATCCTGCGGATGGCGCGCGTGGCATTGGGCTGCATCGTATCTCCTGTCGTCTGCCCCGCTGGGCGGGTGTCAATATCCGGGGGAGTGTAAAACACCGAACTGCCAGCCGCAACAACAATGTTTGCGCCCAACATCGCCCCCATCAAACCGGGGTCAGAGTCGGGCTCAGAGTCGGGGTCAGAGCCCGGTTTTTGGCAATGGCACTAAAGAAAAACGGCAGCGCATGGCTGCCGTTCGATCGTTCGTGCAGGTGCAGCTTACATGCCGCCGCTCGGGGAAACGGGATTCGTGCCGCCGATGACGGCCTTGTCGATGAAATACGAGGTTTCGCCAAAGCAGGTGGTCGGCAGGCCGCCATGCTGCGAATAGGTCAGCTGCACGCGCTGGCCCATGGCCGACTGCAGCTGTTTGACGACGTTCTCGTCGCGCACAGTGAAGGCGAAGCGCTCGGGAATCGCGCCCGGCATGCTCGACAGCAGGATCTCGCCTTCCCAGGTCTTGCACAGCCAGCCCTTGCGCGACAGCTTCTGCAGGTAGCCGGCGCGTTCGCCTTCGGAATACGACCAGTTCAGCGCAGCCCACAAGTACAGGGCGAAGAGGGCGGCAACGACGACGATGACGGAGGCCAGGATGGCAGTGGCACGGCGCGGGAAGGTAGTCGGCATGGGTGACGGAGTAAGTGGTTGAGCCGGTCGGCAGGCGCGCCCATTCTGCCGATGGGCGCGCGAATTGTCAAAATGTCAGACGTTGACGCCGAACGAGCGCGCCAGGGGGCCGAGGCCGCCGTTGTAGCCCTGGCCGACGGCGCGGAATTTCCACTCGCTACCGTAGCGATACAGTTCGCCGAAGATCATCGCCGTCTCGGTCGAGCTGTCTTCGGACAGGTCGTAGCGCGCGATCTCGCGTTCGCCGTCCGCGTTCAGGCAGCGGATGAACGCGCGCGCCACCTGGCCGAAGTTCTGGCGGCGCTGGTCCGCCTCGTGGATGGTGACGGCGAAGGCGATCTTTTCGACGTCGGCCGGCACGCGGGTCAGGTCGACCTGCACGCGCTCGTCGTCGCCTTCGCCCTGGCCGGTGCGGTTGTCGCCCGTGTGCTGTACCGAGCCGTCGGTCGACTTCAGGTTGTTGTAGAAGATGAAATCGCTGTCGCCGCGCACCTTGCCGTCGCCGCGCAGCAGGAAGGCGCTGCCGTCGAGGTCGAACGTGGCGCCGTCGGTCGTGCGCGGATCCCAGCCCAGGCCGATGATGACTTTCCGGAGGGTCGGATCTTCCTTGGACAGGTTGACGTTGCCGCCTTTCTGCAGACTGATTGCCATGTGAATTCCTTTGCTGGTGAAGGGGAGGTCAGGCCGCGTGGCCGAGCTGTTCGCGCTTTTTGTAACGCACCGAGGACCACAGCGACACGAGGATGAATGCGACGCCGGACAGGCCGGTGAACCATTCGGGAATATGGTACTGGACGCTGGCGAACATGATCAGCGCCAGGATGCCGATCGCATAGTGGGCGCCGTGCTCGAGGAAGACGAATTCCTCCAGCGTGCCCTTGTGCACGAGGAACACGGTCAGCGAACGGACGAACATGGCGCCGATGGCCAGGCCCAGCATGATGATGACGACGTCCTTGGTGATGGCGAAGGCGCCGATCACGCCGTCGAAGCTGAACGAGGCGTCCAGCACTTCCAGGTACAAAAAGCCGCCGATGCTGCCTTGCGAGATCATCTTGCCCACGCCCGGTTCTCCTTCCTCCTCCTCGAGCAGGCCGCTGAACCAGTCCACGCCCACGTACACCAGGACGCCGACCACGCCGGCGATCAGCACGGGCAGCTTGGCGGCGTCGGGTTCCAGGCTCATGCAACCGATCACGGCGAGCAGGGTCAGCAGGATGGCCAGGCCCTCGGTGCCGTACTGGCCCACTTTTTCTTCGATCCAGCCGAGCCAGTGCAGTTCCTTTTCTTCGTCGAACAGGAAGTTCAGGAAGACCAGCAACAGGAAGGCGCCGCCGAAGGCCGCCACCTCGGCATGCTTGGAGGTCAGGTGGCGCGCATACTCGTCCGGGTTGGCGGTGGCCATATGCCAGACGTCGACCAGGCCCAGGCCCGTCGCCACCGACACGATCAGCAAGGGGAACAGCAGGCGCATGCCGAACACGGCCACCAGGATGCCGACGGTGAGGAAGAGCTTGCGCCAGAAATCGTTCCAGTTGCGCAGCACGGACGCGTTCACGACCGCATTGTCGAAGGACAACGACACTTCGAGCACGCCCAGCACGGCCGCGATCCACAGCGCCTGCAGCAGTCCGGAGGTGCCGCCATGCTCGAATCCCCACCATGCCGCCAGCCCCAGCAGGACCACGGTGACGATGAACGACAGCCTGAAATGTTGCATGAAACTCCTCCGTTGACTGAAATGCCACAATAATTTCGCATATTACCTTGTAAGCGAGAATTTCGGGCGCAGCGGATAGCCGCTATGGGTTGCTTCTGCGATAATGCCGGCCGACAATCTGCTCATCGTTTTCTAGGACTCGCATGGATTTCACTTATCTGGTCACCCCGGTGCTGACCTGGCTGGTCGTCGGCCCGATCAAATTCCTGATCAACAGCGCGCGCCAGCGCCGCTGGGCATTCAACCTCGTCGGCAACGGCGGTTTTCCCAGCAACCACAGCGCCACCGTCACCAGCATGGCGACGCTGATCGCGCTGCGCGAAGGCATGGGCCACCCGGCGTTCGGCGTGGCGGTCACGCTATGCTTCATCGTCATGATCGACGCCAACAGCCTGCGCCAGCACGTGGGACGCCAGGCGGCGGCCATCAACCGGCTGGCGGCCGGCAAGGACGGCTTCAAGGTGCTGCGCGAGCGCATGGGGCATACGCTGGTGGAGATCGGGGGCGGGATCGTGACCGGTATCCTGATGGGCAATCTCATCTACCACGTGCTGGTCAAGTAAGAAATTGGGTCCCTGCCTGCGCAGGGACGACGTATCGACTACCGTGGCCTCGGAAACCACCGTCGCCCCTGCGCAGGCAGGGGCCCAATGTCGCCTGCACTGAGCGCGGACGTCCGCCCCCTGTCCGCGCCGTCCGGTTTGTTGTGCATTCCATACTCCGCCAGCTGCATTTCATCCCCGCCATACGCAGTTCATCCCACCAAAACCGCACTCCGCCGATCCCCGATTGACGCGCCCACCGGCCTAATCGATACTGCGCGCTGGCTTTTTCCATTCTTATTCCAATAAATCCAGAGTCCACTGGGAGATCCACGACATGCTGCGCAAAACCCTATTCGTCCTCGCCATCGCCGCCGCCCTCAGCGCCTGCGGCAAAGGCAAGGAAGCTCCCAAGTCCGATGGCGCGACCGCACAGGCGGATGGCAAGAAGGATGCCAAGGCAGTCCAGCTGCTGGTGTCGTCGGAAGACGTGTTGACGGTGCAGAGCGCGGCGCTGGCGTCCGGCCCCGTGATCACGGGCTCGATCCAGCCCGAGCGCCGCGCCGACCTGCGCGCCGAGGTGTCCGCGATCGTGCTGCAGGTGCTCAAGGAGAACGGCGAGCCGGTCAAGCGCGGCGACGCGCTGCTCAAGCTCGACGAAACCTCGATTCGCGACAGCCTGATGTCGGCCGAGGAGTCGCAGCGCGCCGCCAACCAGGCGCTGGAACAGTCGCAGCGCGCGCTCGAGCGCCTCAAGACGCTGCGCGCGTCCGGCATGACGTCGGCCCAGGCGCTGGACGACGCCGAGGTGCGCCGCAACAGCGCCCAGAGCGAGCTGGCGGCCGCCAAGGCGCGCCTGGTGGCCGCGCGCCAGCAGGTCGACCGCACGATCGTGCGCGCGCCGTTCGACGGCATCGTCTCCGACCGCAAGGTGTCGCCGGGCGACACGGCGTCGATCGGCAAGGAACTCCTGAAAGTGATCGATCCGAAGAGCATGCGTTTCGAAGGCCGCGTCTCGGCCGACAAGGTCGCCGCCGTCAAGGTCGGCCAGCCGGTCGTCTTCCGCGTCAACGGCTACGGCCAGCAGCAGTTCGCCGGCGTCGTCAAGCGCATCGATCCGTCGGCCAACGACATCACGCGCCAGGTCGAGGTGCTGGTCAACTTCACCGGCGAGCAGCAGCCGCGCGTGGCCGGGCTGTACGCGGAAGGCCGCATCGACGCCGAGCTGTCCGACGCCATGACGCTGCCGGAATCCGCGATGGTCAGGAACGGCGACAAGACCTATGCCTGGAAAGTCAGGAACGGCGCACTGGCCAAGGCCGACCTGGGCCTGGGCGCGCGCGACGAACGCACCGGCAACTACGAGGTCAAGTCGGGCCTGGCCATCGGCGACACCGTGCTGCGCCACCCGAGCTCGAACCTGAAGGATGGCCAGAAGGTCGAGATGGCGGCCGCCAAGGTGGCCACCGCCGGCACCGGCGCCGCCCAGGGCAAGTAATCAGGTCAATAGAGGAAGATCCCCATGTTCCTGTCCAATTTCAGCGTCAAGAAGCCCGTCGCGACGATCGTGCTGATCATCGCGATGATGTGCATGGGCCTGCTCGCGCTCAGCCACCTGCGCGTGAACCAGAACCCCGACGTCGACATCCCCATCATCGTGGTGACGATCCCGTACCCGGGCGCGTCGCCGGAAACCTCGGAGCGCGAGCTGATCGAGCGCCTCGAGAAGCAGATGCAGGCGATCACCGGCGTCACCGAAGTCAATTCCTACGCCAATGAAGGCAGCGCGACCATCGTGCTGCGCTTCGACTTCAAGCGCAACCTGATCGAGGCGTCCGACGACGTGCGCAACGCGATCGCCGCCGTGCGCTACAAGCTGCCGGTCGAGATGCGCGAGCCGGTGCTGCGCCGCGTCGACCCGTCGTCGCAGCCGATCATGAACCTGGCGCTGTCGTCCAGCACCCAGAGCCATGCGGAAATCTCGCGCCTGGCCGAGGACGTGCTGGCCGACCGCCTGCGCGCCATCGACGGCGTGGCCAACGTCAACGTCAACGGCTCGCTGCGGCGCGAACTATCGGTGCTGCTGCACGCGGAAAAGCTGCGCGAGTACAACGTCTCCGTCAGCGACGTCACCAACGCGCTGTCGCGCCAGAACACGAATGCGCCGGTCGGCAAGGTGCGTAGCGAACTGGACGAGAAGGGCATCCGCCTCGTCGGCCGCATCGAGCGTCCGGAAGATTTTTCCCAGGTCGTGGTCAAGCGTAACGGCGACACCATCGTGCGCCTGAACCAGGTGGCCGACATCCGCGACGGCTTCGCCGAGGTGGAAAGCCTGTCGAGCAAGAACGGCCATCCGAACGTGAGTATCCAGATCATCCGTTCGCGAGAAGCATCGACCGTGTCGATCGCCAAGAAGGTGCGCGAGGAAATCAAGCTGATCCAGAAGGAACTGCCGGCGGGCACCAAGCTCGACATTTCCTACGACGGCGGCGAAGACGCCCAGGACAGCCTGAACAACGTCGTCGAGTCGCTGATCTTCGGCGCCGTGCTGACCATCTTCGTCGTGTACGCCTTCCTGAATTCGTGGCGCTCGACGCTGATCACGGCGCTGTCGCTGCCGACCTCGGTGCTGGCCGCCTTCATCGCGGTCTGGCTGTGCGGCTTCACGCTGAACTTCATGACGCTGCTGGGCCTGTCGCTGGCGATCGGCGTGCTGATCGACGATGCGATCGTGGTGCGCGAGAACATCGTGCGCCACATGGAAAACGGTTCCGACCGCCGCACGGCCGCCCTCGAGGGTACGGCCGAGATTGGCATGGCCGTGGCCGCCACGACCTTCTCGATCATGGCCGTGTTCATCCCCGTCGCCTTCATGCCGGGCATCTCGGGCGAATGGTTCCGTCCGTTCGCGCTGACCGTGACCTGCTCGGTGATCGTCTCGCTGCTGATCTCGTTCACGCTCGATCCGATGCTGTCGGCCTACTGGGGCGACCCGCCGGGCCACCACCACGCCCCGCGCAAGGGCCTGGAAAAATACCTGGTGCACTTCAATACCTGGTTCGACCGCCAGGCCGACCGCTACGGCCGCGTGATCGCCTGGGCGCTGCACCACCGCCGCTGGATGGCCTTCATCGCCGTCGCCAGCCTGGTCGCCGCGCTGACGCTGAACGCCTTCTTCGGCGGCACCTCGTTCCTGCCGAAGATGGACACCGGCCAGCTGCAGATCGAGGTGCGCACCCCGGCCTCGGCCTCGGTGTACTACGCCCAGAAGAAGATGGAAGAGGCGGCCGCGCTGGCGCGCACGCTGCCGGAAACCAAGGACACCAACAGCACGATCAAGGCGAGCGGCGGCAGCGTCTATGTCGACATCGGCAAGCGCAGCGAACGCAAGCGCAGCGCCGCCGACGTCGCCGTCGAGCTGCGCGCCAAGATCGCGCGCCTGGTCGGTGCCGAATACACGGTCACGGACGACATGAACGGCAACGGCAAGCCGATCCAGATCGAATTCACAGGTCCGGATTCGCGCAAGTTGATGGAGCTGACCAATGCCTACATGGAAAAGCTGCGCGAAGTGCCGGGCGCCGTCGACGTCACGCTGTCGCAGCAGGATCCGAAGGACGAGCTGCAGATCGAGCTCGACCGCGGTCTGTCGAACATGATGGGCATCTCGGTGGGCGACGCCGCCACCGCGCTGCGCGTGGCGTTCGCCGGCATCGAGGTCGGCGACTGGGTCGACCCGACCGGCGAGACCCGCGATGTGGCCGTGCGCCTGGCGCCGGAAGACCGCGTCGGCACGGAGAACATCGAGCGCCTGCCGATCGCCGTGAGCGGCAGCAATATGATGGTGCCGCTGGACCAGATCGCCAGGATCACGATGGGCAAGGGCCCGTCCGCGATCGAGCACAAGGACGGCAAGCGCGTCGTGCGCGTCTCCGCCAATGCCCAGGGCCGCTCGAACGGCGAAGTCATGAACGACGCCATCAAGCTGGCCAAGACCATGGACTTCCCGCCCGGCTACGGCCTGTCGCTGGGTGGCCAGAGCAAGGACCAGCAGGAACTGTTCACCCAGATGGGCATCGCGCTCGTCTCGGGCATCGGCCTGATGTACCTGGTGCTGGTAATGCAGTTCGGCTCGTTCACGGCGCCGCTGGGCGTCATGATGTCGCTGCCGCTGTCGCTGATCGGCGTGGTCGTGGCGCTGCTGCTCACGGGCGGCACGCTCAACCTGATGAGCTTCATCGGCATCATCATGCTGATGGGCCTGGTGGCCAAGAACGCGATCCTGCTGCTGGATGCGGCGCGTAGCCGCGAAGCGGAGGGCATGGACCGCGAGGAAGCGCTGATGGAAGCGGGACGTGCGCGCCTGCGCCCGATCCTGATGACGACCTTCGCGCTGATCGCCGGCATGCTGCCGGTGGCGCTGGCCCTGGGCGACTCGGGCGAGTTCTACCAGCCGCTGGCCATCGCCATCATCGGCGGCACGATCACCTCGACGCTGCTGACGCTGCTGGTCGTGCCGACCTTCTACGACAGCATCGAGATCGCCCGCGACCGCATGGCCGCCAAGTTCAACGGCCGCATCCCGCGCTTCACGGTGCTGCCGGCCTTCGTGATGACCTTCGTCGAAGCGATCCTCACGCTGACCCTGGTGCGCTTCGCCTACCGCATGATCGTCAGGGCAGGGCGTTTCGTGGTCGGCTTCGGCCGTCGTCGGGCGGCCGCCGCCTGATGACCGGCGAATCAGCGACATAAAAAAAGGCCTGCAATCGCAGGCCTTTTTTCGTAGGGTGGACGGCTAGGCCGTCCACGCGTCCAAGCGTCTCATGCACGCCGAAACGCCTTGTTTCCCATTCTCGTGCGGCATCTCGAACCGCGACGAGCACCGCGTGGACGGCTTAGCCGTCCACCCTACGCCGCACGGGGCGACGCATGCATGCAGCAACGGAGCGGGCAAAGGACCGTTGGCCGGCCCTCTGCTTGCACACCATGGGATTAACGGCCGGTGTTCGACGTATTGCCGGTCGAGCCGGTGTTCGAGGTGTCGTTGCCGGCGCCGCTGCCCGAGGTGCCCGACACGCCCGACGAACCCGACGAGCCCGAAGTGCCGGTACCGGTGGTGCCGGTGCCCGAGGTGCCGCCGGTGGTACCGGTCGCGCCGGTTGCGCCGCCGGTGGTATCGGTGGTGCCGGTGGTGCTCGAGCCGGTGCCCGTTGCGCCGGCGCCGGTGGTGGTGTCGGTACCGGTGGCGCCCGTGGTGCCGGTCGCGCCGGTGGTGGTGTCGGTGCCGGTCGCGCCGGTGGTGCCGCTCGTGCCGGTGCTGGTGCTCGGCGACGTTGCCGTCGTGTCACCCGTACCGGTGGTGCTGGTGGTGTCGTTCTTCTTGCAGGCAGCCAGACTTGCCATCAGGGCTGCGGCAAACAGAATTTTCGATGCGTTGTTGAGTGCCTTCATTTGTTTTACTCCTCGTTCACGTCTATTACGTGCCGCCGGCTCCAGGTGAGGCGCTGGAGGGATCGGCGGCGCCTGTGGGGTTCCTTGCCTGGTAGGGCTAGAAACCGATGCGGAACCGAGAAACGCGGCCCCGTGAGTGCACGAATCCGAGCGTCCATATTTGACCCGCGTGTTGCGGGCCAGTTCGCCGGATTGCACACCTTTGCTTTTCGAATCCGCCCGGCCGGCATATCTCCTTGCCGACGAGAACCGATTCGTATCCGCGATGCTGCTTGCGAATTAGGTAAGAGTCGATCGTCATCTTTCAACCCTTAAATTGCTACCGGCGAGGCCGGATGATCTTGTCTGTGCATCGACGCCGTCGCCGGCGGCCTGCTCGAGCAGGGCCGGAATTTCGTCAGGCAATTCCCGTGCTAGATAACCAAGGGTGCCCATGCGTTCGGCCAATTTCTCACCGGCACGGGCATGCATGGCCACGCCCCAGGCCGCGGCCTGGGCGAGGTCGGCGCCGCGCGCCGCCAGGCCGACGATGATGCCGGCCAGCACGTCGCCGGAGCCGGACGTCGCCAGGCCGACATTGCCGCCTTCATGTTGCCAGCGTTCGCCGCCCGGGGCGGCGATCACGGTGCGCGCACCCTTCAGCGCGACGACGGCATTCCAGCGCTCGGCCGCCTCGCAGGCGTAGCGTTCGGGGGTGAGGCAGATCTCGTCCTTGGCGATGCCGGTCAGGTGCGCCATCTCGCCCGCGTGCGGGGTCAGCAGCACCGGCGTGCCGAAGCGGAACGGCGCCGGCGTTCCGTGCGGCGGGAACAGCAGCGCGCCCATCGCGTCGGCGTCCAGCAGCACCTTGACGTTGCCGCCTTCCAGGCGCGGCAGCAGCGCGTGAACCAGGCGCGCGGTGGCCGCTTCATCCTGCATGCCGGGGCCGATCAGGATGGCGCTGATCTTGTCGGCCAGCGGATCGAGCGCGGCCACGGCATCGACGGCAAAGCCGCCGGCCTCGGTCTCGGCCAGGCCCAGCACGCGCGATTCGGGAATGGCCAGCGCGACCAACTGGGCCACGCTGCGTCCGGTGGCGATGGTGAGCTTGCCGGCGCCGGCGCGCAGCGCCGCCGTGGCGGCCAGGATCACGGCACCGGGCATCTCGCGCGAGCCGCCGAGCACCAGCACATGGCCGCGCGCTTCCTTGTCGCCTTCATGCGACGGCGCGGGCAGGGGCCAGCTGCGCAGCAGGCTGGCGTCGACGTCGCGCGGGCGGGCGTTGGTGGGGAGCGTCATGAGGGATATCTCAGGCCTTGGCACCCGCCGGCACATCCTTGCCAGCGGTGACGGGGGTGCCGGTTGCTTCGAGCGGGGCGACGAAATTGACCAGGCGCGGCGCCAGCTTGCCGCGCTTGCCGAGGGTGGGATCGAAGGAATACGAGGTAACGGAGCAGTTCGGCACGTCGCCGGCGCGGTCGTGCGCCAGGATCGTGGCCTCGTCGAGCCGTTCGAGCAGGTAGCGGAAGCAGTTGACGATGACCTGGTGGCCGACGATCAGCACGCGTTCGCGCGGATATTCGCGCGTGACGGTTTCCAGTACGCCGCGCAGGCGCAGGATCACGTCGCACCAGCTTTCCCCGCCCGGCGGACGGAAATAGAACTTGCCGACGTGGCGGCGCTGTTCGTACAGCTCGGGGTATTTGTGGGCGATGCCGTGCGTGGTCAGGCGGTCGAGGATGCCGAATTCCTTTTCGCGCAGGCGCTCGTCGGCATGCACCGCGAGCAGTTCCTCGCGGTTCAGGCGCTGCATCAGGATATTGGCCGTCTCGGCCGCGCGCACATAAGGCGAGTGCAGCACCACGTTCGGCTGGCTGCCGGGCGGCAGCGCCGCGAACCAGGCGCCCAGCGCTTCCGACTGGCGCATGCCGAGCTCGGACAGCGGCACGTCCACGTCGCGCTCGGCGATGTCGATCGACAGGCCGGCCGCAGCCTCGGCCTCGTCACGCGCGACGTTGCCGGCACTCTGGCCGTGCCTGACCAGCCATATTTCTTGAGGCCATTTTTGTTCCATCACCCAGCCGCATCCGATAACGATATGACATCATGATAGACGGATTCGGCGGGACGTCTGCGCACGATTCCTTGAGAAAACGTGCGCAGAAAATGAAGGGCTTATGCTACCTGCTGGTCGGAATCGAGGTTGAGTTCGGCGTCGCTCTCGAATACCTTCATGTCGGTCTGGCCCAGCACGCGGCTGGTGAGGGTGCCGGCCGTGATCGAACCGCTGACGTTCAACGCCGTGCGGCCCATGTCGATCAGCGGCTCGATCGAGATCAGCAGGCCCGCGAGCGCCACCGGCAGGTTCATCGCCGACAGCACGATCAGCGCCGCGAAGGTCGCGCCGCCGCCGACGCCGGCCACGCCCACCGAGCCGATGGTGACGATGCCGATCAGCGTCAGCAGGAAGTGGCTGGTGAAGGGATCGATGCCGACGGTCGGCGCGATCATGACGGCCAGCATGGCCGGATAGATGCCGGCGCAGCCGTTCTGGCCGATCGTGGCGCCGAAGCTGGCGGCGAAGTTGGCGATGCCTTCGGGCGTGCCCAGCCGCGCCGTCTGGGTCTGCACGCTCATCGGGATCGAGCCGGCCGAGGTGCGCGACGTGAAGGCGAAGGCCAGTACCGGGAAGATCTTCTTCACGTAGCGGGCCGGATTCAGGCCGGCCAGCGAGATCAGGATCAGGTGCACGCCGAACATCAGGATCAGCGCGCTGTACGAGGCGGCCACGAAGCCGATCAGGTTCAGGATGTCCTGCAGGCTCGACTTGGCCACCACCTGGGTGATCAGCGCGAACACGCCGAACGGCGTCAGGCGCAGCACCAGCGTGACCATGCGCATGACGATGGCGTGGACGACGTGGATGAAGCGGCTGAACGATTCGAACACGTCCGGCTGCTTGCCGGCGATGCCGGTGGCCGCGACGCCGATGAAGATCGAGAACAGCACGACGGCGATGGTCGAGGTATTGCGCACGCCCGTCATGTCGAGGAAGGGGTTTTCCGGAATGAAAGATAGGATCATCTTCGGCAGCGAGATGTCCTGCGCCGTGGCCAGCTTGCCTTCCAGGTAGGCGCCGCGCGCGACTTCCGCCGCGCTGGACGTCAGGCCCACCGCCGTCAGGCCGTACAGCTTGGCCATCAGGATGCCGATCGTGGCGGCGACAGCCGTCGTCGCCATCAGCGTGCCGATGGTCAGCGCACTGATCTTGCCGAGCGAGGAGGCGTTGCGCAGCTTGAGGACGGCCTGGATGATCGACACCATGATCAGCGGCATGACGATCATTTGCAGCAGCTTGACGTAGCCGCTGCCGACGATGCCCAGGTACTCGTTGGTGTCCTTGATGACTTGCGCGCCGTTCCCGTACACGCCCTGGAAGGCGGCGCCCAGCACGACGCCGAGGCCGAGGGCGGTGAAGACCCGCTTGGTGAAGGAGACATGGCGCTGTTGCATCACATACAACAGGGCGCAGACGGCGACGGCGATTACCAGATTCAGGATCAGGGAGAGGCTCATGGGGTCCTTGGTCAGTGATTCCCGGACATCTTTATGCATCCGTGGAATATAAGAACCGCATTTTATAAGCAATCATGCTGGTGTGCATGAGCCGGCTTCATTTCCCCGTCATATTATTTTGCTATATGAACATGCATATGCACGCATGGACTCATGGTGTCTCGAGCTTTTCCACCAGCAGTGGCGGCTCCGGGGCCAGCATCGGGAGTGCCGTATAGAGCGGCGAGTCCGACCGGTAGGGCACGCGGCCGGACGGCACGTGCTTGGCGGCTGGATCCAGGTGCAGGTCCTGGTCGTCGAAGAACAGGTGGGCGCGGAAGGCCTTGACGATCTTCGACTTGGGCACGCCGCCGAGGAAGAAAATCTCGTTCACATACACGCCCCAATGACGCAGCGTATTGATGACGCGCATCTCGGCCGGCGCGCTGCGCGCCGTGACGATGGCGATGCGCACGGGCGAGACGTCCGCGCCGAACGGCAGGCGCTCCTGCAAGCGCGCCAGCTTGCGCAGCAGGATCGCGTAGGGGCCGTCGTTCATCGGCTCGTTGCGCTTTTCGTCTTCTACCGTGTGGAAGCGGTCCAGGCCCTCCGTCTTGTAGACCAGCTCGCTGGCATCGTCGAACAGCACGGCATCGCCATCGAAGGCGATGCGCACCTGGTCTTGCGGCGGCGCCTCGCTGGATACCGGCGGCGGTTTCAGCACGGCGGCGGCGCAGGCCTTGGCGTCGATCACGCGCTGGGCATCGTCGACATTGGTCGTCAAAAACAGGTCGACGGCAAACGCATCCAGGTAATCGACGACCGACTCCCCACCCGTGAACGCGTGGCGTGCGATCGGCAAGCCGCGCGAACGGATATTGTTGAACACGCGCACGCCCGTTTCCGGACTGTTGCGCGACATGACGACGACCTCGACCAGGGGCTTGCCGTCGCTCGCATGCCGGTTCAGGCCGAGCAGGGCGCGTACGAGCGCCATGCCGGTACCGTCGCGCAGCGGCTCGTTTTCGCGCTCGAGCATGTAGGCGCGGTATTCCTCCAGCGCGTTCTGGGGGTTCTTCGCGTGTTTCGCCTTGTAGACGGCGTCGGCATCGGCCAGGTCGAACAGGGCGGTGGCGGAAATGCCGACCACGAGGGTATCGGAAAGGTCGAAGGACATGGCAAGCTCGGTGAATGGTTGCGGACGACCGGCACAGTGTACCGGATGAGCGAGGGACTACGGCGGATAAGAATATTCCTTCGAGAAATGGCTCGGGAGGAAAGCGAATCATTGCTTGACGCCCAGCAACGTTGCTCCGCGACGTCGTCGCGCACGCGCAGATTATTGATAATGATTCTCATTTACATCAGGCTCAAGGTGCGCTACATTGGCTGTGTTTTCCTTGCGATCGACTAGCCATGACCACTTCCGATTCCGCCTGCCGCTGCCTCGTTCTCGCTTCCGGTGCCGCCGGCCAGGTGACTACCTGTTCCGAATGCGGGACGATCCACGTCGCCATCCCGCAACTGTCGCTGCGCCTGACGCGCGAGACCTTCCGTGGCCTGGCCGGCCTCATGGTACGGGCCCAGCTCGAGCTGGACGCCAGCCTGCCGCAAGCGCCGGCCGCGCACGTCGTCGACCGCGCGCTGCACTGAAGGAGGCGACCATGTGTGAACACGACCGCCCCAGACTCGCCGTGCAGGAAGACGTGTCCGGCTCGCGCCGGCGCCGCCTGTGGGAACTGCCCCCCAATTGCCATTGCCCGATCATCGGCGTATGCCTGCCCCTGTCGCTGCTGCGCAAGCTGGTGGGCAAGGTCGCGACGATGTCCGTCGAAGGCGACGACTACGACCTGCACGTCTGGACCGTGCACGAATGCGCGAACCGCAGCCGCATGGCCGAGCTGCTGCAGCGCACGCTGGACGAGCGCTTCGCCGGCGTGATCCGCAAGTTCAAGGATGCCCGCGACGGCGCCGCCATGATGGCGCTGTGGCGCCAGGCCGTCGACAGCGGTGACACCGCCGGCAGCTTCTGGGCCGCATTGAGCCATCCGCGCTGCGATGCCTGGCTGACGGAAGCCATCGTGCGCGACATGCACATGATCCAGCACCAGGCCGGCGCTAGCGTGCGCGTGGACGTGGCCCGCTTCACCGCATTGCAGAAGCAGAACGCGCAACTGGCGGCGGAACTGGAACAGACCCGCGACAAGGCCGCGCGCGCCGCCGACATCAAGGCCAGGGAAGCGGCGCGCCTGGCCGAGCAGGGCGTGCAGCTGCGCACCGAACTGGCCCAGCGCGACGCCACCATCGACGCGCTGCGGCGCCAGCTCGATGCGCTGGAAGCTGCAATGCCCGACATGCGCGACCGCGAACGCCTGCTGCGCCGCGTGGAAGAACTGGAAGCGCGCGAACAGGCGCTGGGCGACAAGCTCGCGCAGCTGCGCCAGCGCGTCGCCCGCGAACGCCAGGAAGCGGCGCCGCCGGCGCCCTCCGTTGCCCCGGTACCCGTGTCGATGCCGGTACCGACGGCCGCGCGCCTGGCACTGGTCGACAAGACCGTGCTGTGCGTCGGCGGGCGCAGCAGCAATGTCCCGAACTACCGCGACCTGCTGGAAAAGGAGGGCGCCCGCTTCATGCACCACGACGGCGGCGTCGAGCAGGCCAGCGAGCTGCTCGACACGAGTCTGGCCGCGGCCGATCTCGTGATCTGCCAGACCGGCTGCATCAGCCACCAGGCCTATTGGCGCGTCAAGGATTTCTGCAAGCGCACGGGCAAGCGCTGCCTGTTCGTGGACAACCCCAGCACGTCGAGTCTGTCGGTGTGTTTGCGCAAGGCGGCCGAACCGGCGCCCGAGACGGCCTGATCCTGCTGCGGCTTCGTGCCGCCAAGCAATTGCACTGAGCCTGAACAAAACCCGGCACGGTGGCCGCGCTATCGTGGCAGATGCTTTTTTCGGCATCTCCATGGAGCGGATCCGGCATGGGTACTGTATTAGCGCAAGTCGTCGATGCACTGGCTGCCTTCTCGGGAGCCGAGCGCCTTTATGCGCTGGATGTCGGCGACACGGAGCTGCTGGTCGAGGCCTTCGCGGGCGACGACGCGCTGCAGGAAGTCGGCATGCGCGAACTCATCGTGCTGTCGACGAGCGCCTTTCTCGATATCGAATCCCTGCTGGGCCAGCAGGCCAGCCTGCGTGTGCGCCTGGCAGACGGCACCCGGACGTCCTTCGACGGTGAAGTCTGTGCCGTCGTTATGCTGGGCGGTGACGGCGGCCTGGCGCGCTATCGCCTGCGCGTCGCGCCGTGGACCTGGCGGCTGGCGTATGTGCGGCAGTCGCGCGTGTGGCAGGACCGGAGCGTCGTCGAGATCGTCGACGAGGTGTTCGAGGTCTACCGTCCGGCCGCGAACTGGCGCTGGAGCGACGAGGTCGCTGCCTTTCTCGCCGACACGCCCCCGCGCAGCTACTGCTGCCAGTACCGCGAATCCGACCTTGACTTCGTGCGCCGGCTCCTCGGCGAGGAAGGCCTGTGCTGGCGCTTCGACCAGGGCGACGACGGACCCGTCATGGTGCTGTTTGCCGACAGCACTGTGCCGGGCCCGGCCGGCATCGGTCTGGTTCCCTTTCATGCGGACAGCGCGTTGGAAGACGGGGATGGCGTGCAGGCATTGCAGGCGCGCCATACCTTGCAGGCATCGCTCACGACGTTGCTGAGCAGCGACTACAAGGCGCGTCAGAGCATCGTCGGCTCAGCGCCATCGCAGCTGGCCGCGGCGGGTCTGCCGGTGCTGGAAGACTACGACGTGCCAGGCCAGTATGCCTTTGCCGACCGCAGCCACGCCCAGCACCAGGCCGACCTGCGCATGCAGGCGCACGAAGCGCGTGTCCAGCAATGGAGCGGCCGCTCGACCGTCCGCCGGCTGGCCGCAGCTGCATGCCTGGCCATTGTTGGCACGCCGCTGCGCCGGCTCGGCAATGCACCCGCCTTTACGGTCGTGCGCGTGACGAGCGTCGGCATCAACAACCTGCCGCCGGCCGCATCGCTGGCGCTGGCCGAACTGTTCGGGCCGGTACCGGAACTGCTGGAAGACATTGTTGGCGATCACTGGCCCGACGATATGGAGCCTATCATCGAACAGGCCGTCAGAACGGGCTACGCGAACCGCTTCGAGGCGATTCCGGCCGAGGTGCCTTGGCGTCCAGGACTACCGGACCCGAAACCGACCGCGTTCGGCACGCAGAGCGCCATCGTAGTCGGCCCGGACGGGAGCGACGTCTCGAACGGCGCCGACGAGCTGTACTGCGACCGCTTGGGCCGCGTGCGCATCCGCTACCACTGGCAGGAAGACGGAAACGCCGCATGCTGGGTCCGTGTCGCCCAGCGTTCGGCGGGCGGCGGCATGGGGAGCCAGTTTCTGCCGCGCATCGGCCAGGAAGTGCTGGTGCAATTCCTCGAGAACGACATCGACCGCCCCATCATCGTCGGCGCCCTGTACAACGGCCAGGGCGAGGGCGGCAGCGTGCCGACGCCGGGCGGCGCCGTGACCGCCTCGGATGACGTGTCATGCTTCGAGGCCGCCCGTGACGGCGCATCGTCGGGGCAGGGCAACCGAGCCGGCGGCAACGCCCCCCTGTGGCACGGCGCCTCGGCCGACAGCGCAGGCCACCGCAACGCGGCGGCGCAATGGGGCATGCGCAGCAAGGAATTCGGCGGCGCCGGCTACAACCAGCTGCTATTCGACGACACCGATGCGCAGGGGCGCGTGCAACTGCGCTGCACGCACGCGGCCAGCGAACTCAATCTGGGCCACCTGATCCACGCGGCGGACAACTACCGCGGCAGTTTCCGCGGCCTGGGAGCGGAGTTGCGCAGCGATGCCTGCGGGGCGGTGCGTGCGGGGGCGGGGTTGCTGGTGTCGACCTATGCGCTTGCTCATACGGCGTCGTCGCGCGATGCCGCGGGCGTAAACGAGGCGGGCATCGGGATGTTGCAGCAAGCGACGCAGGTGGCCGCTGCGTTCCACGCTGCCGCCACGACCCATCAGACGGTCGGCCTGGCGGTGCATGCCGGCGCGGCGAAAGCGGGCGCCGCTGTCCTGGACGACAAAGCGGCGCCCTTGCCGGCCATGCAGGCGGCGCTGGCCGGGACGGTCGACAAGGACCGCAGCGGACCGCTACCGCATCTGTCAGCTCCACTCCTCGCCCTTTCCGCGCGCGACGGCATCGGGGCGGTCGCCGGGCAGCATCTGCAGTTGGCGAATGGAGAAACCGTCAGCCTGATGAGCGGGATGGATACGCAGTTTTCCGTTGGAGGCGCGCTCTCTATCCAGACGGGACAGGCCATCGGAGTGCTGGGCGGTGCCGTCAAGGCGGGGGAGGGAGACAGTGGAGTCCAACTCATCGCTGCAAAGGAAAAGATCGATATTCAGGCGCAGGCGGACGTGCTCAAGGTGCAGGGACGGGATGAGGTGGATGTCGTCAGCGCGAATGCGCATATCGATTGGGCGGCGGCGAAGAGGATCAGTTTGTCAACGGCGGGTGGGGCGAATATCACGATCGAGGGTGGGAATATTCTTGTGCAATGCCCGGGGACAATCCGGGTGCAGGCTGGGACAAAGGATCTGGACGGGCCGGAGAAGTCGCCGTATGACATGCCGGCGCTTCCAGGGAGTATCTGCGTAGAGTGCCTGAAAAAAGCGCTGGCCGCCGGGCCGGCATTTACCTTGGTGCAGTGACATGCTTATCGATGCGTTTGCGGAAGACTGGTTGGGTCACCTTGACAAACACTGCGCCTTATTGTCATCGGGCTTTCATCTCTATCTACTACTCGACGGTGCGTGCGTGCCAGGTTTGCATCACGGCTTTCCGAGCGAGCGAAAAGTAATTCTGTTCGATTCACTCCCGGGATGTAATCAAAATACACGAGATGCATCGCCATTCGTGACACCGTACGATCGTGCAGACCGATGGTTGAAGTCGATGTTAAGGCAATGCAGTGGTTGGCCCATGGTCAGTGCGATCATTACCTCCGAATCCCTCAGCCAGCTTGCCGAGCGTCTGAGGGTATGGTGCATCGTGGAAGCAGACATCCAGCGTTTTAACTTCAGATTTCCGGACACCCGGCGATTACCCGCAATTCTTTCGACGCTCAACTTCGCACAGCGGAAACAATTGACCGGGCCAGCGGTGTCATGGTCGTACGTCGGTCGCGACGGACTTTGGTACGAGCTCGACGTCGTCACAAGCTCGAATGCTGCAGCGGCAAAGTCGCCGACCTTAAATGCTCAACAGTTTTCTGCCCTCGTCGACGACAGCCAAGCTGATGAACTGATGGGTTTATTGCACCACCATGGCCGCGACGTGTTTTCTCAGCCGTCGAAAAGCCATGCGCTCCTGGTCATCGCACTGCGGGCAGCACGGCTTGAGAGTTTGGAGGAAAACAACTTGGTCGACTGGTGTGAGTGGTATTGGAAACAGAACAGGTTGACGGACCTTACGGCCGCCGTGTCGTCACTAGCGATTTGGAAGAAAGACATCGAAAATGACCAGCTTCAAGAAGAATAGTTTTCGGAAAATCGCCATTGTATTAACTTTGGGGGTAAATATCCTACTCGGCGCATGCCAGGAAAAATCGACAGCAAGTGTAGGCTTGCATGGCGTCGATTATAGCGGAAGCGAATTTAGCTATTACGTAGTCGAACCCAATGACCCTGATAAGGTGACAGGCGGTGAACATATCGATCCATTCTCCGCTGGAGGGATTACCTGCTGCGCCGAGTTACCCATACAGTGGAAGCCAGGCACTCAGTTGACGATACGTACGACCCACTGGTTGCCGAAGCGAAAGCCCCAGGATCCGCTGCCGGAGATAACGGAGATCCATATGGTCGATGTCCCGCGCTATACGAGCGGGAAGCCTGAAGAACTGTGGGTTTTGCGGGAGCCTGGAGGCAGGATTAGCGTGGTTTTAAGCGATCTTCAACCTGATCACCCAAAGTGGCCAGGGCGTGTAAAAGGATGGCCGATGCCGTCTTTGGAATATCGAAGGGAAAGATGGGAAATATATAGAAAACATGAGCAAGGCAATGTAAAGCTTTATGAGGATCTTTTGCTGGAGCTCAAGGAAAAGCCTTTGCGTCGCGCCGAAGAGTCTTGGGGATATACGAAATCATATGATTCGAAATCTCTAGCGAAATATACCGGGCCGGATGATCCTCAATATATCGATGAGCTTGCGCGTGAATACAGTGAAGGTCTGAATAGAAGCAAAGATCGATTGCAGAAGATAATGGATGCGAAACCATGACTGCCACTCTATGCCCGCCGGTCGAAGAAAGCTTCGAGTTCGCAACGGAATTCGAAGCGATATTCGCCAAGAACGAAAGAAAGAAAATCGAGGACCTTTCTCGTCAACGAGAGAGTGTTGTGGTCGGGAATCCAACGCAAGCTTGCCGGACCAATCTGTTTTTTGGGTTCTTTTTCGATGGGACAAAGAATAACTACGAGTTGGCGGAAAAAACACGCGATCATTCCAATGTGGCGCGACTTTACGACTGCTATCCTGGGCAGGGTGTTCCAGATGTTTTACCAAAAACTGCAGATTGGGACGAAAAAAAATTCGCCAACTTCTTCCGAGTCTATGTCCCGGGCGTGGCATCTCCGTTCAAGCAAGTTCATGATAGTGGGCAAGGATTCGAGCAGAGTCTAGGTGCCTCTGCAGGACGGCAAGGTCAAGCACGAATAATTTGGGCGCTGATACAGGCGGTCAATAATGTACATCGTTATTTCCTGAATTCCCCTCTGGTTCGGCAGAGTGAGATAGATTCTCATATTAACAGGATATGCTTAGATAAAATCTCGCGGCTCATGATGAAGAAAGGCCCTGCGCCGGATGGAAAATATTCTCTTTCATTGTTAAATACTCCATCCCCAATGGTTGCGCTCCAGGTCTTTGGCTTGATGCTCAATAAACTACAGTGCGCGCTGGCGTTGCATCGACCAGACCACAAAACTGGACGCATTGCCAAAATTGAACCGGCGATTGTAAAAACGATTTACATATCGATCTTCGGGTTTTCGCGCGGGGCTTCCGAAGCCCGTGCCTTTCTTAATTGGCTCAGATCGTTATGTGAGCTCGATGCACGGATCGCTGGCAAAGAAGGGGAGATGTCGCTTGGTGGCTTTCGCGTAGAATTTGATTTCCTGGGATTGTTCGATACCGTGGCTTCCGTCGGTCTTGCAAGCACAACCGGTAACTTCAACGGACATCGCGCATGGGCGGATACGGAAGACAGTTTGCGTGTGCCAAATGGCGTGAAGTGTCTTCATCTAATTGCCGCCCATGAACCGCGTCGAAGTTTCCCGGTTGACTCGGTCTCAGTCAATGGAATCTTACCTGCCACATGCATGGAAATTATTGTTCCCGGCGCACATTCTGATGTGGGGGGAGGTTATTGTCCTTGCGAGCAGGGAAAAGGCTTGGATGCAGGAGGTGGCGATATGCTATCCAGGATTCCTCTTATTATGATGTACAAAGAGGCGAGAGTAAATGGTGTTCCTTTTAAGTTGGAATTGGCGAGTGTCGCGACAAAAGAGAAATTTTCAGTACAGAAAAGAACAATTACTGCCTTTAATTCATATCTGGCATCTTGCAGACTGAAGGAAGGTCCGATGCACCTGCTGATGCGCGAGAACATGCGCAAGATGATTGAGTGGCGCTTTTTTCGTCGACTCAGCGGAAGAAACTCTATCGAAAACAGCAGTTGCTTTGTTCGTACATCGAACTTTTTCAAGAATGATCTTTCTAGTTCCGCAAGAGAATTCGAGGAAGAAATCGCGGAATTTAATACATGGGTAAAGCGAAAAGGTGCCGTCTTCAAACCTAGTCCTCAAGGCCCCGGATTCCGACACGGACATGAAGGGGAATGGGAAGAGATCGCGACTTGGTGGGATAAACTGATTGAGCCAACGCCGGACGTTCAGCAATTCTTTGATGATTACGTGCACGATTCTCGTGCCTCGTTCAAGCTAAGCCCCATCGATAACGAAAAGGCGATGCACGGTTACTTGCAGCAGCTTGTCAGGTTAAAAAGGCAGAGCAATCCGGTGTTGATTGGGAAAAGTGATTTTAAATCTCCCGGAAATCTGATGAGTGCGGATGAGCGCAGGGCAGTTGCGGAGTATGAGAGAACGGGGAAAATACCACATATGTATGTCGGGTGGCGAGAGCCATGGAAGACATCATTTGGCCTACACTTCAGAGCCGGATACCTAAGGTTCAGAAAAGTGTATGCTGGGTCCGACTCAGAGTTTCTTTCTTGATGGCGATAATTTGAGTGGAGAGAGGGCGAGAACTCAGGTTAATTTTAGATAAAGTGGGGAATGCGTGGAACTGATAAAATACGTGGTCGTCTTCGCTTGGTTGTCGACTATCTCCTCAACAGTATTCGCGCAGTCAGATTCTAATTTGAGCGGCACCGGAACTCGTGTAGTATCAGCAGTCCAGCAATGGTCGCACTTTCAAGATTAACTATGACAGACGCTCGTTTGAGATTGTGCTTTTCGTCGATAAGAGTAGAACTGTCCTTGAGAAAATTCCGAAAAGGTTCGATCCTGAGTTGGTCGGCGCCGACGAGGTCATCGGATTATTACCTTTTTCTTTGCAACCTTATCGGAATAAAAGCATACTTGTGTATATTTCTGCGATCAGAATCAGCGGCGGTGACGGACGCGGTCAATGTGGCGCTGGGTTGGAAATCTATATGAACTTTATTGATGTTAGCAAAGCCAAGCCGAAGCAGATTTCGCGCATTCTGATCGGCAGTTGCAATGAGTCAATCGAACTGGAGGAAATTAATTTGTCAGATAAGAACTTGGGCGAGATATCGGTAGTCAACGGAAAACTTTCGCTCCGGTTTCTGCTTTACAAAGAAGCCGAGGGAAAGCTGGTTGGGGTACCAAGCGCCGACTATCGGCGATTGATATTTGAAGAGTGAGAAGAGGAGTGACCGCCTGGGCGTCGCACGTTCGGAAGTCCAGCCCCGAGCAAGAATTTTCAGAAAACAAAAAAGGCGTCACGATCACTCGCAACGCCTTCATTGTTACTGCTGTATTCTGGTAGGCCGTGCGTGGCTCGAACACGCGACCAACGGATTAAAAGTCCGCTGCTCTACCAACTGAGCTAACGACCCGAAGAAGCAAGATTATAGGGGGCTTCCTGATCCCTGTCAAATACTCATCAAGCGAACGTGCTTATTTGAGCGAAGCGAGGCGTTCCTTGGCGGTCTGGGCGGCGGCGGCGTCCGGGTACTTCTTCACCAGTGCCTGCAGGGTCTTCTTGGCGTTCTTGGAATCCTTCAGTTCGACGTAGTTGCTGGCGATGTTCAGCATGGCGTCCGGGGCCTTGGCGCTGGTGCCGTAGTTAGAGACGACGGCTTCCTGGGCGGCGATCGCGTTCTTGTAGTCGCGCTGGGCGTAGTAGGCGTTGCCGAGCCAGTACTGGGCGTTGGCGGCGTAGGCCGATTGCGGGTACTGGCGCACGAAGCTTTGCAGGGAGCCGATCGCACCCTTGTAGTCGCCGGACTTGAACTGTTCCATGGCGGCGTCGTACGACGCTTTTTCGCTCGGCAGGACTTCGGCGGTCTGGCCGTCGACGACTTCCTGGCGCGGCTCGAGCTTGCGCATGCGGGCGTCGAGGTCGGCGTACAGGTCTTTCTGGTTCTTTTGCGCGGTGGCGACCTGGTTGGCCAGCACTTCGACCTGGCCGCGCAGGCGTGCGATTTCCTGCATCGTCTGCTCGTGCTGGTTCAGCATGTCGAGCGTGGAGCTCTTGTCGGCCTTGGTGTCGAGGCGGCCGTTGACGTCGCGTGTCAGAGCTTCGAGCTTCGCGCGCAGGTCGAGGATCGCGCGGCGGGCTTCGTCGTCGTCGAGCAGGCCGGCGCTCGCATGCAGGGGGAACCAGGCGGCCAGGGCGAGGGCGACGGCTGCGAGGCGGAGCTGTGGCAGTTTGATCATCTGTAGCTTTCTAAATCCAAATGGAAACGGGGCGGGATGCAGTCTGCACTGCCTCCCGCCCCGCTGTCAATCAACCGTCATGAACGGTGTTGGCAGCGTCCGATTATTGATAGACGATGTCGGCGCGACGGTTTTCAGCCCATGCCGATTCGTCGTGGCCTTCGGCTTTCGGCTTTTCCTTGCCCAGCGAAACGGCTTCCAGCTGGCTGTCCGACACGCCCAGGGTGGTCATCGCCTTGCGCACGGCTTCGGCGCGCTTCTGGCCCAGGGCCAGGTTGTATTCGGTGCCGCCGCGCTCGTCGGTGTTGCCTTGGATCAGAACCTTACGGCCGGTGTTCTTGGTCAGGTAGGCCGAGTGGTTCTCGACGACCGGCTTGCCATCGGCACGCACGGCGTAGCTGTCGAAGTCGAAGTACACGCTACGGTTCGCCAGAACGCCTTTCGGATCGTTCAGCGGATCGACGTTGCCGGTTTCGACCGGACGGATGTCGCGGCTGGTGTCGGCCGGCGGAGCGGCTTCGGCCACAGGTGCCTTTTCGACGACCGGGGTGTCGTTCAGTTTGGTGGACGAGCACGCCGACAGCAGGGCTGCGGCGGTAGCGATGAAGGCTGCGGTTTTCAGATTGCGCATGGTTTTTCTCCTGGTCAAAAAATTTTTACTTCATGAACGGGCCCCAGCTGGGCTCCCGAATGTTTCCCGCCTGGGTGCTCAAGCGTTGCTTGATGCGCCCGTCAACCGACACCACGGCCAGCGCGGTACGGCCGCCACCCTTGGTTGCATACATGATGTATTTGCCGTTCGGCGAAAAACTCGGTTCGGTGGCCCCGTCGGCCAAGCGTTGTTCCTGGCCGCTGGCCAGGTCCATCGCATACAGAGAAAAACCCCCATCGCGTTGCGAAATCCACGCCAGCGTCTTGCCGTCCGGGGAGAGTCGAGGGCTGATATTGTAGTTGCCGTTGAACGTGACACGGGAGGCCTGGCCACCGCCCACGCTCATTTTATAAATCTGCGGACCGCCGCTGCGGTCGCTGGTGAAATACACGCTCTGGCCGTCGGCCGAGAAGCGCGGTTCGGTATCGATGCCGTTGCTGGTGGTCAGGCGGCGCATGCCGCTGCCGTCGGCATTGACGATGAAGACTTGGGTATTGCCCGTGCGCGACAGCGCCAGGGCCAGCTTGGTGCCGTCCGGCGACCAGGCCGGCGCTGAGTTGTTGCCCTTTTCGTTGGCGACCACCGTGCGCTGGCCGGTGACCAGGTTCTGCACGTAGATCACCGGCTTGCGCAGCTCGAACGAGACGTAGGCGACCTTGGTGCCGTCCGGCGACCAGGACGGCGAAATGATCGGTTCCTTGCCGTGCGCCGCGATCTGCTCGCCGGCGCCGTCGGCATCCGCCACCACCAGCTTGTAGTCGCGCGGACCGTCCTGGCGCACATAGGTCAGGCGGGTCGAGAAGATGCCGCGCACGCCCGTCAGCTTTTCATAGATGTCGTCGGCGATGCGGTGCGCTTCCAGGCGCGTGTTGCGGGCCGAGACGGCATCCGACAACTGCGACAGGGGCGCCTGCTTGACGGTGTCGAGCAGTTTATAGCGGACCTGGAAACGGCCGTCCGACATCTTCTGCACCGAGCCCACCACGAGGGCATCGGCGCCGCTGGCCTTGAAGGCGCCCAGGTCGACGCTGGCGCTGTCCGAAATGGCCTGGCGCGCATCGATGACCTTGAACACGCCGCTGCGTTCGAGGTCGGCGCGGATGATGGCGGACACCTGTTCCGGCGCCACCGATTCGTCGGCGAAGGCCGCCACGGCGACCGGGATCTGGTTGCTGCCCACGCCGGCGATCTCCACGCGCAGCTGGGCATGTGCGGCGGTGCCCATCAGGAGGGACGCCGAAAACAGCAGGGTATGTAGTTTCTTCATAAATTTCTCAACTCAGCAATGGTTTGGCTCGGGACCGCATCTCCGCGCTTGTTACTGCAGGTCTTTCATGCGGAAATTGATCTCGAGGGTTCTCTCTACCGTACCATCTTTCTTCTTGGGCAGCGGTTCCGATTTGCGGATGCCTTTTTCGACGGCCTCGTCGAATGCGGGCACGCCGCTGCTCTTCGTTTTACGCACCGACAGGATCTCTCCGGTCGGCAATTGCGTGACGATGAAGGTCACCGTCGGATTGCCCGGTTCGTTCAAGTCGCCCGCGTACGAGGTATTGCCCTTCACCTTGGCCGTGATGGCGGCCACATAGCCCTTGTCGCGGCCCGGCGCGCTCGACTTCTCGGCGGTGCCCGTGCTGCTCGGCGCGCCGGATCCCGCGGCGCCCGTGATGCGGCGCATTTCCTCGGCACGCGCGGCATCGCGTTTCTTCTGGTCCGCCGCTTCCTGTTTCTTCTTCTCGGCGTCGGCCTTTTTCTTCTTCTCGGCCTCGTCCTTCTTCTTCTGCTCGGCTTCCTTCCTGGCGGCGTCCTCGCGTGCCTTCTTGTCGGCCGCTTCCTTTTCTTTCTCGGCCTGTTCGCGTTGCTTCTTCTCGGCCAGCGCCTTGGCTTTCTTGTCGTCCTCGCGCTTCTGCTGCTCGAGGCGTTTCTGTTCTTCGCGCTCTTTTTCCCGTTCCTCGCGCTCGCGCTCCAGGCGTGCCTGTTCCTTGCGCTTCAGTTCTTCCTGGCGCTTCTTCTCGCGTCCGAGGGCGATGTCGGGCTGCTTCGGCGGAGCCGGCTGCTCGACCGGGGGCGGCGGCGGTTCGACCGCGCGCGGGGTCGGCTCCGGCGGCGGAGTCTCGGGTTCGGGTTCCGGTTCGGGTTCCGGCGGCGGCGCGGGCGGGGCGGCGATCTGCGTGTCGACGTCCCAGATCTCGGCCTCCACGGCCACCGGGGTATTGCTCTGCCAGTTCACGCCGATCACGAGGAAGGCCAGCAGCAGGGCGTGCACGCCCACCGCCAGGCCGATCGCGGGCCAGCGGTTCGGTTCCGGCGGTACCCGGTAGTGCGGGCCGGCCGTGTCGTTATCGTTGCGCTTCTCTGCTGCCATCAGTTCTTCACTTCGTCGCCAGGCCGACGCGCTGGATGCCCATCTTCTTGGCTTCCGAGATCAACTGGATCACGTCGTCGTACTTGCTCTCGCGGTCGCCCGCGATCAGGACCGGGTAATCCGGATGCTCTTCGTGGATCGCGGCCAGGCGCTGGATCAGGGCCTGGCGGTTGGAGACGTCTTCCAGTCCCTGCGGTTTCTTGCCGTTGATGCCGATCGCCAGCTGGCCCTTGTCCTTGACGGCGATCTGGATGTAGTCGTCCGGCGGCTGGGTCGAGCGCTCGGCGCTCGGCAGCTTGATTTCGCTCGGATTCTGGGCCGGCGGCGTCACCATGAAGATGATGAGCAGCACCAGCATCACGTCGATGTACGGCACGACGTTGATCTCGGACTTGAGCTTGCGGCGCGAGCTGCGCATGCTGCTGTTGAAGGCCATGTCGGTGTCCTCGTGCGTCGGTCAGCGCGACTGGCGCTGCAGGATGTTCGAGAATTCCTCGACGAAGCTCTCGAAGCGGATCGCCAGGCGGTCGATGTCGTGCGTGAAGCGGTTGTACGCGATCACGGCGGGAATCGCGGCGAACAGGCCGATGGCGGTGGCGATCAGCGCCTCGGCGATGCCCGGCGCGACGGCGGCCAGCGTGGCCTGCTGGACGTTGGCCAGGCCGCGGAACGCGTTCATGATGCCCCACACGGTGCCGAGCAGGCCGATGTACGGCGACACGGAGCCGACCGAGGCCAGGAAGTTCAGGTGGGTGTCCAGGTGGTCCAGTTCGCGCTGGAAGGCGGCGCGCATCGCGCGGCGGGCGCCATCGAGGACGGCGCCGCCGTCGAGCGCATCGCGCGCGGCCTGCTTGCCCTTGATAAACTCGCCCATGCCGGCTTCGAAGATGCGGGCCAGGGGACCGCTCTGGTCGCGCTGGCTGCTGGCGCTCTGGTGCAGGGTGTGCAGGTTGCCGCCGGCCCAGAAGCTGCGTTCGAACTGCTCGGTCTGGCGGCGAGCGGCGCGCAGCGCGAACATCTTGCGGAAGATATAGGTCCAGCTGGTGAGCGATACGGCGATCAGCAGCACCAGGACCAGTTGCACCAGTACGTGTGCGTGGCGGATCAGTTCAATGAAGGAGAGGTCTTGGGCTGCGCTCATCGTCGTAGTGGGTTGGGATTATTCAGGCGGCACGCATTTTAGCAGCGGCGAGGTCGGGAAGGGAGCGCGGACGCATCGTGGCGGCGTCGACGCAGCCGACTTTCACGTCGGCGGTGGCCAGCAGCGTGTCGCCGCGCCAGGCTTGCTGGGCGAACTGGACCGATGCGCGGCCGAGCTTTTCCACCGTCAGCGTGAGTTTCACGTCGTCGTCCAGGCGCGCCGCCGCCAGGTAGTCGATCGCCGCGCTGCGCACGACGAAGGCCACGCCTTCCCGGGCGAGCAGGTCTTGCTGGTGGATGTCGAGCGAACGCAGCCATTCGGTACGCGCGCGTTCGAAGAACTTCAGGTAGTTGGCGTAATAAACGATGCCGCCCGCGTCCGTATCTTCGTAATAGACCCGGACTGTCCAGGTGAAAAGGGAAGGCATTTCAGCTGCCGTGTATGAAAATGGGAAACATTTTACGCCATTTTTGCCGTTCATATGTACGGTAGGAAACGTATATCCGCCGCATGGACAGTAAAAGCATGGCAAAACATCAAATAATCACCAGCTTTGACTAAAGATCATTTGTGCTAAGTCAGCAACTCTAGCATCGATTTATGCATACAGGCGCCGCTGTTACAAATCGCAAACATTGGTTCGGAGGCGCACCGGCAATAATTTCTTCCTAGCTGCGCTTGATGTTGAAGGGCGAGAAGCCCTGGCAGGTCGGCATCAGTTCGATCAGGTTCACGTTGACGTGCGGGGGCAGGGTGGCGATCCAGTAGGCGGTCTCGGCGATGTCCTGCGCGGTCAGCGGCTGCGTGCCTTCATACACCTTGGCTGCTGCGGCGTCGTCGCCCTTGAGGCGCACGTTGGAGAATTCGGTGCCGCCGCACAGGCCCGGCGCCAGGTTGGTCGCGCGCACGCCCGTGCCGACCAGGTCGGCGCGCAGGTTCAGCGTGAGCTGTTCGACGAAGGCCTTGGTGGCGCCGTAGACATTGCCGCCCGGGTAGGGGTAGTGGCCGGCCACGGAGCCGAGGTTGATGACGAGGCCGCTGCCGCGCTCGACCATCGACGGCAGCAGCGCGTGGGTCATGGTGACCAGGCCCTTGACGTTCGTGTCGATCATCGTTTCCCAGTCCTCGAGCGGCACTTCGTGGGCTGGCTTGGTGTTCAGCGCCAGCCCCGCATTGTTGATCAGCACGTCGATCTGGCGCCAGGATTGCGGCAGCATCGACAGCGCTTCCTCGATCGAGGCCTTGTCGGTGACGTCCATCGCGATCGGCAGGGCCGACTCGCCCAGCTCGCTGGCGAGCGCCTCCAGGCGTTCCTTGCGGCGCGCGGCCAGCACCACCTGGTGGCCGTTCTTGACGAAGGTGCGCGCCATCTCGGCGCCGAAGCCGGCCGATGCGCCGGTGATGAAAACGATCATGATGGGATCCAGGGGCGTTGAACTACGGGTATGAACTGCAATGTCGAATTGCGAGATTGTAGCCGAACTGGCCATATTGAGTGCCCAACCATGCCGCTTGCCGCCCTGTCATGCCGGTTTCTTGCTTCGCCATGCGCTCATCCCGTACAATCGGGAGTTCCATTACGTCTCACGTAACTGGCGAAAACCGCGCGACCGGGCCGATAGAGCGGCCGTGCGCGGCGAAGGTGGGCGTCCACCGGGGAACGTGAGACTTCATATGCCGTTCGCCTGGGCAGCCACCGACTGGTTCGCGCTGATTGTGCGCGATTGTACGCGGCTGTCCGAGGTTGCCTTCAGCCGCCGGTCCCGCCCCTTCAGCGCCGCCCGTTGCCTGGTTCTCTTATCGATTGGAGTTTTTCATGTTTGCAAAAGATCACACGCTGGCCAAGGTTGACCCGGATCTGTGGGATGCCATCCAGAAGGAAAACAAGCGCCAGCAGGACCACATCGAGCTGATCGCATCCGAGAACTACACCTCGCCGGCCGTGATGCAGGCCCAGGGCTCGCAGCTGACCAACAAGTATGCCGAAGGCTACCCGGGCAAGCGCTACTACGGCGGCTGCGAATACGTCGACGTCGCCGAGCAGCTGGCGATCGACCGCGTCAAGGAACTGTTCGGCGCCGAAGCGGCCAACGTGCAGCCGAACTCGGGCTCGCAGGCGAACCAGGGCGTGTTCTTCGCCATGCTCAAGCCGGGCGACACCATCATGGGCATGTCGCTGGCCGAAGGCGGCCACCTGACCCACGGCATGGCGCTGAACATGTCGGGCAAGTGGTTCAACGTCGTCTCCTACGGCCTGACCGAGAAGGAAGACATCGACTACGAGGCGATGGAACGCCTGGCGCGCGAGCACAAGCCGAAGCTGATCATCGCCGGCGCCTCCGCCTTCTCGCTGCGCATCGACTTCGAGCGCTTTGCCCGCGTGGCCAAGGAAGTCGGCGCCTATTTCATGGTCGATATGGCCCACTACGCCGGCCTGATCGCCGCCGGCGAGTACCCGAACCCGGTGCCGTACGCCGACTTCGTCACCTCGACCACCCACAAATCCCTGCGCGGCCCGCGCGGCGGCATCATCCTGATGAAGGCCGAGCACGAGAAGGCCATCAATTCGGCGATCTTCCCGGGCATCCAGGGCGGTCCGCTGATGCACGTGATCGCCGGCAAGGCCGTCGCGTTCAAAGAAGCGCTGTCGCCGGAATTCAAGGCTTACCAGCAGCAAGTGGTCAAGAACGCCAAGGCACTGGCCGCGGCCCTGATCGAGCGCGGCCTGCGCATCGTCTCGGGCGGCACCGAATCGCACGTGATGCTCGTCGACCTGCGCTCGAAAGGCCTGACCGGCAAGGAAGCGGAAGCGATCCTGGGCCAGGCACACATGACCTGCAATAAGAACGGCATCCCGAACGACCCGCAAAAGCCGTTCGTGACCTCGGGCATCCGCCTCGGCAGCCCGGCCTTCACTACCCGCGGCTTCAAGGAAGAAGACGCGACGAAAGTGGGCCACCTGATCGCCGACGTGCTGGACAACCCGAACGACGCCGCGACCATCGAGCGCGTCAAGGCCGAAGTCAAGCAACTGACCGACAAATATCCGGTCTACGAAGCGTAAGCTTCGACCGGCGCCTCCGGGCGCTCGTGTTACCGGCGCTCCCTCGCTTTCTTGGCGGGAGCGCCATGTTCCAGCTCAGCTTCGACGCATCGACGCATCAATCACGCAGTACCGGCGCCCCATGAAATGTCCGTTCTGTCATCATGACGACACCCAAGTCCTCGATACGCGCGTATCCGAGGTGGACGATGCCATCCGGCGCCGCCGCCGCTGCGTCCAGTGCGACAAGCGCTTCACCACCTACGAGCGCATCGAGCTGTCGATGCCGTTCATCGTCAAGAAGAACGGCAGCCGCACCGAGTACGACTCGTCCAAGCTGCGTGGCAGCCTGATGCTGGCGCTGCGCAAGCGTCCCGTTGCCGCCGACGCGATCGACCGGGCGGTGGCCACGATCGAGGAAAAGCTGCTCACCAGCGGCCGCCGCGAAGTCGACTCCGTCCACGTGGGCGAACTGGTGATGCAGGAACTGCAGCGCCTGGACAAGATCGCCTATATCCGCTTTGCGTCCGTCTACAAGAACTTCGAGGACCTGGCCGAGTTCCAGGAAGCGATTGCCGAAGTCGGGCAGCCGCGCAAATAAGTCACGCAAGTAATCCTTTAGAGCCGTACCCACCGATCCGGTTGCATCCGCACGCTTGAGGCAGCTCATCGCTGGCCCGGGCTCGGCTGCTAACTTCGCATCTCATGCAAACGGGATGCTGGAGGCGGGCAATGGGTGGCGGCAGATTCAGTGGCGGCGGATTCACCCTGGTCGAAGTGCTGGTGGCCCTGTTCGTGGCCGCCCTCGGCATCGCCGGCGCCTGCGCGCTGCAGACGCTGGCCCTGCGCTCGCAGCAGGAAGCGGCGCGCCTGGCCGACGGCGTGCGCCTGGTCTCCGCGCTGGCCGAGCGCATGCGCGCCAACCCGCCGGCCATGTCCCGGCCTGACAGCAGCAATCCTTATTCCCAGTTCGACTACGACGCCGGTGCCGCTGCCGGTGCCAGTGAACCAGCCGCCGCGGCGCCGTGCTTTGGCGACGGCGATTGCGATGCCGCCCGCCTCGCCGCATTCGACCTGGCCGAAGTGGCCCAGGCACTGGCCGAGCGTTTTCCCGGCGGCCGCATCCGCGTCTGCCGGGATGCCGGAGACGCATCGGCATGGGAGTGTTCAGCCGAGTCCGGCGCGCCGTTGGTGGCCAAGCTGGGCTGGCGCGAATCCGCTGCCGGCGGCGACGTCGGCGCACCCAGGCTGCAGATGGCCTTGCCGGGCGGTGCGCCATGATACCTCCGCGTCCCGCACGCCGTCGTGGCATGACGCTGCCGGAGATGCTGGTGGCGCTGGCCATCGGCCTTGCCGTCCTGCTTGGCGCCGGCCAGCTGCTCGTGCTTGCCAACAGCGCCTACGCGGCCCAGATGGAAGCGGCTGCGATCGACGATGGCGGGCGCTATGCGCTGGAACTCGTCGCCAGGGCGCTGCGCCAGGCTGCGGCGACCGATCCCGACAGTCTGCTCGCCGCCGGTGCCGATGCTGAGCCGGCCCGCATTGCCGGCCTCGATGCCCGCAGCGTGAGCCGCACGACGCCGGGCATCGACGATGCGGCGGCGGATGCCGTCGGCGACAGCGACGTGCTGGCCGTGCGCTTTCCCGGCAGCGGGCCCGCTCCGGACGGCGACGGCAGTAGCGTCGACTGTGCTGGTTTCACGGTGGCCGATGGCGAGGAGGGCTGGAGCATCTTTTACGTGGCACGCAATAGCCAGGGCGAACCGGAACTGCGCTGCAAGTACCGCGGCAATGCCAACTGGAGCGCGGACGCCATCGTGTCCGGCGTCGATGGCTTCCAGGTCTTGTACGGCATCGATACGGACGAGCCGCGCGACGGCGCCCCGAACCGCTACCTGAACGCCGATGCCGTGCGCGCGCTGGATGCGGCGCTGGGCATCGCGGACGAGCAGGAGCTGCGCCGGCGCACGTGGTGGAAGCGCGTCGTCAGCGTGCGGATCGGGCTGTTGCTGCACGGCGCCAGGGCGACACGCAGCCGGCCCGGCAGCGCCGACTATGCCTTGCTCGGTCCCGCCTATGCCGCGGCCGGCGTCGCCGATGAAGGCAGCGTGCTGCGCGAGGCGATGATGACGCCGGACTTGCGCCTGCGCGAACGGCGCCTGTTCACGACGACGGTCGCCTTGCCGGCCGCGGTGCCATGATGCGGCCGCCGTCGATGCCTCCTGCCGCCCAGCGCGGCCTGGCCCTGGCCTGCGTGCTGCTGTTGCTGGCGGCGACGATGGTCATCGGCGTCGCCGTGGCGCGCGGGGCGTTCGCGCTGCTGGCGTCTGCGCGCAACGACGGCGACCGCGTGACGGCGCGGCTGGCGGCCGAGGCGGCGCTGCTGGATGCGGAACGCGATCTCGCCGGCGCAGGGGCGAGTGCAGATGCCGCCGCGCGGGCGGCGCTGCTCGCGCAGGCGGATGGTGCCGGTTTCGTCGACGGCTGCGGCCGCGGCCCGGCCGACCTGGGCCTGTGCCGCGCCGCCGCGCCCCCGGCTTGGCACGGCATCGACCTGGCCGATCCGGATGCCGACGTGCTGGTGCCGTATGGCCGCTACACGGGCGCCGTGCTGCCGCTGGCAGCGGGCATGCTGCCGGCACGCCTGCCGGGCTACCTCATCGAAAAATTGGCGCCGGCTGGCGCCGATCCGGCACAGGGCAGTTTCTACCGCATCACGGCCATCGGCTTCGGCACGCGTACATCGACGCAGGTGATCCTGCAATCGCTGTACCGGGCGCCTGCACCGGAGGCACCCGTCGCTGCCGGCGCGGATGAAGAGAATGAAGAAGAGGGTGGCGATGAGGATGACGATGAACCCGGCGCCGGACCGGATCCGCCACGTTCCGCCGCGACACCGCCACCGCTGCCCGCCGGCCGCATCGGCTGGCGCGAGATCGCCAACTGGCCCGAGCTGCACGCCCGCGCCCAACAGTGACATGAGCATGTGACCCGAGAGGTTCCCGATGATGCCGTCCCACCGTGCCGGAGCATTCACCCTGCTCGAAATGCTGATCGTGCTCGCCATCCTGTCGATCCTCGGCGCGCTCGCCTATCCGAACTATGCCGGCTACCTCGTGCGCACCAAGCGTACGGAAGGGCAGTTCGCGCTGATCGAGGCGATGCAGGCGCAGGAGCGCTACCGGATGCGCCACAACGGCTACCTGGCGTTCGCGGCCGACGCGATGCCGGACGAGGACGACGCCGAAGTCCGCTGGTGGTCCGGCGGCACGGCCGCGACCAGCCACTACGAGCTCGACGCGTATGCGTGCCCGGGCGCCGATATCGCCGATTGCGTCGAGGTGCGTGCCCGCCCTGGCACGGCCCGCGTCGACGGGCGCTTCCGCGATCCGGACTGCGGTGCGCTGACGCTGGACAGCCGTGGACAGCAAGGCGCGCAGGCGGCAGACGGCGCACGCTGCTGGCCATGAGGGCCAGGGCCCAGGCCGTCGACGGCTTTTCGCTGGCCGAACTGGCCGTCGTGCTGGCCGTGTGCGCCGTCACGCTGGCCATCGGTGCGCCCGACCTGGCCGCGCTGCTGCGCACCCAGCAGCTCAAGGCCGCCACGGGCGATCTGTTCGGTGCGATCAACCTGGCGCGGGCCCAGGCGTTGGCGCGCGGTCGCCAGGTGAAGCTGGTGCCGCTCGACCCGGCGGGCGTCGACTGGGGCCATGGCTGGACCGTGTTCCAGGACAACGACGGCGACGGCCAGCCGGGGCCGGGCGACGACGTCATCGCCGCGCATGGTCCGCTGGCGCCGGGGATCGCCGTCGACTTCGCCTTCACGAGCCCAGCGCCGCCTTTCTATATCGCCTACAATGGCGCCGGGCGCAGCTGCAGCGCGACGAACTCTGCTTCCGCGCGCTGGGGCACGCTGTCGCTGTTCCATGGCGACGGCATCCGCCGTATTAAAATCAATATGCTGGGACGGGCGCGCACCTGCGATCCGGCGCGCGACGATGCCTGCGAAGGCGCCGCGGCGCCGCCGTCCTGATGCCGCCCTTCGGCAGGCACGATGAGCGTGCCTGTCGTAGGGTGGGCACTATGTGCCCATCAGGTGCGTGCTGTACGTCGGCGCCCACCCTACGGATACAGGCTCCAACGAGGAACGAAACACGGTGCAGATACTGAGCGATACCGAAGGCATGGCGCTGGCCCTGGAATGGGCGGCCAAAGGCATGAGCATCACCGCGCCCAATCCGCGCATCGGGTGCGTGATCGTGAAGGACGGTTCCGTCATCGGCGCCGGCCACACGCAGCCGGCCGGCCAGGCCCATGCCGAGATCCAGGCGCTGCGCGACGCCCAGGCGCGCGGCAACGACGTGCGCGGCGCCACCGCCTACGTGACGCTGGAGCCGTGCAGCCACTACGGCCGCACGCCGCCGTGCTCGAACGCGCTGGTACAGGCGGGGCTGGGGCGCGTCGTCGCCGCCATGACCGATCCGAATCCGCTGGTGGCGGGGCGCGGACTGGCGCAGCTGGAAGCGGCCGGTATCGAGGTCAGCGCCGGCCTGCTGGCCGAGCAGGCCCACGAATTGAACATCGGCTTCTTCCAGCGCATGCGCCACGGCCGTCCGTGGGTGCGCCTGAAGACGGCGGCCAGCCTCGATGGCGCCACCGCGCTGGAGAACGGCGAGAGCCAGTGGATCACGAGCCCGCAGGCGCGCGCCGACGGCCATGCCTGGCGCGCCCGCGCGAGCGCGATCCTGACCGGCATCGGCACGGTCAAGGCCGACGACCCGCAACTGACCGTGCGCGGCATCGACCTGCCCGGCAATGCCGTGGCGCCGCGCCGCGTGATCGTCGACAGCCGCCTCGACATCGACCTGGGCGCGCGCATCCTGCAGGGCGACCCGTGCTGGATCGTGGCCGCGCAGCCCGATGCCGCCAAGGAAGCGGCCCTGCGCGCGCGCGGCCACGAGGTCCTCATGCTGCCCAACGCCGCGGGCAAGGTCGACCTGCCGGCGCTGATGCTGGAACTGGGCCGGCGCGAGATCAACGAGCTGCACGTCGAGGCCGGATCGAAGCTGAACGCCTCGCTGGTGCGCGAAGGCTGCGTCGACGAACTGCTGGTCTACCTCGCGCCCAGCCTGGTCGGGCCGGGGCAGGGCATGTTCGCGCTGCCGCCGCTGGCGCGCCTGGCCGACAAGCGCCAGCTGCGCTTCCACGGCGTGGCCCAGGTCGGGCCGGACCTGCGCATCGTCGCGCGCTTCGACCACGAACAACATCAACACGCATAAGCATTCAAACGAAGGAACCACCATGTTTACTGGAATCGTCGCTGCCGTGGGCAGCATCAAGACCGTCAAGCCGCTGGAAGGCGGCTCGTTCGCCGGCGTGCGCCTGGAGATCGACGCGGGCGGCCTGCCGCTGGCCGACGTCGCGCTGGGCGACTCGATCTCGATCAACGGCGCCTGCATGACCGTCGTCGAGAAGGACGACAGCGCCTTCGCTGTCGACGTTTCGCGCGAGAGCCTGAACCGCACCGTGGGCCTGGACCAGCCGGGCGAAGTGAACCTGGAAAAGGCGCTGACGCTGGCCGAGCGCCTGGGCGGCCACCTCGTGTCCGGCCACATCGACGGCCTGGGCACCGTGCACAGCTTCGAACAGGTTGGCGAGTCGTACAAGCTGGTCGTCGATGCGCCCCACGAGTTGGGTAAGTTCCTGGCCTATAAAGGCTCGATCGTCGTCAACGGCGTGTCGCTGACCGTCAACGACGTCCAGGACGTGCGCGCGGAAGGCAGCACTGCCGCCTGCTGCCGCTTCTCGATCAACCTGATCCCGCACACGATCGCCGTCACGACGCTCAAGCACCTGCATGCCGGCGCCAAGGTCAACCTCGAGATCGACCTGATCGCCCGCTACGTCGAGCGCATGCTGAGCGCGACCAGCAAGGCCTGAGCAGCGTCAGTTCAGACGGTGGGAATCGTTCCGCCGTCGATCACGATCTCCGCGCCGTGCACCGACGCCGCGAGCGGCGATAGCAGGAAGGCGACCAGTTCCGCGACTTCCTGCGGCCGGCCCGGCCGGCCGATCGGAATGCCGCCGAGCGAATCCATGATGGCCTGCCGCGCCTCGTCCATGCTGCTTTCCCGGTGCGTGGCCAGGCGCCGGATGAAGTCCTGTGTCGCTGTCGTCTCGATGAAGCCGGGCGCTACGCAGTTGACCCGGATGCCGCGCGGTCCGAATTCGTTCAAGAGCGACTTGCTGTAGTTGCGCAGCGCCGCCTTCGCCGCCGCATAGGCGACGGTGGATTCGTGCAGGGGCAGCAGGCGCTGGATCGACGTGATGTGGACGATGGCGCCCGCGCGCCGTTCCAGCATGCCGGGCAGGAAGGCGCGGTCCAGCCGCACGGCGGACATCAGGTTCTGCTGGAGCGCGGCATCCCACTCCCCATCGTCGAGCGCCAGCGCGCCGCCTCCGGGCGCCGTGGAACCGCCGACGTTATTGACCAGGAAGTCCAGGTAGCCGAACTCGCCCAGGATGGCCTCGGCCACATGGCGCGCGCCTTCCGGCGTGCCGACGTCGGCCTCCAGGTAGCGCACGCCGGCGCACGGCGCCTCCGGCGCGTGGCGCGCCGTGCTGATCACGGTTGCGCCGCGTTGCGCCAGCACGTGGACGAGTGCCTCGCCCATCCCCTTGGTGCCGCCGGTGACGAGCACCTGCTTGCCTTGGAAGAAACGGTCGTTCATACGCGCACCTCGAGCGCACCGATGCCGTCGGGCTGCAGCGCGAAGCGGAAATCCAGCATCGTGGGGCTGCCCGGGAAGTTGCCGCTCACACTGGCACGCAGCACGCGCACGCCGTCCATGTCCACGAGGCTCCGGGGATCGATCGTGGCACGGTAACGCTCGACGCTCTGCTGCGCCCAGGCGGCGATCTCGGCGTGGCCGCGCTTCACGGTGCCGTCGTCGTCGACGATGGCGTCCGCGACGAAGCAGCGCGCAACGCCGGCCGGATCCTGCTTGTTGCTCGCCTCGACATAGGCGGCGATCTGGGAAGGTAATGGGATCATGCGGGTTCTCCTTGGTTGTGTGGGCACAGTGTAGGAGGGGGCGGCATGGCGAAAAAGGCATGAAACGGCTATGCTCCATGAACCACAGGTTCACAATTGGAACGATGAGCTCCCTGAAATTGATACGGTTGTTCCTTGCCGTTGCCGAACTGCGCAGTTTCACGCTGGCTGGCCGCAAGCTGGAGGTCAGTCCGACGGCGGTCAGCAAGGGTGTACGCGCACTGGAAAGCCGGCATGGCGTGACCCTGTTTACGCGCAATACGCGCCGCGTTTCCCTGACCGATGCCGGTGCGGCGCTGCTCGCCGCGCTCGGGCCCGCGGTCGGTCAGATCGACGACGCCTTCGCGGAGCTGGCGCACTTCCAGCAGCGGCCCTCCGGTAACCTGCGGGTCACGGCGCCGCGGGCCTTCGGCTTCCTGCTGGCGCGCCACCTGATACCGCGCATGCAGGCGCGCTACCCCGACATCACCTTCGACCTCTCGCTCGACGATGGCCTCGTCGACCTGCTGGCGGCCGGCTACGACGCGGGCGTGCGGCTGGGGCAGGCGATCGCGCAGGACATGGTGGCCGTTCGCCTCAGCCGGCCCCTGTCGTGGTCCATCGTGGCGTCGCCCCGGTATGTCGAGGAGCACGGCGTTCCCGCCGGTCCGCGCGAGTTGCTGGCGCATCGCACCATCCGCTACCGCTTTTCGACGTCCGGCGCGCTGCCGCCCTGGCGACTGCGGGACGGCGAGGGCGAGTTCCAGCTCGATACGCAGGCGGCCCTGTGCGCCAACGATACGCGCATGATCGCCGAGCTCGCCCGCCAGGGCCTCGGCATCGCCTGCCTGCCGGATATCGAGATCGACGACGATGTCGCCCACGGCCGTCTCGTGCGCCTGCTCGCCGGCTGCGTGCCCGAGACGTCGGGCTTGTACCTGTATTTTCCGATGCGCAGCCAGAACCAGCCGAAGATGCGGGCGCTGGTCGAGCAGGTATCGATCCTGGCCCGGGAAGGCGTGCTGGACATCGCCCCGGCGCCGGCCTGAGGCCGCATGAGCCCGGCGCGAAACAAATATTTCTTCCAAAAAGCAATTGGCGTAGACTGCCTGCTGGCAATTCTAGCAATGTAGGCGCCGCATGCGCGCGTCCGTATTGACGAGAGAATTGTCGACCCCCATGACGACCACACATCACGACAATACATCAGGACGCGACATGACCAAGAAGCATACGAAGACGGTGGCACAGGCGGCGACGCTGCTTGCGCTGCTGGCAGCAGCCGGCCTGGCCTCGGCCGACCAGAACGGGATGCGGACCTACCGCGCGCTGGCGCTGGACGGCGCGGGCGAGCGCATCGCCGCGATCGAAAGCGTGGACGGCGAAGCGAAGGCCGGTCCGCGCGTCGTCGTGCGCGAGCGCGCCGGCGGCAAGGTCGCCACGACGTACCAGTCCGACTGCCAGGGCTGCCGCTTCGATGCCCCGGCCTGGTCGCCGGACGGCAAGGCGCTGGCCGTCGTCGGCAGCGATCCCAAGGCCGGCACGGCCACCGTCTACCTGCTCAAGGACGGCAAGATGGCGGCGCTGGCCAGCGTCAAGGGCGTGGCCAGCACCGTGCGCTGGTCGGCGGACGGCCGCCAGCTGGCCTTCCTCGCCACCGTCGGCGCCAGGAAGCTGACGGGTGCCGTGGAAGCGGGCGCGCGCCAGGTCGGCGAGATCGGCCTCGCGCAGGAAGAGGACGAGCAGCGCATCGCCGTGATCCCGGCCGCGGGCGGCGAGGTGCGCCTGGTCTCGCCCGCGGACACCTTCGTGTACGAATACGACTGGACCCCGGACGGCAAGGGCTTCGTCGTCACCAGCGCCAAGGGCAACGGCGACAACAACTGGTGGGTCGCGACCCTCGGCCACGTCGACGCGGCCAGCGGCAAGCTGCGCGTGCTGGCGGCGCCGAAGATGCAGATGAACATGCCGCACGTGTCGCCGGACGGCCGCACGGTCGCCTTCATCGGCGGCCTGATGAGCGACTTCGGCTCCGTCGGCGGCGACGTGTACACGGTCTCGATCGACGGCGGCCAGCCGGTCGACGTCACCCCGAACTACAAGGGCACCTTCAACGGCATCGCCTGGCGCGGCAATGGCTTGCTGGCGTCCGTGCTGGCCGGATCGGACGCGGGCGTCGCGGCGATCGACCCGGCCGCGCGCAGCACGCGCATCCTGTGGAAGGGCCCCGTCACCGCCTCGGCCGGCCGCGACGGCCGCTTCGCGTTCAGCGCCGACGGCAAGATCGCCGCGTCGGTCCACGAAGACTACGAGCACGCGCCGCGCATCGTCGCCGGCCGCTTGCCGGAGCTGGCGCCCGTCACGCGCGACAACGAGGGCTTTGCCGCCCAGGTGTCGGCGCGAAGCGTCGCCTGGACCAACGACGGCTTCGACGTGCAGGGCTGGCTGATCGGCCCCGCGCAGGTCGACCCGGGCAAGAAGTACCCGATGATCGTGCAGGTGCACGGCGGCCCTGCGGCCGCCGTGACGCCGCGCTACGTGGCGGCTGGCGACAACGGCAACCCGCTGGCGCGCGACCTCGTCAAGGCAGGCTACTTCGTGTTCATGCCGAACCCGCGCGGCAGCTACGGCCAGGGCAGCGCGTTCGGCAGCGCCAACAAGCGCGATTTCGGCGGCGGCGACTGGCGCGACATCCTGGCCGGCGTCGATGCGGCCATCAAGCAGGCGCCGATCGACGGCGAACGCCTGGGCCTGATGGGCCATTCCTACGGCGGCTTCATGACGATGTGGGGCGTGACGCACAGCCAGCGCTTCAAGGCTGCCGTCGCCGGCGCCGGCATCGCCAACTGGATCAGCTATTACGGCCAGAACGGCATCGACCAGTGGATGGTGCCGTTCTTCGGCGCCACCATGTACGACGACCCGGCCGTGTACCGCGCCGCCTCGCCGATCGAGTCGATCAAGGCCGCGAAGACGCCGACGCTGGTCTATGTGGGCGAACGCGACGTCGAGTGCCCGCCGGCGCAGTCGTTCGAGTTCTGGCACGGCCTGAAGGCGATGGGGACGCCGACGACGCTGGTCGTGTACGAGGACGAGGGGCATGCGTTGCGCAAGCCGGAGCACCAGAAGGACCTGCGTGCGCGCGAATTGGCGTGGTTCGCCAAGTACCTCAAGCCATGACCGGTCGGTGATCCGTAGGGTGGGCTCCCTGAGCCCACGCGAATGTTCGCGGCGTGCCGGCGTCCGCGTGGGCACGGGGTGCCCACCCTACGCACGTCGACATGCCGTAGGGTGGGCACCACGTGCCCACCTTGCCGTCAACGTTGCGACACCGCCTGCTCCCGCTTGGCGGTCGCCGGGTTCTCCGGATTCAATACGACCTGCACGTAGTTCTGTGTGTTCAGGTAACGCTGCGCCGCCTGCTTCACGTCGTCCACGCTCAGGGCCGTCACTTCCTTGTCGAAGCGCAGGATGTTGGCCGGGTCCGTTCCCTCGGTCAGCGAGGTCTGCAGCGTGGCCAGCCAGTAGCCGTTGTCCTGCAGCGACTTGCGGTAGGACTGCAGCCAGTTGGTCTTGACCTTGTCCAGTTCCGATTGCTCGGGGCCGCGTGTGCGCAGGCGCTCGATTTCGGCGAAGGTGGCGTCGACGACCTTGCCCACGTTCTGCGGGCCCGTCGGCAGCGTCACGCCCACCGTGTAGTGGCTGTAGGGCAGGCGCGTCATCGAGCCTTCCATGCCGCCGCCGTAGATCAGGCCCATCTTCTCGCGCAGCACGTCGATGATGCGCAAGTTCATCACCTCGGTCAGTGCGCCCAGGCGCAGCTCTTCCTGTTCCGTCACGTCGGCCGGACCCGTGAAGGTCAGCGACACCGTGCTGCGGTCTTCCGAACCGCTGTTCACGACGCGCTTGACGACGCCTTTCACGGGACGGATGCCCAGGTCGCGGTAGGCGGTCGGGATGTCCGGCGTCGGCAGGCTGCCCAGATAGGTCGCCAGCAGCGGCTTGATGGCGGCGACGTCGAAGCTGCCGACGAAGATGAAGGTCAGGTCCTTGGCGCTGGAAAAGCGTTCGCGGTAGATGGCGATGGCGCGGTCCAGGTCGATGCGCGAGATGTCCTCGGGGCGCAGGGCACGCGGCGCGCGCGGATTGTTGTTGTACAGCGTGGCGAGGACGGCGTCGCCGAACAGCGCGCCGGGCTGGCCCAGGCGGTTGCGCGCCAGTTCCATCTGCTTGCCGATGAAGGACTGGTACAGGTCTTCGTCGCGCCGTACGCCCGCGAACTTCAGCCACACCATCTGCAGCATCGTCTCGACGTCGGTGGCGCCGGCCGTGCCCGCGACCACGTCCGTATTGCTGCCCAGGCCCGCGCTGACGGCGGCGGCCTTGCCGGCCAGGATCTTGCGCATGTCGACGGGCGTGAAATCCTTCAGGCCCATGGCGGCGACGATGGTGTCGGCATAGCGCGCATTGAAGGTGTCGCGCTCGTCGAACAGGCTCTGGCCGCCGAACCTGGCGGCGCTCATCAGCACCTGGTCGTTGCGGAAGGTGGTGGGCTTCAGGATCACCTTGACGCCGTTCGACAGCGCCAGCCGGGTCAGTCCCAGGCGCGCGTCGTGCGCTTCGGACACGATGCTGCCCGGCGCGGGCGGCTTGTCCATCAGGCGCGCGGCGACGGCCTTCTCGTCGTGCTTCTGGACGTCGCGCCGTTCGGCTGCGGCGACGGCGGCCAGCAACTGGTCGCCGCTCGGGATCGCGGCGCCTTCGCCGGACGGGCCCGTGTAGATCACGAGCTTGCCCGAGTCGGCGGGGATCGTGCGGCGCGCATAGGCGTTGATCTCGTCCAGCGTGATGCCGGGCACCATCTGGTTGACGAAGCGGTATTCGGCGTCGATGCCGGGGATCGCCTCGCCCTCGAGGAAGTGGCGCATGTATTCGGCCGCGTACTGGGCCGAGTCGGTCTTGTCGCGTTCGTTCCAGGCGAGTTCGTAAGTGCGCAGCAGCGTCTTCTTGACGCGCTCCAGCTCGGCCGCGCCGAAGCCGAATTGCCGCGCGCGCTCGTTTTCCTGCACGAGGGCGTCGATGGCGGGCGTGGGCCCGTTCTTGCCCAGCGCGGCCATCGCGTTATAGGAGCGGTAGCGCGGCGTCAGGCGGCCCGGTGCGCTGCTGGCGCCCATGAACGGTGGCGACGCCGTCTGCGCCAGTTCGGCCAGGCGCTGGTTCAGCATGCCGGAGAACAGGCCTTCGACCAGTTGCTCGCGGTAGCCGGCCAGCGTGGCACGCTCGCGGTAGGGTTGTACCGGATAGCGGATCAGCACGGAGGCAGGGCCGGATTCCTTGTCCGTCACGACCAGTGCCTCGGTGCCCGTGCGCGGGGGAATGGCGGCGTAGTCGCGCTTGCGCTCCGGCACCGGGTTCTTCAGGCCGGAGAAGTGGCGCTTGACCAGCTGCTCGATCTGCGCCGGGTCGACGTCGCCGACGGCGACGACGGCCATCAGGTCGGGCCGGTACCAGTCGCGGTAGAAGCGGCGGATGGCGTCCGGCTTGAAATTGCGCAGGATCGCTTCCTGGCCGATCGGCAGGCGGTCGGCGTAGCGCGAGCCGTTGTATATCTTCGGCATCAGCACCTTCTGCATGCGGTCGCCCGCGCCTTTGCCCAGGCGCAGTTCTTCCAGCACGATGTCGCGTTCCTTGTCGATGTCGGCGGGGTTCAGCGTCAGGCCGTGCGCCCAGTCTTCCAGCACGAGGAAAGCCTTGTCGAGGTCCTGCGGGCGCTCGGCCGGCACCGGCAGCACGTAGACGGTCTCGTCGAACGAGGTGTAGGCGTTCAGGTCGGCGCCGAACTTGACGCCGATCGACTGCAGGTAGGACACCAGTTCATGCTTCTTGAAGTGGGTCGAGCCGTTGAAGGCCATGTGCTCCGTAAAGTGGGCCAGGCCCTGCTGGTCTTCCTCCTCGAGGATCGAGCCGGCTTTCACAACGAGGCGCAGTTCGAGCTTGTGTTCGGGCTTGCGGTTGCGCTGGATGTAGTAGGTCAGGCCGTTGTCCAGCTTGCCCACCTTGACCTGGGGGCCGATCGGCAGCGGGGCATTCAGGTCGGGCAGCGTGGAGGTGGCTGCCAGCGCGTGTCCCGGCGCAGTGGCGACCAGGGAAAACACGAGGACGGTGAAGCGGACGAGGCTGGTGAAGCGGGAGATCATGCGGAGGGTGTCCGGTTGGGGCTGAAAACCCATTCTAACCTGCCGGGCGCGCCGCACAGTTACAACAGGGCATGATGTATGACACAAATTGACACACGTCTCGTTGTCACACTGCAACGAACATGGATGCTTGCGCATTCGTCATTCATGCATGGTGGCAGGAAATGGCCGGGAAGGGCAGTTAAAGTGTGCTGAATCCTTTAAAATAGCGGATTTCGTACCAGCCGCGCGAAGCGAGGAACCCCATGCCCATCTCCACCACCCAGGAAATCGTCGAAGAACTGCGCGCCGGGCGCATGGTGATCCTCGTCGACGAAGAAGACCGCGAGAACGAGGGCGACCTGGTCCTGGCCGCCGAGCACGTCACGCCGGAAGCGATCAACTTCATGATCCGCCATGCACGCGGCCTCGTCTGCCTGACGCTGTCCGAGGAGATCTGCGACCGCCTCGAACTGCCGATGATGACCAGCCGTAACGGCACCTCGTTCGGCACCAATTTCACGGTGTCGATCGAAGCGGCCGAAGGCGTCACCACGGGCATCTCGGCAGCCGATCGCGCCCGCACCATCCAGGTCGCCGTCGCCAGGGATGCGAAGCCGGAAGACCTGGTCCAGCCGGGCCACATCTTCCCGCTGCGCGCCGTCAAGGGCGGCGTGCTGATGCGCGCCGGCCATACGGAAGCGGGTTGCGACCTGACCGAAATGGCGGGCCTGACCCCGGCGTCCGTCATCTGCGAGATCATCAAGGAAGACGGCACCATGGCGCGCCTGCCGGACCTGCTGGAATTCGGCAAGGAACACGGCATCAAGATCGGCACGATCGCCGACCTGATCCACTACCGCAGCCAGACCGAGACGCTGGTCGAGCGCGTGGCCGAGCGCACCCTGTGCACGGCCCACGGCGACTTCAAGCTGATCGCCTTCCGCGACCAGCCGAGCGGCTCGGCCCACCTGGCGCTGGTGCACGGCGAACCGGCGGCGGCGCAGGAATCGCTGGTGCGCGTGCACCAGCCGGTGTCGATCCTGGACGTGCTCGACACGGCCTGCACCTCGCACTCGTGGAACCTGGCGGCGGCCATGCAGGCCGTCAAGGCATCGGAGGCGGGCGTCATCGTGCTGCTCAATTGCGGCGAGACGGCGGCCGAGCTGTTCGAACGCTTCGGCAGCATGGACAAGCCGGCTGCCCGTCCGGCCGGCCGCGCGGCCAACCTGGACCTGCGCACCTACGGCATCGGCGCGCAGATCCTGCGCGAGCTGGGCGTGCGCAAGATGAAGCTGCTGGCCAATCCGCGCAAGATGCCTTCGATGACCGGTTTCGATTTGGAAGTCACCGGTTACCTGGCCAAGCCGGACGCATAAAGCCACCCATTTATAAACGACGGAGCGCGTTACGCATGGACGTTACGCGTTACCATTCACATCAACGAATCAACAGAACAAGAGGCAGCCATGACGGTAGGAACTTTTGAAAGCAATCTGCAGGGCGAAGGCCTGCGCATCGGTATCGTACAGGCGCGTTTCAACGCGGACGTGGGCCACGGCCTGCTGTCGGCCTGCCTGGCAGAACTGAAACACCTGGGCGTGGCCGACGAAGACATCCTGCACGTGACCGTGCCGGGCGCCCTGGAAGTGCCGCTGGCACTGCAGAAGATGGCCGAGACCCAGCAGTTCGACGCGCTGGTCGCGCTGGGCGCCGTGATCCGCGGCGAAACCTACCACTTCGAGCTGGTTTCGAACGAATCCGGCGCCGGCATCACCCGCGTCGGCCTCGACTATGGCATGCCGATCGCCAACGCGATCCTGACCACCGAAAACGACGAGCAGGCAGAAGTCCGCATGGCCGAGAAGGGCACCGACGCCGCCCGCGTGGCCGTCGAGATGGCCAATCTGCTGCTGGGCCTCGAAGAACTGCAGGCCGAAGAAGACTGACGCAATACAGGTAAAACATGACTGACAAATCCTCGCACGCCAACCCGAACAAGAACCGCACGCCGCGCCACCGCGCCCGCGAGTTCGCCCTCCAGGGTCTGTACCAATGGCTGCTGAATAATGAGCCGGCCGCAACGGTCATCGCCAACATCCGCACCGCCCACGGCTTCGACAAGGCCGACAGCGAGTACGTGAAGAAACTGCTGCACGGCGCGATCGCCCAGTCGGTCGAGCTGCGCGAAGTGCTGCAGCCGACGATCGACCGCCCGGTCGCCGAACTGTCGCCGATCGAGCACGCGGTGCTGCTGTTGGGCGCCTACGAGCTGAAGAACCAGATCGAGATCCCGTACCGCGTCGTGATCAACGAAGCGGTCGAGCTGACCAAGTCCTTCGGCGGTATCGACGGCCACAAATACGTGAACGGCGTGCTCGACCGCCTGGCCGGCAAGCTGCGTCCGGAAGAGGCGGCAGCGGACGCGAAGCGCTGATTCGGATTGCCCTCTATATATAGTAGAGAGAAGCCGCCCTGGGAGACCAGGGCGGTTTTTTTATTGCCCGGTACGTGTGCGTACAAGCGCCGTCATTCCCGCGAAGGCGGGAATCCATACTGAGCAACCGAATTCCGTGTATCGGCAAATCCTGCGGCCTTTAACAGGAACGACTTCGGAACCTCAGCATGGATTCCCGCCTTCGCGGGAATGACGGGAACGAGGGCGGGGATGTTCTAAAAAAGAAAGCCACCGCGGCTCCCGCCAACGGTGGCTTTCGACCAGGGATCGGTACGGTGGCTTACAGGCCGGCGACGGTCTCGCCGTTCTGGCTGGCGCCGTGCGCGCTGTCGGTCGCGGCGGCGCTGTCGGCCTTGACCGGGGCCGGTGCGGATTTCTGCACCAGGATCGCCGTCGGGGCCGGCGGGGTGTTATAGATAGGCACGTTCTTGCCGCCGGCAACTTGCTTCAGGCGGCGGTACTCGGCCAGCACCTTGTTGCCGTAGCCCGAGTCGTCCTCGAACGCGGCGGCGCCGACGTAGGTCTTCAGGCCGCCTTCGACGGAGCCGGTACGGGTCACGTAATCCTTCAGGATCTGGGCGCCGACACGGATGTTGGCCACCGGATCCAGCGCGGCTTCCTTGCCGCCCACTTCCTCGAACTTGTCGCTGTGCACCTTCGACATCACCTGCATCAGGCCCTGCGCACCCATCGGGCTTTCGGCGAACGGGTTCAGGCCCGATTCGATCGCCATCACGGCCAGGATCAGCAGCGGATCCAGCTTGATCTCGTGCGCCGTGCTGTAGGCGGTGGAGACCAGCATGTTGGCGGCATCGCCGGCCACGCGGTAGCGGCGCGACAACCAATCGGTCACGTACTTCTGCTGGCGCGTGGTACGGTGGTTCGCCTTGTCGGCGGCGGCTCGTGCGGCTTCGGCCTCGGCCTTGTCGACCTTCGGCTGTGCGGGAGCGGCCGCGACGGCCACCGGTGCTGCGTGCTGCGGATTGAGCAGTTCCGACACCCGTTTCGCGAAATCGGGGCGGTAGTACAGCAGGGCCATCATGGCCACTGCAGAAAAACCGAATACGGTCATGGTATGTTTTGCGGTCGTAAAAATACCGCGTGCCGTTTTGATCACGGAAGACCACGTGATGGGCTGGCTGGCCGCTTGTTGGACGAGCCTTGCGCTCGTACCGATGAAGCGATGAATCATCGTCTCTCCTTTGTCGCGGAAAAAGCGTCCCCACGGCGGCGCAAGTGCGCTGCTGAAAGGTGTACTAATGCCGTGCATCAGAAAACCGTCTGTCGCCGCTCGCTGCGGTCGACTAACGCCGTCATTGCTTGCTACAGCTGGGTCGCGCTGACTATGGAGGCGCCCAGTGGCTAACAACTGTCTCGGGGTAAGGTAGGGCAGACGCCCTGGGAAACACTCCTTACAAATGTCATTGGGGCCCCGACCCCGTGAAAGAAGGAGACCGGCTAAAATCACGTCCTGGACGGGCCTGTCTCACTTGGTAGCCGGATTGTAGGGGCGCGTTTATACCAAGTCAATACTAGCACGGCTGATCTTTATGACTTTTGGATCTAAAGAAGGCGCCTTAGCTCATCAATTCTTTGGCAAATCAATCACTTGCCTCGAATTGTTAGTCAATCTCAAAACATGTAAAAAAGCATTAACAACTTGATGAAATATTCAGATTTACGCGATTTTCTTGCTAAGTTGCAAGAAATGGATGACTTCAAGCGCATATCGGTGCCTATTTCTCCAAATCTTGAAATGACGGAGATCTGCGATCGTACTTTGCGTGCCGCCGGACCGGCCCTGCTGTTCGAAAACCCCGTCGGGCATTCGATCCCCGTGCTGGCCAACCTGTTCGGCACCCCGCGCCGGGTGGCGCTGGGTATGGGGGCGGACGACGTCGGCGAGCTGCGCCGCATCGGCCACGTGCTGGCCCGCCTGAAGGAGCCGGAGCCGCCCAAGGGGTTCAAGGACATCATGGACATGGGTTCCCTGGTCAAGGCCGTATGGGACATGGCGCCTAAAGAAGTGAAAGGCGCGCCGTGCCAGGAAATCGTCTGGGAGGGCAAGGACGTGGACCTGTCGCGCCTGCCGATCCAGCACTGCTGGCCGGGCGACATAGCACCGCTGATCACCTGGGGCCTCGTGATTACCAAGGGCCCCAACAAGAAGCGCCAGAACCTGGGCATCTACCGCCAGCAGGTGCTGGGTCCGAACAAGGTCATCATGCGCTGGCTGGCGCACCGCGGCGGCGCCCTCGATTTCCGCGAGCATTGCATCGGCAACCCGGGCCAGCCGTATCCGGTCGCCGTGGCGCTGGGCGCCGACCCGGCCACGATCCTGGGCGCCGTCACGCCGGTGCCGGATACGCTGTCCGAATACCAGTTCGCCGGCCTGCTGCGCGGCCAGCGCACGACGCTGACCAAGGCCATCGGCAGCGAGCTGCGCGTGCCGGCCTCGGCCGAGATCGTGCTGGAAGGCCATATCTATCCGGACGAGAACCATCCGAGCGGCTTCGAGCATGCGCTGGAAGGACCGTACGGCGACCATACCGGTTATTACAATGAGCAGGACTGGTTCCCCGTGTTCACCATCGACCGCATTACGATGCGGCGCGACCCGATCTACCACTCGACCTATACGGGCAAGCCGCCCGACGAGCCGGCCGTGCTGGGCGTGGCGCTGAACGAGGTGTTCATTCCTCTGCTGCAGAAACAGTTCACCGAGATCACGGACTTCTACCTGCCGCCGGAAGGCTGCAGCTACCGCATGGCCGTCGTGCAGATGAAGAAGCAGTACGCGGGCCACGCCAAGCGCGTGATGTTCGGCGTATGGAGCTTCCTGCGCCAGTTCATGTATACGAAGTTCATCGTCGTCGTGGACGAGGACGTCGACGTGCGCGACTGGAAGGAAGTCATCTGGGCCATCACGACCCGGGTCGACCCGACCCGCGACACGGTCCTGGTCGACAATACGCCGATCGACTACCTCGATTTCGCTTCGCCGATCAGCGGCCTGGGCAGCAAGATGGGCATCGACGCCACCAACAAGTGGCCAGGTGAGACCGACCGCGAGTGGGGCACGCCGATCGTGATGACGCCGGAAGTGAAGGCGCGCGTGGACGACATTTGGCAGCAGTTGGGATTGTAGATTGGCATGGTGCGCAGGGGTCAGAGTCTGGCGTTGATGGTTGGACTCTGACCCCGGTGTTCTGCCGCGCCGCATGCTCTATATATAGAGTGCATATACGTAAGGAAGGCCGGTTTGCCTGCCGCCTATCCGAGGGTGTATAATGGACCTCGGCGGGCCCCTGCGCATTGTGGCATGGTTTACCTGGTCAGGTCGGGAACGAAGCAGCCACAGCCGTTCACCGCAAGTGCCGCAGATCAGGCTCGCCTTTTACCTTCTTCTCTTTCCCCCATTTCATCGATACCGCCGGCGCGCTGCGCTCGGGGGATATTGTTCGTCTGTACATCGCACCCGGTGTCGCATCGTCGTCCAATATTGGCCCGGCAAGCCCGGTCTACGGTAAAATCGCGGTATGTCCTATCAAGTCCTCGCCCGCAAATACCGTCCCAAGAACTTCGACACGCTGGTCGGCCAGGAGCACGTGGTTCGTGCGCTGACCCATGCGCTGCGGTCCGGACGGCTGCACCACGCCTACCTGTTCACCGGCACGCGCGGCGTGGGCAAGACGACGCTCTCGCGCATCCTGGCCAAGTCGCTCAACTGCGTCGGCCCGGACGGGCAGGGCGGCATCACTGCCGAGCCCTGCGGCCAGTGCGAACCGTGCCGCGCCATCGATACGGGCCGCTTTGTCGACTACATCGAGATGGACGCCGCGTCGAACCGCGGCGTCGACGAGATGGCCCAGCTGCTCGAGCAGGCGGTGTACGCACCCAGCAATGCGCGCTTCAAGGTCTACATGATCGACGAGGTGCACATGCTGACCAACCACGCCTTCAACGCCATGCTGAAGACGCTGGAAGAGCCGCCCGAGCATGTGAAATTCATCCTGGCGACGACGGACCCGCAAAAGATTCCCGTGACCGTGCTGTCGCGCTGCCTGCAGTTCAACTTGAAGCAGATGCCGCCGGGCCACATCGTCGGCCACCTGGAAAACATCCTGGGCCAGGAAGACGTGCAGTTCGAACAACCGGCGCTGCGCCTGCTGGCGCAGGGTGCCCACGGTTCGATGCGCGACGCGCTGTCGCTGACGGACCAGGCCATCGCCTACGCGGCCGGCGCCGTGACGCTCGACGCCGTGCAGGGCATGCTGGGCGCGCTCGACCAATCCTTCCTGGTGCGCCTGCTCGACGCGCTGGCCGAACAGAACGGCGCCGACCTGATGGCCGTGGCCGACGAGATGGCCAGCCGCAGCCTGTCGTACAACGGCGCGCTGCAGGACCTGGGCACGCTGCTGCACCGTATCGCCTTGGCGCAGACGGTGCCGACGGCCGTGCCGCAAGACCTGCCCGAACTGGCCGACATCCAGCGCCTGGCGCTCGCCTTCGATCCGCAGGAAGTGCAGCTGTACTACCAGATCGCCGTGCACGGCCGCAACGAGATCGGCTTGGCGCCGGACGAGTACGCCGGTTTCACGATGACGCTGCTGCGCATGCTCGCGTTCCGTCCGGGACAGGGCGGCGCCGAGCAGTCCGCCTCTCCGGCGCCGGCCGCGCTGGCGCGTTCGCTGCCGCAGGCCCAGCCTGCGCGTCCGGCGGCGGCCAACGCGGCGCCGCCCGCGCAAGCGCC
>CAUSCY010000019.1:0-88139 GCA_963529995.1 uncultured Massilia sp. | reverse complement strand
CGTACAATTCGGCTTCCAGCCCTACGTTTTGAGTTTTTACACGCTCTGGGCCGATAGCAGACCACAATCCACAACTAAATAATCCCAAGCCTACTCAATCTTCCGGCATATCGGCATCAGCCTTCGCTTGCCTGCCTCATCGGCGGATGATTGCTGCCCTGCTTTGGTAAGCCATCCGACACCTCGTCTATTTCATCAACAGCGCCGTGGCCCCCACCATCCAGCCCAGTATGAAGCTCAGCCCATAACCCGCCAGGGGCACCGGAAACGCGCCGAACAGCCAGGCGAATCCGGACACCACGAAATACGCCGCCAGCGCAGCCGCAACGGGACGCCGGTCGACGTCCCTGGCGAGCGCCAGGGGGCTCAGGCAGGTCAGCAGCAGGCACAGGCCGCAAGCAAGGGCCAGCATGGGCGATACGCTCGCGGCAAGGTCAAGGATGCCTTCCACGTAGGTAACCGCATCGAGCGGATCCGGCCGGCTTGCACAGACCAGCAACAAGGCGAGTGCGATGGGCACGATCCAGCGCAACGCGCGTCCGTCGCGCTGCACGCGAGCCCACACCAGCAACGCCGCCACCAGCGCACCCAGTTGCGACATGTCGGGCTGCCAGGCGAGGATACCGGCCATCGCAGCGATCGCAATTGCATAAGCGCTTCGGCCATCCTGCCGCACGACCCGGTCGGCCAGCACCAGGGCAAACGGCGTCACGAGTGCCGCGACGTTCAATTGTACTGGTCCGATACCGATCCAGCGATGCACGCCCGCCTGGCCGGGAGCGAACAAGCTGAGCGCCAGGACTGCAGCCAGCAATCCCAGCGTCCATGCCGGCGGCATGCGAAGCCTGTACAGTCCCGCGCAGAGCGCCAGCGCGACGATCCACGCCAGCGGATTACGCAGCCACAGGCCCGTGGAGGCATCCGTCGCCGTCATCGCGGCGGCGCCTAGCAGGACGGTCAGCAAGGAAAACACGATGAACGCCACCATGAAGTGCCGCTCGTAGCTTGCCGATGCATTCGGCGTCGTCAGTGAATGAATGTGCACGGTGTCGGAAGCCAGCGGTCGAGGAAAAGATCAGCAGATCCTCGTGCAGGATATCGCCCTCATGCAGCATCAGGCAACATCTACCCCCAGCACATGACGCCGCACGATCTCCGGCAGCATCGACAGCGCCAGCTCGCGTCCCTGCATCCCATCCGCTTCCCTGATCACCCTTGCCAGCACGTCGATGTCGAACGCCTCCAGCGCCACGCGCGCCGACGGCGCATAGCTGAGATGCCACGGCTCCGGATACATCCCGCCGCGATACTCCCCGTACGGCCGGAAGAAGCCGAAGTCCGCGATGTGTTCATCGAGCCACGCATGCAACGGCGCGAACACGCCACCGGGACGTACTTCCTGCGGCAGCAGGCGCACCTTCTGCCCGGCGGGCAGCGCGGCGCGGTCGAATACGTCGATGTCCGTGCCCCAATGCCGCCGCGAAGCGCCCGGAAAAGCGGACCACCCCAGGATCGCCCACACGACATCTTCCGGCGTCATGCCGTCACGTTCGCGTGGCAAACCATCGATGTCGTACAGCGTGGCTTCGCCACCAAACTTGCGATTCCAGTTGCGCAGCTGCGCTTCGAACGGGCGCCAGGATGCGACCGGCGTCAGGTCGATGCCGTCGCGCGCGGCTGCCTCGCGCAATGCCAGGAAGGCCTCGGCGACCTCGGGCCGCGCCGCGAAGCGCGGCTGCGAGTACTGGCGCACATGGGTGCGCGCCCTGCCCGTCCATTCGTACTCATCGAACACGATGGCGGTCATGGCGCGCTCCTTTCAAGCGTCCAGGTGCGAGATCAGCAAGCGCCGGCGTTCACTCATATGCTCGCCCATGCGCTCCCCGCTTGCCTCCGGCTGCTCGCCCTGGTGGCCGAGTGAGATGCCGACCGCCATGATGTCGATGAGGAGCAATTGCAGGATGCGCGAGATCATCGACAGGAAGGTCGTGCTGTCCTCGCTGTGGTCGACGGCCAGGCAGATGCTGGCTTTTCTCGCCAGCGGCGACTTGCTGCTGGTGATGGCGATGACGTCGGCACCGGTCGCGCGCGCCGTATCGACGGCGTCGAGCAGTTCGGGCAGCTGGCCCGCGGTCGAGATGGCGATCACCACGTCGCCGGGCCCCAGCAACTCGGCGGCCAGCGCGAACAGGTGCGCGTCGCCGTATGACGAGGCAGGAATGCGGAAGCGGAAGAACTTGTGCTGGCCGTCGATGGCGACGACGCGCGAATTGCCCATCGCGTAGAACTCCACGCGCTTGGCCTTGCGCAGCAGTTCGATGGCGCGGTCGATCGAGTTCACGTCGAGCTGGTCGCGGAATTTCAGGATCGCGGACACGGTGTTGTCGATGACTTTCGCCGACAGGTCGTGGGTGCTGTCCGTCATGCGTACCTGGCTGTGGCGCACGGGGATCGTGCCCGTCAGGCTGCCGGCGAATTTCAGCTTGAAGTCGGCCAGGCCGGAAAAGCCCAGCGAGCGGCAGAAGCGGATCACGGTCGGCTGGCTCACGTCGGCCATCTTGGCGATCTCCGCGATCGGCTCGGACAGCACCTTGCGCGGATGTTCGATGACGAGCGTCGCGACGCGCTGCTCGGCCGGCGACAGCTGCGACTGCAAATGCTGCACACGCTCCATCAGCGTGTTGGCGCCGTTGCGGTTGCGCAGGTGTTCGGTGAGGATGCTCGAGACGCCGCGCAGCGCCGGATTCGGCGTCATGATCAAATAGGTCGGAATCTGCGCGAGGTAGCTCGAAAAACGCCCTTTCGCTTCGAACCGTGCGCGGAACGGCGACGTGGCGAACCACTGCGCGATGCGCGGCACGATGCCGCCGCCGATGAAGATGCCGCCGAAGGCGCCCAGCGTCACGGCCAGGTTGGCGGCCGCCCCGCCCAGCATGCCGCTGAAGGCTTCCAGCACTTCCAGGCACAGCGCGTCCTTGTCGTCGAGCGCGCAGGCGACGATGGCGGCGGCATCGCGCGGGGGCGCATCTTCGGGGATGCGCACGCCGTTGCGCTGGGCCAGCGCGCGGTAGATGATTTCCATGCCGGGGCCGGAGATCAGGCGCTCGTTCGATACGTGCTGCCATTCGCGCCAGGCGTACTGCAGGATCGCGAACTCGCGCTCGTCGGCCGGCGCGAAGTTGACGTGGCCGCCTTCGCTGCCGAGGGTGACGAAGCCGTCGACGGTCGGGATCACGCCGGACACGCCCAGGCCCGTGCCCGGTCCCAGCACGCCGGCCACGGCGTTCGGCGCCGCCGTGCCGCCGCCTACCTGCAACAGGTCTTCCTGCCTGAAGCCCGGCAGCGCCATCGCCAGCGCCGTGAAGTCGTTCACGATCAGCAGCGTATTCAGGCCCAGCTCGCGCCGCACTTCGTCGGTCGAGAACTGCCAGTCGCGGTTGGTCATGCGGATCAAGTCGCCGCTGATCGGGTTCGCGAGCGCGAACGCGGCGTGGCAGATGCGCACGCCGTCCGTCTGCGCGAGATAGGCGTGCAACAGGGGGACGATGCCGGGATAGTCGTCGCACAGCAGCACGGCCACGTCGCGCAGCACGCCGGGGGCGGATTCGAGGGCGAAGCGGGCGTGGGTGGCGCCGATGTCGGCCAGCAGGCGTGGGCCGTCGGCGTAGGCGGGACGGACGGGCTTCGTCCTGGTATCGGGTTCGAGCGTCATGGTGGTGCCTCTTCTTGAAGAGGGTCTCCTTTGTTTTCTTATATTGCGGCTAGGATACCATTCAGACAAGGACTTCAGGCACCCCGCGCAAGCGTTGCACGAACCAGCGCCCCGCCGGCCCGGGCGGCTGTTCCTTCAGGTGCAGCGCATGCATGGCGATGCCGCCGCCGACCACCGGCATGGTTTCCAGCGAGATCCGCACCAGCGTACCGGCATCGAGGTCGGCCTGCACCATGTGTAGCGGCATATGGCCCCAACCGAGGCCGGCGCGCAGGAAGGCGTGCTTGGCGCCCAGGTCGGCCAAGTGCCAGGCATCGGCCGACAGCACGCCGAAGTTGCGGCCCGCGGTCAGCGCCGAGCGGTCCGTCAGCACCAGTTGCGTATGGCGCGCCGCCTCCGCGCGCGGCACCGTGCCCGGCCATGCGGCCAGCGGATGGCCGGGCGCCGCCACCGTCGTCAGCGGCACGTCGAACACATATTCCGGGACGCATTGCGCCGGCACGTCCGGCAGCGAGCCGATGACGGCAATGCGGCATTGCCCCTTGAGCAGCGGCTCGAGCACGGCACCCAGGGCCTCGACGTACAGGCGCAGCGGCACGCTCGGGAACTGCTGCTTGAAGGCCTGTACGGTGCTGGTCAGCGTGGCGATGGGGAACATGACGTCGACGACGACGGCCAGCTCCGGCTCCAGTCCTTCGGCGAGCAGGCGCGCCCGCGCCTTGAACGCATCCATCGCCCCGACCGCATCGCGCGCCTGCGCCAGCAGCGCGCGGCCGGCGTCCGTCAGCACCGGATAGCGTCCCGTGCGTTCGAACAGGGGAAGGCCCACCTGCAGCTCCAGGTTCGCCAGCGTATGGCTGACGACCGACTGGGCGCGGCGCAGGCGCCGCCCCGCCGCCGAAAAGCTGCCCTCCTCCGCCGCGGCGATAAAGGTACGCAGCTGGTCCATGGACATCGCGTCGAGCATGTATCTATTCCTTCGATGGTAATCATCGAATTATATAGGCTACCTGGATCGATCAAGCGGGACTACGATACATCCATCGCGAACGACATTCGCTCAACGACGATTCATCCGACTACGAACAAGAAAGGAACACATCATGAACACGACCACGAACAACACCGCTACCACCATCGTCCCGGCCATCGGCCGCCTGCTGCTGGCCACGATCTTCATCTTCAGTGCGCTGGGCAAGCTGGCAGCGCCGGCCGCCACCATCGGCTACATCGAATCGTCCGGCATGCCGTTTGCGCCGCTGGCCTATGCGGCCGCCATTGCCGTCGAACTGGGCGGCGGCCTGCTGCTGGTGTTCGGCTACCAGACGCGCATCGTCGCTGCCCTCATGGCCGCGTTCTCCGTCGTCACCGCCCTCGCCTTCCACCACGCGTTCGGCGACCAGAACCAGCTGCTGCACTTCCTGAAGAACATCGCGATCGCCGGCGGCATGCTGCAGGTGGCAGCCTTCGGCGCGGGCGCCTGGAGCATCGACGCGCGCACCGGCCGCCGTCACGTCGGCCAGCTCGCCTGAGCCTTATTTGACAGCCTGCAGGCCCTTGAGCAACGCGTCGTGGAAACGCTTGGGGTCCTGCATCTGCGGCGCGTGGCCCATATCGTCGAATTCGACCAGCGTGGCCTGTGGAATCGCCTTCGCGGTGCGCTTGCCCAGCTCCGCGTAGTTGCCCAGCTTGGGACGCAGTTCCGCCGGCGCCGCATCCTTGCCGATCGCGGTCGTGTCCTTGGTGCCGATCAGCAGCAGCACGGGCATCTTCAACAACGGCAGTTCATAGACGACGGGCTGCGTATAGATCATGTCGTACAGCAGCGCCGAGTTCCACGCGACGAGGCGCTTGCCGGGACCGCGGTTCATCCCCGCCAGCATCTGCACCCACGGTTCGTATTCCGGCTTCCACTGGTTCACGTAATACGTCGATTTCTCGTAGGCGCGGATCTTGTCGGCATTGGTCGCGAGTTCGCGCTCGAACCATTTGTCGACGCCCAGCGAGGGCACGCCCAGCGTCTTCCAGTCCTCGAGGCCGATCGGATTGGCCAGTGCCAGCTGCTCCGTCTGTTCCGGGTACAGCAGGCCGTAGCGCACCGCCAGCATGCCGCCCGTCGAGTGGCCCAGGATCGTGGCGCGTTTGACGCCGATGGATTCCAGCAGACCATGGGTATTGGCCGCCAGTTGCTGGAAGGTGTACTGGTAGTGCTGCGGCTTGCTCGACTTGCAGAAGCCGATCTGGTCCGGCGCCACCACGCGGTAGCCGGCGGCGCTCAGCGCATCGATGCTGCCCTTCCAGGTGGCCGCGCAGAAGTTCTTGCCGTGCAGGAGGACGACGGTGCGGCCGTTCGGCCTGGCCGGCTTGACGTCCATATAGGCCATGTGCAGCTGCTCGCCCTGCGAGGTGAAGCGGTACTGCTGCACCGGGTAGGGATAGTCGAAGCCTTCCAGTTCGGGGCCGTAGCTGGGTTCCTTCGGCGCCGCCTCCTGTGCGGCGGCCCAAGGTACGGTGGCGAGCATGGCGGTGAACAGGAGTGCGGAAAGTCGTGCAGGCATGTGGCGTCCTCGTTGGGTTGCGATGCCTGCGAGTCTAGCCGATGCTGCAGCCGCACGTATTCATACCCGCGTGATGCGGGTCATTCGACGGTGCGACAGCGCGGAAAAATTAGGCCCCCGCCTTCGCGGGGGCGACGCCGTGGTGTCAATCCAAAGCAATCAGCGCGACCGTCGCCCTTCCCTCGAACTGCACCTTCCCGCCCTTCACCACGGCCGTCTTGCCCGTGTACCAGTCGCGCACGGTGACGCCGTCGCCGAACACGCCGGCCACGGAGATCGGCACGGCGCGGTCCATCGGCAGGTCCAGCGCCACGACCACGCGGTCGCTGGTGCCGTCCTTCTCCCAGGTGCGTTTGAAGGTGTAGGGGCTGGACGCGATCATCTGGTGCACGCCCGCGCCGACGGCCGGGTGGGCGTGGCGGAAGCGTGCCAGGCGTGCCCAGTGGTCGCGCACGTCGGCGGCGCCGTACAGGCCCACGCGGGCATTCGATTTCAACGCGTCCCAGTTCATGAAGGAGCGCAGGTTGGCATCGCCCTCGGCGCCGTCGATCTTGAGCACGCGCGCCGTCTCGTCGCCGTAGTAGACCTGGGCGGCGCCCGGCGCCAGCAGCAGCTTGTTGGCCGATTCCATCGGATGCTGGCGCTGCGCGTCGAACGGGTTGCCGTCGTCGTGCGAGTCGACGTAGTTGAGTACCGAAACCCCTTGCAGCGGTCCGTGCAGCGCCTTCGAATAATCGGCGAACAGCTGCTCGTAGCCGCCGCGCGCATCCGCCGGCAGGCTGAAGTTGATCAGGTTGTCGAAGCCGTTGGCATAGAAGTCGACCCTGGTGCCATCGTCGTAGGTGTAGTCGCGGCCGGACTTGACGCCGTAGCCGTACACCTCGGCGGTCATGAAGAACGGCACGTTGCCCATTTCCTTGACGGCCTGCTTGCCGGCCGGCGTGCGCTTCCAGTCCTCGTAGGCCTGGCCCGCGACCTTGCGCAATTCTTTCCAGATGCCGGCTTCGGTATGCTTGACGGTGTCGGCGCGGAAGCCGTCGAAGCCGTACTTGCGGACCCAGTCGGCATGCCACTTCATCAGGTAGTAGCGCGGTGCGCGCGGGTAGCCGGTGCGCTTGAAGAAATCGTCCAGTTCCTTCGTCTCGCGCTCGTAACGCCCTTCCTGCTTCCACTTCGCGGCCAGGAACGGCGGCAGCTCGACGGCGGCGTTGCTGTCGGTGCGGATATCCGGCAGGTTCTTCACCAGCGTGCACTGGATCGTGCCCTTGGCCGTCTTGAAGTCGCAGGCCGGTTCGGTACGGACCCAGTCGGCCGGCCACACCGCGTCCTGCGCGGTGACGGGACCGGTATGGTTCATCACCACGTCGAGCAGCACGCGGATGCCGTGTGCGTGCGCCGTCTCGACCAGCTCGCGCACGTCCTTCCCGGTGCCGAGGTTGGCGTCGACGGCCGTGAAGTCGCGCGCCCAGTAGCCGTGGAAGCCGTAGGACTTGCCGGTGCCCTCGTCGGTCGCACCATGGATCTGCTCGACCGGCGGGGTGATCCAGATCGCATCCACGCCCAGGTCCGTGAAGTAGCCCTCCTTGATCTTGGCCGTGATGCCGGCCAGGTCGCCGCCCATGAAGCCGCGCGCCGTCGCCGCGTCGGCCTTGCGGCCGTAGGCGAGGTCGTTGGCCGGATTGCCGTTGTTGAAGCGGTCCGTCAGCAGGAAGTAGACGGTCGCGTTCTCCCAGGTGAACGGTTTTGACTTGGCGGGCGCGGGTGCAGGTGCAGGTGCAGCTTGGGCGCTGCCGAAGGCGAGCATCAGGGAGACGGCAAGGGCGGAGATCTTCATTCGTGGTCCTGGTTGATCGTTGAAAAACCGTCGCCCCCGCGCAGGCGGGGGCCCAATTTCGCGTGCGTGCTTGCGAAATTGGGCCCCTGCCTGCGCAGGGGCGACGGGGGTTATCTATGCGTTCGTATCATGCGCATCACGTGACCACGCTCGGCTGCTCGCGTCCCGTGCGCTGCTTCAGCTCGGACACCTGCTCGGCGATGGCGATCAGCGGCGCCAGCGCTTCCTGCGTATCGAGCCCGTGGCGCGCCTGGTCTGCCTCGTAGCGTTCCAGGTACAGGCGCACGGTGGCGCCCTCGGTGCCGGTGCCGGACAGGCGCAGCACGATGCGCGAGCCGTCCGTCATCACGATGCGGATGCCCTGGCGGCTCGACACCGACTTGTCGACCGGGTCGGTGTAGGCGAAATCGTCGGCCTGCTGCACGCGGAACGCGCCGAACTGCTGGCCCGCGAGCGTATCGAGCTTCCCGCGCAGCGCCTCCATCATCGCTTCGGCGGCGCCGGCGTCGACGGCTTCGTAGTCGTGGCGCGAATAATAGTTGCGGCCGAAGCGGGCCCAGTGTTCCTCGACGATCTGGTTGACCGACTTGCCGCTCGCGGCCAGCAGGTTCAGCCAGAACAGCACGGCCCACACGCCATCCTTTTCGCGGATGTGGTCGGAGCCCGTGCCGTAGCTCTCCTCGCCGCACAGCGTGGCCAGGCCCGCGTCCAGCAGGTTGCCGAAGTACTTCCAGCCGGTCGGCGTCTCGAAGCAGGACACGCCCAGCGCCGCGGCCACGCGGTCGGCCGCCTGCGACGTCGGCATCGAGCGCGCGATGCCCTTGATGCCCGCGCGGTAGCCCGGCGCGACGGTGGCGTTGGCCGCGATGATGGCCAGGCTGTCGGACGGCGACACGGCCAGCTTGCGGCCGACGATCATGTTGCGGTCGCCGTCGCCGTCCGATGCGGCGCCGAAGTCGGGCGCATCCGGGCCGTCCATCAGCGCGACCAGTTCGGCCGCGTTGACGGGGTTCGGGTCCGGATGGTGGCCGCCGAAGTCCTCGCGCGGCTCGGCATTGACGACGGTGCCCGCGGGCGCGCCCAGCATGCCTTCGATGATCGCCTTGGCGTACGGGCCGGAGACGGCGCTCATGCCGTCGAAGCGCATCGTGAAACCGCCCGCGAACAGCGCGCGGATGGCGTCGAAGTCGAACAGGCGTCCCATCAGTTCCGCATAGTCGGCGACCGGGTCGATCACCTCGACTTCCATGTCCTCGATGCGGCTGGTGCCGATGGCGTCGAGGTCGACGGGGCCGGCATCGCTGATGCGGTAGGACGCCAGGGCCTTGGTGTGCTCGAAGATGGCCTCGGTGATCTTTTCGGGGGCCGGGCCGCCGTTGCCGATGTTGTACTTGATGCCGAAATCGCCGTCCGGGCCGCCGGGATTGTGGCTGGCCGAGAGCACGATGCCGCCGAAGGCCTGGCGCTTGCGGATCACGCAGCTCACGGCCGGCGTCGACAGGATGCCGCCGCGGCCGACGAGGATCTTCGCCACGCCGTGGGCGGCGGCCATGCGCAGAATGGTCTGGATCGCCTCGCGGTTGAAGTAGCGGCCGTCGCCGCCGAGCACCAGCGTGCGGCCGGCGCAATCGCCCAAGGTCAGGAAGATCGCCTCGACGAAGTTCTCCAGGTAGCCGGGCTTCTGGAACTCCGTCACCTTCTTGCGCAGCCCCGACGTGCCGGGGCGCTGGCCGGCGAAGGGAGTGGTCGCTATCGTCTGTATCGTCATGAATCGCTCCTGAATCGTGCTACGTTGGTTTGTTGTCAAACCATTACGATACGACAGGAGCGGATTTAGTGTCGCACCGCGCTTGCGGCCTTGTCGGTCACGGCCAACGTCAATACCGCCGCCAGCAGCATGCAGGCGCCGCCCAGCACCAGCGTTTGCACGGCGTGGCCGCCGAACAGGTGCTTGGTGAAGAAGCCGAGCAGCAGGCCGCTGACGATCTGCGGGATCACGACGAAGAAGTTGAACAGGCCCATGTAGTAGCCCATGCGGTTGGCGGGCAGCGCGCCGGCCAGGATCGCGTACGGCATCGTCAGGATGCTGGCCCAGGCGATACCCACGCCGATCATCGGCAGCATCAGCAGCCCCTTGTCGGTGATGAAGAACAGGCTCGCCAGCGACAGGCCGCCGATGGCCAGGCACACGGCGTGGCAGGCCTTGCGGCTGGTGGCGCGCGCCAGGATCGGCAGGATGAAGGCGGCCAGCGCCGACACGCCGTTGTACACGGCGAACATGATGCCGACCATATTGCCCGCTTCCTGGTAGGCGGCCGATTGCGCATCGACCGTGCCGTAGACGTTGTCGGCGATCGCGGTGCCCGTATAGATCCACAGCGCGAACAGCGCGATCCAGGTGAAGAACTGGACGAACGCCAGCTGCACCATCGTCTTGGGCATCTGGGCGAAGCCGCCGACGATCTCGCGCAGCGCCACGCCGAAGTTGCGCGCTTCCTTCTTCTGCGCGCGGAAGCGTTCCATGTCCGGCGGCGGCAGTTCGTCCGCGGTGAACACGGTCCAGCTGACGGCGGCCAGGAACACCAGCGCGCCGATGTAGAACGAATAGCGCACGGTGTCGGGAATGCTGCCGTCGACCGGCACGTTCGACACGCCCAGCCATTCCGAGAAGATGGTCGGCAGCAGCGAGGCGATGACGGCGCCGCAGCCGATGAAGAAGGTCTGCATCGCATAGCCGGCGGTCTGCTGCGAGGCGTCGAGCTTGTCGCCGACGAAGGCGCGGAACGGCTCCATCGACACGTTGATCGCGGCATCCATCATCCACAGCACGGCCACGGCCATCCACACGGCGGCGGAATTCGGCATCAGGAACAGCGCCAGCGCGGCGAAGATCGCGCCCAGGAAGAAGAAGGGACGGCGGCGGCCCCAGGTCGGGTGCCAGGTATTGTCGCTGAGGTAGCCGATCACCGGCTGCACCAGCAGGCCCGTGACGGGCGCGGCGAGCCAGAACAGCGGCAGGTCGTCGGGGGAGGCGCCGAGCGTGGCGAAGATGCGGCTGGTATTGGCGTTCTGCAGCGCGAAGCCGAACTGGATGCCGAAGAAGCCGAAGCTCATATTCCACAGCTGCCAGAACGACAGGCGCGGCTTGAGCGAGTTGATATTCATTTCCATCCGTGTCCCCTAACCTGCCCGGACTAATGCCAGGCTAACCATGTAGCAAAGTAACATGGGGACGGATGAGTGTCAATCTGGACAACACCTTAGGAATCGCGCCGCCGGAATGTCGCATGTAGTTAAACAACACGCTTCATTGGCGGCACATGGTGGGCACGGGGTGCCCACCCTACGAAGCCGACATCGTTGTGCGTATGCAAACCGTAGGGTGGGCACCCCGTGCCCACCACAACGCATGCGTCGCCGATCAACCCTTCTTATAGGGCTTCTTGTCGCCGAAGCGCTTCTTCGACGCCGGCTTCTTTTCCGGCAGCGGCTCGCCGTCGCGCGTCATCTGCATCTGCTGGCCCGCGACCCACACCTTCTTGAGGTGGTCGATCAGGTCCTGCGGCAGGTCGTCCGGCATGTCCAGCGTGCTGTAGTCGTCGTAGATCTCGATGCGGCCGATCGACTTCGATGCCACGCCGCCTTCGTTGGCGATGGCGCCGACGATATTGCCCGGCTTGACGCCGTGGTAGTGGCCCACCTCGATGCGGTAGGTCGCCATGCCCGGCTCCGGATCGCGCTGCACGCGTTCCTTCTTGAAGCCGGGTTCGCGCGGCGCGCGCGGCGGACGGTCTTCGCCGAACGATTCGCGGCCGGCGCGGGCCGGACGCGCATCACGATCGAACTCGCGCTCCTTCCACTCCGCGACCTTCGGCTCGCGGTCCGGCTTTTCCAGCAGCAGCGGCTCGTCGCCGCGGTACAGCTTGGCCAGCGCGGCGGCGATGTCGATCGCCGGCACGTTCTGCTCGCGCTCGTATTCCTCGATCAGCGAGCGGAACACGTCCAGGCCGCCGGCGGCCAGCGTCTGCGCGATCTGTTCCTTGAAGCGGGTGATGCGCACTTCGTTGACGGCCTTGATAGTCGGCAGCGACAGCGGCGCCACCGGCTGGCGCGTGGCGCGCTCGATGGCCTTCAGCAGGCCGCGCTCGCGCGGCGTGACGAACAGGATCGCGTCGCCGCTGCGTCCCGCGCGGCCGGTGCGGCCGATGCGATGGGTGTAGCTCTCCGGATCCGACGGCACGTCGTAGTTGATCACGTGGCTGATGCGCTCGACGTCCAGGCCGCGCGCGGCGACGTCGGTGGCGACCAGGATGTCGATCTTGCCGGTCTTGAGCTGGTCGATGGTGCGCTCGCGCTGCTGCTGGGCGAGGTCGCCGTTGATGGCGGCGGCGGCAAAGCCGCGCGCCTGCAGCTTGGCCGCGAGTTCCTCGGTACCGAGCTTGGTGCGCGCGAAGATGATCATGCCGTCGAACGGCTCGGCTTCCAGGATGCGGGTCAGCGCATCGAGCTTCTGCATGCCGGCCACCAGCCAGTAGCGCTGGGTGATGTTGGTCGCCGTCGTGGTCTTGGCCGCGACGGTCACTTCGCTTGGGTCCTTCAGGTAGGTCTTGGCGATGCGCTTGACCGGCGGCGGCATGGTGGCCGAGAACAGCGCGGTCTGGCGGCCTTCCGGCGTCTGCTGCAGGATGTGCTCGACGTCGTCGATGAAGCCCATGCGCAGCATTTCGTCGGCCTCGTCCAGCACCAGCGTCTTCAGCTGCGACAGGTCGAGCGAGCCCTTCTCGATGTGGTCGATCACGCGGCCCGGGGTGCCGACGACCACCTGCACGCCGCGGCGCAGCGCCGACAGCTGCGGGCCGTAGCTCTGGCCGCCGTAGATCGGCAGCACGTGGAAGTTCTTCATGTGCGCCGCATAGCTCTGGAAGGCTTCGGCGACCTGGATCGCCAGTTCGCGCGTCGGCGCCAGCACCAGCACCTGCACGGACGGGTTCTTGACGTCGACGTTGGACAGGGCCGGCAGGGCAAAGGCCGCGGTCTTGCCGGTACCGGTCTGTGCCTGCCCCAGCACGTCGCGTCCCTCCATCAGCAGCGGAATGGTGGCCGCCTGGATGGGCGACGGGGTTTCGTAGCCGACATCCTTGAGCGCCTTGAGGATGGGCGTGGGGATATTCAGGTCGGCAAACGTCTGGAGCGGGGTGTCAAGCATGGAAGAAAATCTCTTAGAAAATCGAAAGCAAACCTGCAGTTTACTCTGTTGCGGGGCCGAGGCCCCGATTATTTGATTTTCCGCCTGCAGCGCCGTCGTCCCCGCGGAGGCGGGGACCCATGCTGAAGAGCAGGATTCCGGCCCTCTCAAGCGCTGCAGAATGCATTGAAATACGGATTTCTGGCGCTCGGCATGGGTTCCCGCCTGCGCGGGAACGACGCGTTAATGTTTACCCGCGTCCACAATCGCCGCAATGAAATCCCCATGCGACGGCATCACCTCCACGCACTTGCCCACCACCCGCTCGATATTGCCGAGGAAGCCGGCCAGCTCCGCATCGTCGACCACGCCGGCCAGCGGATGCGCCGCGCGCGGGCGGATGCCCTGCCCGTGCAGCACCTGCTGCCAGCCGATCTCCGTGAACAATTCGTTGTTTTCCCGCACAACGCGGCCGTGGCTGCGGTACAGGGCCATCTTGCGGCGCAACGTTTCCGGGATCTCCATCGTACGCACGTGGTCCCAGAACGGGGTGTCGTCGCGGGTCGTCGCGTGGTAGTGCAGGATGATGAAGTCGCGGATGCGCTCGATCTCGAAGTCGCTCTGGCGGTTGTACTCGTCGATGTCGGCCTGGTCGAACCCCTGGTCCGGGAACAGGCTCACCAGGCGCTGCAGGCTCGATTGGATCAGGTAGATCGACGTCGATTCCAGCGGCTCCAGGAAACCCGAGGACAGGCCGACGGCCACCACGTTCTTGTTCCAGGTCTTGCGGCGCCGTCCCGCCGTAAAGCGCAGCAGCTTCGGGTCGGCCAGCGGCTTGCCGTCCAGGCTCTGCATCAGGATGGACGCCGCTTCGTCGTCGCTCATGTGGCGGCTCGAATAGACGTGGCCGTTGCCGGTGCGGTGCTGCAGGCCGATGCGCCACTGCCAGCCGGCCGGGCGCGCGCTGGCGCGGGTGTAGGGCAGCAGGTCGGATGCGAGTTCGCACGGCACGGCCCAGGCGCGGTCACACGGCAGCCAGTGGCTCCAGTCCTCGAAGCCCGTCATCAGCGTCTGCTCGATCAGCAGGCCGCGGAAGCCGGAACAGTCGAGGAACAATTCGCCCCGCACGGCCTCGCCGCTCTGCAGCACGGCGGCGTCGATGAAGCCGTCCAGCGGCCGCCGGCGCACGTCGACGATCCTGCCTTCGGTGCGCACGACGCCGCGCGCCTCGGCATACTTGCGCAGGTAGCGCGCATACAGGCCCGCATCCAGGTGGAAGGCGTACACGATGTCGGCCAGCGGAGAGTTCGCGACCTCGTTGGTCGGCCGCATGAACTTCGATGCGTGCGCCGCCATCCGGTTGATCGAGTAGCGCTCCAGGTCCGGCGCCTGGCCGGCCAGGTGGGCGCGCAGCCAGTACTGGAAGAAGTCGACGGTGCCGCGGTCCTGGCCGAATTTGCCGAAGCCGTGCATGTAGCGTTCGCCGATATGGCCCCAGTCCTCGAATTCGATGCCGAGTTTAAAAGTGGCCTTGGTCTCGCGCACGAACTCGTCCTCGTTGATGCCGAGGACGTTGTTGAACAGGCGGATCATCGGGATCGTCGATTCGCCGACGCCGACGGTGGAGATCTCGTCCGACTCGACGAGGCGGATCGCATACTTGCCCTGCAACAGGCGCGACAGCGCGGCGGCCGCCATCCAGCCGGCGGTGCCGCCGCCGACGATCACGATGGTCTTGATGGGATGTTCTGTCATGGTTTCGGGAGGATACGAAAAAGCCCCTCGTCCGGCTAGCGGAGAGGGGCTTTTGTCGGTTCAGGCCAACAGGATTACAGCTTGTAGTTCAGGCCGATCATCAGGTTGCGGCCGAAGCGCTTGTCTTCGATGACGTTGTCCTTGGTCTTACGATAGCGCATGTACGGCGCATCGTTGACGTTGTTCATCTCGACGAGCAGCGACAGGCCTTTCAGGGAGCCGGTCTGGAACTCGTAGCCGAACTGCAGGTCGACGACCTTGTCGCCCTGGAAGTAGGTCAGCTCGCGGGCACCCGAGTAGTCCGACACTTCGCCGATGAAGTCCGAGCGATAGCGTTCGGCCACGCGTGCCGAGAAGCCGTTCTTCTCGTAGTACACGGTCAGGCTGGCGGCGCGCTTCGACAGGCCCGGCAGCATCATCGAACCGGAACCGCCGTTGGTGGTGTCCGGCAGCGTGACGGCGCTGCTGTTCTGGGCGACGTTGGCGACGACGCCGAAACCGTCCAGGTAACGGGTGATCAGGTTGAACGGCATCGACGCGGCGAATTCCACGCCCTTGATGTTGCCGCCCGAGCCGTTCACCGGCGAGGTATAGATACCGACGTTGCTCGGCGCCTGGAACGAGGTCGGCAGCAGGTACGGCGTGAAGTCGACGGTATTACCGGCGTTCACGATGTACGTGTCGAGCTTCTTGTAGAACGCCGCGGCGCTGATGTACGCCTTGTTGTCCCAGTACTTCTCGTACGACAGGTCGATCGACTTGGCGCGGAACGGCTTCAGTTGCGGGTTGCCGCCCGAGCCGCTGTACTGGCCGCGGGTCTGGTCGTAGCCGAAGGTACGCGAGGCGCGCATGTCGTTCAGCGTCGGACGCGCCATGATCTTGGCCACCGAGAAGCGCAGCGATTGCTGGTTGCCCAGGTCGCCGATCAGGTTCAGGCTCGGCAGCACGTCGTTGTAGCTGGTGCCTTCGTTGTAGCTGCCGGTCGGGCGAGTGGCGTCGCTGCTGCCGCCGGCCGAGTCGACCGAGAATGCCGTCGATTCCTGCTGGGTGTGGACGACCTGCAGGCCGAGCGCGCCGCGGACCGGGATCGGGCCGATCTGCGAATCGATGTTCAGCTTGGTGAACGCGGTCGTGACCTTTTCCTTGACGGTCCAGTCCTTGTTGTAGATCTCCGGGTGCAGCTTCTGGTTCAGGTCATAGACCGAATTCAGGTTGGCGACCGGATCGAAGGTCACCATATTGATGCCGCTGGCGCCGGCCAGCGAGCTGCCCGAGCCGCTCGGATACGGTACCGACGCGTACGGATCGCTGCTGCCCTTGATCGTCAGCAGGTTTTCCGTGTAGTCGCGGGTCTTCGAGCGGTTGGTGAAGTTGGCGCCGAAGTTGATCTTGTTGAACACGCCCCACAGATTGTCCAGGTCGCGCGTCAGGTCGAAGCGCACGGCGCCCAGCTTGTCGTACACGTGCGGGAACTTGACGTAGCCGGCCTGCACTTCGGCGCCGCCCCAGCCCTGCACGTCGGTCAGGCGGGTGGCTGCCGGATCGGCGTAATTCAGGCCCGTGGTGAAGGTCTGGCTGCCGGCGGTGAAGCCGACGGTGTCGAAGCCCGAGCCGGTGCCGTAGGTCTCGACGTTGGTGCCCACGCGTTCGGCCGAGTTGAACGACAGGTCCAGGTTCGCGGTCCAGTCCTGGTTCAGCTTCAGCTTGTTGTTCCAGCCGATCGACTTCGAGGTGTCGCTGTATTCCTCGCTATCGTTGCGCAGCACGGCGCGCACGTTGTTGAACTGGCCCGAGGTGACGGTATTGCCCGACAGCGTGGCGTTGATCAGCTGGCCCGGCAGGTCGTAGTTGGTGGTCGCCGGGGTGTCCGACAGCGGCAGCTGGATGCCGTGGGTACGGGTGGTACGGTCGTACTTCGTGTAGAACAGGTCCAGGGTGCTCGAGAAGTCGCGGCTCGGACGGTACTGGATCACGCCCATCAGGCCGTTGCGCTCCTGCGCATAGGTCTCGGTGAACGACTCCATGCCGGTGTACGGAATGTTGACGGTCTGGCCGTTGTAGGTGGTGGTGCCGCTGCCCCACGAACCGAAGCGGGTCTGCTCGCCGGTCACGCCCTGCAGGCGCGCGAAGCCGAAGGCCACGCCGATCTGGCGGTTCTGGAACTGGTCGATGTACGAGAGGGTGAAGCGGTTGCCGTGACCATGGGTATCCATGCCCAGGCCGCTCTTTTCGCGGCGGTAGTTGACCGCCATCGTGCGTTCCTTGAAGTCCAGCGGACGCACGGTCTGCATGTCGATGGTGCCCGACAGGCCCTGGCCGACCAGGCCGGCGTCCGGGGTTTTATAGACGGTCACGCCGGACAGCATCTCGCCCGGGTACTGGTCGAATTCGACGTTGCGGTTGTCGCCCACGGACACCTGCTCGCGGCCGTTCAGCAGGCCGGTCGAGAAGGCCGGCGACATGCCGCGGATCGAGATCACGGAAGCGTTGCCGTGTTCGTCGCGCTGGGCGGTCAGGCCCGGCAGGCGCGAGATCGATTCGGCGATCGACTGGTCCGGCAGCTTGCCGATGTCTTCGGCGGAAATCGCCTCGACGATGGAGTCGTTGTTCTTCTTGACCGAGATCGCGGCCTCGATGCCGCGGCGGATGCCGGTCACCTTGACGGTCTGCACGCCCGTATTGGCGGCGCCGGTAGCGGCGGCGGCCTGGGTATTGGCGTTGGTCGTGTTGGCCGGGGTGTCGGTCGCGGTTTCCTGGGCGTAGGCGGCGTGGCTTGCCAGGGCGATGAAGACGGCGCAGCCGGCTGCGACCGGGCTGAGCTGGAAGGCGGTGCGGGTGCGGGCCGGCACGGAGCCCGCCGAGCGCTTGCTAGCGAAAAGGTTCATGTGTCCCCTCAAAATCGTACAGAACTTCGTTTTTTTGTCCCGAAACGTTTGCCCTAAAGCCAACAACACGGGAGCCAGATGCAAACGTTCTATTAGACGTTCTGTCAAGGATTCTGTACTAAAACTAGATGCACTGTCAACGTGACTTACTTCGGACTACTTGAATGTAGGGTTTTTACGGAAAACTCACAAAATATAACCGTTTTGCGTTGTATTCGAGCTACAAATGGGACATACAGACACTGTAGTCGTACTACAAACCGCTTTCCGAGCACCAATCTTGTTCGTTTTTGCACAATTTTGGTGCGAAAACACGTAGTAGATTTACGGAACCGGTGCTCAGCGGGTGACAATCGCTTGCTTTTTGCTCTTCGGCATGCGTAGGAAAACTAGACGCACGGTTGCACCGCAGCGTTGCTCCCCTACCTACCCTGTAGTATTCTCGCGGCAATAATAGAAAAAGGGCATGTTTCTCGCCTGAATTTCACTTCGTGTCGGATGTAGTTAGGCTACGTCGACGCCCTGCCCGCATACTCCGGAGACCGACCTTGATGCAAAAAACCCTTGTCACTCTGCTCATCGGCAGCGCCTTCCTGGCCGCCGGCGCCCACGCCCAGACTTCCGCCGCTGCCCCGGCCGCCACCGCTTCCGCTGTGGCAGCCGCGGCCATCGACCATATGGATCCGCCGTTCTGGTGGGCCGGCATGCACGACAAGCGCCTGCAGCTGATGGTGCACGGCCGCGCCATCGCCGACCTGGATCCGGTCATCGACTACCCGGGCGTGCGCATCGCGCAAGTCACGCGCGTGGCCAGCCGCAACTACCTGTTCATCGACCTGGAACTCGCGCCCACCGTCAAGCCGGGCAGCTTCGCCATCGACCTGCGCGGCCAGGGGGCGAATGCGGGTCGCAGCACCAGCTATACCTACCGCCTGCTGCCGCGCGAAGCCGGTTCGGCCCAGCGCCAGGGCTTCGACACGAAGGACGCGATCTACCAGGTGATGCCGGACCGCTTCGCCAACGGCGATCCGAGCAACGACAGCGTCGCCGGCCTGCCCGACAAGCTTGATCGCAAGCTGGGCCACGGCCGCCACGGCGGCGACATCCAGGGCATGATCGACCACCTCGACTACATCGCCGGCCTGGGCTTCACCCAGCTGTGGCCCACGCCGCTGGTAGAGAACGACATGAAGGCGGCCTCGTACCACGGTTACGCCGCCACCGATCACTACCGCATCGATCCTCGCTACGGCAGCAATGAGGACTACGTGCGCCTGTCGCGCGCGGCAAAGCAGCACGGCATCGGCCTGATCCAGGACGTGGTGCTGTCGCACATCGGCCTGAACCACTGGTGGATGAAGGACCTGCCGACGCCGGACTGGGTCAACCACGGCAAATTCGTGCCGACCATGCACCACCGCACCGCCGTGCAGGACCCGTACGCATCCCGCGAAGACGCCGAGAACTTCACCACCGGCTGGTTCGCGCCGACGATGCCGGACATGAACCAGACCAATCCGCTGGTGGCGAACTACCTCATCCAGAACAATATCTGGTGGATCGAGTATGCCGGCCTGTCCGGCCTGCGCATCGACACCTTCGGCTATTCCGACGGCGCCTTCCTCAGCGAATTCACGAAGCGCCTGATGGCCGAATACCCGAACCTGAACATGGTCGGCGAAGAATGGAGCAAGCTGCCGGCCGTCGTTTCGCACTGGCAGCGCGGCAAGGTGAATTTCGACGGCTACGTGAGCTACATGCCCAGCCTGATGGACTTCCCGCTCACCGAGGCGATGCGCGACGCCCTGGCCGACAGGAAGGGCGAGAACATCTTCGGCAACGTGTACGAGACGCTGTCCCTGGACTACCTGTATCCGGACCCGCAGCGCCTGGTGCTGTTCGAGGGGAACCACGACATGGCGCGTATCTACAGCGTCGTGAACGAGGACTACAACCGCTACAAGATGGACATCGTGTTCCTGATGACGATGCCGCGCATCCCCCACTTCTACGTGGGCGACGAGATCCTGATGACGAGCGAGACCAAGGTCCGCGACGACAACAGCTACCGCCATGACTTCCCGGGCGGCTGGGCCGGCGACCGCGTCAACGCCTTTACCGGTGCGGGCCTGGGCAAGCGCGAGAAGGAGGCGCAGGACTTCGTGCGCAAGCTGGTCAACTGGCGCAAGAATACCCCGCTGATCCACCACGGCAAGCTGATGCACTACGGCCCCGAGCAGAATACCTATGTGTACTTCCGCTATGACGGCACGAAGAAGGTGATGGTCGCGATGAACGCGAACAGGAAGGACGTGACGCTGAAGGCGGAGCGCTTCCGCGAGATGCTCTCGGGCGTGGCGTCCGGCACCGATGTCCTGACGGGCAAGACCTTCGACCTGAAAGACGAGATCAAGCTGCCGGCCGGCTCTGTCGTCATCCTCGACATCTGATCGTAGGGTGGGCATTACATGCCCACCGCAACGCCAACACACCGCAAACGTTTTGGTGGGCACGTGGTGCCCACCCTACGGATATTCGCCGTCCCTCATGAAAACATCGCTCATCGCCCTCGCTCTCTTCTCCCAATCCATCGCTGCCGTCGCCGCTGCTGCCGCCGAAGCGCCGCCGCTGCGCCACGACATCTACGTGCGCGGCGCCTTCAACGGCTGGGGCACCGACAACGTCCTCGCCTACAAGGGCAAGGGCGTCTACGAGACCGACATCCTCGTCAGCCCCGGCAACCACGCCTTCAAGATCGGCAGCAAGGACTGGGCCGCGGAATGGGTCGCCGATCCGTCGGCCACCGTGACGGTGGCGCTCGGCAAGGCATACCCGCTGGCCACCGAAGCCGGCCCCGAGGACTACCTGTTCAGCAAGCAGACGGCGACCTACCGCTTCCGCGTCGACGTCTCCGACGCCAGCAAGCCCGTACTGAGCGTGGTCCGCATCGAGACGCCGGCGCAGGGACCGGCCGTCGATCCGCACCAGGGCGCGGCGGTGGAGGAATCGCTCGTGTTCCCGACCTGGGACGGCAAGCGCGAGACCGCGCGCTTCTCGACCAGGGATGCGCAGGCGGGCCTGCGCACTTACGCGCATTCGACCACGATGCAGCTGCGCGACCCCGGTCCGCAGTACCGCAGCTACCGCGAAGATGCCGCCCTGCCCCATGTGCGCAGCGGGAACCTCGCCTTCGACGCGCTGTTCGCACTGGCCGGCCGCGAGATGCACGAAGACTCCGTCAAGGAAATCCGCGACGGCAACTACAACGGCAACGCCGCCATTCCTTGCGACTGCTTCGAGACGGGAGAGAAGTGGCATTACGTGTGGACGCGCGACCTGTCCTACGCGGTCGACCTGGGCCTGGGCATGCTCGATCCGCAGCGCGCCCGCAACTCGCTCGACTTCAAGCTGTCCGGCTGGCGCGCCGGCGTGCCGAAGGCGCCGCGGGTCCACAGCAGCGGCAATGGCGTGCAGATCGTGCAAGACACGGGCAGCGGCGGCAGCTGGCCCGTCAGCACCGACCGCATCACCTGGGCCTTCGCGGCCGAGGAAGTGCTGAAGAACCTGGCGCCGCAGGAGCGCCGCGCGTTCGCCGCGCGCGCACTCGAGTCGCTCACGAACACCATCGAGAACGACCGCCTCGCCGCCTTCGACCAGGCGTCCGGCCTGTACACGGGCGAGGAATCCTTCCTCGACTGGCGCGACCAGAGCTATGCCAGCTGGATTCCGTCCGACCTGTCGTCGATGGCCAGCGCCAAGGCACTGTCGACCAATGCCGGCCACTACAAGGCCCTGACACTGGCGGCGTCCCTGGCACGCGAAGCAGGCGATGCGGCCAAGGCCACGCGCTACGAAGCCTGGGCCGCGCAACTGAAACGCGCCGTCAACGACCGCCTGTGGCTGGACGACGCCGGCATGTACAGCAGCCTCACGGCCGCCCATTTCGACGGTGCGCCGCTGCACAAGTTCGACTGGCTCGGGCAGTCGCTGGCCATCGTCACGGGCATCGCCGATGCGGACAAGACCCGGCGCATCCTGGCCAGCTACCCGCACGGCCCGATGGGTGCGCCCGTGATCTGGCCGCAGCAGTTCGACATGCCGGTCTACCATAACCGCGCGATGTGGCCGTTCGTCACGGGCTACGGCCTGCGCGCCGCCATCGCGGGCCGCAACGCGGCCGTGGCCGATGCCGCCTACGACACGCTGATGCGCGGCGCGGCACTGAACATGTCGAACATGGAAAACCTGGAATGGCTGTCCGGTCAGTCCGTGCTGCTGGACGAAGCGCATCCGAACCTGATCGGCCCCGTGATCAACTCGCGCCGCCAGCTGTGGTCCGTCGGCGCCTACCTCGGCATGGTGGTGCGCGACGTGTTCGGCGTCTCCACCACCGGCGCCGGCATCGAGGTCAGCCCCTTCGTGACGGCCAAGCTGCGTGCCGGCGTGTTCAAGGATACCGACCGCCCCACGCTGGCCAATCTGCGCCTGCAGGGCCGCGCATTGACCGTGACGCTGCGCCTGCCGCCGGCCGCCCCGGCCGGGACGAACGGCTACTACGACGTCGAACGCATCCTCGTCGACGGCAAGCCGGCATCGAAGACGATCTCCTGGGACGGGTTGAAGGACGGCAGCCGCATCGAGGTCGTGCTGGGCAGGCTGGTAACGAGCAGCCCGGCCATCCACCGCGTGGACGCGAACCCGTACGAGGAAACGCCGGCCGTGTTCGGGCCGCGCGAACCGCGGATCGCTGCCGTGCGCCGCAGCGGCAAGGACAACACCGTTGCCATCGACGCAGCCCAGGGCCCTGCCGCCACCTACAACCTGTACCGCGACGGCAAGCTGGTCGCCTCGAAGCTGGCGCCGGGCAGCTGGACCGACCGCGGCGCGCCGGCCACGTCCTGCTATGCGACCGAAGCCGTGTTCGCCGCGTCGAACACCTACAGCCACCATGGCATTCCGCGCTGCGTGGATGCCGGCGTGTCGATCGCCGCGACAGATAAACGGGTGTCGGCAAGCGTGCCGCTGGCCGGCCCCGATGCGCGCTTCGCCGAACCGCACCTGGCCGGCTGGGGCAAGCCGGACGACCGCTTCCTCGTGAACGACGTGCGCGTGGACGGCGACGGGGAATACGCCGTCCAGGTCCGTTATCACAACGGCGCCAACCAGGTGAACCTGGGCATCAGCGGTGGCGTAAAATGGCTGGCGCTCGAGGATGCATCGGGCCAGACCGTCGCCGGCGGCGTGATCCAGCTGCCGCATGCGCGCCTCGACAAGGCGAATACGCCCACCGTGTATTCGACCCCGTTGACGGCGCGCCTGAAGACAGGCCAGGCCTACCGCATCCGGATGAGCGACTTCTACAACATGAGCTACCTGCAGAGCAACAGCACGTTCAGCGCGGCCGGCGGCGTCGAGGGTCCTTCCAACCGCTTCGACATCTACGGAGTGCGCCTGCTGAAGACACGCTGAACAGCGACGCACTGAAGCCGGCGTATGAAGCCGGCGTGCCGCCCTGCAGGCAGCAAGCGGGAATACGAACGATGAAGCTGTTTATCAAAGGCCTGGCGACCGCCGGCCTGCTGCTGGCCGCCGTTGCCAACGTCGGGGCCACCACCGTGCGCGTGCACTACGCCGCGGGCAAGGAAGGCATCCGCATCCGTGCCGACAAGGGCGCGGCCGGCTGGTCGAAGGGGGTCGCCGCGACGGCGTCCGACGCGCCCCTGAACGTCTGGACCTATACCTGGCCGGACGCGCTGGGAGACATCGCCATGAAGCCGACGCTGGGCGAGGACAAGGTCTCGATCGGCGGCGTCTACAAGCTGGCCGCCGGCGCCACCGTCGACATCTACCCGTTCTTCGGCGCGCCGTTCGGCAAGGTCGCGGTGGTGAAGGACTTCGCTTCGCCGGAACTGGGCAACAAGCGCAGCCTGCGCATCTACCTGCCGCCCAGCTACGAGGAAAACCCGGCCAAGCGCTATCCGGTGCTGTACATGCAGGACGGCCAGAACCTGTTCGACGCGAAGACGGCATCGTTCGGCGTCGAGTGGCGCGTCGACGAGACCATCAACCGCCTGGTCGCCACCGGCGTGATGGACGAGGTGATCGTGGTCGGCATCGATGCCACCCCCGACCGCATTCCCGAATACACGCCCTGCTGCGACGCCAAGTACGGCGGCGGCAGGATCAATGCCTACGACACCTTCGTGACGGCGACGGTGAAACCCTTCGTCGACCGCACTTACCGCACCCTGCCCGGCAAGGACAGCACCGCCATCCTCGGTTCCTCGCTCGGCGGCCTGGCCGCGGTGGCGATCGCCCAGCGCCATCCGGACCTGTTCGCGCAGGCGGGCGCCATGTCCGGCTCGTTCTGGTGGAACGACGGCGCGGCGATCGCCAAGCCGGCGAACAAGGTGCCGGTGCGCTTCTACCTCGACGCCGGCACCCGCGACGACGGGGCCGGCGACGCCGTCAAGATGCGCGACGCCATGCTGGGCAAGGGCTACAAGGAAGGCACGGACCTGATGTTCTACTCGGCCGAAGGCGCGCGGCACAACGAGAAGTCGTGGTCGGAGCGGGTGGACAAGCCGCTGGCGTGGTTCTTCCCGTGGGGCGCCAGCAAGCAGTGATCCAGTACGACGTGGTCGATGCGCCGGCCGCTCAAGCGTCGTCGATATCGATGCCATATAGATTGACGCCCTTATCCCTCGGCGCCAGGTGCATGAAGCGCTCGAAACGCATGCCCAGCTTGCGCAGCAAGCCGTTCGATGCAAAATTGTTCGGCGACGTGATCGCCAGCACCCGCCGCAATCCCAGACTCGGTGCCAGCGCCAGCACCGCGGATGCCGCTTCGTGGGCATAGCCATGGCCGCGGTAGGCAGCCAGGAAGGCATAGCCGAGATCGACGCCGGGCAGCGTGTCGCGCTTGATCAGGCCGCACGTCCCGATGGGCGTGCCGCACGCGCGCAGGGTCACCACGTAGCTCGAATGGCCGCGCGTGCGCTGCATGGCGATGGGGCCGTCGGCCAGCATGCGCCGCGCATCGTCTTCCGTGCGCACATTGCGGTCGCCGATGTGCTCGAGGAAGCCGGGGTCGTTCAGGAGCGCCACGAAGAACGGCGCGTCGTCCGGCGTGGCCGTGCGCAGGCGCAGGCGCTCGGTCGCAAGGATCTCGCCGCCGTCCGTCATGCTTCGTCGGGCCCGTCGTCGCACACGTCCCAGCAGGCCGGATCTTCCAGCAGCTTGTACATCACGTAGGCGTCGACGTAGCCCAGGCGACGGTGGCGGTAGGCCTTGGGCAGCGTGCCGACGATGGAAAAGCCGAGCCGCTTCCACAAGTGGATGGCGGCCGTGTTGGTGCTGACCACGTAGTTGAATTGCATCGCCAGGTAGCCCTGGCGGCGCGCTTCCTCGAGGCTGTGCTCCGCGAGCATGCGCCCGATCCCCACGCCCTGGGCGTTCGGACTGACCATATAGGACGCGTTGGCGACGTGGCTGCCGCGCTCGACCTGGTTCGGCTGCAGCTTGTACATGCCCAGCACGCGCTCGCGGCCCTTCACGGCCACGAAACTCATGGCAGGCGCGCCGAACCAGTAGTCGTAGCATGTCTCACGGTCCGTGCCCGCGCCATGGGCATAGGTTTCTCCGGCGGCGACGTGCGTCTGGAAGATGCCGCACATGGCATGGAAATCGTCTTCGGTAGCGGGGCGAATCTGGATGTCGTTCACGTGCGGAACCTGCTTTGCGTGTGTCGAAAGCGCTCGATTCTAAACCGGGTTCGTCGGTACGGGCGCCTTTCGAAAGAGACTTTTCGTAAATATTTCTGTGGAATAAAAACAGGAAAGAAAACCTGCCTGGCGGCTATTCCTGAGCCCGGTTCAAGCGGAAATCGACCGTGTCCGGACGCCCGGGCAGGCGCAGCGCGGCGCGCGCCGGCGGCGCCTCGCTGATCGCCTGGCCGCGGCGCAGCACCAGGCGCCGCGCCGCGCGCAGGCGGATCGCCTCGACCGGGCTGCCGGCGTCGAGCCATACGAGGTCGGCCTGGCAGCCGGGTGCGATGCCGTAGCCCTGCAGGCCGAGGATGCGCGCGGGCGTGGCCGTCACCGCCTCGAAGCACTGGCGCATGGCGGCCTGCCCCGTCATCTGCGCCACGTGCAGTCCCATGTGCGCCACTTCCAGCATGTCGCCGGAACCCAGGCCGTACCAGGGATCCATCACGCAGTCGTGGCCGAAGGCGACGGGCACGCCGGCGGCCAGCAGTTCCGGCACGCGCGTCATGCCGCGCCGCTTCGGGTAGGTGTCGTGGCGGCCCTGCAGCGTGATGTTGATGAGCGGGTTGGCGATCGCCGCCACGCCGGATTCGGCGATCAGCGGCAACAGCTTGCTGACGTAGTAGTTGTCCATCGAGTGCATCGAGGTCAGGTGCGAACCCGTCACGCGGCCCTGCAGGCCGAGGCGCAGGGTTTCCGCCGCCAGCGTCTCGATGTGGCGCGACAGCGGGTCGTCACTCTCGTCGCAATGCATGTCCACCATCAGGCCTTTTTCGGCCGCGTATTCGCACAGCAGGCGCACCGATTCCGCGCCCTGCGCCATGGTGCGCTCGAAGTGCGGGATGCCGCCGACGACGTCCACGCCCATCCCGATCGCCCGCTTCAGGTTGTCGAAGGCGCCGGGGCTGCGCAGCAGGCCGTCCTGGGGAAAGGCGACCAGCTGCAGGTCGATCCAGGGCGCCACGCGGCGCCTGACGTCGAGCAGCGCCTCGACGGCCAGCAGGCGTTCGTCGCACACGTCGACATGGGTGCGGATCGCCAGCAGGCCGCGCGCCGCCGCCCAGTCGCAGTACTGCAGCGCACGCTCCACCAGGGCGTCCTGGGCCAGTTGCGGCTTCAGTTCGCCCCACAGCGCGATCCCTTCCAGCAGCGTGCCGGAGGCATTAACGCGCGGCAGGCCGTAGCTCAACGTGGCGTCCATGTGGAAGTGGGCGTCGACGAAGGGCGTGCTGACCAGGTCGCCGCCGACGTCGATCTCGCGCCCGGCCTGCACCTGCAGCGCGGGGCCGACCGCGGCGATGGTATCGCCGTCGATGGCGATGTCGATGTTGCGGCGGCCGTCGGCCAGCGTGGCGTTGCGGATGACGAGGTCCATGCATGCTCCGGATTGATGCGCTTGTCGCAAGATTAACACGCAAGACAGGGAATATTGCATTGTCAATGATCTAGATCAGTGGCTATTGCTGCGACGCAAGATTTCCTTGCAAAAACAACATAGAATTTCCTTTTCAACCCAAATGAACACCCTTACACTCTTCGCTATTGCAGTGCGTCATAACCCGAACTGAAAGACAAGGAACCCAGATGACTTTACTCTCCGAACAGTTGTCCGCCGTCCGCAAGTCCCAGTGGGAAGCCCAGCTCGACATGTTCCGTGCGCTGAGCACTCGTGCGCTGGACAGTACCGAGCAGTTGATCGCGCTCAACATGAACACTTCGCGCCGGTCGATGGAACAGGCGGCCGGCACCTTCCGGCAACTACTCGACGTGCGCGATCCGCGCGACCTGCTGGCCCTGGGCGCGGCGACGCAGGGACAGTGGCAGCAGCTGTTCAGCTACGGCCGCGACCTGCTGGGCATTGCCACCGGCACGCGCGTGCAGTCCTGGAGCACGGTTTGGACCAGCCAGCCGCTGGTCGCGCCGGCGCCGAGCGTGCCCCGCCTGGCCGCGCCGCAGGTGCTGGAACAAGCGGCCATCGCCGCCGCCGACGCAACCACCGTCGTGAGCGAAATCGCGGCCGCCGCCACGGAGTCGGCCAGTGCGCTGGCCGAGGCCTCGCTGGACGCCGGCCAGCAGGCCGTCGCCCGGGCGACCGGCGATGTGGCCCAGCCCGCGGCGCAGCAGCAGGGGCAACAGCCGGCTGCTCCGGTCGAGGAACCGACCGAACTGGAAGCGGAAAAGACGAACGAGGCACCGTCCGAGCAGCCCGCTGCCGAGACGGACGATGCCGGCCCCACGGTCGACGGCGCCCCGTCGGCCGTGACGAAGGAAGCGGCCGCCGACCCGATCGACGCCATCATCGCCGAGGAAGTGCCGCCGGCCAGGCCCAAACCGCTGGCGCGCGCCTTGAACAAGGCGGCACCGAAACCGGCCGCCGTCGAGCATCCGATCGCCTCGACCGTGCCGCTGGAAGCGAACGGCCACATCGACCTGCCGATCGTGACGCCGGTCGAGAGCACGCCGCCGCTGCACATGCCGGAAGCGAAACCGGCGCGCGCATCGCGCAAGAAATAGGTATCGGGACAGCCATCGCAGCAGGCATCGTTCCATTGCCTCTGCAAAGGATGGTCAAAAATAGTACATTAGCGGGCCTCGGCCCGCCTGCTGTTTCACTCCTTCGAAGCGGGCCGCGGCCCGCTTTTTCTTTTCCGGCCCCGGGCCGGCACCAGGCAGCAACAAGAACGGAAGAACAGGATATTCCATGGGTTTGGCAAGGCTGATCGGCGGCTTCGTACGCCGGCATTGGCGATCTTATGCGTCGTCGGCAGTGATGCTGTTCGGCGTGGCCGTGTGCACGGTCCTCATCCCGCGCAAGACGGGCGCGCTCATCGACGGCCTGGCCGCGCACCGCCTCGGCCAGCACGCGCTGATGATCGGCATCCTCGAACTGCTCGGCCTCGGCCTCGCGATCTACGGCCTGCGCGTGGCCTGGCGCCTGCGCCTGTACTCCGCCGCCTACCGCCTCGGCGTCGAACTGCGCACGCAACTGTATGCGCGCCTGGCGGCCCAGGGCCCGGCCTTCTTCCAGCACCAGCGCACGGGCGACCTGATGGCGCTCGCCACCAACGACATCGACGCGATCGAGCAGGCCGCCGGCGAAGCGCTGCTGGCCGCGTTCGACGGCAGCCTCACGCTCGTGATGGTACTGGGCATCATGTTCCTGGGCGTCGACTGGCGCCTCACCGCCATCGCCCTGCTGCCCTTCCCGCTGATGGCGCTGGCGTTCTGGCACATCTCGAGCCACATCCACACGGCGGCCGGCGATGCGCTCAAGCGCTTCTCGGATCTCAACGACCACGTGCAGGAAACGCTGAGCGGCGTGCGCACCCTGCGCGCCCTCGGCCTGGAAGCGCGCAGCAGCAGCCAGTTTTCCACCCTGGCCGCCGGCGCGGCCGAGGCCAGCCTGCGCGCCCAGAAATGGGAAGCGGCCTACGAGCCGGCCGTGGGCCTGACCCTGACGGCCGCCACGGCCCTGACGCTGGGCCTGGGCGGCTACCTGGTATGGCAGAACCAGCTGACCATCGGCTCCCTGACCAGTTTTTCGATGTACCTGGGCCAGCTGATCTGGCCGATGTTCGCGGCCGGCTGGGTGCTGTCGCTGATCGAGCGGGGCCGCGCCGCGCTGGCGCGCCTGCAGCCGCTGCTGGATGCGCCGCTGACTGTCGACGACCGCGGCACCATCGACACGCTGGAACGCGGACCGCTCGTGCTGGACCACGTGCGCTTCGCCTATGCCGCCCACGAACCGCAGGAACGGCGCCAGCAAGCGCGCCTGGCGCTGGATGACGTCTCGCTGCGCCTGGAACCGGGCCGCACGCTGGGCCTGGTGGGCGCCACCGGCGCCGGCAAGTCGACGCTGCTGCGCGTGCTGCTGCGCCAGGCCACGCCGCAACAGGGCCGCGTGCTCTGGGGCGGCCATGCGCTGGACGAATACACGCTCGCCACCCTGCGCTCGGGCATCAGCTGGGTGCCGCAGGAATCCTTCCTGTTCTCGGCCTCGATCGCCGAGAACATCGCGCTGGGCCGCCCCGGCGCCTCGCGCGCCGAAGTCGAGGAAGCGGCGAAGATGGCGGCGATCCACGACGACATCTTGCGCTTCCCGCAAGGCTACGACACGCCGGTCGGCGAAAAAGGCATCACGCTGTCGGGCGGACAGCGCCAGCGCGTGGCGATCGCGCGCTCGCTGCTGGCCGACAGCGCCCTGCTGCTGCTGGACGACGCGCTGTCGGCTGTCGACACGGGCACCGAAACGCGCATCCTCGAACACCTGGACGAACTGCGCCGCACGCGGCCGGAACTGTCGGCGATCATCGCCAGCCACCGCCTGTCGGCCGTGGTCAAGGCCGACCTGATCGTCGTGCTGCGCGACGGCCGCATCGTCGAACGGGGCACCCACGAACAACTGCTCGCGCTGGACGGCTGGTATGCCGGCCAGTGGCGTTACCAACAACTGGAGGCCAGCCTCGATGCCGTCTGATCCGAACCAGGCCACGAAAAGCGTCAGCGGCGCACAAGCGAAACAGGCCGCCGGCCTGCTGCGCTGCGCCGCCCACCCCGACCGCGCCCACCTGGGCTGGGCCACCGCCTGGCTGGTCGTCGCCGCCGCGCTGGAAGTGCTCGGCCCCCTGCTGGGCAAGAAGCTGATCGACGACCACCTGCTGCCGCACCACCTGGACTGGACCCGCATGGCCCTGCTGCTGGGCGGCGTACTGGTCACCGGCTGGATCGCGTCCTGGCTGCGTTTCCTGCAGCTGGTACGCCTGTCGGGCCTGGCGATGCGCTCCGTGCAGCGCCTGCGCGAATGGGTCTATGGGCACGTGCTGCGGCTGCCGATGGCCTTCTTCGACCGCGCCATCACGGGCCAGCTGGTCAGCCGCGTCACCAACGACACCGAGGCCGTCAAGACCCTGTACATCCAGGTGCTGTTCGTGATCCTGGACAGCAGCATCGTGCTGGTCGGCACCTCGATCGCCATGGCCTGGCTCGACTGGCGCCTGATGCTAATCGTGCTGGCCCTCGTCCCCGCCGTGCTGGGCATCGTGTGGCTGTACCAGCGCCTGTCGGCGCCCGCGGTGACGCGCGCGCGCGCCCTGCGCAGCGACATCAACGGCCAGATGGCGGAATCGATCGGCGGCATGAGCGTGCTGCAGGCGAACAATGCCCAGCACCGCTTCGGCCAGCGCTTCGCCGCCACCAACGACCAGCACTACACGGCGCGCGTGGCCGAGCTGCGCGCCAACGCCTTCCTCCTGCGTCCCGCGCTCGACTTCCTGAACGTGGTGCTGCTGGCGGTGGTGATCTTCAGCTTCGGCCAGCGCAGCATGAACGCGGTCGAGGTCGGGGTGCTATACGCCTTCATCAGCTACATCGCGCGGGTGGTCGAGCCGCTCATCCAGATCACGATGCAGTTCAGCGGCCTGCAGCAGGCCGTCGTCGCCACCGCGCGCGTGGCCACGCTGCTGGACGAGGCCGAAACGCCGGAGCATGCGGCCGGCCGCACGGCCAGCGCGCGTCCCGCCGTGACGCTCGATGTGCCGGCGGTACGGGTCCGTGACGTGAACTTCGCCTACGTCCCCGGCCAGACCGTGCTGCACGACCTGTCGCTGGACATCCCGCAGGGCGCCTTCTTCGGCATCGTCGGCCATACGGGCAGCGGCAAGTCGACCTTCCTGTCGCTGCTGCTGCGCTACTACGCCTTCGATGACGCCGCCCTCGGCAACCGCGGCAGCATCGACCTGTTCGGCGAGCCGCTGGCCGGCATCGACAACGAGCGCTTCCGCGCGGAAGTGGGGCTGGTGCCGCAGGACCCGTTCCTGCTGGCGGCCTCCGCCCGCGAAAACATCGACATGGGCCGCGGCCTGTCGCAGGACACCATTGAGGCGGCGGCGCGCGCGGCCCATGCGCACGACTTCATCATGGCGCTGGAACAGGGTTACGACACGCCGCTGGGCGAAGGCGGCTCGCGCCTGTCCTCGGGCCAGAAACAGCTGATCGCGATCGCGCGCGCCCTCGCCGGCCGGCCGCGCATCCTGCTGCTGGACGAAGCCACGTCGCGCATCGACAGCCAGACCGAACAGATCGTGCAGCAGGCACTGGCGGAACTGCGCGGCCAGGTGACGATCGTCGCCATCGCCCACCGCCTGTCGACGATCCGCGACGCCGACCGCATCGTCGTCCTGAATCACGGCCGCATCAGCGAGGCGGGCCGGCACGAGGAGCTGATGCAGATCGACGGCGGCCTGTACCAGCGGCTCTACCTGTTGCAGCAACTGGCCGTGTAATTTCCCTAAGGAAAAGTTGCTGTTCAATTTCTGACACAGGAGTGTGTCTTTTTTACGCCCAAGTTCAGAAAATTGATCTTTCTCGCTAGCAAGCGGCCTATAATTTCGTCTCTCGACCCGTCCTGGGTCGAACGACGACTCCCTGGGGAACTATGTTGGCAGGCCTGTACAGCGCATTGCAGCACCGCAGCCGCCGCATGCTGCGGGCTACGCCGCTGCTTGCGTCCCTGCTCGTCCCGGTGCTTGCCGCCGCTCCGGCCCGCGCCGAGGACGATGCGCCCGCACCGCTCGACCGCATTACCCAGATCGAAGAGATCATCCGCGTCACGCCGCAGCGCGCCGTCCCCCTGCTCGACCAGCTCGATGCCGAGACCCGCGCCGGCACGCCCGCCGATCGCGCCAACTACCTGATCCTCGCCTGCGACCTGCGCCACCGCCTGGGCGACCACGTCCGGTCGGCAGCGCTGTGCGACCAGGCGCTGCAGCTGGCGCGCCTGGCACGCAACGACGACCTCGTCGCCAAGGCCATGCTGTCCAAGGCGTACGCGCTGTTCAGCCTGAACGAAATGACGAAGTCGCACGAGCTGATCTGGGCGGCGGAACGGGCCAGCACGGCCAGCCGCGACGCCGGCCTGCGCGTGCGCGCGCTGATTTCCTCGGGCGAGGCCTTCGGCGAGGACGGCAACCTGCCGATGGCGCTGGTCAAGACCCAGGCCGCCGTCACGCTGGCGCGCCAGACCGGCCAGCCGCTGCAGGTGCTGATCGCCCTGAAGGCGCTCGCCTACCAGTACTACCTGATCCGCGAGTACGACAAGGGCTTCGAGGCGATCGCGGAAGCCGAGAACATCGCGCTGCAGATGAAATGGCCGGGCCGCCTGGCCATCCTGAAGACGACCGAGTACTTCCTCGCCGTCGGCGCCGGCACGCTGCCGCGCGGTGCCAAGGTGCTGCTGGAGGCGCTCGCGCTGGAACGCAAGATCGGCGCGGACGAACTGATCGCGAACACCCTCGTCAACCTGTCCGACGCCTATCTGCAGCAGCGCAAGTATCCGGAAGCGCTGTCGTATGCCCAGCAGGCGCTGGGCCAGTCGCTGCGCCTGCACAACGATGCGATCGCGGCCACGGCGCGCATCAACGTCGGCCACAGCTACCTGGGCATGGGCCGCCTCGCCGAGGGCAAGAAGACCATCGAGGAAGGTATCGCCTGGTACGACCGCGCCGCCAACAAGCCGGATTTGCAGAGCGTGCTGGTCGAGTACGGCGACGCGCTCGAGCGGGTCGGCGACCTTCCCGGTGCGCTGGCCGCCTATCACCGCGAGCGCAAGCTGTCCGACGAATTGTTCGAGAACCGGCGCCAGAAGGCCGTGATGGAGCTGCAGGAGAAATACGAGGCCGACAAGCGCCAGCGCCAGATCCAGCTGCTGCGCCAGGAAAACCAGGTCAAGTCGACGGAGCTCGACAACCGCCGCCTGCAGCAGCGCATCTGGTGGCTGCTGGCGCTCGTGTTCGCGCTGGCCTCCGTCATCGTCGGCATCCTGTACCGCAAGGTGCGCAACGCGAATGCCCAGCTCGAGGAAAAGAACCTGGAACTGAAGCAGCAGAGCGCGCGCGATCCGCTGACGGCGCTGTACAACCGCCGCCACTTCCAGGAATTCATGCGCAGCCACGAGACCATGGAGCGCCGCCACGCCAGCGCGGACGCGGACATGGTAGGCGCCATGTACCTGCTCGACGTCGACCACTTCAAGCACATCAACGACACCTACGGCCACGGCGCCGGCGATGCCGTGCTGCGCGAGATCGCGCAGGCGCTGCGCGACATCCTGCGCGAGACCGACATGATCGTGCGCTGGGGCGGCGAGGAATTCCTCGCCTTCCTGCCGGCCGTCCCGCGCGGCAACCTGGACGAGGTGGCGCGCCGCCTGCTGACCGGCATCCCGGCGCGCACCATCGACTACCAGGGCACGACGCTGTCGGTCAATGTCTCGATCGGCTACGCCCCGTTCCCGCTGGCGCCCGGCGGCGGCGACATCTCGTGGGAGCGCGCCGTGAATATCGTCGACATGGCGCTGTACCTGGCCAAGGGCCATGGCCGCAACCGCGCCTACGGCGTGCGCGGCCTGAAGCAACTGGACGGCGCCACGATGGACCTGGTCGAGCAGGACATCGAGCAGGCCTGGCGCGCCGGCCACGTCGAGCTGTCGATCGTGCAGGGCAATCCGGCGGAGCTGCGCGCGGCGTCGTAAATCTCGTCAGATCAGCACGTCTCCCCGGCGAAGGCCGGGGCCCAAGTTTTACGCCCTCCGGCCGCGCCACGACATTGGCCCCCGGCCTGCGCCGGGGCGACGAGCTTAATGCGCGGCCTGCTGGATCTTCTGGCCCGCTTCCTCGACCTTTTCCCCGACCTTCTTCGTCGCACCGTCGAGATTACGGCGCGCTTCCTCGGTCGCATCCTCGGCGTCGACGCGGGCCCGGCGCGCGGCGGCGTCGACCTTGTCGACCTGTTCCTGCACCTTGTCCCTGACCTTGTCGCCGACACCGTCGACCGCGGCAGCGGCGCGGGCGCCGGCATCGTCGACGGCCTTGCCGGCCCGTTCTGCGGGGCCGGGGCCGGCGTCCTGATGGTTGCAGGCGGACAGCAGGGTGGCAAGCGACAGCATAGCGATGAGCGATAGGCGTTTCATGACAACTCCTCCTTTTTGTTGTCAAATATACACCCAACCACAGGGCGGTGGCGCTACGGCACCGCCAGCGGATGCTCGCGCCGCGCGTCGTCGATGCGGCCGCGCAGCGCGCGCGTGTCGGCGTCCTCGCCCCAGCGTTTCACATAGGCCTGCAGGCGCAGGCGCGCCCGTTCCGGGTTGCCGGCCCTGAGCGCGGCGTCGGCCGCGTCCTGCGCTTCGGTCCACGCCTTGTCCTTCTGGCGCCGGCGCGTGCACTTGCCCGCCTCCTCGTTCAGCGCCTTCTGCACGCGCTCGAGCTGGGCCGGCGTGGCCCGCGCGGCGCGCAGCGCGATCAGTTCGTCCTGGGCTTCCTTCGCCTTGCATTCGCGTGCCAGCGCGATGGCGGCCTCGCTATGCCGCTCGGCCTTTTTGGCGGACGGCTTGGCGACCAGCCACACGGCCCACAGGATGGCCAGCGCAATGATCCACCAACGCAGGCGGATCGGTTCGCGCTGCCGCGGCGCCGACCGGCCGCCCGTGACGCCGGGACGCGGCGGCGGGGGCATACCGCCCCCCGGGCTGGCCGTGCCGCTGCGGCCGAAGGCGTGGGGCGACGGCGGCGGGGGCGGAGGCTTGGGCGCTGGAGGTGGTTCCGGGGCCTTCGGCGCCGGTGGCGGCGATGGTGGAGACGGTGGCGGCGGCGCCGAGGCTTCCGCTTCCGGCGCATCCGCCCAGCCCGACAGCGAGGCCGCTGCCGTTGCACCGGCAGCAGCCGCGGCAGCGGCCAGCGCGGCGCGCTGGGCGTCCCGCTGGTTGTCGCGCTCCTCTGCGGCGTTGCGCTCGTCCGCCTGCGCACGTGCGCCGGCGGTCTGCGCGGTGCCGCACCACGGACAGAAGTTCACCGGGCGCGGCATGGCGCGCGCGCAGGTGGGGTTGATGCAGCGGTAGATCGCTTCGTCCTGCACGTCGGCCCTCATTCCGGATCCGGGATGCCGTCGTCCGGATCGGGGATGGCGCCGTCGACGAAGCCGGCCAGCTCGGGCATCTCGCCGACCGTCTTCCACTTGTCGACGCGCGGGTTCCACGCCATGTTCCAGATGCGCGTGCCGGCATCGATCTCGCCGCGCGTCAGTTGCTGCGCCACTTCGTCGATGCCGAACGGCCCGCGCTGGGCGCCGCCGACGAACAGTTTGTAGCGGGTAGAGGCCAGCGCTCCCGGCGCCGCGGCGGCCTGCGGTGCCGCAGGGGCCGTCGCAGGCGCCGTCGCAGCCCCTGTTGCGCGCCGTTCCAGCGCCTGGGCCGCGCGGCCCTCGCTGGCCAGGAATTCCGGCCTGACGACGCGCTTGTCGACGGCGCGCTCGACCTCCCACTGGTAGGCATCGGCGGCCGAATCGGGCACGACCTCGGTCCAGGCGTCGAGCTGCGCCAGCGCGGCCTCGACCTGGGCCGGCGTCAGCGTCGGATCGAGCGCCGTCGCGCGCTTGATCCAGGCATCGTGCAGGCGCCGCGCCGTGATGTTGGGCAGCGACGGCGACGGCAGCTGGGCGCCGGTCTCGTCGACTTCCAGCTTCGGTTCGTACACGCGCAGGTGGTAGTGGCGCATCAGCGCGGCCAGCAGCGCCAGCTGGTGCGGTCCCATCGCGTTCAGGCGGCGGCGCACGGCCTCGATGATCGGCTCGCGGTAGTACGGCGGCAAGCCGTTGGAGCGGATCGCGTACTCGTTACCGATCTGCAGCCATTCTCCCGACCCCGGCTCGACCTCGAACAGGTACTGGCCGCGCGGCTGGAACGCCGCCTCGCGGTCGCCCGCATCGCCCTTGCGCCGCAGGATGCCCAGCGCGACGGCCTGCAGGAACCAGTCGTAGTCGTCGGCCAGGCGATTGAGTTCGTCCATCGATGGCGAGATGGGATGGCGGTAGCGGGTCGAATCGAAGTGGACGTGGGTCGGGATCTTCGGGTTTTCGATCTGGTAGCTGGCGCGCCAGGTCGGCAGGCCGCGCAGCACCGTCATCGGGTAGCCGGACAGCTCGATATAGCAGACGGCCCGTCCCGGCACGCCCGTGTTCACGATCGACACCAGGTCGCCGTGGAAGAAGTTGGTGGGCACGGCGGCGCGGATCTCCCCTTCCAGGCGGCGCCAGGCGACCGGATCGCCCACGCCGATGAAGCACTTGAACTGGTCGGCGCCGGGCGTGAACTCGGCCGAGAAGCGCGCGTTCACCCACGGCATGGCGCTGCGGATCCATTCGCTGAACACGCGGTGGCGCGCCGAGGGCGGCATGGCGACGAGGCGCTCCAGCAGCGGGTCCTCGGCCGGCGCGGCGTCCTGGCCCGACAACTGCACCTGCGCGCGACGGAACAGCTTGAGCAGCAGGTCGGCGCGGCGGCGCTCGTCGGCCAGCTGCGGGAACAGGCGCGCCGAGCCGCCGAATTCCAGCAGCACTTCCTCGCTCCAGGCGCTGACGTCGCCCGTCAGGCGCACCGGTTCGGGCAGGGTCTCGTCGGCGAGCTTGATCGTGGTCGCATGTTCCTGGCGGGCGTCGGCGCGCAGCTGGCCGATGCGCTCGTCGACGGCGCCCAGCATCGCCTGCACGGCGCGGCGCCCGTCCTGGAACTCGCCGGCCAGCCCGCTCCAGCGCGGCTGGCCCTGCTCGTCCAGCGATTGCGGATCGCCCAGCCAGGCCGACAGCGACTGCATGACCTCGATGGCCTGGCCGGCCGCGACGGCCAGCAGGTGGAAGCGCAGGTAGTCCGCGATGTCGCGCTTGAGGTGGTTCATCACTTCGCGCGCCTGCGTGTCCTTGCCGAACAGGCGCGACGACGCCTGCGACAGGTTGTTCAGCGATTCCTCGACCTGGCGCGTGCGCAGCGCATCGCGCACGTCGCGGTAGCGCTTGCCGTTGCGCTGGGCGTTGGCCAGGTCGCGCTGGGCCAGGCGCGCCTTGACCTGTTCCAGCAGCGACAGCACGAATTCCAGGCCGCCCTGCTTGCGGTCGTCCAGCAGCATGTACAGGCGGCCGCGCACGTTCAGGCGCAGCTGCGCCAGCAGCTCGCCGGTATGGCGCTTGATGCAGTCCTCGCTCGTCTCGGCGGTGGCGCCGGCCTCGCGGATGGCGTCGCGCTCCAGGTTCGGCAGCAGCTCGACGACCTTCTCGCGCCAGACCTTCAGCTCGTAGGACGCCATGATGCGGTCGATCTCCAGCTGCACCTTGCTCTCGACACGCTCCAGCAGCGAGCGGCCGTCGCGGTCCAGCAGCAGCATGTCGGTGAGCGCGTATTCCTGGAACGGCATCACGTCGACGGTGCCCTTGCGGAAGTCCGGGAACTCCGTGAACGGGTGCTCGTTCATGCCCATCTGCTCGCGCATGAAGGTGTCGCGCTCGTTGTCGGCGGCGCGCCGGGCTGCGCTGCCGTCGGTGGAGGCGAGGCCGAAGAAGGCCTTCACCATCAGCGCCGCCAGCTCGTAGGCGCGGATGTCCTCGCGCAGGCTTTGCTGGGTGTCCAGCACGGACTGGCCGAACGCCGAATACACCTTCGAATAGGACAGGCGCATGTCGCCGAAGCGGCTTTCCGGCACGCGCGGGTTGTACGGTCCCAGCTTGTGCTGCTGCTGGTTGACGGCCACCGAGCGCTTGCGGTTGGCAAAGTCCGCCGAGGCAAAGTCCTCGAACAGCGTGTCGGCCACCATCTGGTACACGTCCTTGACGTCCTGCGTGGCCTTGTTGGCCAGGTTCGCCGTGTCGACGAAATACACGTCGTCGAACGGGGCGCCGCGGCCCGTCACGCTGTCCGGCTCCATCCACTGGACCTGCGCGTTCATGTCGCGCATCGTCGTCTCCAGCTCCATCAGCGTGGCGTAGGCGTTCGCCTCGGTACGCTCCTTGTTCGCCTTGGCGTAGCCGGACGGCAGGAACATCACGAGGTCGACCTGGCTGTCCGACACTTCCTGGCGCGCGATGGCCTTGGCGATCCAGCCCAGGTCGATCGCGCTGCCCGCCCCGGTGCCGCCCGCGTTGGACGCGATGACGACGATGCGGAACTTCGACGTGTCGACCTGCAGGCCGAGGCGCTGGTAGTTTTCCTTGCGCTCGATGCCGGCATTGCTGCTCAGGGAATTCAGCGCGCCCTTGATGCGGCCGCGCAGCTTGGGGTATTTGTCGAACAGGTAGAGCCGCGCCAGCGCGCGGATCTGGCCCGCGCCCTTGGACGGGTCGATGCCCAGCGAGCGCAGCTTCTTCGGCCGCAGCGGCATCCAGCTTTCGATCAGCGGGAACCGCGCCAGGCTGTCGTCGGACTCGTGGTACTGCGGCAGGTCGAGCGGTTCGACCAGGCGCTCCTCGTCCGACAGCTTGACCAGCTCGAACCACGGGTCGGTGCGCTGCGACTTGCCCTCGTCGATGACGGCGTTGGCATCGAGATCGAAGTGCAGGAAGCGCGCCACCGGGAAGTCGGCGATCGACTCGACGCGGGTCGGATGGTGGCGGTTCCACACTTCCGACAGGATGCGGCGGCGGATGCGCATCATGACTTCCATGCCGGTGCCGCCGGCGCCAATGAACAGCGTCGGACGCAGGTCGACCTTCAGTTCGTTCTTGCGGTTCAGTGCGGAGGGATCGGGAAAATCTGCCATGGGGTTGCTTGCTCCTGGTTCCTGGTCTTAACGGCGGCCGACGAACAGCGCGGCGATGAGGGTCACGACGCCGACCACGACGAGCGGCCCCGTGATCGCCAGCGTCAGGTACTTGCTGGCATTGACGATCGCCAGCACGGCCGCCGCCGACAGGAAGGACATGCCGACGAACAGCAGCCAGCCGGCGCTGCCCGCCGACGAGGGCGAGACGCGCTTGACCACCAGGTGGTGCACGTAGGCGTTCCGCACGAAGAAGTAAATCACCAGCAGCACGACGATGATCGCGCCGGCGATCGCCATGTCGCGTCCCGAGGTATCGCGCAGCGGCGCCGCGCTCGGGTTGGTGGCGCCGCCCGGCGCGATCTCGACCGGCATGTGCGAGGTATCGGGCGCCGTCTTCGGCAAGCCCTCATCCGGCGTGCCCTGCTGGGCCGGCAGCCTGAAGCCGGGATCGCCCGCGGTATCGGCCGGCTTGCTGCCGCTGTTCGGTTGGCTCTGTGTGTCTTGCATGGGGTCCTCGATGTCAGCGGCCCAGCCGGACCTGCGCGCCTTCGCGCAGGTCGATCAGCTCGTGGCCGAACAGGGTCGTCTTCAGGCGGGCGATCTGATTGCCCGTCTTGTCGTAGATCGGCTGCACGGCGCCTGCGCGCGTGCGCACCGTGCGCAATTCGTCTTCCACCGTCAGCTGCACGCGGCGCGGGCGCGCATAGCCCCAGGCCGCTGCCGCCCCGGCGGCGAGCAGGGCCAGCGCGGCGCCGATGGCCGCGTACAGGGGCCCGGCGCCGTAGTGCACCCGCACCTCCACCGGCAGGCGCGCGCTGGAATCGCGGATCTCGGCGGGCGGCGTGAAGATGTCCGGCAGCGGGTCGCCCGGGAACAGCGTCGCCATGCGCGTGCGGAATGCCTGCGACAGCGCCAGCTTCTGGCCATGCAGCTGCAGCTCGATACGGCCGGGCAGCACGAAGGCCGAGCCGGCAGCCTTGAGCGCGTCGAGCGACCAGGTGCCGGGCAGCTGCGCCACGGGCAGCTGCACGCGCGAGACCAGCGGCGCCAGCTTGCCGGGCGCCAGGCGCTCGACGTTGCCGTCCTCCAGCACGATGCGGTGGTTGGCGCCGTTCAGCACGGAGCGCGCGGCGACGCTGGCGCCCACGATGGTGTAGGGGTAGATCGTGTTTTCCAGGTTCCAGCGCACCGTGGCGAAGGGTTCCAGCGCGCCCGGCGCGACGTCGGCGCGCAGCACGCCGTTCGCATCCATCGACATGGCGACGCCGGGCGCATCCTCCACGCGGCGCGGCACCAGGCGCACCGTGTCGCGGTCCAGCGGCTTCAGGCGCGCCGGCGGCTCCGTGATCACGCGCTTCACGCGTCCTTCCGCCACCAGCAGGTCGAGCGCCCGCTCCCCCTCGGCGCCGACGGCGAACACGTACACCATCAGGCCGTTGGCGCGGTAGTGCTCGCCCTGCACGGGCATGCGCAAGGGGAAGGCGAGCGCCTTGGTAATGGCCGGGCCGCGGTGGATCAAGGCATAGAACTCGCGGTTGCGCTCGGCCGTGGCCTGGTCGTTGTTCGGGCTGTTGCGGTTGTTCGTGAACAGCCACACGAGGCCAGGCTTGCCTTGCAGGACGCCGCCCACGGCCGCGTTCACGGCTTCGCCGAGATCGGTGTCGGCCAGCGCCCCGCCCTTCGGCTTTCTCGCCATCTCCAGGCCGGCGAGCGCATCGCGCACGTGGGCCGCGGTGGCGCCGCCGGCCTGCTCCGACAACAGGCCGCGCGGCGACGGCGCGCCGGGCAGCGACTGGTTGAACGCGGCCAGCACCAGCGCATCGCCCGGCTGCACGACGCTGTCGACGAGGGCCGCGACGAGCGGCTTGAACGGCGACTTCGGATCGGCATAGAACGGTTCCATCCAGCCCGAGTTCTGGACTAATACAACCTGCGGGATTGCCTGCGCCGGCGCGACGGCGCCCAGGCCCAGGGCCAGCAACGCGGTGGACAAGAGACGTGCAGGGTGTTTCATGACGCCTCCAGGTCCCAGCCGCGGATCCGGTTCCAGTCCGGATGGTGCAGCCACAGGCGGCCGGCGTACACGAAGGGCACGCAAGCGAGGGGACGGGACAGGCGCGCGACTTCGTCGAGGATCACGTTGCGCCGGCCGATCCATTCCACCGTCGTGCGCGGGATCACGCGGTCGGCCAGCGCATCCTCGGCGCGGCCCGTGTACTTGTGGAAGCGCAGCACCAGGCCGCTGGGCTGGGCGCGGTTGTTGTTGAAGCCGCGCAGCAGCGGCAGCACCAGCGAATCGTCTTCCATCTGGTCTTCCACGTGCTCGCCGGACCAGGGCTCGTCGACGACCGGATGGCCGCGCCGGAACAGCAGGTTGGCAAAGCCCAGGCGCGCGCCGTCGATCGGGGCGCGCTGCGGCGCGGCCACGCCCAACTCGAGGAAGGAATACGATTGGCCGTCGTGCCCGATCAGCCACATGCGCCCGTCGCGGCTCAGCGTGGGGCCGCCCAGGTCCAGGCTGGGCAGCCAGGTGTCGGGCCAGGCGATCCAGCGCGGCGCCTCGCCCGGACGCCAGACGAGCTGGCCTTCGCCGTGCAGCCAGGACAACTGGCCGTCGTAGCCGATCGGCCGCGTCCAGCCGGACAGCGGCAGCGCCCCGCAGTCGTAGGCCGGGCCGGGGGACAGGTCCGCGCCCAGCGTGCACAGCTCCAGCGCGCCGGCACTGCCGCGCACGAGGCAGCCGATCTGGCGCCGCATCATGCCCGGCGCGGCCGCCACCGGCGCGGCCAGCACGGCGCGCGTGCGGCAGGTTTCGCCCACCGGGTCCATCCACAGGCGATACAGGCCGCGCGCCGTCGGCACCAGGCCGACCTCGCCGCGCTCGCCTTCGACGGCCGGCAGCCAGCCGTAGTCGGAGGCGCTGAATGCCAGGTCGGCCGCGCCTTCCTCGGGCAGCAGCACGTGCCAGGTCTCGCCCAGCGGATCCCAGTACTGCAGCACGCCGCGCGCGGGCGCCAGCGCCAGCAGGCGTTGTTCGTGGAAGCCGAAGCGCGCCGCGGCGAACACGCAATCGGCGTTCGGCGGCGCCGGCAGCGTGGCATCGAAGCGGCCGACGTGCGGCGCCGGCGCGCGTTCTTCCAGGCTGTCGCCCAGCGCCAGCGAGGTCACGGGCAGGCCGTGCGGCACGTGGCGCGGCAGCAGCGGATCGGCCCAGGCGCCCCACCAGTCGGGATGGCGCTCGCGCTCCAGCGCCAGGCGCCGCAAGGGCTGGCCGCATTCCGGGCAAAAGGCGAAACCTTCGGGATAGACGGGGGCGTGGGCGCAGGCGGTCGGCAGCGAGGCGCCGAGCAGGTGCGCGCAATCGGCGGCGCGGCCGCGCGCCTGCACGCCGGCCTGCCAGTCGATGCGGCCCAGGCCTGCGGCCAGCTCATAGCCGCTGCCCGCCTCGCGTTCCAGCCAGACGCTGGCTGGCGTTTCCCATCTGTATGCCATTCGCTCCACCGTCGGTCGTCAAAAATCGCCCGGTCCGCATGCATATCGGGACCGTTGCGCTTTTGAAATGATAGCAACGCCGTCAACGCGACGGCGCCCTGTTCACGAGGTAGCGGCTGACGATGCCCCAGGCATCAAATGATGGGCTGGTCGAGGGAACTTTCGGCGCCTTGCTCGCGCGCCGGATTGACGTGGCGGATCTTCCAGCTGCCGCCTTCCAGCACCATGTCCAGCGCCAGCGTGCGCACCGGCTCGCCGCCGGCGCCCAGCGTGACGATGACGTCGGCGATGCGCTCGCGGCCCTGGGTGCGCTGGTGCACGGTGACGGCATGCACCTGGCGGCGCAACCAGTTGCCGTCGTAGTGCGCGGCCTGCAGGAAGTAGTCGCCGTCCGGCACCCGGCCGCCCTTCCCCAACTGTGCGTCCTGCAGGCGCGCGACCAGTTGCGCAGCCAGGTCGCGCGCCACGTAGGTGACGAAGCGTTCGTGGCGGTCGCTGAGCGGATCCTGGTCTGCGGCCAGCGTCTCCAGGTACCAGCCGTAGAACTCCACGGCCACCGCATCCGGCGGCTTGGGCGTGGCCGGCGCCGCCGTGGGTGCGGCCAGTGCGCACCATGCCAGCAGCACCGAGCACATGGCCACGGCAAATCTAGCGAATAAGAAATTTCCTTTTAGAATCAACATGATGGCGCTCCCGACAGTACTCACTGTGCAGCAAGGAAGGTCCATGCCCCGTGAGCTGGCGCAAGCGGCGGCCAGCCGGTCCGCGGGCGCCGCCGGGTTGCGCCGCGGTTGGGCCGGGACCACGCGGGATCGTATAATGTCGGGCTGACTCCATCCGCCTTTTGCCATGACCACCCCGGACCTCCCCGCCGCCGCCATCGACGCCGCCACCGCCCACCTGCGCGACGTGCTCGCGATCGCGCTCGATCATGCCCCCGGCCGGCGCGCGCTGGTCGTGTACGACAGCCGCACCGCCCTGTCGCGCGCCCTCGTCGAGGCCTACCGCCGCAACCTGCCGGAAGGGCCGGACGCGCGCTTCATCGACTTCGACGCCGTCGCGCCGCAGCAGGTGCTGGACACCTTCGGCACACTGGCGCCGCAGGACCTCGTCGTGCTGGTGCAGTCGACCAACTTCCGCCTCGACGGCTTCCGCCTGCGCGTGGAACTGTTCAAGCTGGGATTGAAGGTGATCGAGCACGTGCACCTGTCGCGCATGCCGGGCGCCCAGGGCGAGCACTACGTCGCATCGCTGGCCTACGATCCCGCCTATTTCCGCGGCGTGGGCCATGCGCTCAAGGCGCGCATCGACAGGGCCGCCCGCGCCGAGGTGCATGGCGGCGGCGAGGTGCTGGTCTTCGATTCGGCGTTCGAGGGCGCCAAGCTGAACGTGGGCGACTACGCCGCGATGAACAACGTCGGCGGCCAGTTCCCCATCGGCGAAGTGTTCACCGAAGCGCGCGACCTGGAAGCGGTCAGCGGGCGCGCGCAGATCCACGTGTTCGGCGACACGTCCTACCTCGTCAACCGTCCCGAGGTGCCGGTGACCGTGATCATCGAACGCGGCCGCGTGGTCGGCGCCGAGAACGTCACGCCGGAATTCCAGGAGGTGCTCGACATCATCCGCCGCGACGAAGGCGAGGTGTGGGTGCGCGAACTGGGCTTCGGCATGAACCGCGCCTTCACGCGCGAGCGCCGCGTCGACGACATCGGCACCTACGAGCGCATGTGCGGCATCCACCTGTCGCTGGGCGCCAAGCACGGCGTGTACGCCAAGCCCGGCTTCAAGCGCAAGGATGCGCGCTACCATATCGACGTGTTCGTCGTGACGGATGCCGTCTACCTCGACGACGAACGGGTCTACGCCGACGGCGCGTGGACCGTCCAGTGAATCACGAACCAGCGAGAACGCCCATGCTCAACCAGGAACAGCGCGACCAGTACCAACGCGACGGCTACATCGTCATCCCCGGCTTCAAGGCCGACACCGAGATCGCCGCCCTGCGCCGCCGCGCCGGCGAGATCGTCGACGCCTTCGACCCCAGCGAATCGCGCAGCATCTTCACCACCCAGAACCAGATGAGCGCCAGCGACGCCTGGTTCCTCGGCTCGGACAACACGGTGCGCTGCTTCTTCGAGGAAGAGGCGTTCGGCGCGGACGGCCAGCTGAAGCAGGCCAAGGCCCTGTCGATCAACAAGATCGGCCACGCGATGCACGACCTCGACCCCGTCTTCGAAGCCTTCACGCGCGATGCCAAGCTGGCCGCACTGGCGCGCGACCTTGGCCTGGAACAGCCGCAGGTCTGGCAATCGATGTACATCTTCAAGCAGCCCGGCATCGGCGGCGAAGTGCGCTGGCACCAGGATGCCACCTTCTTCGACTCGACCCCGATCAGCGTGACCACGTTCTGGTTCGCGCTGGAAGACGCGACCATCGAGAACGGCTGCCTATGGGTCGAACCGGGCGGCCACCGCGGCCCGCTGCGCGAGCGCTTCCTGCGCGACGGCGACCGCATCACGATGGAAAAGCTGGACGCCACGCCCTGGCCCGACGACAGTACCGCCGTACCGCTGGAGGCAAAGGCCGGCGACCTGGTCTGCTTCCACGGCCTGCTGCCGCACTACAGCGCGCCGAACCGTTCGCCCGTGTCGCGCCATGCGTTCACGCTGCACGTGACCGATGCCCGTACCGCCTATTCGCCGCGCAACTGGATCCAGCGCGACGACAAGCTGCCGGTGCGCGGGTTCTAGACCCCCACCAGCTGCAACCTGCGCCCCGGCCCGCGATCCGGCACGTCGCGCCCGTGCACGCTGACGCGGTTGCGCCCGTGCTGCTTGGCGTGGTACAGCGCCTCGTCGGCGCGGCGCAGGATGTCTTCCCACTTGTGGTCGCCCTCTTCCAGTGCGGCCACGCCCACGCTCACCGTCATGGTCACCGCCTGCCCCTGCGCATGCAGCGGCGACTGGGCGACGAGCTCACGCAAGCGTTCGGCGATGTGGGCGACGTCGTCCAGGGTGCCGCCCGTCAGCAGCACGGCGAATTCCTCGCCGCCCGTGCGGAACAGCGCATCGTAGCCACGCAGCACGCTCGCCGACAACGTGGTGACGTGGCGGATGGCGGCGTCGCCCACGCCATGGCCGTAACGGTCGTTGATCGACTTGAAGTGGTCGATGTCGAAGGTGAGGAAGTAGGCGGGCGTGCCGGTGCGGCGGCAACGGCGGAATTCGCGCGTCGCGATGTCGTGCAGGGCGCGCCGGTTCAGCCATCCCGTCAGCACGTCGGTGAGCGAGGCGCGGCGCAGGGCCAGCGTCTGCTGCTGGGTCACGATCAACGCGCATCCCATGGTGCCGACCGACAGGAACACCAGCATCGACAGCGCGCCGGTGGTCAAGAGGAACTGGCCGCCCAGGAAAGACGGCGCGTGGCCGTCGTTCGCCGCCATGGCGGCGCAGCGCAATGCCATCTGCAGTCCCGACAACAGTTCCAGCACGATCAGCGGCAAATAGGCGGCGCGCCCTTCGCGCTCGCTGCCGCGCCACAGCAGCCAGGCCGTCGCGAGGTTGATGGCGACGACCACCGGCCCCATCAAGTACAGGCGGTGCACGGGCGATCCGCTCAGCGCGGGCAGGCCGTGCGCCGCCAGCACCAGTGCGGACACGGCCGCGAACCAGCCCCAGCCCGGACGCAGGTTCAGGTGCCGGCGCGCGCCGGCCAGCATGCCCAGCTGGCCGGCGACGTGCAGCGCATTGCCCAGCCCGGCGAACATGGGCGCAGCCGCGTGCCCATGGATGATGTAGGCGGCGATGCAGTTGCTCAGGGTAAAGAAGATGCCGGCCAATGCCCAATGCATGAGACAGCGCTGGCGCGAGCTCGCCAGATAAAGCAGTCCCATGCTCCCCGCCATGATCGAACTGGCGAGCGCCGCAGCAACGACGAGCGTAAAGGCGTCCATCCTCTTTCCTGTATAGGCGTGTGCAAAATATGCAACTATGATTTCACTATTATAAAACTCTTGTCATAACGCAATCTCTCCGATTGTTTCGTTCGACAAGAATCCCTGGCCAAAGTACCGAAAACGCAACGCTTTACACCGGTATAGACATATATAAATCTGCCGGTCCGACCTGTGCCCTTAAAAAATTCGCTTTTATTAAGCACGACCTCTTTGTAACAGGGTTGTTACAAATCAAGAACCTGATTATCGGGAGGCAAGACTAGAATATTTTCTTTCTTTCAACCATAAATACAGGGAAAACATGATACGTTTGCCGATCGGCTTGGCGGCACTGTGCTTCACCATGTCTGCCATCGCAGCGGAACCCTTCGACGACAAGTTCCGCCAGCTCGACGAATTGCTCCCGCCCCCCACCACGATCCGCACCGCCTCCGGCGCGCCGGGCCACGCCTACTGGCAGCAACGCGCGGACTATTCGATCCGCGCCACGCTCGACGAAGCCAAGCGGATGATCACGGGCTCCGAGACGATCACGTATCACAACAATTCCCCGGACGCGCTGACCTACCTGTGGGTCCAGCTCGACCAGAACCTGTTCAAGCCGGGTTCGGACGCGCGCACCACCGCCACCCTGCCCTCGCGCGATGCGTGGAAGGGCGCGACGCCGGAGACCGGCGTCAAGTTCGACGCGATCCGCAGCACGCTGGAAGCACGCACCTTCCCGGGCGGCTTCGACATCAAGGCCGTCAAGGACGGCAGCGGCCGCGCGCTCCACTACATCATCAACCGCACGATGATGCGCATCGACCTGCCCCAGCCCCTGAAGCCGGGCCAGCGCCTGTCCTTCGGCATCGACTGGAGCTACAACATCACGGAATCGAAGATCCTCGGCGGCCGTTCCGGCTACGAGAAATTCGACGACAAGAACGACCTGTTCGAGATCGCCCAGTGGTTCCCGCGCATGGCCGCCTACTACGACGTGTACGGCTGGCAGCACAAGCAGTTCCTGGGCGCCGGCGAATTCACGCTGGAGTTCGGCGACTACGACGTGCAGGTCACCGTCCCGGCCGACCACATCGTCGCCTCCACCGGCGAACTGCAGAACCCGGACGCCGTCCTCAGCGCGGCCCAGCGCGACCGCCTGAAGCAGGCGCGCACCGCCAGCAAGCCGGTCGTCATCGTGACCCAGGCCGAAGCCGAGGCGAAGGAAAAGACCCGCACCGACGGCACCCGCACCTGGCACTTCAAGGCGAAGAACGTGCGCGACTTCGCGTTCGCGTCGAGCCGCAAGTTCATCTGGGATGCGCAGGGCTTCAGGAAGGACGGCACCAACGTGCTGGCCATGTCCTACTATCCGAAGGAAGGCAACCCGCTGTGGGGCCAGTACTCGACCCAGTCGATCATCCACACCATCAACGAGTACAACAAGTATTCGTTCGACTATCCGTACCCGGTCGCGATCTCCGTGAACGGCCCGGTGGGCGGCATGGAATACCCGATGATCTCGTTCAACGGCCCGCGTCCGACCAAGGACAAGAAGACCGGTGAGCTGACCTACTCCAAGCGCACCAAGTATGGCCTGATCAGCGTGATCATCCATGAAGTGGGCCACAACTACTTCCCGATGATCGTCAACTCGGACGAGCGCCAGTGGACCTGGATGGACGAGGGCCTGAACTCCTTCGTGCAGTACCTGGCCGAGCAGGCATGGGAAGAGCACTATCCGCAATCGCGCGGCGAACCGCGCGTGATCGCCGAGTACATGAAGAGCCGTAACCAGGTGCCCATCATGACGAACTCGGAATCGGTCCTCCAGTTCGGCAACAACGCCTATGCGAAGCCGACCGCCGCGCTGATCGTGCTGCGCGAGACCATCCTGGGCCGCGAGCTGTTCGACTTCGCGTTCAAGGAATACGCCCAGCGCTGGAAGTTCAAGCGCCCGACCCCGGCCGACTTCTTCCGCACCATGGAAGACGCTTCCGGCACGGACCTCGACTGGTTCTGGCGCGGCTGGTTCTACACCACCGACGCCGTGGACGTGAGCGTGGACGGCATCAGCGAGTACACGATCGGTTCCAAGGATCCGGAAGTCGAGCAGGCATGGAAGCGCGCCCAGAAGGACGCCCAGCCCGTCTCGATCACCGACCAGCGCAACAAGGGCACGCTGCCGCGCCGCCTGGACACGCATCCGGAACTGAAGGATTTCTACAACGAGCACGACGACTTCACGGTCACGAACAAGGACCGCAACAAGTACGCGGAAACGACCGAAGGCCTGGAGGACTGGGAAAAGGCGCTGCTCAAGGAAGGCAAGCACATGTACCTGGTGGACTTCTCGAACGTGGGCGGCCTGGTCTCGCCGCTGGTCCTCGAGATCCAGCTCCAGAGCGGCAAGAAATACATCGAGCGCATTCCGGCCGAGGTATGGCGCTACTCGCCGAAGAAGATCACGAAGCTGATCGTCACCGACGAGCCGATGGTCGCCCTGACCCAGGACCCGTACTGGGAAACCGCCGACACCGACACCAGCAACAACAGCTGGCCGCGCAAGGCGACCCCGTCGCGCCTGGAACTGTTCAAGTCGCAGCGCGAGCAGTCGGACATGATGAAGGACTTCAACGAGAAGCTGAAGACCAAGGACAGCGCCAAGGACAAGGCCGCCGCGACCGAAGCGCAAAAGGCGGAGTGACGTAGGGTGGGCACCCCGTGCCCACGCGGACGCCAACAAACCGCATACGTCACGCGTGGGCGCGGAGCGCCCACCCTACGAACCCGGCAACATATTTTTCGGCGATGCGCCAACGAGGCGTGTTCGCCGTTTTTCCATCAAGACCCCATGAAACGCCTCCCGCTCGCCCTCGCCACCCTCGCCCTGATCGCCACGCTGTCGAACGCCTCCGCACAAGCCTTCGACGACAAGTTCCGCCAGCTCGACGAACTGCTGCCCACGCCCACCGACACCCGCACCGCGTCCGGCGCCCCGGGCCACGCCTACTGGCAGCAGCGCGCCGACTACCGCATCCGCGTCACGCTGGACGAAGCGAAGCGCGCCGTGAGCGGCAGCGAGACGGTCACGTACCACAACAATTCGCCGGACACGCTCTCCTACCTGTGGGTGCAGCTGGACCAGAACATGTTCCGCAGCGATTCCGACAACCGCAACATCTCGAGCTACCCGTCGCGCGATGCCTGGCGCACCGCTGCCACGCCCGGCGGCCAGGCTGGCCTGAACTACGAGGCGGCCCGCTTCCTCGTCGAGAGCCGCAAATTCGATGGGGGCTTCAAGCTGGGCGGCGTCACCGACACGTCCGGCCGCCCGCTGGCCCACGTCGTCAACAAGACCATGATGCGCATCGACCTGCCCCAGCCCCTGAAGCCGGGCCAGCGCTTCTCCTTCGACGTGGCATGGAGTTTCAACGTGCCGGAGACGAACGTGCTGGGCCGCCGCATGGGCTTCGAGCGCTTCGACAAGAAGGGCCAGGACAACAACGACCTGTTCGAGATCGCCCAGTTCTTCCCGCGCATGGCCGCCTACTACGACGCCCACGGCTGGCAGAACAAGCAGTACCTGGGCGACGGCGAGTTCACGCTGGAATTCGGCGACTACGACGTCGAGATCACCGTGCCGGCCGACCACATCGTCGCCGCCACCGGCGAACTGCAGAACGCGGACGCCGTCCTGACGAGTGCCCAGCGCGAGCGCCTGAAGCAGGCGCGCACCGCGAGCAAGCCGGTCGTCATCGTGACCCAGGCCGAAGCGGAAGCGAACGAGAAACAGCGCGCCACCGCGACCAAGACCTGGCGCTACAAGGCGAAGAACGTGCGCGATTTCGCCTTCGCCACCAGCCGCAAGTTCATCTGGGATGCGCAGGGCTTCAAGAAGGGCGGCACCGACGTCATCGCGATGTCCTACTACCCGAAGGAAGGCAATCCGCTGTGGGAGCAGTACTCGACCCAGGCCATCATCCACACGATCGACAGCTATAACCAGTACTCGTTCGACTACCCGTATCCGGTGGCGATCTCCGTGAACGGCCCCGTCGGCGGCATGGAATACCCGATGATCTCGTTCAACGGCGGCCGCCCGACCAAGGACAAGAAGACGGGCGCGCTGACGTATCCGAAGAACGTCAAGTATGGCCTGATCAGCGTGATCATCCACGAGGTGGGCCACAACTACTTCCCGATGATCGTCAATTCTGACGAGCGCCAGTGGACCTGGATGGACGAGGGCCTGAACTCCTTCATGCAGTTCCTGGCCGAACAGCGCTGGGAAGAACACTACCCGTCGCGCCGCGGCGAAGCGCGCAATATCGTCGACTACATGAAGAGCCGCAACCAGCAGCCGATCATGACGAATTCCGAATCCGTGACGAACCGCGGCGGCAATGCCTACGCCAAGCCGGCCACGGCGCTGAACGTGCTGCGCGAGACGGTGCTGGGCCGCGAACTGTTCGACTTCGCGTTCAAGGAATACGCGCAGCGCTGGAAGTTCAAGCGCCCGACGCCGGCCGACTTCTTCCGCACCATGGAAGACGCGTCGGGCACGGACCTCGACTGGTTCTGGCGCGGCTGGTTCTACACGACCGACGCCGTGGACGTGAGCGTGGACGGCATCAGCGAGTACACGATCGGCTCCAAGGATCCGGACGTCGAGAAAGCCTGGCAGCGCGCCCGTAAGGATGCCGAGCCGGTCTCGATCACCGACCAGCGCAACAAGGGCACGCTGCCGCGCCGCCTGGACACGCATCCGGAACTGAAGGATTTCTACAACGAGCACGACGACTTCACGGTCACGAACAAGGACCGCAACAAGTACGCGGAAACGACCGAGGGCCTGGAAGACTGGGAAAAGGCGCTGCTCAAGGAAGGCAAGCATTTATACTTGGTCGATTTCTCGAACATCGGCGGCCTGGTGAGCCCGCTCGTGCTGGAGATCCAGCTGCAGAGCGGCAAGAAATACGTCGAGCGCATCCCCGCCGAGGTATGGCGCTATTCGCCGAAGAAGATTACGAAACTGATCGTCACCGACGAGCCGATGGTCGCCCTGACGCAGGACCCGTATCTCGAGACGGCCGACATCGACACCGGCAACAACAGCTGGCCGCGCAAGGCCCAGCCTTCGCGCCTCGAGCTGTTCAAGTCGCAGCAGACGCAGAACGACATGATGAAAGACTACGCAGAGAAGCTGAAGACGAAAGACGGCAAGGACGCCGCGCAAAAGGCGGACCAGGCGGTCGAATCCGGCAAGGCAGTCGAATGACGTCGCGTCGTACCGTATTGAAGGGCATGCTGGCGGCGCTTGCCGTCGGCGCGAGCCCGCTCGCGCTCGCGCACCGCTTCCATGCCGGCATCGTCGACATCAGCCGCAACGAACGCACTGGCAGCCTCGAGATCGTGCACACCTATATGGCGCACGACTTCGAAGCTTTGCTCATGAACGTGTACCAGCGCGCGTTCGACATGACGGACCCGGACGACCAGGCCGTCGTGCGCAAGTACATCGACAAGCAGTTCTGGCTGGCCGACAAGGACGGCAAGCGCATCCCGCTGAACTGGGTCGGCGTGACGGTCGATACCGACAGCCTGACGGTGTTCCAGGAAGCGCCGCAGACGCCGGCCGAGAAGGTCGAGACCATCCGCAACGGCGTGCTGATCGACTTCCTTCCGGACCAGGTCAACACCGTCAACTTTACGGCGGGCGGCAGCCTGCGCACCTTCGGTTTTTCCGCCGGCCGCATCGAGATTTCCGTTCACTGACTTATGCAATTACGCCTGATCCCCTGCGCGCCGCTTGTACCCATCGCTGCGCTGTTCGCGCACACCTGCGCCTTCGCCGACGACCCCGTGATCCAGCGCGTGCTGGTCGAGGGCGCGCGCACCAGCCAGCTCGGCATCGCCGATTCCGCCAACGCGGGCAGCATCAGCCAGAAGGAACTGGAGATGCGCACCATCTACCGCCCCGGCGAGCTGCTGGAAGCGACGCCCGGATTGATCGCCAGCCAGCACAGCGGCGAAGGCAAGGCCAACCAGTTCTATCTGCGCGGCTTCAACCTCGACCACGGCACCGACCTCGCCACCTTCGTCGACGACATGCCCGTCAACCAGCGCAGCCACGCGCACGGCCAGGGCTGGACCGACCTGAACTTCCTGATCCCCGAGCTGACCGCGCGCCTCGACTATGCCAAGGGGCCGTACTCGCCGCGCACCGGCGACTTCGCCTCGGCCGGCAGCGCATCCGTCACCTATGCCAACCGCCTGGTGCGCAACGTGGCCACCCTCAGCGGCGGCCAGAACGGCTATGGCCGCGCGGCGGTGGCCGGATCGACCGATGCCTATGACGGCGCCCTCACCTATGCGCTGGAGCTGATGCACAACGACGGCCCGTTCACGCGCGGCGACAATTACCAGAAGCAGAACGCCATGCTGCGCTACAGCCGCGGCTATGCCAACAATGGCTGGAGCGTGACGGCGATGGCCTACCATGGCAAGTGGAATTCCACCGACCAGATTCCCGAGCGCGCCGTCGACGCTGGAACGATCGGCCGCTTCGACCTGATCGACCCGACCGACGGCGGCGAGGCGCGCCGCTACAGCCTGTCCGGCGTGTGGCGCCAGACCACGGCCGACACGGCGACCAAGGTGAACGCCTACGTCATCCGCAACCAGCTCGACCTGTGGTCGAACTTCACCTACTTCATGGACGATCCGGTCAACGGCGACCAGTTCGCCCAGCCGGACCGCCGCGTCACCAGCGGCTTCAATGCCATCCATACCTGGCACGCGCACCGCTCCGATACGCTGACGTCGGACATTACCGTCGGCGTGCAGGGCCAGAACGACAATATCTTCAACGCGCTGACGCACACGGCGGCGCGCCGGCTGCTCGACATCACGCGCCAGGACCACATCCGCGAAACGAGCTACGCGGCCTGGATCGAGAATGCGACGCGCTGGACGCCGTGGCTGCGCTCTACCGTCGGCCTGCGTGCCGACCGCTACGACTTCCGCGTGAAGAGCGACCGCCTGGAGAATTCCGGCAAGGCCGACGACGCGCTGGTCAGTCCATCGCTGAACATCGCCCTGGGTCCGTGGAAGGCCACGGAGCTCTACTTCAACGCCGGCACGGGCTTCCACAGCAACGATGCGCGCGGCACCGTCGCGGGTGTCGATCCGAAGACGCTGGAAGCGGTCGACCGCACACCGGGCCTGGTGCGCTCGCGCGGCATGGAAATCGGTCTGCGCACGGAAGCAATCCCGAAGAACCAGACGGCGATCTCGCTGTACCGCCTCGACTTCGATTCCGAGCTGACCTATATCGGCGACGCCGGCAATACCGAAGCCGGACCGCCGAGCCGGCGCTACGGCATCGAGTTCTCCAACTACTACAAACCGTTCAAGTGGCTGTCGGTCGACTTCGACGCCGCATTCGCCCGTGCCCGCTCGCGCGGCGTGGAAGCCGGCCAGGACCGCATCCCCGGCGCCGTCGAGGGCGTGGGCCAGCTGGCGCTGACGGTGAGCCAGCTGGGCGACTGGGAAGGCGCGCTGCGCCTGCGCTACTTCGGCCCGCGTCCGCTGGTCGAGGACAACAGCGTGCGCTCGCAGCCCAGCACCACGCTCAACGGCCGCATCGGCTACCGCATCGCGAAAGACCTGCGCGTGGAACTGGAAGGCTTCAATCTCGCGAACCGCAAGGTGTCGGCGATCGACTACTACTATGCGTCGCAACTGCGCGGCGAGGCCGAGGCGCGCGACGACATCCACTTCCATCCGATCGAGTCGCGCTCGTTCCGGGTCACGCTCATCAAGAATTTCTGAGCCGGCATGGTGGGCATGTGATGCCCACCCTACGTCGATATCGCGTAGCGTGGGCACCATGTGCCCACCGAACCTTTGCGTCATCGGCGGCCCCATCGCCCCTCCCGGCAAAAGGTGCTACGCTACCGGGATGACTACACCGCAACCTCCCTACACCGATCCCGCCCACGTCGTCGATGCCCTGCGCGGCGACGGCTATGCGCTGCTGGCGCCCGCCGCCGTGGCGCTGCTGTCCGGCTGTTCCATCGACGAGCTGCAGGCGCTGGTCCCCAGCTGGGATCACCTGGAACTCGACAACTACCTGAAGGACGGCGGGCGCTACCGCCGCCGCCGCCATTCCTGCTTCGTGGACGACGACGGCGCGCTCGTGCAAAGCCCGCACCGCGCGCACTGGCAGCCGGTCGAGTACAACGCCCTGCACGGCGGCATGCACCGCCTGTTCGTGCCGATCGAGCCGGCCACCGTCGCCCAGCCGGCATGGAACAAGCTGCTGCGCGCGCTCGGCAAGGTCTGCTCGCAGGCCAAGCAGCCGCAAACCTGGTATGTCGAGGCCCACCAGTTCCGCATCGACACCGCGGACGGCATCGGCCGCCCGACCCCGGAAGGCGCGCACCGCGACGGCGTCGACTTCGTGGCCGTGATCCTGATCGGGCGCGAAGGCATCAAGGGCGGAGAGACGCGCGTGTTCGAGGCCGACGGGCCGAAGGGCCAGCGTTTCACCATGACGGAACCGTGGACCATGCTGCTGCTGGACGACGCCGCCGTGATCCACGAATCGACGCCGATCCAGCCGCTGGCCGATCACGGCCATCGCGACACGCTCGTGCTGACCTGGCGCGCTGGCGCGTTCCAGGGCGACGACGTGGAGCAGGCGGCTGTGTAGTAGAGAACTTGGGTCCCTGTCTGCGCAGGGATCCGATGAGCGTCGAACCGCAAAGGCAAAAAAAATGGCCCGTGTCCAGGAGACCGGGCCGTAATCCAGGTTTTTCGGAGAAAAACTGGAGGAGACAGGTCCAATATAATCCGATTTTTTGTGCACCGCAATACAGTAGAACTACGTAGTCGACATCTGTCGCATTAGAGTGACGTTTCCTGGCAACCTGGCCATCCGGCAGGTGACTTTTGCGGCGCCGCGGGAAAGATTTTCCGCCAACATCTCCCTGCATCGCGTCCATACAAGACGCTGGCCATGCAGCATGGTTTGTTACACTGTAGAAGTCCCAGCACGCCTGGGCTTCCACTTATCCGACATCCATGACCTCAGCCCGCAATCGCCGCCGCATCGTCCTGCCCGCCCTCTTCCTCGCCGTGGCCGCAACGGTATCCGTGTTCGCCACCGGCCGCGCCGCCGACGAGGCCAGGCCGGCCGCGGCGCGGCCCGCCCTCACTGTCGTCACGGCCCGTCCGCAGACGGTGCGCCTGCCGCTGGGCCTTGCCGCCAACGGCAACGTCGCCGCCTGGCAGGAAGCCGTGATCGGCAGCGAATCGAACGGGCTGCGCCTGCAGGAAGTGCGCGTGAACGTCGGCGACGTCGTCAAGAAGGGCGAGGTGCTGGCCGTGTTCGATGCGCGCACGGTGGAGGCCGACCTGGCCCAGGCCCGGGCCGCGGTCCAGGAAGCGGAAGCGAATGCCGCCGCCGCCACGGCCGATGCCCAGCGCGCGGCTGCGCTGAAGGAATCCGGCGCGCTGAGCGCCCAGCAGATCACGCAATACGTCACGACCGAACGCACGGCGCAGGCGCGCGTGGCCTCGGCCAAGGCCACGCTCGAGCAGCAGCGCCTGCGCCTGCAGTATGCGCGCGTGGTGGCGCCGGACGCCGGCATCATCTCGGCGCGCGGCGCCACCGTGGGCGCCGTCGCCGGTGTCGGCACGGAGCTGTTCCGCCTGATCCGCCAGGGCCGGCTCGAGTGGCGCGCCGAAGTCACGGCGGCCGAGCTCCCGCGCATCAAGCCGGGCCAGAAGGCCGTCGTGAAGGCGGCCAACGGCAGCAGCGTCACCGGCACCGTGCGCACCGTGGCCCCGACCGTCGACGCCCAGACCCGCCTGGCCCTCGTCTACGTCGACCTGCCGCCCGCGCTGGCCGCCAATGCGCCGCTCAAGGCCGGCATGTTCGCCAGCGGCCAGTTCGCGCTGGGCGAGTCTGCGGCGCTGACGGTGCCGCAGCAGGCCGTCGTCGTGCGCGACGGCTTTTCCTATGTATTCCGCCTGAATCCGGACAACCGCGTCAGCCAGGTCAAGGTGACGACGGGGCGGCGCCTGGGCGAGCGTCTCGAAGTGGTCCAGGGCATCGACACCGGCACGGCCGTCGTCACCAGCGGCGCCGGCTTCCTGAACGACGGCGACCTGGTCAAGAACGTGGCGGCCGTGCCCGTGGCCGGACGCTGAGCGCACCATGAACTTTTCCGCCCTCTCGATCCGCAACCCGATCCCGGCGATCATGCTGTTCGCCCTGCTCACCTTTGCCGGCGTGCTGGCGTTCAAGGCGAACAAGGTGCAGGACTTCCCGGACATCGAACTGCCCATCGTCACCGTCACCGCCACGCTCGACGGCGCCGCGCCCGCCCAGCTCGAAACGGAGGTCGCGCGCAAGATCGAGGATTCGATCGCGACGCTGGAAGGCATCAAGAACATCTATACGCGCGTGCTCGACGGCGTGGCGACCATCACCGTCGAGTTCATCCTCGAAAAGAACCTGTCGGACGCCGTCAACGACGTGCGCGACGCCGTCTCGCGCGTGCGCGCCGACCTGCCGGCCGAGATGCGCGACCCCAGCGTCACCAAGACGACGACGGCGGGACGCGTCGTGCTGACCTACACGGCGCAGGCGGCGCAGGCGAGCGGCCGGCCCGCGCTCGACCAGCCGGATCTGTCCTGGTTCGTCGACAACACCGTATCGAAACGCCTGCTCAGCGTGCCCGGCGTGGGCGCCGTCAAGCGCGTGGGCGGCGTCTACCGCGAGGTGCGCGTGGAGCTCGATGCCGAACGCATGGCCGCGCTGCGCGTCTCGGCGCTGGACGTCTCGCGCCAGCTGCGCAACGTACAGCGCGAGGAACCGGGCGGCCGCGGCGACGTCGGCGGCGCCGAGCAGTCGGTGCGCACGCTGGCCACCGTGCAGACCGCCGACGAGCTGGCACGCATGGACATCCCGCTGCCGGACGGCCGGCGCGTGCGCCTGGACGAGGTGGCGCGGGTGATGGACACGGTGGCCGAACCGCGCGCCATCGCCGAGCAGGATGGCAAGCCGGCGGTGGGCTTCGAGATCTTCCGCACCCGCGGCGCCGGCGAGATGGACGTCGCCGGCGGCGTGCGCGCGGCCGTCGCCGAGCTGCAGCAAAAGCACGGCAACGTCGTGCTGCGCGAGGTGATCGACAATGCCGCGCCGGTCGAGGAAAACTTCGACGCCTCGATGGAGATGCTGTACGAAGGCGCCGTGCTGGCGGTGCTGGTCGTGTGGTGGTTCCTGCGCGACTGGCGCGCGACGCTGGTCGCCGCCGCCGCGCTGCCGCTGTCCGTCATTCCCGCCTTCCTCGGCCAGTACCTGTTCGGCTACACGCTGAACATGGTCACGCTGCTGTCGCTGGCGCTGGTGGTGGGCGTGCTGGTCGACGACGCCATCGTCGAGATCGAGAACATCTCGCGCCACCTGCGCATGGGCAAGACGCCGATGCAGGCCGCGCTGGAAGCGGCCGACGAAATCGGGATGGCCGTGATCGCCACGACCTTCTCGCTGGTGGCCGTGTTCCTGCCGACGGCATTCATGAGCGGCATCCCCGGTAAATTCTTCAAGCAGTTCGGTTGGACCGCCGTGCTGGCGATCCTGGCCTCGCTGCTGGTGGCGCGCCTGCTCACGCCGATGATGGCGGCCTACTTCCTGAAACCCGCCACGGTCCACGAAGAGAAGGACGGCCCGCTGATGCAGCGCTATATGCGGACCATGCGCTGGTGCCTGCAGCACCGCGGCCTGACGATGATCGCCGCCGCCATGTTCTTCGTCGCGTCCATCTCCCTGGTGCCGCTGCTGCCGACGGGCTTCGTGCCCGCCGCGGACCGCTCGCAGACCCAGATCAACGTCGAGCTGGCGCCCGGCTCCACGCTCGCGGAAACGCGCGCCGTGGCCGAGCGCGTGCGCCTGGCCGCGATGGAGGTCAAGAACGTCAAGGGCGTGTTCAGCTCCATCGGCGGCGGCTCCAGCGGCGACGCCTTCGCGCCCGGCGCCGCGGCCGAGGCGCGCCGCGCCGTGCTGACGCTCACCACCGTGCACCGCGACGACCGCAAGGAATCGCTGGCCACGATCGAATCCGCCCTGCGCGCGAAACTGGCCGAGATTCCCGGCGCGCGCTTCACGGTCGGCCCGCCCGACACCGGCGTCAAGATGCAACTGGTGCTGCGCAGCGAGGATCCGGTGGCGCTGAACGCGGCCGCGCGCCAGGCCGAGCGCGAACTGCGCGGCCTGCACGGCATCGGCAACGTGACCTCCAGCGCCTCGCTGGTGCGGCCCGAGATCATCGTGCGGCCCGACTTCGCGCGTGCCGCCGACCTGGGCGTGACGGCCGCCAGCATCGGCGAGACGGTGCGCGTGGCCACGGCCGGCGACTACGACCAGGTACTGGCCAAGATGAACGTGTCCGAGCGCCAGGTGCCGATCCGGGTCAAGCTGCCGGATGCCACGCGCGCCGACCTCGATGCCATCGGCCGCCTGACGGTGCCCGGCAAGAACGGGCCCGTGCTGCTGGCGAACGTGGCGAACATCACGGTGGAAAGCGGTCCCGCGCAGATCGACCGCCTGAACCGCAGCCGCAACGTGACGCTCGACGTGGAACTGAACGGCCGCTCGCTGGGCGAAGTGAATGCCGAGGCGCGCGCCCTGCCCGCGCTGAAGAACCTGCCGGCCGCCGTACAGATCGCGGAACTGGGCGACGCCCAGGAGATGCAGGCGCTGTTCGCCAGCTTCGGCCTGGCGATGCTGATCGGCGTGCTGTGCATCTACGGCGTGCTGGTGCTGCTGTTCACCGACTTCCTGCAGCCGGTGACGATCCTCGCCGCGCTGCCGCTGTCGATCGGCGGCGCCTTCGTGGCGCTGCTGCTGACGCACAGCGCGCTGTCGATGCCGACCATGATCGGCCTGATCATGCTGATGGGGATCGTGACGAAGAATTCGATCCTGCTGGTCGACTACGCGATCCTGGCAAGAAAGGCGGGCATGAACCGCTTCGACGCCCTCGTCGACGCCTGCCACAAGCGCAGCCGTCCGATCGTCATGACCACGATCGCGATGGGCGCCGGCATGCTGCCGCTGGCGCTGGGCCTGTCGGGCGACCCGAGCTTCCGTTCGCCGATGGCGATTGCCGTGATCGGGGGATTGATCACGTCGACGCTATTGAGCCTGCTGGTGGTGCCGGCCGTCTTCACGTACGTGGACGATGCGGAGCACCTGATGGGGAGGATGGTGGGGAAAGTAAAGGGAAAGGGGCGAAAGGTCGCCCCACACCGGGAAAGCACGATCAAATGACCCGTCGTCCCTGCGAAGGCAGGGACCCAATTCTGCAGGCGGTACGACAACGCCGACAATATTGGGTCCCTGCCTTCGCAGGGACGACGTGCGTGCGCTAACTGTTTAGAAGGTTTCCCACTCTTCCGCCAACGCCGCCTTCGATGCCGGCTTCGCCTTCGGCCTGGCCGCAACGACGGCCGGACGGCGCACCGGCGCCTGCACGGCTGCGCGTACCGCCGGCACAGTTGTCGGCTTCGCCACCGCCGCATGCCCCGCATCGATCTTGAAAACAGCCACCATCTGCGTCAGGCGCTCCGCCTGTTCCTGCAGGCTGCCCGCGGCGCCGGCCGCTTCCTCGACCAGCGCGGCGTTCTGCTGGGTGACCGAATCCATCTCGCCCACGGCCTGGTTGATCTGCGTGATGCCGCCCTGCTGCTCGTTGCTGGCGCTGCTGATCTCGCCCATGATGTCCGTCACGCGCTGGACGCTGGCGACCACTTCCTCCATCGTGCTGCCGGCCTGGTTCACGAGCTCGGAGCCCAGCTGCACCTTGGCCACCGAATCGTCGATGAGCTGCTTGATTTCCTTGGCGGCCGAGGCCGAGCGCTGGGCCAGGCCCCGCACCTCGGTCGCCACCACGACGAAGCCGCGTCCCTGCTCGCCTGCACGCGCCGCTTCCACGGCCGCATTCAAGGCCAGGATATTGGTCTGGAACGCGATGCCGTCGATGACGGAGATGATCTCGACGATCTTGCGCGAGGCCGCGTCGATCTCGCCCATGGTGCCGACCACGCGCGCCACATCGGAGGCGTTGTGCGCCAGCTGGTTGGCCTGCTGGGCATTCTCGGCGTTCTGCTTGACGGTCGACGTCATTTCTTCCATCGACGACGCCGTTTCTTCCAGCGCGCTGGCCTGCTGCTCGGTGCGCGACGACAGTTCCAGGTTGCCGGTGGCGATCTCGCGCGACGCGGTCGCGATCTCGTCGCTGCCGACGCGCACTTCGGACACCACCTTGCGCAGCGCGTCGTTCATCTCCTTGAGCGCCTGCATCAGTTGCGCCGCCTCGTCCTTCCCTTCGACCTTGATGTCGCTGGTCAGGTCGCCGGCGGCGACGGTGCGTGCCACGTCAACGGCGCGACCCAGCGGCCGCACGACCGAGCGCGTGGTGAGAAACGCGGCGGCGATGGCCAGCAGCACGCTGACGGTAGCACCGATCGCGATGACGAGCTCGGAGCGTGCGTACACGGCGTCGGCGTCGCCCGACAGGGTGTGGAAGCGCCCCTCCTGGAACTCGACCTGGTCGCGCAGCACCTTGGCGAATGCCTGCAGGGCGTCATAGGTCTTGCCGAAGGCGAGCACGGTCGCCTGGTCGACCTGTCCCTGCGCGACCAGGGCCTGCACCTTGGACACCTGCGCCAGGTAGTCGTCGCGGCGCTCCCTGGCTTCCTTCTGCAGCGCCTTGCCGCTCGGCGTGACCAGCAGCAGGTCGAGGTCGTCGAGGCCCTTGTTGATGCCATCGATATTCGCCTTCAGGCGTTCGCCCGCGGCAGTGCGCACGGCAGCATCGTCGGTGCCGACGAGCTGGCCCACGCGGCCCATGCTGCCGCGCACCTGGTCGAGCACGAAATTGGCCTGCTTGGCACGCGGCCACACGCCCTTGGCGAGGTCGGTCGTGCTCTGATGGAGCTTGCCGATGGATTGGATGCCGACGAACACCAGCACGAGGATCAGGGCAACCAGCAAGCCGAAGCCGAGCCGCAGCCGGTTGGCGATATTCAGGTTCAAGAGGCGCATAGGAGAAAAAATGGGCGCGGGCAGCCGGCGCCGGAGGTATGGGCGCGCTGGATGCAAGCTGGCGACGTTGGTGGAAGACTGCCGGCGGGAGGTCGGGGCGGCGAGCGAAGCGAGAAATCGCTTCAGTGGGCGAAGCCTAACCGAATTATTTTCTTAACGCAATTTTTTGATAGATTTGTCGATTCCTGACAATTGAACACGCAGCAATGGCGGCAAACCGCTGGTTTGATTGGCAGGCAGCACAAAAACAAAAGCCGGCACGAAGCCGGCTTCCGGGTCGAATCGATCGCTTCCGCGTCCGGCCTGCCCCGTGGGCCAGGCCGGTATCCGAAGTCGATGCCGATCGGCGCTACGCCGATCAGTAGTCGCGGCGCGAGCCGCCCAGCAGCTTGGCCAGCACGAAGCCGGCGGCAGCGGCAATGGCCAGTGCGGTGGCCGGCTTTTCGCGCACGTAGTCGAAGCTGGCGTCCTTCCACTTGCCATAGGCGTCGGTCAGTTGTGCCTGACGCTCGCCCAGGCCGCTGGTGGCGCCGCTCAGCATGCCTTGCAGCTTGTCCACGCCGGCGTGGGCGCTGGTAGCCAGGCGCTCGACGACCGGCTGCACGCTGTTGACGGCCTTGTCGACGTAGGGCTTGGCGGCGTCCGCTGCCTTGTCGATCGACTGGTGCAGGTCTTGCGCCTTGGCGTCGACCTGGGTACCCAGGTCCTTGCTGTCGCCGCCGGTGCCCGAGCCGGTGGCCGAACCGGCGCTCTGGCTGTTCTGGCTGCCGGTCGAACCGCTGATCGAGCCGACGCTCGAGGCAGTGGCGCCGCCGGTGCTGCTGCCGGTCGACGCTTGCTGGTCCTTGCCCTGGTTCATCGGCGAGCTCTTGCTCATGCTGCCCGAACCCGAGGTGCTGCCCAGGTTGCCCGAACCGCTGACGGACGACTGGCTGTTGGCGCTGTCCTTGCCCAGGTTGCTGACGTTATTGTCCTTGCCGATGGTGCTGCCTTTTGCTTCGTTCGACTTCTGATTATCCATGATGAATTCCTCGTTAAAAGTATGACCTGCGAGTATGACCAGCGCGGATTGGACCGAAACTCGACCATCACCACATTCTTCCTGTATTTCCTTCGAAACAAAACGAAGGCACGAGAACGGGCTGCGTTACATCAACGAACGCTGCTGGGCAGTGCACGGGATCAAGTTTTGTTAGCGTTGACCGCGCAGCTGCTCAAAAGTTCCATCAATGTCCGATCCCTCTCGCGTCTCACCGGGTGCAGCGGGTGCCTGAAATCGACAACGTCGAAATGCGGCGTCGCAATAGAAAAAATATAACTTTTAGTCATCGTGCACTGTGCGGTGCATAACAAAGAGGCGGGAACGCAGGAGCTAACGCAAGCTTGGGGCCTGCAGCGAAGCGGAAACGAGGAATGGAGACGCAAAAAACAAAAAGCCCAGCGATGAAGCTGGGCTTGATGTATTTGGTGCCGCTGACCGGAATCGAACTGGTGACCTTCGCATTACGAATGCGCTGCTCTACCGACTGAGCTACAGCGGCGGGAGCCGTATTCTAGCAAAGAAGTTCATAGGATTGCTAGAGTGACTCGGCAATTTTATTTCGGCAGCTTGAAAATAGCGTGCTGCCGGCAAAATCGGGCCCCTGCCTTCGCAGGGGCGACGGGGTCAGGCCTGGTGGTACGAGGTCACGCGGTCGACTTCGCTCTTCGAGCCGAGGAAGACGGGCACGCGCTGGTGCAGCTTCTGCGGCGGGATGTCGAGGATGCGCTGCTTGCCGTCGGTGGCGGCGCCGCCGGCCTGCTCGACGATCATCGCCATCGGGTTGGCCTCGTACATCAGGCGCAGCTTGCCCGGCTGCGACGGGTCGCGGCTGTCGGCCGGGTACATGAAGATGCCGCCGCGGTTCAGGATGCGGTGCACGTCGGCCACCATCGAGGCGATCCAGCGCATATTGAAATCCTTGCCGCGCGGGCCGGTCTTACCGTCCAGCATTTCGGACACGTAGCGCTGGACCGGCGGGTACCAGTGGCGCTGGTTCGACATATTGATGGCGAATTCCTTGGTTTCGACCGGGATCTGCATATTGCGCTGGGTCAGGACCCAGGAACCCATCTCGCGGTCCAGCGTGAAGCACTGCACGCCGTTGCCGGTGGTGAGCACCAGCATCGTCTGCGGGCCGTAGACGGCATAGCCGGCCGCGACCTGCTTGGTGCCCGGCTGCATGAAGTCCTGCTCGGACGGCTGGGTCATGCCTTCCGGCGCCTTCAGCACGGAGAAGATGGTGCCGATCGACACGTTGACGTCGATGTTCGACGAGCCGTCGAGCGGATCGAACAGCAGCATGTATTCGCCCATCGGGTAGCGGTTCGGGATCGGGTGAATCGATTCCATCTCTTCCGACGCCATCGCCGCCAGGTGGCCGCCCCACTCGTTCGCCTCGAGCAGGATCTCGTTCGAGATCACGTCGAGCTTCTTCTGCACCTCGCCCTGGATGTTCTCGGTTTCCGCGCTGCCCAGGATGTCGCCCAGGGCGCCCTTGCCCACCGAGTGCGAGATGGTCTTGCAGGCACGCGACACGACCTCCAGCAGGAGGCGCAGCGATGCCGGGATGTTGTCGTGGAGGCGTTGTTCCTCGACGAGGTATTGGGTCAGGCTGACACGTTTCATGGTTTCTTTCGGTGTGTTTGGATTCAGTTCCGTGTCCGCGATGGTGGGCACGTGGTGCCCACCCTACGGCATGTTCATTGCGCCGGTCATCGTAGGGTGGGCATCACATGCCCACCGGACGTTCGCGGTCAGTTGGCCAGCGCCTTGCCGACGACTTCGCGCACGTCGTTCGACAGCTTGGCCTGGCCGCTCACCTGCTGCAACGCCTTCTTCATGTGCGCCTGCAGGGACGGGGTGTAGCGGCGCCAGCGGTCCATCGCGCGGGCCAGGCGGCTGGCGACCTGCGGGTTCAGGGCGTCGAGCGCGATCACCTGCTCGGCCCAGAACGCGTAGCCGCTGCCGTCCGGCGCATGGAAGCCGACCGGGTTGCCAGCGCAGAAGGTGGACACCAGGCTGCGCGCGCGGTTCGGGTTACGCAGCGTGAACGCCTTGTGCGTCATCAGCTCGCGCACGGCGGCCACGTTGGTGGTCGGGGCCGAGGCCTGCATCGCGAACCACTTGTCGACCACCAGCGCCTCGCCCTGGAACTCGTCGTAGAAACGCTGCAGCGCGGCCTGGGCCTGCGGCGCGCGCGCATGCACAAGGGCAGCCAGGGCGGCGACGCGGTCCGTCATGTTGCCGGCCTCGTCGAACTGCTTCTGGGCCAGCGCGATCGATTCCTCGTCCGGCGCCGCGCACAGGTAGGCGAGCGCCAGGTTCTTCAGCGCGCGCTTGCCGATCGATTCGGCGTCCGGGCTGTATTCGCCCGGCGTCTGGTTGGCGTGGTACTGGGCCAGCAGCTCGGGACGCAGGCGCGCGCCGATGTCGGCCCGCACGAACTGGCGCGCGACGTGGATGGCGAGCGGGTCGACCACGTCGAGCTGGTCGGCGACCATGGTTTCCGACGGCAGCAGCAGCGCCTGCTCGCGGAAGGCCGGGTCGAGCGTCTCGTCGGCCAGGATCTTGCGCATGGCGTCGACGAACACGTCGTCCAGGTCCAGCTTCACCTTTTCCGGGTTGACCGTGTCGACCTGGGCGGCCAGCCTGAGCAGGCGGCTCATCGCCAGGCGCTGGCCCGCTTCCCAGCGGTTGACGGGGTCGCTGTCGTGGCTGAACAGGTGGACCAGTTCGGCATCGTTGTAGCCGTACTTCAGGATCACGGGCGCGGAGAAATCGCGCAGGATCGACGGCGTCGGCTGCTCGGTCACGCCGGTGAAGACGAAGGTCTGGTCGGCTTCGGTCAGCTCGAGCACCGCCGTGCCGCCGTACTCCTTGCCGTCGACGACGAGCGACAGGTCGCGGCCATCCGCGCCCAGCAGGCCGACGGCCACGGGGATGTGGAACGGCAGCTTCTCCGGCTGGCCCGGCGTCGGCGGGCAGGATTGCAGCAGGCGCAGCGTGTAGGTCTGCTGGTCCGCGTCGTAGCGCGTCTCGGCCTGCACGACGGGCGTGCCGGCCTGGCTGTACCAGCGCTCGAACTGCGTCAGGTCGCGGCCGTTGGCGTCGGCCATGGCGGCGCGGAAGTCGTCGCAGGTGACGGCCTGCTCGTCATGGCGCGCGAAGTACAGGTCCATGCCTGTCCTGAACCCTTCTCGGCCCAGCAGCGTCTGGTACATGCGCACGACTTCGGCGCCCTTCTCGTACACGGTCACCGTATAGAAGTTGTTGATCTCGACAAAGGAGTCGGGACGCACCGGGTGCGCCATCGGGCCGGCGTCTTCCGGGAACTGGGCCTGGCGCAGCGTGCGCACCTGGTCGATGCGGGTGACGGCGCGGCCGGTATCGGTGCCGATCATGTCGGCCGAGAATTCCTGGTCGCGGAACACGGTCAGGCCTTCCTTCAGCGACAGCTGGAACCAGTCGCGGCAGGTGACGCGGTTGCCGGTCCAGTTGTGGAAATACTCGTGGCCGACCACGGCCTCGATGCCCTGGAAGTCCGTATCCGTGGCGACGCGCGGGTTGGCGAGCACATACTTCGTGTTGAAGATGTTCAGGCCTTTGTTTTCCATCGCCCCCATGTTGAAGTCGCCGACGGCGACGATCATGAAGCGGTCCAGGTCGAGTTCGAGGTTCCAGCGTTCCTCGTCCCAGCGGATGCTGTGCTTGAGCGACTGCATCGCGTAATCGGTCTTGTCGAGGTTGCCTTCCTCGACCCACACCTGCAGCAGCGCGTCGCGGCCGTCCGCCAGCTTGAAGGTCTCTTCCTGGCACACGAGGCGCGCGGCGACGAGGGCGAACAGGTAGGAAGGCTTCTTGAACGGGTCTTCCCACAGCGCGTAGTGGCGGCCGTCCGGCAGGTCGCCCTGCTCGAGCAGGTTGCCGTTCGACAGCAGCACCGGATAGCTGGCCTTGTCGGCGCGCAGCATGACGGTGAACTTGGCCATCACATCCGGGCGGTCCGGGAAATAGGTGATGCGGCGGAAGCCCTCGGCCTCGCACTGGGTGTAGAAGCTGCCGTTCGAGGTATACAGGCCGCTCAGCGTCGTATTGTTTTCCGGCACGCAAATGGTTTCGATCTCCAGCACGACGTCGTCGGGCGCATTGGCGATGCGCAGGACGGTGCCGTCGATGCTGTAGTCGCGTTCGCCCAGCGCCTTGCCGTTCAGGCGGATCGCCACCAGTTCGATGTCCTCGCCGAACAGTTCGATCTCGCGCTGGGCGCTGGCCGGGTTGCGGCGCAGCGTCAGGCGATTCGCGACGACGGTGCGACGCGGGTCGAGGTCGAAGCCGAGTTCCACGGTATCGACCAGGTAGCTGGGGGCGGTATAGTCTTTCCGGTAGATGGTCAGAGGCGTATCGGTGCGCATGGTGAGAGTCCGCAAGGCCGTTGGTGAAGTGCCTATTTTACCAACATGACGGGCTTGCAAAACGTCCTTGCTCCCGCGTGTGCCTATCTATTGCCATGTATCTTCATGTACGGGTCGTAACCGCTCGTAAATGTATCGACGAATATCAAACAACAGGCATATCATGTCCCCTGTATAAGACCGATTGCCGAATAGAATCTTTGGAGAAAGTCATGAAATTCACCATGCTCGCTGCGGTAACGTCGCTGAGCCTGTTGTTGGGCGGCTGTGCGACGACGATCCGCAGCGACGTCACCACCTTCCACCAGTGGCCGGCCCAGTTGCCCGACAAGAGCTACGCCTTCGAGGCGCCGCCGCCGCAGGACAATACGCTGGAACTGCAGGCCTACCAGAACCTGGTGCGCGGCCAGCTCGGCCGCCTCGGCTTCCGCGAGGCGCCGCAGTCGCCGGCGCTGAGGGTGTCCATGCGTTTCTCGACCATCGACGTCCCGACCCAGGTGATCTATCCGACCTATGCGCCGATGTACGGCCCGATGTACGGTCCCTATTCGGCACGCTTCGGCTACCTCGGCTGGCACCGCCGCGTCTGGGGCGGCGGCTGGTACAGCCCGTTCTACGACCCGTTCTGGGGCCCGTTCCCGGCCTATGACGTGCAGACCGAGCACCGCTACCATCGCCAGCTGCAGGTCGGCATCGTGGAAGCGAACGACGGCAAGCGCCTGTTCGACGTCACGGTGCGCAACGTCAGCCGCAATATGTCGACCCCGGCCGTGATGCCGGCGCTGGTGCAGAGCGCGTTCGAAGGGTTCCCGGGGCCGAATGGGGGGTCGCGGTTGATCGAGTTGAAGCAGGAACCGAAGACTTAATAAAAACCGGAAAAGCATTACCTCGTCGTTCCCGCGCAGGCGGGAACCCATGCTGAGCGTCCTTAGCTACTTCAGTATGGGTTCCCGCCTGCGCGGGAACGACGGTTTTGAGAGTATCAATATCGGAAAATAAGCGGTAGCATCGGGCGAAAATCGTAAAGCTGCCCGGATGCCTCGCCATCGAACCCGATCTCCAGGCAGTGCTCCTCCCCCTCCACCAGCACGACCCCACCCTCTTCCATCGTCGCCCGCGCCGCAGCCGACCAGCCCGACACACCCGGCACCGTCACCTTCACCGATGTGATCTCGCGCAGGCCTGCCGCATGTGCCGGCACGGCCTGGGGCGGGCGCGCCTGCGACAAGTAAAACCACATCGGCTTCCGCAGCGGCACGTCGCGCCCGATCTGGATCGCCATGCCCGCCGGGAGGTAGGCCGGGCGATAATCCCAGGCCGGGAACGGCACCGCCTCGTGCGCCATCGACGGCCTGAAGCAGATCCCGAACGGTGACGCATCCGTGTCGGGCCGCAGCCGCTCGGCCAGCTGCGTGGGCCGCGTCAGGTCGCTATCGACCTCGTCCTCGTCGGCGATCCAGAGCAGCTCGATATAGGCATTCCGGAAAAAGAAGCGCCGGTTGGCCGTGCCCTGGCCCGGATGCGTATTCGGACTGCCTTCGGCGAGGCCGAAGTCACGCAGTACCTGCGCCTCGGGTGCGCCGGCCCGGGCGCGCAAAAAGACGTGGTCCAGTTCCATGCAGCGTCAGGAAAAATACGCCTGCGAGGCGAAGGTGATGGCCACGATCAGCAGCACCGCCAGCAACAGCACCAGCAGCAGGCGTCCGAACCTGGGCTGCGGCGCCTGCTGCGGCTCCATCTGCGGTTCGTGGTCGTCGCTGAACTCTCTCATGATAGTCCTCGCGAACGATGGGGTCAGGGCAGCAGGATGGTCTTGCCGGTGGTCTTGCGCGCCTCCAGGGCGATGTGGGCCTGGGCCGCGTCCGCCAGCGGGAAGCGCTGGTTGATCTCGATGCCGATCTTGCCGCTCGTGACCATCTCGAACAGGTCGGCCGCCATCGCTTCCAGTTGCGCGCGCGTGCCCGCATAGGCCGGCAGCGACGGGCGCGTGACGTACAGCGAACCGCGCGCGTTCAGCTCCGAGAGCGCGAACGGCGACACCGCACCGGAGGAATTGCCGAAGCTGACCATCAGGCCGCGCGGCTGCAGGCAGTCGAGCGAGCGCGTGAAGGTGTCCTTGCCGACCGAATCGTAGACGACCGGCACCCTGGCCCCGCCCGTGATCTCGATGACCCGCTGCACCACGTCCTCCGTGTTGTAGTTGATGACGTGCGCGGCGCCGTGCGCCTTGGCCAGCTCCGCCTTCTCATTGGACCCCACGGTGCCGATGAGGTTCGCGCCGATCGCGCGCGCCCACTGGCAGGCGATCAGGCCGACGCCGCCCGCGGCCGCGTGGAACAGGATCGTCTCGCCGGGCTTGACCTGGTAGGTCTGCTTGAGCAGGTATTGCACGGTCAGGCCCTGCAGCATCATGGCGGCGCCCGTCTCGAAGGAAATCGCATCGGGCAGCACGACGAGGATGTCGGCCGGCATCGTGCGCACCTCGCTGTAGGCGCCGTTCGGGCGCCCGGCATAGGCGACGCGGTCGCCCGGCTTGACATGGGTCACGCCGGCGCCGACGGCCTCGACCACGCCCGCCCCTTCCTGGCCCAGGCCGTTCGGCAGGGGGAAGGGATACAAGCCGGTGCGGAAATAAACGTCGATAAAATTCACGCCGATCGCGTGGTTGCGCACGCGCGCTTCGCCGGGTCCCGGCTCGCCCACCTCGACGTCGACGTATTCGAGCACCTCGGGGCCGCCGGTGCGCGTCATGCGGATCGCTTTTGCCGCTATTGCCATCTCGTTCTCCTCGATTCGGATTGAAGGATCAGCCGCGCGCCATCAGCTGCGACAGCACCAGGTGGGCCGTCGCCACATTGGTCGCGCAGGGAATGTTGTGGACGTCGCAGGCGCGCACCAGGGCATTGATGTCCGGCTCGTGCGGCTGCGGGGTCATCGGGTCGCGCAGGAAGATCACGCAATCGACCTCGCCGTCGACGAGCTGGGCGCCGATCTGCAGGTCGCCGCCGACGGGGCCGGAATGCATGCGCCTCACCTCCAGGCCCAGCTCGTTGATCAGGCGCCCACCCGTGGTACCGGTGGCGGACAGCGTGCAGCCCTTCAGGAAGCCGAGATATTCCCCGGCCAGTGCGATCATGTCGTCCTTCTTCTTGTCGTGGGCAATCAGGGCGAGGCGCGGCTTCATGTGTTCTCCGTTTATTTTTTTAACGACAGCATATAAATCCCGGCCAGCACGAGCGCGGTGCCGGCGAGCTGGATGGCCGTGATCGGCTCGCCCAGCACCGCCCAGCCGAGGAACAGCGTGGACACGGGGCCGAACATCCCGGCCTGCGAGGCGGTTGCCGCGCCGATGCGCTGCACCGCGACCATGGTCATGAAGACCGGGAAGATCGTACAGAATATCCCATTCACGAGCGACAACCCATAGACGGGCAGCGGCTGCACCAGCATGCTGGCCGGGCGCAGCAGGAAGAACTGCGCGATGCAGGCCACGCTGGAGACGGACATCGCATAGGCGACGAGGCGCAGCGAGCCGATGCGCTTGACCATGCCGCCCGTGCCCAGCAGGTAGACGGCATAGGAGGCGGCCGAACCCAGCACGAGCAGGGAGCCGAGCGCGATGCTGGAACCGCCCTGCAGGTCGTGCACGAACACGAGCACGATGCCGCAGTACGACAGGCCCAGCGCCATCCACTGGGTGCGGCCGATGCGGTGCTTGAGGAAGACGACGCTGACCAGCAGGACGAAGGTCGGCGTCAGGAACAGGATCAGGCGCTCCAGGCCCACCGAGATGTATTGCAGGCCGAGGAAATCCAGGTAGCTCGACAGGTAATAGCCGACCAGGCCCAGCGCCACCAGGCGCCAGCGGTCGCTGCCGGACAAAGGCGGCCCGGTCCGCATCTTCCAGATCGCCACGCCGGCGAATACAGGAAACGAAAACAGCATCCTGAACGCGATCAAGGTAACGGCGTCGATGTGGTAGCGGTACAGCAATTTGGCGACCACCGCCTTGGTAGAAAACAGGATGGCGCCGCCAATGGCGATGGCCAGGCCGGCGATCAGGGCCGGGCGTGTGACTGGCGCAACGGATATGTCGCTTGCAGTTTTGCTCATTCGACGATTGTAAGGCGAATCGGTACGGTCCGCCGGGGCCGGCCGAGAACGCGGCCAGGCACGATGCGGTCCAAGCGACATCGTCAACCAGACTTTACGGAGGAAGCACATGCGCTGCCGCAGGCATTTCTACCTCGCGCACCTCATTCACAGCGCGCACACCGAACACGTCCTCGACGGAGCCGCCGTCCAATGAGCCAGATCGGCGACATCAAGCGTCCCGGTGCCGAGCGCACCGTCGTCCTCGCCGTGCTGGGCTTGTTCGCGGTCCTGTGCTGGGCCTTTCTGCTGCTGCGCATCGGCCGCCTGGCGCCGCTCGGCGCCGCCGCCGGCAAGGCCGCGCCGATCCCCTACCATGCCGCCGACCTGGCACGCATGTTCGCCCTGTGGGTCGTCGTGATCGCCGCCATGATGCTGCCGGCGGCCGCGCCCTCGGTCCTGCTGTATGCGCGGATCAAGCGCGAACGGCGCGACGGCTGGCTCTATCCCGCCGTCGGCGCGTTCAGCGCCGGCTACCTGCTCGTCTGGAGCTGTTGCGCCGCCGCCGCCACCGTGACGGACTGGCTGCTGCACGACGCCGGCCTGCTGGACGAGACGCTGGCGGTCGCGCACCCGAGCGCGGTGGCGCTGGCCCTCGTCGGCGCGGGCGTCTACCAGTGGACGCCGGCCAAGCACTGGTACCTGGACAATTGTCGCGAGCCGCTGGCCGTCATCCTCACGCACTGGCGCCGCGGCGCCTGGGGCGCGCTGCGCATGGGCATGGCCGACGCGCGCTACGGCGTCGGTTGTTGCTGGCTGCTGCTGGCGGTAATGGCGCCGGCCGGGGTGCTGAACCTGCCCGTGATCGGCGGGCTGATCGCCCTCATCCTGGCCGAAAAAATGTTACCAGGAGGACACATATTGGCTTGCGCAACAGGGCTGGGCCTGGTGGCCTGGGGCACTACCTTGTTGTTTCCCTGACAGTTTTTAAGGGAGGGCCCTATGCTAAAATGTCGCGGATAACGTATACCCTCTCAAGGAATTCTCGACATGGCTGGACACAGCAAATGGGCCAATATCAAGCATAAGAAAGCCGCTACCGATGCCAAGCGCGGCAAGATCTGGACCCGACTGATCAAGGAAATCACCGTCGCCGCGCGCATGGGCGGCGGCGACGTCGCAACCAACCCGCGCCTGCGCCTGGCGGTGGACAAGGCGGCCGATGCGAACATGCCGAAGGATAACGTCACCCGCGCCATCCAGCGCGGCTCGGGCGGCCTGGAAGGCGTGAACTATGAAGAGATCCGCTACGAAGGCTACGGCATCGGCGGCGCCGCGATCATCGTCGACTGCATGACCGACAACCGCGTCCGCACCGTGGCCGAAGTGCGCCACGCGTTCAGCAAGTTCGGCGGCAATATGGGCACCGAAGGGTCGGTGTCGTTCATGTTCAAGCACGTCGGCCAGTTCCTGTTCGCCCCCGGCGTCGAGGAAGACAAGCTGATGGAAGCGGCGCTGGAAGCCGGCGCCGACGACGTCGTCGCCGACGACGAGGGTGGCTTCGAAGTGCTGTGCGACCCGAACGCCTTCGCCGGCGTCAAGGAAGCGCTGGAAGCGGCCGGCTTCAAGGCCGATTCGGCCGAAGTCATCATGAAGCCGGACACCGAGACCGTCTTCACCGGCGAAGACGCGCTCAAGATGCAGAAACTGCTCGACGCCCTGGAGAACCTGGACGACGTGCAAGAGGTGTACACCAACGCCGTGATCGACGAATAAGTAGCGGAAGCAATCCATGAAAATCCTGGTAGTCGGCTCTGGCGGCCGTGAACATGCCCTGGCCTGGAAACTGGCCCAATCCGATCGCGTGCAGATGGTCTATGTCGCGCCGGGCAACGGCGGCACCGCACGCGATGCGCGCCTGGTCAATATCGACATCACGGACCCGGCCGCGCTGGCCGACTTCGTCGTCGCCGAACACATCGGCCTGACGCTGGTCGGCCCGGAAGCGCCGCTGGCGGCCGGCATCGTGAACCTGTTCCGCGGGCGCGGCCTGAAGGTCTTCGGCCCCACCCGCGAGGCGGCCCAGCTGGAAAGCTCGAAGGACTACGCCAAGGCCTTCATGGAGCGCCACGGCATCCCGACCGCGAAATACCAGACCTTCTCGGACGCGCAGCAAGCCCACGCCTACATCGACGCCAACGGCGCGCCGATCGTGATCAAGGCCGACGGCCTGGCCGCCGGCAAGGGCGTGGTCGTCGCCATGACGCTGGAAGAAGCGCACGGCGCCGTCGACGACATGCTGTCCGATAACCGTTTCGGCGATGCCGGCGCCCGCATCGTGATCGAGGAATTCCTGGCCGGCGAGGAAGCCTCCTTCATCGTCATGTGCGACGGCAGGAACGTGCTGGCGCTGGCTACCTCGCAGGACCACAAGCGCCTGAAGGACAACGACCAGGGCCCGAACACGGGCGGCATGGGCGCCTATTCCCCGGCCCCGATCGTGACCCCGTCGATGCATGCGCGCGTGATGCGCGAGATCATCAACCCGACCATCCAGGGCATGGCCAAGGACGGCATCCCGTACACGGGCTTCCTGTACGCGGGCCTGATGATCGACGCCGCCGGCAACCCGAAGACGCTGGAATTCAACTGCCGCATGGGCGACCCGGAAACCCAGCCGATCATGTCGCGCCTGAAGAGCGACTTCGTCACCGTGCTGGAACACGCCTGCAACGGCACGCTGGACACCGTCGAACTCGAATGGGACCGCCGCACAGCCGTGGGCGTGGTGATGGCCGCCGCCGGCTACCCGGACAACCCGGCCAAGGGCGACGTCATCGACGGCATCCCGGCCGAGACGCCGGAATGCATCACCTTCCACGCGGGCACCAGGCTGGTTGACGGCACCCTGCAGACGGCGGGCGGCCGCGTGCTGTGCGTGGTGGGCCTGGGCGACAGCGTCAAGATGGCGCAGAAGCAGGCCTACGAGACGGTCGAGAAGATCCACTTCAACGGCGCGCAGTACCGCCGCGACATCGGCTGGCGCGGCGTGAAGTAAGCGCCCGCAAGCCCACGACGACGGGACGGCTGCCGCGAGGCGCTGTCCCGTTTGCTTTTCCGGCCTGGCCGTTCGGCCGGGGTGCGAACGCGAGAAGAATGACAAGATTGTCATTCGACAGCCATGTTGGCGTCATTCGGGGCTTCCTAGAATGGCATCTCGATCCACTCGCCGGAAAACAACCATGCGCGACCATTCCGATTCCGGGCCTGTGCGCCGGGCAAGCGACGCGCTGCGCCGCACCCTCAAGCTGCCCGAACGGGCCCCGATCCTGCTGCCGCTGGCGGCCATCGCCGGCGCCGGCGCCCTGCTCGCCGCCGGTTATGCCTACGCGGCCGGCTGGGTCACGCCGCAGCGCCTGACGCCGCAGCACGTCGTCGATGCCTTCGTCGCCGATTTCGGCGTCCATCCCGGCCTGCGCCGCAACCACACCAAGGGCATCTGCGTGACCGGCCACTTCGACGCCAACGGCATGGCCACGCCGTGGTCCAGCGCCGCCGTGTTCGCCCCGGGACGCACGCCCGTGATCGGCCGCTTCGCCGTCCCCGGCGGCAACCCGGCCGTGCCGGACGCCGCCAGCCCCGTGCGCAGCCTGGCCCTGCTGTTCCAGCTGCCCAACGGCGAGCAGTGGCGCACCGGCATGAACAGCTCGCCGATCGTCGTGTCCAACACGCCGCGGGGCTTCTACGAGAACGTGGTGGCAGCCCTTCCCGACCCCGCCACCGGCAAACCGGACCCGGCGCGCATGAAGGCCTACTTCGACACGCATCCCGAATCGGCGCCGTTCCGCGCCTGGTTCAAGGGCTTCCGGCCGACGTCCTCGTTCGCGAACACGCGCTTCTACAGCATCAATGCGTTCCGCTTCGTCGACGCCGCCGGCGGCAACCACCTGGCGCGCTGGTCGGTGGTGCCGGAGACGGCGGCCGCGCCGCTCGACAAGGCCCGGGCCGCCGCACCGAACCTGCTGCAGGACGACCTCGTGCAGCGCCTGCAGCAAGGACCGCTGCGCTGGCACCTCGCCATCCAGCTGGCCCAGCCCGGTGACCCGGGCAACGACGCGACGCAGGCCTGGCCCGACGACCGCCGCGTGGTGGACGCCGGCGTGCTGACGCTGGACCGCGCGATCGCGCAGGACGACGGCCCCTGCCGCGACGTCAACTTCGATCCGACGATCCTGCCGAAAGGCATCCAGGTATCGGACGACCCGCTGCTCGCAGCCCGCGCCGGCGCCTATTCGCGTTCGTACAACCTGCGCACCGGCGAACAAGCTGCCCGCATCACCCACGGAGGTGCCCAATGACCCCGCAACGCTTCTCGCTGGCCTCGCGCCTGCTGCACTGGACCATGGCGCCGCTGCTGCTGGCCATGCTGCTGATCGGCACCGGCATGGTCGCCACCGTGTCGCCCTGGCGCCTGACGCTGCTGGACCTGCACGAGCCGCTGGGCCTGGCGCTGCTGGTACTCGCCATGCTGCGCCTGCTGCTGCGCCTGGCCGGCAAGACCCCGCCGCTGCCCGCGACGATCCCGGCCCCGATGCGGCTGGCGGCACACGCGTCGCACTGGCTGCTGTACGGCTGCATGCTGGCGATGCCGCTGATCGGCTGGGCGATGCTGTCCGCCGGCGGCTTCCCGCTGCCCCTGCACCTGCCGCCGCTGCTGGCGCCGGACGTCGTGCGCTATGCGCAGCTGCGTTCGCTGCATACGGTGCTGGGCGAGCTGTTCTTCCTGACCGTGATCGCGCACATCATGGCGGGGTTGCTGCATGCGCTGCTGCTCAGGGATGGGGTGTTCGGGGCGATTTCGCTGGGGCGGAAACATTAAACAGCGTTGCCCTGCGAAGCCGCATTCTTATCTGGAACACTTACTGCCGAAGGAGCCTCGTCATTCCCGCGAAAGCGGGAATCCATGCTGAGCCATCTACCCCGTTATGTCCGCATACAGGTCGCGCCAAACAGGATTGGTTTTTTGAATCAGCTCGATTTTCCAAGAACGTTCCCATTTCTTGATCTGCTTCTCCCTGCGAATGGCTTCCGTAATATCGCCATGTACCTCGTACCAGACCAGCCGTTTGACATCATGTCGCTTGGTGAAACCTTCAGCCAGACCTTCGCGGTGCTGCCAAACACGCTTGACCAGGTCGCTTGTTACGCCGACGTACAGTGTTCCGTTCAGACCGCTGGCCAGAATATAGACGTAGCTCGATTTTTCCATGCGTCTTTCCTTAAGAAATACGATGGATAATGTTCTCGCGCACTATGCCAGCTGCTGAGGCAGCACAAGGATCACAAGGCGCTGGAGCCTCGGCTCAGCATGGATTCCCGCTTTCGCGGGAATGACGGGCTGCATGGTGTACAATCCCCCGTTGATTTTTTTCCACCCCGTTCCGACATGTCCACCCCGAACCCATCCGCCGTCAAGGCCTGGCTGCTCGACCTGCAGGCGCGCATCGTTGCGGCGTTGGAAGAGGTTGATGGCAAGCCGTTCCTGCGCGACAGCTGGGAGCGCGCGGAAGGCGGTGGCGGCATTTCGCGGCTGATCGAGGGAGGCAATGTGTTCGAGCGCGGCGGGTGTAATTTCTCGCACGTGCAGGGCAAGAGCCTGCCGCCGTCCGCGATGGCCGCGCGGCCGGAACTCGCGGGGCGCGCCTGGGAAGCGATGGGCGTGTCGCTCGTGCTGCATCCGCGTAATCCGTATGCCCCCACCGTGCACATGAACGTCCGCTTCTTCGAAGCGACGGCGGAAGGCAAGGAACCGGTGTGGTGGTTCGGCGGCGGCATGGACCTGACGCCCTACTACGGCAACGTCGACGATGCGACCCATTTCCACCGCACCTGCCGCGATGCGCTGGCGCCGTTCGGCGACGACCTGCACCCGCGCTTCAAGGCATGGTGCGACGAGTACTTCTACCTGAAGCACCGCAAGGAAGCGCGCGGCGTCGGCGGCATCTTCTTCGACGATTTCAACGAACTGGGCTTCGACCAGTCGTATGCGCTGGTGCAGAACGTCGGCAACGGCTTCCTCGATGCCTATTTGCCGATCGTCAAGGCGCGCAAGGATCAGCCGTATGGCGAACGCGAACGCGACTTCCAGGCCTACCGGCGCGGCCGCTACGTCGAGTTCAACCTGGTGTGGGACCGCGGCACCCTGTTCGGCCTGCAGTCGGGCGGACGGACGGAAGCGATCCTGATGTCGATGCCGCCCGTCGTCACCTGGCGCTACGACTGGCACCCGGAAGCCGGCAGCGCCGAGGAAGCGCTGTACCGCGACTTCCTCCCCCACCGGGATTGGCTGGCCCCGTGACCCGCTGTGTCGCCTTGCTGGGAGGCAGTTTCGACCCGGTGCACCACGGCCACGTCGCGCTGGCCGAGCTGTTCGCACGCCTGCTGAACCCGGACGAACTGCGGCTGCTGCCGGCCGGCCAGCCATGGCAGAAAGCGCACGGCCTGCAAGCGGGCGACAACGATCGGATCAGGATGCTGGAACTGGCGTTTGCCGGCAGCAGCGCCCCCGTGACGATCGATACCCGCGAAATCGCGCGCCGCAGCCCGACCTACACGGTCGAGACGCTGCGCGAGCTGCGCGCCGAACTCGGCCCCGATGCATCGATCGTGTTCCTGATGGGCGCCGACCAGTTGCAGAAGCTCGATACCTGGCGCGACTGGGAAAGCCTGTTCGCGCTGGCCAATTTCGGCGTCGCCGCCCGCCCCGGCTACCGGCTCGACGACGCTGCGCTGCCGCCCGCGGTGGCGCGCGAAGTGGCGGCACGGCGCGTGGAACCCGGCACGCTCCGCGCCAGCGCGGCCGGCAAGGTCTGCATTGCGCACACGCTGGCGGTCGACATCTCGGCCACGCAGGTGCGCGAGGCATTGAAACAAGGCGGGGAATCCGGTAACGAATCGGACTCGGCGGACGCGAGCGCACAAGCCAAGGTCGGCGCGCTGCTCTCCCCGCAAGTGCTAGACTATATTCAACAACATAACTTATACAAGAGCTAATGGATATCAAGAAACTGCAATCGCTCGTCGTCGACGCCCTCGAAGACGTCAAGGGCCAGGACATCGTCCTGTTCGACACGACCGGACTGACCAGCCTGTTCGACCGCATCGCGGTCGTCTCGGGCACGTCGAACCGCCAGACCAAGGCGCTGGCCGCCTCGGTGCGCGACAAGGTCAAGGAAGCAGGCGGCGACGTGGTCGGCCTGGAAGGCGAAGACACGGGCGAATGGGTGCTGGTCGACCTGGGCGACATGATCGTCCACATCATGCAGCCGGCGATCCGCCAGTACTACCGACTGGAAGAGATCTGGGGCGAGAAGCCCGTCAAGCTGGGCGCCGCCAAGCGCAAGTCGACGGCCGAAGGCATCGAAGCCGATGCGCCGAAGGCCAAGTCGAAGCACCTGGCCGCCAACCAGGCCCAGCCGGAAGCGAAGCCCATCCGCGAGCGCAAGCCCGTGGCCAAGAAGGCTGCCGCCACCACCGCTACCGCCGCCAAGAAGCCGGCCGCCAAGATCCCGACCGGCGCCAAGGTGAAGGTTGCCCTGCCGAAGACCGCCGTCGCCTCGGCCGCTGCCGCCAAGGCCGCGAAAGCCGCCGCGCCGAAGCGTGCCAAGGCTGCTGCCCCCGCCGAAGCCGCCGCACCGGCCAAGAAAGTCATCCGCCGCATCAAGAAGACCGAAGAGTAATCCTCGATGCAGTTGATGATCGTCGCGGTCGGCCACAAGATGCCGGCCTGGATCGAGACCGGCTTTGCCGAGTACGCCAAGCGCATGCCGCCCGAGCTGCGCATCGTGCTCAAGGAAGTCAAGCCGGTCGAGCGCTCCGGCAGCAAGACCGCGGCGACCGCGATGGCGCTCGAGCGCGAGCGCATCGAAGCCGTGCTGCCCAAGGGCGTGCGCATCGTCGCCCTGGACGAGCGCGGCAAGGACCTCACCAGCGTCGGCCTGTCCCAGCAGCTGGAAAGCTGGCAGCAGGACGGCCGCGACGTCGCCTTCCTGATCGGCGGCGCCGACGGCCTCGACCCGGAGCTGAAGGCGCGGGCCGACGGCCTGATCCGCATTTCCAGCATGACCTTGCCGCACGGCGTCGTGCGCGTGATGCTGGCGGAACAGTTGTATCGTGCCTGGTCGATCACCCAAAACCACCCCTACCACCGCGTGTGAACGCCTGACTGCCCCCCATGCCTTCGCTGAAAACGCCCGACCAGAAGATCTACCTCGCCTCCAAGAGCCCGCGCCGCCGCGAACTGCTGCGCCAGGTCGGCATCGATTTCGAACTGCTGAGCCTGCGCGCCGACCTGGGCCGCAGCCTCGACGTCAGCGAAGACGTCTTGCCGGGCGAGCAGGCGCTGCCCTACGTGGAACGGGTGGCGCTGGCCAAGGGGGCGGCCGCCTGGAACGTGCTGCACCAGCGGCGCATGCAGATCCGTCCCGTGCTGTCGGCCGACACGACCGTCACCATCGACGGCGAGATCCTGGGCAAGCCGGCCGACGTGCGCGAAGCCACGGCCATGCTGGAACGCCTGTCGGGCCGCACGCACCAGGTACTGACCTCGATCGCCGTGCATGCGCATAACATGGTCGAGCAGGTCACGCAGGTATCGAACGTGCGCTTCGCCAAGCTGTCCCCGCAAGCCATCCGCGCCTATTGCGCCACGTCGGAACCCTACGACAAGGCGGGCGCCTACGGCATCCAGGGCCTGGCGGCGCTGTTCATCGAGCACATCGAAGGGAGCCATTCCGGGATCATGGGCTTGCCGGTGTTCGAGACGGTGCAGTTGTTGCAGAAGGCGGGCGTCAACCCGTTGTAATCTACCCCGTCGTTCCCGCGAAAGCGGGAACCCATGCTGAGCTTCCGAAGTCAGTATGCTTGAATCTGCGCAGTGTTTCCAGATACCGAATCCGGTTCCTCAGCATGGATCCCCGCCTTCGCGGGGATGACGGATCTGGCGCCAACGGCTCTTGCCCCCACCGTGTATGATGTCGTTCTGAACAATAACGCACGCCCCGCCCCCAATGACTGAAGACATCCTGATCAATATCACCCCCCAGGAAACGCGCGTTGCGCTGGTGGTGCAGGGTGCCGTGCAGGAATTGCATATCGAGCGGACGCTTACCCGTGGGCTGGCCGGCAACGTCTACCTGGGCAAGGTCGTGCGCGTGCTGCCGGGCATGCAGTCCGCCTTCATCGACATCGGCCTGGAGCGCGCCGCGTTCCTGCACGTGGCCGACATCTGGGAAGCCAGGCCGCACGACGGCGCGAACGTACCGCCGACCCCGATCGAGAAGCTGCTGTTCGACGGCCAGGTGCTGACCGTGCAGGTGATCAAGGACCCGATCGGCACCAAGGGCGCGCGCCTGTCGACCCAGATCTCGATCGCCGGGCGCATGCTCGTCTACCTGCCGCAGGATAAGCACATCGGCATCTCGCAGAAGATCGAGAAGGAAGCCGAACGCGATGCGCTGCGCGCGCGCATGCAGGGCTTGCTGCCGCCGGACGAAAAAGGCGGCTACATCGTGCGCACGCAAGCCGAAGAGGCGTCGGACGCCGACCTGGCCGCCGACATCGACTACCTGCGCAAGACCTGGGGCGCGATCACCAAGGGCGCGCGCACCCGTCCGGCAACGAGCCTGCTGTACCAGGACCTGAGCCTGGCCCAGCGCGTGCTGCGCGACTTCGTCCACGACGAGACGGCGGCGATCCTCGTCGACTCGCGCGAGAACTACCTGAAGCTGGTCGAATTCGCCCAGGTGTACACGCCGAGCGTGCTGTCGCGCCTGCAGCACTACACGGGCGAACGCCCGCTGTTCGACCTGTACGGCGTGGAGGAGGAAATCCTGCGCGCGCTGGGCCGGCGCGTGGACCTCAAGTCGGGCGGCTACCTGATCGTCGACCAGACCGAGGCGATGACGACCATCGACGTCAATACGGGCGGCTTCGTCGGAGGGCGCAACTTCGCCGACACGATCTTCAAGACCAACCTGGAAGCGGCCCACGCCATCGCGCGCCAGCTGCGCCTGCGCAATCTGGGCGGCATCATCATCCTCGACTTCATCGACATGGAGAACAACGAGCACCGCAACGCCGTGCTGGCGGAGCTCAAGAAAACCCTGTCGCGCGACCGCACCAAGGTATCGGTGAGCGGCTTCTCGGCACTGGGCCTCGTCGAGATGACGAGGAAGCGCACGCGCGAATCGCTGGCGCACATCCTGTGCGAGCCCTGCCCCGCCTGCAGCGGCAAGGGGCAAGTGAAAACCTCGCGCACGATCTGCTACGAGATCCTGCGCGAACTGCTGCGCGAAGCGAAGCAGTTCAACCCGCGCGAATTCCGCATCCTGGCCTCCCAGGAAGTGGTCGACCTGTTCCTGGAAGAAGAGTCGCAACACCTGGCCATGCTGGGTGATTTCATCGGCAAGAAAATCTCGCTGCAGGTGGAAAAAGGCTACCACCAGGAGCAGTACGATGTCATTTTGATGTGAAATTTTGTCGGTAAACTGTATGCGCTGCGACAAACACTTGCCAAGCAGTTCAGGCCTTGTTGCTCCCAATGGACAAAGCGTCCGAAAATAGGGCTGGCGGACACGCCACTCCCCGGTTTAGACTACAATTCGTGACAATTTGCTGAATTAGAGAGTCGGCAGTAACGCGTTTCCAGCGCTATGTGAGGAATGCGGCCAGCCGACCGGTAGGGAACCTTGATTAACCGTAAAGAGACGTCATATCTGGCGCATAACGGGTTGTCGCGGTTCCCGTTTGGTGCTGCGAGCGCTGTTTGTGCGCTGCGGCTCCCTGAATGGACCACTGGCGGCGTCCTCACACAAGCAGGCGACCCGTAAGAGACAATGAACGTACCTCTCATTCCTTCCGAACTGCTGCAGAAGTCGGACAAAATCCTGTTCATCGCCCACCTGGCGCTGGGCGACTACACGTACCTGCAGAATTGCTTCCAGGCGTTCGCGCAAGCGTATCCGCACCTGAAGCTGCACCTGTGGGTCGACGAAGTGCGCCGCACCGGCGACGCCTCGCAGTGGCCGCACCTGAAAAAGAACGTGCTGTACGACTGGCTGGCGGCCTGCGATTTCATCGACAAGGTCTACGACCGCAACTACTCGCCCGAGCTGTTCCAGGCATCGATCAAGGAAGCGCAGCAGGAACGCTACCCGATCGTCGTCTCGCTCGGCACGCTGCGTCCGCACTTCTATGCCAACCTGGCGCGCGAGATCAGCCCGGACGGCTTCGTCGTCGGTTTGAAGAAGCCGCTGGGCCTGCTCGACCTGCCGCACTGGTTCGCCTACCACAAGCTGGACGCCAGCCTGAACCCGGACGTCGCCGACCGCAACAGCGCACCGCACATCAGCGACGTGCATGCCGAATGGTTCCGCCAGCTCGCCAGCGTCGACATCCCGCCGGCGGCGCGCATTCCCTTCGTGCATATTCCGCAGCAATTCGTCGACGGCGCCCGCGCGCGCCTGCACGACTGGGGCTTCGATGGCCGCCAGGGCAAGCTGGTCTTCATCAACCCGTTCGCCAAGACCCGCAAGCGCTGCTGGCCGGTCGAACGCGTCGCCGAACTGATCACCACCATGCGCGCCCAGCCGGAATGGCGCGACGCCTGCTTCGTCGTCAATGCCGTGCCGCAGGAAGTCGAGCGCGTCAAGACGATGCTGGCCGAGCGCAAGCTGGACCGCACTGAACTGTTCAGCGCCAACGAGAATTTCTTCCAGCTGCCCGCCATGCTGGCCCAGTGCGACCTGATCGTCTCGGTCGAGACGGCCGTGATGCACCTGGCGAATGCCGTAGGCGTGCCCGTCGTCGCGCTGATGCGCCAGAAGACGCCGGAATGGGCGCCGGTCGACAAGGCCAACAGCACCGTCATCACGGCGGACCAGCGGCGCGACTGGGTCAAAGCGATTCCGGTGCAGGCGGTGATGCACGCGCTGGCGTGAAGTAAACGATACGTCGTTCCCGCGCAGGCGCACTGTTGTCCGGAATATTATTCGCGAAAAAAGCGTCGTCATTCCCGCGAAGGCGGGAATCCATACTGAGCAACCGAATTCCGTATGTTGAAGACGACGGGGTCTTATTAACGGAACGACTTCGGGACCTCAGCATGGGTTCCCGCCTTCGCGGGAACGACGGGTTTATCTATGACGCGTTTTATTGCAGAGCGTAGCGATTATCCCGGACAGCAGTGCGCGCAGGCGGGAACCCATACTGAGCATTCGAATTCCGTATGTTGGAGATTCCGCGGGCTTTATCGTAGGCCAACTTCGGCGCTTCAGCATGGGGTGAAACAGTCCACTGGACTGCTTCACCCTACGCGGGAACGACGTGCTAACTGATCTCCAACCTCCCCTCCCGCAGCTCCATCAGCTGCACCCCTTCCTGCCCCACCAGATTGCGGTCGTGCGACGCAATGAGCACGCTGCCGCCCGCATCGATCAACGCGGCGATCGAACCGAACAGCCGCTCGCGCGCAACCTCGTCCAGGTCGGCCGTGGGCTCGTCCAGCAGCATCAATTTCGGCCTCAATACCTTGGCCCTGGCCAGCGCCACGCGGCGCTGCTCGCCGCGCGACAGCCGGGCCGGATCGATGTCGCGCAGGTGGGCCACGTTGGCCCAGGCCATGGCTTCCTCGACCTGGGCCGCGATCTCCGCGGGCGCCGCGCCGCGCACCGACAGGCCGTAGCCGATGTTGTGGGCCACGCTGGTGGAAAACAGGACCGGATGCTGGTGCACGTAGACGATCCCGGTGCGCATGGCGCGCGGATACGGGTGCGGGATCACGTCCAGGCCCTCGAAGCGCAGGCTGTCGATCTCGGCCCGTTCCAGTCCGCCCAGCACGCGCAGCAGCGTGCTCTTGCCGGCCCCGTTCATGCCCGTCAGCAGGTAGGCGCCATGGGTGGCGATCTCGATCCGGTCGATGTCCAGCAGCAGGCGCTCGTCAGGATGCTCGCCGAGGCGCTTGCGCAGGCCGCGTACGCCCAGCAGCGCCTTGCGGCGCTCGTCGCCGGTGCGCACGTCCACGCTCGCCAGCATGCTCTGGATCGATATGCTCTGGATCATGCCGGCTGCCTCCTCAACACGCGCGGCGCGCCCTGCAGCCAGGCCAGCACGCCCGTCAAGGGCAGCGCGAACGCCAGCAGCACGATGCCCAGCGCGATGGCCTGGGCGACGTCGCCGCGGCCCGCTTCCTGCGCCAGCGCCGTGCCCAGGCTACGCGTGTGGCCCGCGATATTCCCGCCCAGGACCAGCGCGCAGCCGATCTCCGCGACCGCGCGCCCGAAGCCCAGCAGCACAGCGGCCATGACCCCGAAACGCGCCTCGTGCAGCACGCGCAGCATCACCTGGCTGCGCGTGCTGCCCAGCGCCAGCGCCGTCTCGGCGTACAGCGGGTCGACCGCCTGCACGGCCGCCAGCGTGTAGGCGAACACCACGGGCAGCGTGACGACGACGATGCCCAGCACCATGCCGGGTTCGGAAAACAGCCAGCGCAGATCGCCCAGCGGTCCCACCGGCGCCAGCAGCAGGTAGAGCAGCAGGCCGATGAGCAGCGTCGGCACCGCCATCGTCGCCTGCGCCAGCCAGACGACGGCGCGGCGCCAGCGGAAGCGGTGCAGCGCGGCCTGGTAGCCGAGCAGCAGCGCCGGCGGCGCGGCCAGCAGCAGGCCCGCCAGGCTGGTCGCCAGCGACACCCAGACCAGGTGCCACAGGGCGGCGTCGCCCGTGAACAGCAGGCCGAAGGCGCGCAGGGTGGCGTCGAGGGCGGCCATCACGCGGCGCGCGCCGCGTCCGCACGGCCGTCCACGCAGCCGCCCAGCTCGTGGCCGAAGTGGACGAGCACGGAATCGATGGCGCGCGCCGCAGCCGGGCAGCCCTCATCTGGCGCCTGCCCCAGCGCCTGTGCCAGTACCGCCAGGCGCGCAGCGCCGCATCCGGAGGCCAGCAGCGCGAGCGCCTCGTCGATGGCGTCGCGGCAGTGCTGGCCCGGGTTGGCGTCGCGCAGGTAGCGCAACACGTCGCAGGCCGCCGCGGATGCGGACTGGCCCTCTGCCAGCACGGCCACGGCGCCCGGATGGACGTCGACGCCATGGCGCTTGAGCGTATCGGCATCGAGCGGGATGTCGGCCATGGCGGCGGGCAGGATCGCGCCGGCGGCGCCGGCCGGCAGCCAGGCGTACAAGGCACTGCCTTCGCGCATGCCGCCACAGTATTCGTCGACCAGTTCGCGCACCGTCGTACCGGCCGGCACCAGCTTGACGCCGGGGACGCGCACGGGGCCGGACACGGCGAAGGAACGCAGGCCGCGCTTGCCGTGCCGGCCCTGGCTGGTGAACCAGTCGGCGCCGCGCTCGAGGATGTCGCGCACCCAGTGCAGGCTCTCGGCGTCCTGCTCCAGCACGGTGGCGGCGTCCAGCGGGACGTCGTCGATGCGGATGTGCGCGAAGCCGGCCTCCGGCAGGTCGGCGTGCAGGCGGCCCAGCTCCTCCCGCAGCATGGCGCGCAGGTCCGGCTCGCCGTCGGGCAGGCGCAGCTGCACGTGGTCGATATCGGCGGCCCAGGCGGCGACCAGCGCGCCTTCCAGCACGCGATGCGGATCGGTGCTTAGGTAATGGCGGTCCTGGAAGGCCCAGGGACCGCCGCCGTCGACGCGCAGCAGCAGCGCGCGCGGGCCGGGCCCCGTGCGTACCTGGCGCCAGCGCCGACCGGCGGGGATGGCGTTGCCGTCGGCGTCGGGGATGCGCAGGCCGGCCGCCATCATCGTCACGATCGCGCTTTCCGGATGCATGCGCCCGCCCAGGCAGGCCTGCAGCAGGCGGTAGCCGCCGGCGGCGCGGTAGGCCGCGTGGTCCACGTAGCCGGAATGTACTGCCTCGTCGTCGATCGCTCCCATGCGTGTCCCCTCTCCGTTCTTGTCCCTGCCGTGGTTCCCGAGCCGGTTCTTGTCGGCAGGATCATAAACCGCCGGACGGATGGGGGGCGCATGACAGGGATGCCGGGCCCGGTTATCATCGCCGGTTCGCCGGCCGGATACCGAGGCCGGACCCGAGCAAGGAAGCACATGAACCATGAATTCGACGTGGCCCAACTGCTGGCCGGCCTGCCGGCCAGCATCGACGCCATTCCGCGCGCCGCCGCCGCGCGCACGCCCGACGCCCCGGCGCTGGCCGAGGCCGGCCTGACCGTCAGCTACCGCGCGCTGGTCGACGCCATCGACCGCCACGCGGCGCTGCTGCGCGGCCTCGGCGTGCGCCGCGGCGACCGGGTGCTGCTGGCGAGCGAGAACTGCGCCGCGCAGGTGGCGCTGATCTTCGCGGCAGCGACCGTCGGCGCCTGGATCGTCAACGTCAACCCGCGCCTGACCGCGCCGGAGCTGGACGGCATCGCCGCCCACAGCGGCGCGCGCATCGCGCTGTACACGGCGGGCATATCGGCGGAGGCGGCGGCCCATGCGGCGCGCGCCGGCACCGTAGCATGCGGCTTGAACATCGGCGGCCAGGACGACGCCGGCCTGATGGCGGGACCGCGCAACGAGGATTGCCTGCCCGAGCCGGACGGCGACGAACCGGTCGCCGCCCTCGTCTACACGACGGGCACCACGGGCCAGCCGAAAGGCGTGATGCTGAGCCACCGCAGCCTGCTGTACGTGGCGGCCGTCTCGAGCCGCCTGCGCGGCCTGGTGCCGCAGGACCGGGCCTGGGGCGTGCTGCCGATCTCGCACGTGTACGGCCTGACCTCGGTCATGCTGGGCACCTTGTGCGCCGGCGCCTGCCTGCAGCTGGCGCCGCGCTTCTCCCCGGAGGCGATGCTGGCCGCCATCCGCGACGACGGGCTGAGCATCGTGCAGGGCGTGCCGGCCATGTATGCGCGCCTGCTGGCGCTGCCGGAGCTGGCCGGCACGCGCCTGGCGTCGCGGCTGCGCTTCGCCTATGCGGGCGGCTCGCCGCTCGATCCGCAATTGAAGGCGCGCGTCGAGGCGCTGCTCGGCACGGCGCTGCACAACGGCTATGGCCTCACCGAAGCCGCGCCCACGGTCAGCCAGACGCGCCTGGACGCGCCCCGCGCCGACACCTCGGTCGGCCTGCCGATCCCCGGCGTGGAGGTGCGCCTGGTCGACCGCGACGGCCGCGACCTGGCCGACGACGGCACGCCCGGCGAACTGTGGGTGCGCGGCCCCAACCTGATGCGCGGCTACTACCGCGAGCCGCAGCTGTCCGCCGCCGCGCTGCGTCCGGGCGGCTGGCTGAACACGGGCGACATGGCGACCCGCGCGGCGGACGGCGCCTTGCACATCGTCGGGCGCAGCAAGGAATTGATCATCCGCTCGGGCTTCAACGTGTTCCCGCTGGAAGTGGAGACGGCGCTCAACAGCCACCCGGGCGTCACGCAGTCGGCCGTGGTGGGACGGCCGTGCGCCGAGGGCAACGAGGAAGTGGTGGCCTTCGTGCAGCCGGTGCCGGGGCAAGCGCCGGCGCCGGGCGAACTGGCCGCGTGGGTGGCAGAGCGGCTGGCGCCGTACAAGCGGCCGGCGCGCATCGTCGCGCTGGCGGCGCTGCCGGCGGCGCCGAGCGGGAAGGTGCTCAAGCACGTGCTGGCGAAGATGGCGCTGGAATTGCCGTAAGCGGTACGCCATGGTGGGGCCCGGGGGGGCCCCCCCCCCCCCCCGAAACGGCGGGGGGGGCCCCCCGGCCCCCCAACCCCCCCCACCCCACCCCCC
>CAUSCY010000018.1:0-88317 GCA_963529995.1 uncultured Massilia sp. | reverse complement strand
AGTTCTTCTATGCGTTCGAGGCGCTGATCGCGGCCAAGAAGCAGATCATCATCACGTCGGATACCTATCCGAAAGAGATCACGGGCATGGACGACCGCCTGATCTCGCGCTTCGACTCGGGCCTGACGGTCGCGATCGAACCGCCGGAACTGGAAATGCGCGTGGCGATTCTCATGAAAAAGGCGGAATCGGAAGGCGTGGTACTGAACGACGACGTGGCCTTCTTCGTGGCCAAGCACCTGCGCTCGAACGTGCGCGAGCTGGAAGGCGCGCTGCGCAAGATCCTTGCCTACTCGCGCTTCCACGGCAAGGACATCACCATCGACGTGGTGAAGGAAGCGCTGAAGGATCTGCTGTCGGTGCAGAACCGCCAGATTTCCGTAGAAAACATCCAGAAGACCGTCGCCGACTTCTTCAACATCAAGGTCGCCGACATGTATTCGAAGCGCCGCCCGGCGAACATCGCCCGTCCGCGCCAGATCGCCATGTATTTGGCGAAGGAACTCACGCAGAAGAGCTTGCCGGAAATCGGCGAGCTGTTCGGCGGCCGCGACCACACGACCGTGCTGCACGCGGTGCGCAAGATCGCGCAGGACCGCGCCAAGAATGCCGAGTGCAACCATGAGCTGCACGTGCTGGAACAGACGCTGAAGGGCTGAAATCGGAGCGGGAAGACCATTCTGCTCCACGGTTGGGAAAGGAGGTTTTTCCGTAGTGATTTCTGGCAAAATATTGCGCAAACTATATTTTCATCTATAAATACTACCGAGGATATTTATGCAACTGGTCAAAACCACCCGAGACACGCTTCTCCGGCCACTGCAGATCGTGAGTGGTATTGTCGAGCGTCGGCATACCATGCCGATTCTGGCCAATATCCTCATCCGCAAGGACGGCGAAAGCGTCTCGTTCCTGTCGACCGACACCGAGGTGCAGATCACGACCCTGGCGAACATCGGTTCCGGCGCGGATGTGACGGGCACGACCGTCGCCGCGCGCAAGCTGCTGGACATCCTGCGTGCGCTGCCGGAATCGGGCGACGTCACCATGACCCTGCTGAACAAGCGCCTGACGGTCCAGAGCGGCAAGTCGCGCTTTGCCCTGCAGACGCTGGCGGCCGAGGAATTCCCGACCGTCTCCGTGGCCGACACCTACAACGCCACCGTCACCCTGCCGCAAAAGACGCTGAAGCACCTGTTCAACATGGTGCACTTCGCGATGGCCCAGCAGGACATCCGCTACTACCTGAACGGCCTGCTGCTGGTGCTGGATGGCAGCAACGTGATCGCCGTGGCGACCGACGGCCACCGCCTGGCCTTCGCGCAGGTGGAAACCGACCAGCAGTTCGAGCGCCAGGAAGTCATCATCCCGCGCAAGACCATCCTGGAACTGCAGCGCCTGCTGGAAGAAAGCGACGACACGGTCCGCCTGGACATCGCCGCCTCCCAGGTGAAGCTGACCTTCGCCGACATCGAGCTGGTCTCGAAGCTGGTCGAGGGTAAATTCCCGGATTACACGCGCGTGATCCCGAAGGGCTACAAGAACGATTTCACCATCGGCCGCGAAGAACTGCTGCGTTCGCTGCAGCGCGCCGCGATCATGACCAGCGACAAGTTCAAGGGCGTGCGCTGCCTGATCGCCCCGGGCTCGATGAAGATCAGCTCGACCAACGCGGACCAGGAAGAAGCGGTGGAAGAACTGGAAATCGACTACGGCGGCGATGAGATCGACATCGGTTTCAACGTCACCTACCTGCTCGACGTGCTGAACAACCTGAAGTGCGACCAGGTGAACATCGCGCTGGGCGATTCGAACTCGTCGGCGCTGATGTCGATTCCCGACAATGGCGACTTCAAGTACGTCGTCATGCCGATGCGTATTTAATTAGGGCAAATCGCCCATATATTCGTCCTGTGCCGCGCTGTTTGGCGGCAGTGGTTGAGCAGGGAGCAATTGGGTCCCTGCCTGCGCAGGGACGACGGATCATGAGCAGTGGCTCCGTTTCATCGCCCCGCTGCCCCTACCCGTCGTCCCCGCGCAGGCGGGGACCCAAGCTGAGCTGACCGACGTCAGCACCACAAGCTCCCCGCCATCCGACGACAAGACCGCAGCCTGAACCCTGCGCCGTCTGATTTACACGTTATTTGAGAAAGCAGTCATGTCCGAGAACACTCAAGCAGTAGTGGAAACCTCCGCCCCGAAGGCGGACGAATACGGCGCCTCGTCGATTCAGATCCTGGAGGGCCTGGAGGCCGTGCGCAAGCGCCCGGGCATGTACATCGGCGACACCTCGGACGGTACCGGCCTGCACCACCTGGTGTTCGAGGTGCTGGACAACTCGATCGACGAGGCGCTGGCCGGCTACTGCTCCGAAATCCATGTCACGATCCACTCCGACAATTCCATCTCGATCACCGACAATGGCCGCGGCATCCCGACCGGCGTCAAGATGGACGACAAGCACGAGCCGAAGCGCTCGGCGACCGAGATCGCCCTGACCGAACTGCACGCCGGCGGCAAGTTCAACCAGAACGCCTATAAAGTGTCGGGCGGCCTGCACGGCGTCGGCGTCTCCTGCGTGAACGCACTGTCGAAGCTGCTGCGCGTGACCGTGCGCCAAAAAGGCAAGGTGCACCAGCTCGAATTCTCGCGCGGCGTCCCGCTGGACCGCATCATCGAGGTCGTCGACGGCGTCGAAGTCTCGCCGATGAAGATCCTCGGCGACACCGACAAGCGCGGCACCGAAGTGCACTTCTGGGCCGACGAGGAAATCTTCACGACCGTCGAATTCCACTACGAGATCCTGTCGAAACGTATTCGCGAACTCTCGTTCCTGAACAACGGCGTCAACATCAAGCTGTCCGACCAGCGCACCGGCAAGGAAGAGATCTTCGCCTTCGAAGGCGGCACCCGCGGCTTCGTCGAGTACATCAACAAGGCCAAGACCGTGCTGCACCCGACCGTGTTCCAGGCGACGGGCGAGCGCCTGTCGGAAAACGGCACGAACATCTCGGTGGACGTGTCGATGCAGTGGAACGACGCCTACAACGAACAGGTGCTGTGCTTCACCAACAACATCCCGCAGCGCGACGGCGGCACCCACCTGACCGGCCTGCGCGCGGCGATGACGCGCGTGATCAACAAGTACATCGACGAGAACGACTTCGCCAAGAAGGCCAAGGTCGAGATCTCGGGCGACGACATGCGCGAAGGTCTGACCTGCGTGCTGTCCGTGAAGGTGCCGGAACCGAAGTTCTCGTCGCAGACGAAGGACAAGCTGGTGTCGTCCGAAGTGCGTGGCCCGGTCGAGGAAATCGTCGCCAAGACGCTCACCGACTTCCTGATGGAAAAGCCGAACGACGCCAAGATCATCTGCGGCAAGATCGTCGAAGCGGCGCGCGCCCGCGAAGCCGCCCGCAAGGCCCGCGACCTGACCCGCCGCAAGGGCGTGATGGACGGGCTGGGCCTGTCCTCGAAGCTGGCCGACTGCCAGGAACGCGACCCGGCGCTGGCCGAGCTGTACATCGTCGAGGGTGACTCGGCAGGCGGCTCCGCCAAGCAGGGCCGCGATCGTAAATTCCAGGCCATCCTGCCGCTGCGCGGCAAGGTGCTGAACGTGGAAAAGGCGCGCTTCGAGAAAATGCTGTCGTCCGAGCAGATCACCACGCTGATCGCGACGCTGGGCACCTCGATCGGCCCGGACGAGTTCAACGTCGACAAGCTGCGCTACCACCGCATCATCATCATGACCGACGCGGACGTCGACGGCGCCCACATCCGTACCCTGCTGCTGACGCTGTTCTACCGCCAGATGCCGCAGCTGGTCGAACGTGGCCACATCTATATCGCGCAGCCGCCGCTGTACAAGGTCAAGGCCGGCCGCGACGAGCGCTACCTGAAGGACGACATCGAGGAAGCGAGCTACATGATGCGCGTAGCCCTGAACGGCGCTGCGCTGGTGCCACAGGAAGGGGCCGAGCCGATCACCGACGGTAAGCTGGCCGACCTGGTCGAGAAGTACAACAAGGCCAATGCCGTCATGATGCGCCTGACGCGCGTGATCGACCGCGCCGCCCTGTCCGCCATCATGACGGGCGTGACGCTGGACCTGTCGACCCAGGCCGCCGCCGAGCAATCGGCCCAGGCCATGGCAGACGCGATCAAGGACCCGCGCGTGAAGGTGGGCGTGCGCTCCGACGAACTGTCGGACAAGCACAGCCTGCGCATCGAACGCATCCGCCACGGCAACGTGCAGGTGACCTCGATCGACGCCGACTTCGTCGCCGGCGCCGACTACAGGACGCTGGAAGACTCGGCCACCACCTTCGGTGGCCTGATGAGCGACGGCGCCATCATCCGCCGCGGCGAAGGCGAGAAGATGAAGGAATCGCTGGTGCGCGACTTCCAGCAAGCCATGGAATGGCTGCGCGAGGAAGCCGAGCGCGGCGTTTCCAAGCAGCGCTATAAAGGTCTGGGCGAGATGAATCCTGAGCAGCTGTGGGAAACCACGATGGACCCGACCGTGCGCCGCCTGCTGAAGGTACAGATCGAGGACGCCATTGCCGCGGACCAGATCTTCACCACGCTGATGGGCGACGAGGTCGAGCCGCGCAGGAACTTCATCGAGACGAATGCGCTGCAGGCGGGGAATATCGACGTATAAGTCACCTGCGGATACAAGAGCGGCCTTCTTCGGAAGGCCGTTTTTTATGCAGCTTTTGTTTGGCTTGCCATCGCCTCGGCGGTGATTACGACCGCAGCACACTGAATCTGGCGAATGCCGTAGCCGGCAATGGATGCGCCAGCTTCCAGGTGATGTTCATCGGCCGTTCGCCATGGCTGTGCTGGAAGGTCACGGGGCCGCAAGCAAGATACGCGCTGTCCGGATCCGTCCGCACGAATAACTGGAACGTCCAGCCATTGGCCGCTTCGCCCACGCTGTCGAGATAGCGCCGGCCGCTACCCGTCGTGGGCGCCGCGCTGTTCTGCGATTGCCAGTGAAACAGGTCGTGGCTCAACGCATAGTCGTGGTAGGCGATCGTCTCGTGAAAGCCGTTGCGCTTATCCAGCGTCACGAACATGAGTTCGACCTTGCGCTCGGGCAGGCGCAGTACGCCGGTATTGAAGAAGGGCCGCTTGTGCGCCGTCTGGAATCCGACCGCGGTCAGGATTTCGTTCAGCCGATAATGCGCATGCAGGCACAATGGTGTCCATTCCAGGCCGGGCAGGGAAATGGCGTGCGGCAGGGCATTGCCCCCAAGGACCTCCGCCAGGTCCGCCAGTTCGCCAGCGACCGCCGGCTGCGTGTGCAAGCGCTGCAGGAACGCATGGCCGCTGCCGACGCGGCCAATCGCGCCATCGACCTGGTAGGCAAGCATCTGCAGGCGCACGGTATCGATGTCGTCCAGCGGCAGTTCTGGCGTGCGCGCAGCTCCCACCTTCGTCATCAAGGCGATCTGCGCCGGATCATCGATGTGAAGCAGCGCGGTGAAACGCCGGCCAAAATAGTCTTCCTCCGGTCCCGCCTCGTTGATGACCAGGCCTGCCGCACGGCGCAGGCTCGTCCAGCCGCTCTGCCCTGTGCTGCGGTAGACATCGTTGATATCCAGCGCCTGGTCATGAAGGAAGCTTGCCAGTCGGATATCACGCCGCCCTTGCAGGCTCGCATACGTCAGCAATTCGGTCGTCATGCGGCGCCAGTTCTGCTGGGTGAGCTTGCGCAGGTTGTTCAGGATCTGGTCGCGCCCTTGCTTCTGCAACTGGATGTGGCAACCGGCCGGCAGCTGGCTGAAGCCATGTTCGACGGCATCGGTCAACTGGCGCCGATTCATGCCGGTAATCGCACCGAACAGATGGTCGAAGCGGAAATCCGCGGAATGCTGGCCGATGAAGTCAAGGACGAGACAACTTTCCTTGCCACTCGACAGGCGCAGTCCACGACCCATCTGCTGCTGGAACAGCACGGGGCTCTGCGTCGGGCGCAACAACAGCAGCGTGTCGACGACGGGAATATCGACGCCTTCGTTGAACAGGTCGACCGTCACCAGGACGCATACGTCACCACTCGCCAGCGCCCGCGGCGCGGCCTCGCGTTCGGCAGGTGACGATTCGCCGGTGATGCACAGGGCCGGCAAGCCCGCCCCGTTGAATTGCGCTGTCATGAAGCGCGCATGCGCCACGCTCACGCAGAAAGCGATTGCACGGCTTTTGCGCGGGTCAGCGCTCAGCCTGTGCCACTCGTCGACGATCATCCTGGCCCGCATCATATCGCCAGTAAGGAGCTTGTCGAGGGATGCCGCTTCGCCCGGCTGACGCCAGGGCACATGGCGGAAGTCGGTAAGGTCGTCACAGGCAAAGTATTCGAAGGGCGCCAGCAATTGCAGGTCGAGCGCATGCCAGAGACGCAATTCCACCGCCGGGCTGCCGTCCGGCCTGCTGTCGAAGTAGGTCATGATCGACCGACCATCGCTCCGCTCGGGCGTTGCGGTCAAGCCCAGCAGGATGGTGCTGTCGATGCGACGCGCAACCTCATCGAAGCTGGCCGCGGCCATGCGATGGCATTCGTCGAACACGACGCCATACCAGTAATCGGCGCCATACCGCGTCAGCAGGTCATTGCTGCGCACGCTGTCGATGGTGGCGAACAGATGATCCGGGTTGTCCATGCGGTGCTGGCCACTCAGCAACTGACCGAAGCCCGAATCGCGCAGCACTTCGCGGTACGTGCGCAGGGCCTGCTGCAGGATCTCGATCCGGTGTGCAATGAAGAGCAGGCGCGGACGGCCGCCGTATTGGCGGCACAGTCGCTGGTAATCGAACGCCGCCACGACGGTCTTGCCCGTTCCAGTGGCCGCGACGACCAGGTTCCGCATCCGTCCATGCTCGCGCTCGGCCTGCAATTGTTCGAGCATCGCCAACTGGTAATTCTTCGGGCTGAGATCGAAGAAGCTGAGTACATTGGCAGGTTGCGCGGCGGGCGCGCCGCCCCCTTTTTCATCGGCGATCGCCTTATCCAAGGCAGCGCGGTGCGCCGGCTGCGCCGGATCGTAGGCCACGAATTCCGTGTCATGCCATAGGGTCTCGAAATGGGCCTGCGCCTGTTGGAACATGGCGCCCTGACCACGTTCGGCAAACTTCACCGTCCACTCCAGGCCGCCGGCCAGGGCGGCTTGGGTCAGATTGGCGCTGCCGACGTAGGCCGTCCCGAAACCGCTGTCCCGCTCGAAAATCCATGCTTTGGCATGCAAGCGCGTACGCCGGCCATCCAGCGAAATCCGTACTTCGCAATTCGGCAGCCGCGCCAGTTCGTCGACGGCCTGGGCTTCGGTAGCGCCGATATAAGTGGTGGTCAGCACCCGCATCTGGGTACGTGATTTTCCTGTCCCATCGCGTGCCGTCATGCTCTGCAAGACATCACGAATCTTGCGGATCCCGGACACGGTGATGAAGCTCATCAGGATATCGACCCTGTCGCTACTGGCCAATTCATGGCGCAGCTCGTTCAATAATGCCGGAGATGATTTTGATGCCGTAAACAGCCAGGGAGATCTTACGCCGGTATCGGGCAACGGCGGGGCAGTACGATGACGATGAATTGCGGCAAGACTTCTTGGCGGCGCCGTCAACAAACGGATGTCCGATTCGGCATATTGTGCTGGATATCGCTCGGCGAGACGCTGGCGCAAATCGACGAGCAAGGTGTTTACCAGTTCCAGTTGCTGCTGCACTCGAACCGCTTTGCCGGACGCCTCGTTATCACCATCACCTTGCGGCCGTATTTCCCCAAGCACTTCAGCTAATTGATCCGCAAGTGCTTCTGCCAGACGGCGCGCGGTATCTCCGTCGTCGAGCGCCTTGAGCGTGTAATGATTTGCATCGTAATGCTGGTCCAATTCATCGACCAGGTCATCAGTGAGAAGCTGGTCATAGAGACCATCTTGCAGGGATCGCGCCATTGCCTGTCAAGGGTGACAAAAAATCCAGTATATCGCGAGAAGAATGCCGCAGGATAAACAGCCATGATGACTGCGATACAATTATCGCTACTTATCCATGCGCGCGATGAAAGCCGATAAATCCCTTGCCACCTACCGCCAGTTGCGCAACCAGCCCCTCTGGCGCCTGCTGGCCGCCGACACGGGACCGACGGTACTGGCACTGCTGCAGACCCATCTCTACGACAACGAACGCAGCCTGCCCGCCTCGATCCTGCACGAACGTATCGAACGCGATCTCGAACAACTGCGCAATCGCGGCGAGGATTGGCCACAAACTGCGCAACTGTATATCGCGCGCTGGCTGGCAGACGGGTATGTCGAGCGGCGTTTTCCGCCGGGTTCGCAAGAGGAAGAATACGAGCTTGCCACATCTACCGTCGACGCCATCCGTTATGTCACGGGCCTGGTCAGGCCGCACAATGCTGCGACCGAAAGCCGTCTGAGCCTGGTCATCGGGGCGTTGGCCAAACTGGCTGACGACACCGATGCCGACAGAAGCCGACGTGTCTCCCGTCTACGCCTCGAACAGGCGCGCATCGAGCGCGACATCGCAGACATCGAACAAGGAACATTCCAGGTGCTGTCGGAGACCGCCGCCCTGGAACGAACCCGCGAGATCATCGCCCTCGCGGACAACCTGGCCAGCGATTTCCGGCGCGTACGAGACCAGTTCGAGCAGTTGAATCGGGAGCTGCGCGAACGCATCATGGACAATGACGGCAGCCGTGGTGAAGTGCTCGATGCGATGTTCGCCGGCATCGACGTGATTGGGGAAAGCGAGGCGGGCCGCACATTTTCCGCGTTCTGGCGTCTGCTGACCGATCCCATCCAATCCGCTTCGCTCGACGACGCGCTCGACCAGTTGATGTCGCGTAACTACGTCACTGCACTCGACGCCGAAGAGCGTCGCTTCCTGCTGCGCCTTACCCGCACCTTGCTCGACCAAGGCGGCATGGTGCATGACGTACTGCAGTCGTTCGCGCGCAGCCTGAAACATTTCGTCCAGAGTCGGGAGTTCATGGAACAGCGCCGGCTGAATCAACTGCTGCGCAAGGCCCAGCGTGCCGCGCTTGTCCTGAAGGACGAGATCAAGGCCACCGAAGCCCTGCAATACACGCTGCCGCTTACCAGCAGCAGGCTGGCATCGCTGTCGCAATGGGTATTGCACGATCCCGCCTTGCAGGCCCTGCCCGACCAGATGGCGGAAGGCGAAGCTACGCCTATCGATCTGTCGATGATCGGGGAACTCGTGTCCCAATCGGAGATCGATTTCCGTACCCTGGAAGAGAACCTGCGCAACGTGCTGGCACTGCGATCGCAGGCATCCATCGGCGATATCCTGCTGGAATTCCCGGCAAGCCAGGGTCTTGGCAGCGTACTCGGCTTGCTGGCCCTCGGTGCACGCCACGGTATCGTGGCCGAGCAGTACGAAACGGTCGCCTGGATCGGGGGCGACGGTATTGCGCGCAAGGCAAGCATACCGCTCATTTATTTTTTGAGGGAGAAGCAAACTTGACACCGTCCGACCTGGCACAGGATGACGAGCAGGTACCTGCCGCCGCTGGAGAAGATCTTCCGGCCGGCGCCCTGTTCGTCAACGACAGCGGAGAGCTCCCCCTCGATACCCGACGCGTGCTTGTGCAACTACTGTCCGGACCTTCGCTGGAAGGCCGACGCCATGCCAAGCTATGGACCGTCCTGCTGCGCGACGAACAGGTGATCCGGCGGCGCCTGTCGGAGTTGTTCCTCGAACTGGTACTGGATCGTGACCTGCAAGTCGCCTTTACCAGCCAGGTCGCAGCGGAAGAACTCGACATTCCAATCCTGTTGCGGCGGGCCCAACTGACCTTCATCGATTCGGTCTTGCTGTTGTTCCTGCGCCAACGGCTGACACAAGCCGATTCGCACGGCGAGCGCGCCGTGATCTCGCGCGAAGAGATCACGGAAAACCTGATGCCCTACGAACGCTCCGCCAGCACGGACCGCGCCGGCTTCACCAAGCGTGTCAACGCATCGATCGAGAAGATCAAGAAACACAACATCCTTCAAAAACTACGTGCCAGCGATGAGCGCTTTGAAATCGCACCGACGCTCAAGCTGCTGTTCTCGGCGGAAGAAATCATCACGCTCACCAGCTTGTACGACCGCATGGCGGCAGGCGAAATGCCTGAACTGTCACGCCAGCTCTTGAATGACAACGAGGATGAGACATTGTGAACATATCAACGCTGAGCGCGGACGAACAATTTCGCATGACCCGGCTCCAGGTATTCAACTGGGGCACCTTCAACGACTTGCATGATATCCCCGTCAGCAAACGCGGATTCCTGATCGTCGGACGTTCCGGCGCCGGGAAGTCGACGTTGCTCGATGCCCTGTCGGCCCTGCTCGTGCCGCCACGCTGGATCGACTTCAACGCTGCAGCGCGCGAAGCCTCCCGCGCCGGCCGCGACCGTAACGTCATCAGTTATGTGCGCGGTGCGTGGACGGCGCAGACCGACTCCGCATCGGGTGAGTCCGCCGTACACTATCTGCGCTCAGGTACGACATGGTCGGCGCTGGCGCTGCAATACGAGAACGGCCAGGGGCAGCATGTGGCACTGGTCCAGCTGTTCTGGGTGCGCGGCAACGCCAATGCGAACCGTGACGTGAAATCCTATTTCCTGGTGTTCGAGCGCCCTTTCGACCTGCGCGAACTACAGGATTTTGGAAGTAACAACTTCGATGTCCGCAAGCTCAAGCAATCGCTGCCGGACGCGTTCGCACGCGACGAATTCCGCCCCTATTGCGAACGCTTTTGCCGTCTGCTCGGGATCGAAAGCGAAATGGCCCTGCGACTGCTACACAAGACGCAGTCGGCCAAGAACGTGGGAGACCTAAATGCCTTCCTGCGCGACTTCATGCTCGACAAGCCGGAAACCTTCGACGTCGCAGACCGGCTCGTCAACGAATTCGGCGAACTGAACGCTGCACACCAGGCGGTCGTGACGGCACGCGAGCAGGTGCAGGTGTTGGCGCCTGCTCGCAGCCGGTTCCAGCACATGGAATCGCTGACGTTACAGCGCAATGGCCTGCGCGAGCTGGAGGTCGGCATGCACAGCTATCGCGAGCGACTGCGCATGGGGCTGCTGGCCGAGCACATCGACACGCTCAAGATCGAGCTGGACGGCCTGGCCGGGAATGTACAACGTCACCAGAACGTCCTGGAAAACCGTAACGCGGCCCTGCGCGACCTGGAGCGACAACGCCGCGAAGCCGGCGGCGAGCAGATCGAATTCTTCCAGAGCGAGATGCAGACTCTGGAGACGCAACGTGACGAACGCATGCGCAAGCGCACGCAGGCGGTCAATGCCTGCAAGTCGCTCGGCTGGGAATTGCGCGCGACGCCCCAGGGATTTGCAGAACTGCTCGGGCTGGCGCGCCAGGAAATCGAGCAGTGGCAAGGCCAGGATATCCAGCAGGACCCGCTCCTGGTGCTGGATCGTGAAGCGACCGATGTCCGTAAGCGCCGTATCGACATCGACCACGAAGTTGCCTCGTTGCGCCGCCAGCCATCCAATATCCCGGCACCGATGCTGGAACTGCGCCGCCAGCTTGCCGAAGCCGTCGGCGTGGCAGAGACCGCCTTGCCCTTCGTCGGGGAACTGGTCGAGGTCAAACAAGAAGAGGCGGCTTGGCGCGGCGCCATCGAACGCGTGCTGCGCGGGTTTGCGCTATCGATCCTGGTGCAGGAACAACACTATGCCGCCGTCTCCAATTACGTCAACGAGACCGATCTGGGACGCAAACTGGTCTACTTCCGCACCGTACGTAGCGAACAACCGTCGCGCCCGCTGCAACCGCAATCCCTGGTACTGAAACTGAAGGTCAAGGAAGACCATTTTTCGGATTGGCTACGGGGAGAGTTGCGTCGCGGCTTCGACTACGACTGCGTCGATTCGCTGCGCGCGTTCCGGGCGGCGCAGGAGCGCGCGCTCACGCGCGAAGGACAGGTCAAGCATAGTCGGTCGCGCCACGAGAAAAATGACAGCAAGGGCGTGGACGTGCGCCAGTACTGGGTACTGGGCTTCGACAACCGGGAAAAACTTGCTATCTATGAGAGTGAAGCTGGACAGCTAAGAGCGCGTGCGGAACAGCTCGACGCTCAATTAAATACGTTGCGCCGGCAACGCCAGGAGCAAGCTGAGCGCTTGATGCAATGTCAAACCCTGATCAATCTGCAATGGCAGGAAATCGACGTCCTGCCATTGGCGGAGCGTATTGCCACCATTCAACGCCAGCTCGCCGCGCTACGCGATGGCAACACCGACTTGCAGCGGATCGACGAACGCCTGCGGCAGCAGGAAGAGCTTGTTCGCCAGGCACGCAGCGACCTGGAAAACAACGTCGTGGAACAGCGCTCACACCAGAAGCTATGTGCCCAGCAAGAAGATAGTCTGGCATCGCTGCGCGCCGATCCCGCCATCGTCCCGCTGACACCTCACCAGCAGTCGGGTCTGGATCAACGATACGCGGCCCTGGGCAGCCCGGTGCGCCTCAAGGACGTGGACAATGCCGACCGCACTGTCGGCAAATCGCTGCATGACGATATCCGGGCCATCGACAAGGAATTGGCGGACGGCGAAAAATTCGTGGAAGCGCAGTTCGCCACGTTCATCACTACCTGGCGCGCCGATGCCGACGGCCTGGATGCCCGCCTGTCGGCGGCACCGGACTTCTTCCGCAAGCTCGTCCGTCTTGAGACCGATGGCTTGCCCGCGCACGAGCAGCGCTTCTTCGACCTGCTGCAAAATCAGAGCCACCAGAACCTGGCGGCTCTTTCCACTTACCTGAACGATGCCCGCAAGGCTATCCTGGCGCGCATGGACCTGGTCAACGATAGCCTGCGCCAGGTACCGTTCAACAGCAGCGAGCTGCAAAAGACTTACCTCCATATCCAACCCAAGGACCGCCAGCTTCCCGACGTACGCCAATTCAAGCAGGATGTCGCCGCTGCGCTCAGCCACGCCTGGATCGAGGATAGGGACCTTGCGGAGACGCGGTTCATCGAGCTGAGACGCCTGGTCAACCGCCTCGCCAGCCAGGAGCCGGAACATCGTCGCTGGCGCGAGAACGTACTCGATGTGCGCCAACATGTGGAATTCATCGGCCAGGAATTCGACGAAGACGGCCAGGAAGTGCAAGTCCACCAGAGCGGCGCCGGCCTGTCCGGAGGCCAGCGACAGAAGCTCGCCACCACGGTGCTGGCAGCGGCCCTGCGCTACCAATTGGGCGGTAGCGATACCGGTATTCCCCGCTATGCGTCGGTCGTGCTGGATGAAGCGTTCGACAAGGCCGACAATGAATTCACAGCACTTGCCATGAATATCTTTGCCAATTTCGGCTTCCAGATGATTGTCGCCACGCCACTCAAGTCCGTGATGACGCTCGAGCCTTTCATCGGCGGCGCCTGTTTCGTCGACATCCGTGAGCGGAAGGCATCGAGCGTGCTGCTGATCGAATATGACGACGAACGCCAACGCCTGAAGCTGGCGGAACAAATACATGCAGGAGACAGGCTTGAAACTGCCGAGTGAGGTACGCGAACTGCTGCGACGCCGTTTCGACAGTCGTCATCGCGACTGGCTGAGCGCCCCTGGTGCGACGGCGGAATGGCCGTGGGACATTCCGCTTGGACTCCCAACCGAACAGTCCGCATCGGCCCGTCTGGATGCAGTGGCGGCCTGGGCCGCCGCTTGGCGGTCATGGCAAGGAGAAGGCGATCTGACCTGGACGGAGCGGCGCTGGCGCACGCTGGGAACACAGCGCTTGCCGCAAATGCTACGCCTCGACGGACCACGCCAGGTCGCTGCGTGGCTGGGAGAACTCGAACGCTGGGACCGTGCAAGCCAACGCCTGGCCGTGCTTGGCGGGCGCTGGCCGATGCTGGTGCAGCGGCTCGGCCGGCTGTTCGGGGTACTTGCCGATTATTCACAAGACGACTTCGACCGTCTCGTCGCCACACTGGCCTGGCTGGAGCGGCATCCCGATTCGGGCCTGTACCTGCGCCAGCTTCCGATTCCCGGCCTGGACACCAAATGGATAGAATCACGCAAGGCCGTGTTGGCGGAACTCTTCTGCTGCATCACGGGGCGCCCCGGTGAGACCATGGATTTTCATGCGCTGTGCGGCTTGCGCCGAGCGCCCATGCTGGTCCGTATGCGTATTCTCGATCCCGCACTGCGCGCTCGTACGGGCGGTATCGGCGATCTTGCCGCGACCGTAGACGACCTGGCGCAATTGGATATCCATCCAACAACGGTTCTCATCATCGAGAACCTGCAAACTGGCCTCGCTCTAGGCGATATTCCCGGGGCCGTAGCATTCATGGCACTGGGATATGGCGCCACCGTGCTTGCCCAGCTTCCCTGGGTGCACAATACCGACTGCCTGTATTGGGGTGATATCGATACGCATGGCTTCGCGATCCTGCATCAGGTACGATCATGCCTGCCCGCCCTGCGTTCGCTGCTGATGGAAGAACGCACCTTGTTGTCCCATCGAGCCTTCTGGACACATGAGGCAAGCCAGCATGCAGGGCTGGAGCTGCCGTATCTATACCCTCACGAATTAGCCATCTACCAGGCACTCAAACTCAATACATTTGGACAAGCCGTGAGACTGGAGCAGGAACGTATCGAATGGGACCATGCATGGACTGAATTGGTCGATGCGCTGAAGTGACCCAAACATCTGGTGGGCACATGGTGCCCACCCTACGACTGCCCAGTGGCACGGCGAAACACCATATCGGGTAATAGACAATCAAACGGCCTCTTCGGAGGCCGTTTTCCTTGGTCATCCGCACCGGTGAACCATGCCAGCGGTACGCAGTCCAACGACCGTCAACAGCAAGCCGAGACAACCGACGCCGAAACCCGGGCCCACACCCTTCAACGTGCTTCGCTCCGAGGTGAATCATGACGAAACTTGCATTGCGCCCCCGCGGCCTGGCCGCCGCTGCCCTCCTCGCATCCTCCTGCGCCGGCGCGCAGGAATTGATTCCGATCCTGCTGCCGGACGAGGCCCGGCTGATCGGCCTGGGGGTGTTCAGCGTGCCGGACTACTATGGCTCCACCAATAACGATGCCGCCGCGGCGCCGCTCTTTCGCTACCAGTTCCCGGGCACCAAGCAGTATGTGCAGGTGATCGGTCCCGAGGTCCAGCTCAACCTGGTTCCCCGCGACGACATCCGGGCCGGCCCGCTGCTGCGCTTCCGCGCCCGCCGCGACGACGACGTCGACGACGACATCGTCAAGCGCATGCGTCCGGTGGCCACCGCCACCGAGTTCGGCGTCTTCGGCGCCTACCCACCTGCCGGTGGACCAGCGCCCGCTGCACAAGGTGATCTTCTACGCCGACGTCGTCGGCAATACCACCGGCGTCTACACCGGCCTGACCGGCAACGTCCGCGCCACCTATGTCTACCCGTTCGAGCAGGGTTTCATGGGCGCGCCGCTGGTGGGCAGCGTCGGCTTGAACCTGTTCTGGAGCAGCGACAGCTTCAACCGCCGCTACTTCGGCGTGGAGGGCAGCGACGTCGCGCTGTTCCCGGAACTGGGCGGCGTCCCCTACACGGCGGATGGCGGCCTGACGTCGGTCAAGATTCCGTTCAGCCTCACGAGCCAAGTGGCGCCGAAATGGCTGGTGACGGTCGCGGGCCGCTACGAGCACCTGCTGAAGGACGCCAAGGACAGCCCCGTGGTCGAAGGGCGCGGCGACAATAACCAATGGGTATTCGGCATCGCCGCTTCCTATCTGTTTTAAGACCAGCGCCCGCCGTTCTGGCGGGCGCTTCCACCGTCGATCATCGTCCCCAGTTCGACCTCGAGGGTCTTGCGCACCAGTTCGGCCAGCGTGCCGACGCCCATCTTTTCCATCGCCCGGGCGCGGTGCACCTTGATGGTCTTCTCGGTGATGCCCAGGTCGGCGGCGATCTGCTTGTTCAGGCGTCCCGTCACCACGTGCTCGAGCACCTGGTGCTCGCGCGGCGTCAGCAAGGCCATGCGTCCGCGCACCGTCTGCAGCTCGCACAGCACGTCGCGGTCGTGCTGGTCCTTGTCCAGCGCACGCCGGACCGCCACCAGGAATGCCTCGTCGTCGAATGGTTTCACGAGGCAGTCCACCGCCCCCGCCTTCATCGCGCCCACGCAGGTGGCGATGTCGCCATAGGCCGTCATCAGTACGACGGCGCGCGGGCTCCCGAGTGCGGCCAAGGTGCGCTGCAGCGCCAGGCCGTCCAGGCCCGGCAGGCACAGGTCCGTGACCAGGCAGCCGGGCTGCGACGGGTCCTCGGCGCCCAGCTTCGGGCAGCTGCACAATGCGACGTTGGTCCTACGCGGCCCGGACGGCACGGGCAAACCGTACGCGGGCAAGCGTTTGCAGCGCTCGCCGGTGCTTGCCTGAGCCGGCCAGATCGATCGGATCGGCACGAAAACGGATCGGCGCTGCACCCAGCGCTACTGCCCGGCGGGATAGACTGAGCCCATCACTGTTTAGGACCCGATTTGGGGCCCGATCTGGAGCCGACCATGCTGTTCTCTTTATTTGCGGGAAGTTTTTCTTGAATACCGGTACCGGCGCCCAGCCGGCGGCCACCTCTGTGGCGCGCGCGATCCATGGCGTGCCGGGCGTCGGCCTCGCCGCCCATGTCCTGCAGGGGCGCGGATTGGAGATCCTGCGCATGCGCACGGAACATCCGGCACTGATCGTGGTGGACCGCGGCGTCAAGTCGGTGCGCACCGACCGCGGCGCCGAAGCGCGCGCACTGCCGGGGCAAGCCATCGTCCTGGCCGGCAACCAGACCGTCGACTTCACGAATTCCGTCCCGGACGGCACCCATTACGAAGCACGCTGGCTGCTGTTCGACGGCGCCCTGCTCGACGATCCCTATTATCTCGCGCGCGCCGCCCGCATCGCGTCGTCAGCACCGCACGGCGCTCCGGTACGCCAGCTCGCCCATGTCGGCGCAGCACTTGCCGACGCCTTCGAGCATGCCCGGCGGTCGTTGGCGCCGGATGCCGGCATACCCGCCGCGGTCGCCCGCCAGCGCATGCTCGAAGTGATGCACTGGCTGCTCGAGAAAGGCATCGTCCTGCACAGCCCCGCCGGCAACCCGAGCGTATCGGTGAAGGTGCGCGCCCTGCTGGCCGGCCGCCTCGATGGCGCGTGGACGGCCGCACGCGTGGCGGCAGAGCTGGCGCTTTCCGAAGCGACGCTGCGGCGCCGGCTGGCCCAGGAGGGCACGTCGCTCAGCGAGGTACTGGTCGAGGCCAGGATGGCCACCGCGCTGACGCTGCTGCAGGCGACCACGCAACCCGTATCCGCCATCGCCCTCGCCGTGGGCTATGCGTCGGCGTCGCGCTTCGCCGTCCGCTTCCGCCAGCGCTTCGGTTTTGCCCCCACTGCGGTACGCGGTCACGAACGCAGCCAATAAAACCTGACTTTCTAAAACTACAATGATCACCATCCACCACCTGGGCCACTCCCAATCCGAACGCATCGTCTGGCTCTGCGAAGAACTGGACATTCCCTACGCGCTGCGCCACTACACCCGCGATGCCGTCACCCTGCTGTCGCCGCCCGCACTCAAGGCCCTGCATCCGCTGGGCGCGGCCCCCGTGATCGAAGACGGCGACCTGATGCTGGCCGAATCGGCCGCGATCGTCGAATACCTCATCGTCAAGCATGGCCAGGGGCGGCTCAAGCCCGGCCCGGATCATCCGGAGTATGCGGACTTCCTGTACTGGTTCCATTTCGCCAACGGCAACCTGATGCCGGCGATGACGCGCCTGCTGTTCCTGCACCGCGCGAGGCTGGCCGCGGACGACCCCGTGCAACTTGCGGTGCAGGGACGGCTCGAACGCGTGCTGGCGCATGTGGAGGCAAGGCTCGGGCAGGGTCCCTACCTCGCCGGCAGCGCCTTCACGGCGGCCGACATCATGAGCGTGTTCCCGCTGACCACCATGCGCCTGTTCCTGCCGCTCGACCTGGCGCCATATCCGCACATCCGCGCCTACCTGCAGCGCATCGGCGCACGGCCTGCCTACCGGCGTGCCATGGCCGAGGGGGATCCGGACCTGGAACCGCTGCTGCAATGAAAAAAGCCAGCCCGTGCGGCTGGCTTGTCGTCGAAGCGGCGTTCAGGTCGCCTTGGCGGGCACGGGCCGCGGCCGGACGGGACCCAGCAGGGCGGACAGCCTGCGGCCCAGCGGTGCCTCGACCCAGCGGCAGAACGCCGCTCCCGCCGCCACGCTGGCGGCCCAGGCCACGACCACCCCGGCCAGCTGCCAGTGCGCCTCTTCCGGCGCGAAGCGGGTGAACGCCGCGTTCACGACCAGGCACACGGGGAAGTGCACGAGGAAGATCGAATACGAAATCTTGGCGACATAGTTCACGAGCGACCAGCCGCCGCCGGCGCGCGCCTGGAGTTGCGTACGGCCGAACAGGAACAGCACGCACATGACGATGGCCGCGACGGCGATGCGGATGCGGAAGTCGATCGTCAGCGCGAGCAGCGTCGGGCCAACGGTCGCCAGCAGCAGCAGGCTCGTCGCGCCGGCGCCGCGGCGCGGATCGCTGGCCCACCAGGCCAGCACGCCCAGGCCGTAGCTGCCCAGGAAGTACGGCGCCCACGCGTCCCAGCCGGCGTCGCGGTTGAAATAGAACAGCGAGACGGCGGTGGCGGCCAGCACCACCAGCGGCATCAGCCAGGACGACTTGCGTTCGCCGGCCAGCAGGCCGGACACCCACAGCAGCAGCGTGAGCGAGGCGTACAGCTGGAAATCGATCGCCACGTACCAGGCACCGGCCGACAACGCCTCGTAGCCCAGCACGTCGTGCAGCAGCAGCATGTGCGCGACCAGCTGCGCCAGGCTGGCCGGCGCCGAGATCGACTCGTGGTCCATCCACGTGCGCGCCAGGGCGGACGCGGCGATCGCGATCAGCATCGCGACGACGAAGGCCGGGGCCAGCTTCAGGTAGCGGCGCCAGATCGTCGCGAGCGGATGCGCGATGCCGGGCTGGCCATGGGGAGACAGGGATTTCGCGGCGAGGAAGCCGCCGATGACGAGGAAGACTTGCACGGCGATGCGGCCGTAGGCATCGAGCCAGTCGACCGTGCCGGGCATGAGGGGCCGCGCGACGTCGGTCATCGGGCCGTAGAACGCCAGGTGATGCAGCACGATCAGCTGGGCGGCGCCTGCCTTCAAGAGGTTAATCAGGCCAAATTGTGCGGGGACCGTTGCCGTCGGCCCGGATGCTCCTGTTGGTTTCATGGTTGTCCTGCCGGCTGTTCAAAAAGCAGCTCGACAATAGCGGACGACCAATGTTGTCATTTATTGACGAGCAGGTCGCATGATAACGGACCCAGCCTGACAGGGGCAGCGCGTTACATCTTGTAACTTCTATCTTTACGCTGCCTTTATGCGTCAATTTCACTAAACCTTCGGCAACAAGCGTTACGAACAGCTCCCGTACGCGTAATACCCCGCCGCCGTCTGCCTGACGTCGGTGTACGCCGTCAGCAGGTAATACCCCAGGTACTGGTTCGAATTGCTCGCATACACCTGGTTGCCCGCCCCCAGGTAGGCACGCCCCGCCGCCACGTGGGCGACGTTGCTGGCATACCAGTGGCTGCAGGTGAACGGCGCCGCCGCGTTGCCGCTCACGACCCGGTCGATCATCGTCTTGATCGCCACCATCTGGCCGCCGCTCTTGGCCGGGAAATTGACGTCGTCATGGCCCCACCAGTCCCAGCAGCCGCCCGGGTTCGCCGCCGTGGCCGCCGCCTGCGGGTACAGGACGACGATCCGGTTGGTGTCGGCCCAGCGGTTGTAGCCGGCGTTCTGGTAGAAGGCGGGGCCGACCGTCGATGCGGCTTGCAGGCAGCCGTGGAAGGCCACGTGCAGGCGGCAGGACTGGCCGCTCGCGCACGCGGCCGGCACGTAGGCGTAGCCGCTGTTCGCCATGCCGTGCGCCGTGGGATTGAAGTTGCCCCAGAACGCCGCCTGGTCGAAGTTGACGAAGCTGCCGGTCAGCGTGCCCGTATTCTTCGCGTTCAGCGTTCCGTACAACCATGTCAGGATCTCGCCGGCGGTATCGAAGTTGCAGTTGTTGACGTAGGGGTTGCCGTTGACGGCGCAGCCGTTGCCGGCAAAGTCGGTCGGGACCGCATGCTCGGCCGCGAGGTCGTTCTTGTAGCGGATGTTCGCCGCCGGCAGGTAGTTGGCATACATCGTCCTGAGGTCGTCCATCACGGGCTGGCGCACCGTCGAATCGATGGTGCCGGACAGCAGGTAGACCTTCGATCCCGCCATGTTGGCGGTCGGGTCGATGTAGCCGTTGCCCGACCACGTGTTCAGCACGGACATCAGGCACGGCAGGTTGCGCGAGCCCGTATTCGCCATGCAGGGGCCGACCGAGATTGCCACGTTGCCCTGCGAGCAGTAGACCGGGCCGCCGGCAATGACGCCCGCTCCCTTCCTGATCGTCTTCGAATAGGCGACATGCATCTGCGCCGCCATGTGGGCGCCGGACGAAAAGCCGGACACGGACACGTCGGCCACGCTGACGTTGTACTTCGGGAGGGTGACGACGGCGGCGGATGCGCCGGTGGCCAGGGACAGGCCGAGGACGGCGGACGCCAGGCGGGCGGCCGCACGATGCAGGATGCTCATATTGTCTCCGTATGGTTGTTGTGTTCGTCTTCCGTGAAGACGAAGTCAACTGCGAACAATTGACGGAGATCAGAATAGTTGAGCTGCCAGCGCAATCAAGCAACAGCGATGTGCGTGCACGATCACATCGCTGTGCGAAATTGGGCCCCTGCCTGCGCAGGGGCGACGAACACAACTGCGCAGAGGCGACGAACGTCAGGCCGCGCGGCCCTTGGACTTGCGGCGGCGTCCCATCAGGCCGAACAGGCCCAGGCCGCCGGCCAGCATCGCGACGTTGGCCGGTTCCGGCACGGGGCTGATCGAGATGTTGTCGACGGCGACGTCGTAGGCGGTCCAGCCGTAGAAGTAGCCCGGCACGAAGGTCGTGAATGCGATCTCGTCGACGCCGGCCAGCACGTCGGCGAAGGTGCGGCCCGGCGGCAGGCTCGGTTCGTTGATGTCGTTGCCGTAGCCGCCCCAGCCGCTCGGCAGCACGGACGACGCCGTGTCGCCGATCGTCACCGACAGGTGCTGCCAGCCGCCCTTGGCCGCGCTGATCTCGCCCAGGTCGTACCACACGCTCGTGTAGGGCAGTCCGCCTTGGGCACTGTCGTAGTCGCGCAGCTCGACGACCATGTTGCGGCTCACTTCGGTGCCCATGTACTGGATCGAATTGGCCAGCACGTCGATGCCCAGCGTGACCGCGCCATACTTCGTGTAGTCGCCCACGAAGGCGCTGTTGCTGCTGTTGAGCCAATTCAGGCCGAAGGTCTCGTAGTAGCGCGTGTGCATCGCCGGGGCGCCGTTGCCGAGCGACGTGTCGATCCAGTTGCCTTCGTTGCCGTCGTAGGCAGGGCCCGCGTACCAGCCTTCGTCTCCCTTCGAAAAATCCGTCGTCGTTCCCGGTGCTGCCGATGCGGCGGCCGATGCCACGGCGGATACGACGCTCAGTACTACCCCAGCGAGTGCTTTCTTGTTCATGGGTTCCTCGTAGTGTGGGTGATTGGATGCCGGTGCGTTCGCTCGCGTCCTGCGAGACGCCTCCCCCGGCAGACTCATGCTGCGAGCGTGCACCGTCAATGTCAAACGTGCATATGCAACGGTGTTCCATCCATTTGTCATCGAATCCGGATGAAATGTCACCAGTTGTCGCGCGCGTATGCCGGGAGGGCAGGAATGCACCGCGGGCGGTGCACCGCCGCACGGCGCGGGTGCAAACGTCGAGACGGATGAGCAAAATGGTGCAGCGCCGGAGCATGGAAGATGTAGTCCCGCGGCCACATACTCGCTGCATCGCCATCCTTTGAAAGACACCCATGAAACACCTGACAGTCGACGTGGCCATCATCGGCGCCGGCAGCGCCGGCATGAGCGCCTACCGCGCCGCACGCGCCCACACGGACAAGGTGGTCGTGATCGAGTCCGGCCACTACGGCACCACCTGCGCGCGCGTCGGCTGCATGCCCAGCAAGCTCCTGATCGCGGCGGCGGATGCGGCCCATGCCGTCGACGGCGCCCACCGCTTCGGCGTGCTGGCGCCGCCGCCCGTCATCGACGGCCAGGCCGTGATGCGGCGCGTGCGCGCGGAGCGCGACCGCTTCGTCGGCTTCGTGGTCGATGCGGTGCAGGGCTGGCCCGACGAACACCGCCTGGTCGGCCATGCGCGCTTCCTGTCCCCGCACGAACTGGAGGTCGATGGCCACACGGTGGTGACGGCCGGCCGCATCGTCATCGCCACCGGTTCCAGCCCCGCGATTCCCGCCGGCTGGCGCGAGGCGCTGGGCGAGCGGCTGATCGTCAACGACGACGTGTTTGCCTGGGACGACCTGCCGGCATCGGTGGCCGTGGCCGGGCCGGGCGTGATCGGCCTGGAACTGTCGATGGCGCTGGCGCGCCTGGGCGTGCGCGTGCGCCTGTTCGGGAGGAGCGGCCGCGTCGGCCCGCTCACCGATCCGACCGTCGCCGCGAAGGCACGAGACATCGTCGAAGCGACGGTCGCGACGTCGCTGGACGTGGCGCGGATCGAGCCGGTGCGCAGCAGCGGCGGCATGACGGTGCGCTGGCTTGAGGACGGCGCGCGCCGCGAAGAGGCGTTCGACTTCCTGCTGGCCGCCACCGGCCGCACGCCGAACGTCAAGGGGCTGGACCTGCAGCGCGCCGGCATCGAGGTGGACGCCTACGGCATCCCGCATGCGGACCGCCACACGCGCCGCATCGGCAAGTCGCACATCTTCATCGCGGGCGACGCCGCCGACGAGCAGGCGCTGCTGCACGAAGCGGCCGACGAAGGCCGCATCGCGGGCGACAATGCGGGCCGCTATCCGGACACGATCGTGCGTCCGCGCCGCGGCCCCCTGACCGTGGTGTTCAGCGATCCGCAGATCGCCATCGCGGGCGAAAGCCATGCGCAGCTGCGCCAGCGCGGGGCCGACTTCGCGTCCGGCGGCGCCAGCTTCGACGACCAAGGCCGCAGCCGCGTCATGGGTCGCAACCTGGGGCAGGTGCAGGTGTATGGAGAGCGCGGCACGGGACGCTTCCTGGGCGCGGAGATGATCGGGCCGGACGCGGAGCACATCGGCCACCTGCTGTCCTGGTCCGTGCAGCACGGCTTGACGGTGCAGCAGATGCTCGACAGCCCGTTCTATCACCCGGTCGTCGAGGAAGGCCTGCGCACGGCGCTGCGCGCACTGAAGGAGCGGCTCGCGCTGCCGCAGCCGCCGCTGGCGGACTGCCTCGATTGCGTGGCGGAGCAGTCCACGCGCGCAGTGTCATGACGCAGTACTGCAACGGTCATCAAACGTTCATACACAAGTAACAACATGGTCATTTAGGAAAGCTAATCTGCGGTCCACTTTCAACCGCCCCTGCCTGCCTTCCTGATGACCACGAACCAGACCGTTGTAACCCGCACCTTTTCGCTGCGCCCCTCCTTGATCGCCATCGCCGCTGCCGCCCTGTGCGCCTCGCTGGCCCATGCGGAAGACGCCGTTCCGGCGGCGGATGGTCCCGCCGCGCCGGCGATCCAGGACACCACGCCGGCCGGCAGCATCGCCACCGTCGAGATCTCGACCCGCAAGACGCGTTCCTCGGTCGCCCTGTCCGGCGTCGAGATCCAGAAGGTGCTGCCGGGCGTGAATCCGCTCAAGGCGCTGCAGGCGCTGCCGGGCGTGAGCTTCCAGACCGCCGACCCATGGGGCAACAACGAACAGAACCTGTCGCTGTTCGTGCACGGCTTCAATGGCCAGCAACTCGGCTACACGATGGACGGCGTGCCGCTCGGCGACCAGCAGTACGGCAACTACAACGGCCTGGCGCCGCAGCGCGCCGTCACCAGCGAGAACGTCAGGAGCGTCGTGCTGGCCACCGGCGCCGGCGACCTCGCCACGGCGTCCACCAGCAATCTGGGCGGCACCATCGAGACCTATTCGAGCGACCCGTCCGCCAACCGCAACATCAACGTCCAGCAGACCGTCGGCAGCCACGATACGACCCGCACCTTCGTGCGCTTCGATTCGGGCAAGCTGGGTGGCGGCAACAGCTTCTACCTCTCCGGCCTGCACCACGAAGCCAAGGCCTGGGACTTCGACGGCCGCCAGAGCAACGACCAGTTCAACGGCAAGTTCGTGCACGAAGGCGACAGCGGCAAGCTGACCGTGTTCGTCGACTGGTCCGACAAGACCGAGCCGAACGAGGATTCGACGCTGCACCAGGCCGGCCTGGCCTCGCCGTACACCCGCCCCTTCCTGTATCCGGACTTCGCGGCCGCCCTGGCCTACCTGGACAAGAACGGCGCGCCGCCGGCTGCCGTCGGCGCCAACTTCCGCAATTACTACAGCGACGCCCAGCGCACGGACAAGCTGGCGTACGTGAAGTACGAAGCCTGGCTGACCGACAACCTCACCTGGTCGAACCAGTACTACTTCCACCACAACGACGGCGTCGGCGTCGTCGCCGGTCCGATCAACCAGGCCGGCCTGCCGGCGCTGTTCAAGGTGTACCTGCCGAACCAGGACCTGAAGACCGTGTTCGGCAATTCGGGCTACGCGACCCGCACCACCGAATACAGGATCAACCGCCAGGGCTGGCTGTCCAACCTGCGCTGGGACCTGGGCGCGCACCGCGTGCAGGCCAGCCTCTGGTTCGAGCACAACAACTCGGGCGCCTACCGCCGCTGGTACGCGCTGGACGTGAACAACCCGAGCAGCCCGTACGAGCGCCCGTCGAACCCGATCATCACCCAGTACGGCAGCGACATCGACAACAAGGTCGTCCAGTTCTCGCTGCAGGACGAGTGGAAGCTGCGCCCGGACTTCACCGTGCAGGGCGGCTTCAAGTCGAGCCTGCAGTTCGCCGAAGGCCTGTTCCCCGTGAACCAGCTGCCGGCCTCGATCGGCAACGGCTCGAAAGGTCTGCCGGAAGGGAAGATCGACACGAAAAAATGGTTCCTGCCGCAGATCGGCGCGCGCTGGGACATCTCCGCATCAAGCCAGCTGTTCGCCAACGTGCAGAAGAACATGCGCCAGTTCGTGACCTACGGCGGCGGCGGCAACTCGCCGTGGAGCCTGTCCTCGCAGGCGGCCTTCGACTACTTCAAGGCGACGGCGAAACCGGAAACCTCGCTGACCTACGAACTGGGCCTGCGCGATTCGCGCACGCTGAACCTGGGTCCCCTCACCGCCTTCGATGGCCAGGTCTCGGTCTACCACGTCGACTTCCACGACCGCCAGCTGGCCGTCAGCTCGAACCCGATCATCACCTCGTTCGCCGGCGGCACCACGATCCTGTCGAACGTGGGCGACGTCAAGACCGACGGCGTCGACCTGGCGGGCACCTTCCACTTCGGCCGCCTGTTCTCGTTCTACGACGCGATCTCGTACAACCGCTCGAAGTACCAGGACAACTACCTGTCCGGCACCACCGTGATCCGTACCGCCGACAAGTCGGTGCCGAACTCGCCGGAATGGATGAACAAGTTCGTCGCCACCGTCAAGCCGGGCGCCGACGTCGAGGTGCAGCTGACCGGCGACTACGTCGGCAAGCGCTACGCCACCTATACCAACGACCTCGAGGTCGCGAGCTACTTCCTGATGGGCTTGAGCGTATCGGGTAAAGTACCGGTCGGGAACACCTTCCTGAAGAACCTGCGCTGGTCGGTCGGCGTCACGAACCTGCTGGACCGCGAAGGCGTGCTGCAGCCGGTCGTGGGCCAGCCGAGCGGCAGCTACGCCACCTACCCGATCCCGCCGCGCATGGGCTTCCTCACTCTGAAAGCGGACATCTGATGCGAACGATCATCCTGCCGGCACGCTTCGGCTTGCAGCGCCGGCGCCTGCTGCAAGGCGCCGTCGCCGGCGCCGCGCTGGCCACGATGCCGGGCCTGTCGCTGGCCCAGGCTCAGGTCCAGCCATCCCGTCTGGATCCGAAGGCCAAGGCGACGCTGTACGCCCACCGCGGCGCCAGCGCGCTGCGTCCCGAGCACACGCTGGCGTCCTACGCCAAGGCGATCCAGGACGGCGCCGACTTCATCGAACCGGATCTCGTGTGCACGAAGGACGGCATCCTCGTCGCGCGCCACGAGAACGCGATCACGGACACCACCGACGTCGCCCGGCGGCCCGAATTCGCGTCGCGCAGGAACCGCAAGGTCATCGACGGCGAAGCGCACGAGGGCTGGTTCGTGTCCGACTTCACGCTGGCCGAACTGAAGACGCTGCGCGCCGTCGAGCGCCTGCCGAAGCTGCGCGGCGCCGCCTACGACGGCCAGTTCCAGCTCGTGACCTTCGAGGAAGTCATCGACTTCGCCGCCGCCGAGGCGGCCGCGCGCGGCCGCACGATCGGCATCATCCCGGAACTGAAGCACTCGACCTGGTTCGCGGGTGCCGGCCTGGCGCTGGAAGAGCGCTTCGTGTCGACGCTGAAGGCGCACGAATACACGCGCCGCGCGCCGGTGACGGTGCAATCCTTCGAAACGGCCAACCTGAAGGCCCTGCGCAAGACGATCGGCAAGGCCGACGGCACCAATGTCCGCCTGGCCCAGCTGGTGGTGGCGGGCGGCCAGTACGACAAGCTGCGCCCGGCCGACGTGGCCATCGCGGGCGGCGCGCTGACCTATGGCGAGATGGTGTCCGCACGCGGCCTGCGCGACATGGCGCAGTACGCCGACGTGGTGGCGCCGATCACGCGCGCGGTGATCCCGCTCGGCAAGGACGAACGCCTGCTCGCCCCGACCTCGCTGGTGGCGGACGCGCACAAGGCGGGCCTGTCGGTGGTCGTCTGGACCTTCCGTCCCGAAAACGCCTTCCTGGCAGCCGACTTCCGCAACGACGCCGGCCCGACCGCGCGCAACGATGCGGGCTCGGTGGCGGAGATCCGCCGCTATCTGGAGACCGGCATCGACGGCCTGTTCTCGGACGATACGGCGCTGGCGCGCAAGGCGATCGACGGCTGATCCAGGTCGATCGGCTTACAATACGTCGTCCCTGCGCAGGCAGGGACCCAATTTTGCAGGCATTATCGCTGCGCATGAAAACTTGGGTCCCTGCCTTCGCAGGGACGACGTACCTAATGACCGGTCCTCGCACATGACCTACCGCCTCGCCATCTTCGACTTCGACGGCACGCTGGCCGACTCCTTCCCCTTCTTCCTCAGCGTCTTCAACACGATCGCCGACCGCCACGGCTTCAAGCGCATCGACATCGCCAACGCCGGCCACCTGCGCCACCTTGGCACGCGCCAGATGATGGACCACGTCGGCATGCCGGCCTGGAAACTGCCGCTGGCCTCGAAAAGCTTCATCGCGATGATGAAGGACGGCGCCGACGGCATTCCCCTGTTCGACGGCATCGCCGACGCGCTGCGCCACCTGCACAACGGCGGCGTGCGCCTGGCCGTCGTGTCGTCCAACTCCGAGCACAATGTGCGCACGGTGCTGGGGCCGGAGCTGGCCGGATTGATCGAGCGCTTCGAGTGCGGCATGTCGATCTTCGGCAAGGCCAGCCGTATCCGCGCCGTCCTGAAGGATTGTGGCATCGCCGCCACGGAGGCCATCTATGTCGGCGACCAGGGTACGGATGCCGATGCGGCCCATCAGGCCGGCGTCGGTTTCGGCGCCGTGCACTGGGGTTACGCCGCCATCGAGGCGCTGCGCGGCCATGCCTGCGTCACCGAATTCCCTACGCCGGCCGACCTGCACCGGATTGCCTTGTAACAACTTTTACACTTCCCATCCTGAGCTGGCTTGAGGGTAATTACTTCGCATGCTAAACTTTCGCATATAAACAGTGCCCAAGCGAATATTTACATAGCGAAGTTCCCATGCCCCTCACCGACCAGACCCTCAGCAGCCTGACGGCCGCGCTGTCCAATAGCGCCCGCGCCTACCGCGCCGCCGCCGACAAGGTGGCTTCCGACTTCGGTCTGTCGCAGGCGACCGGCCTGCCCGTGCTGGTAATCAGCCGCTTCGGCGACAGCGGCGTGCGCCCCGGCGTGCTGGCCGAGACGCTGAGCCTGGAAGCATCCTCCCTCGTGCGCATCGTCGACCAGCTGATCGAATCGAAGCTGGTCGAGCGCCATGACGATCCCCAGGACCGCCGCGCCAAGATCCTGCGCCTGACGGACGAAGGCCTGAAGACGGCCGCCCTGATGGACCAGGCGCTGACCCCGTTCCGCCGCAAGCTGTTCGGCGCGTTCGACCCGGCCGACGTCGAAGGCTGCGTGCGCGTGCTGACCGGCCTGCCGGCCGCCATCGCTGCCCTCGAGGAACAGGCCCAGTTACAAGCGAACGACAGCAAGCCAGCATGAAACTCGTGTCGCGCTCGGAGATGCTGTTCTCCGTGAAGTCATTCGCGGCAGCGATGCTCTCGGTGTATATATCGATGCGCATCGGCCTGCCGCGACCGTTCTGGGCGATGATGACCGCCTACATCGTGTCCGCCCCGTTTGCCGGTCCCACCCGCTCCAAGGGCCTGTACCGTGCCGGCGGCACGATCCTGGGCGGCACCGCCGTCACCTTCATCGTGCCGCAGTTGTCGAATTCGCCCGAGCTGCTGTCGCTCGCGCTCGCGCTGTGGATCGGCGGCTGCCTGTTCGTGTCGCTGCTGGACCGCACGCCGCGTTCCTACCTGCTGATGCTGGCCGGGTACACCGCGGGCCTGATCGCCTTCCCGGCCGTGAACGAGCCGGGCGCGATCTTCGACATCGCCCTCGCCCGCGTCGAGGAGATCGTGCTGGGCATCACCTGCGCGACCCTGATGCACAGCCTGGTGCTGCCGCAGCCGTTCGCGCCGGTGCTGCTGGCGCGCCTGGACGGCGCCGTGCGCGATGCGCAGAACTGGATCCACGATGCGCTGAACCCGGCCGGCGACGCGCGCAGCCCGGCCGACCGGCGCAAGCTGGCCGGCGACATCACCGAACTGCGCCTGATGAGCACCCACCTGCCCTTCGACACCTCGCACCTGCGCTGGACCGGCAATGCCGTCGATGCGCTTCAGGCGCGCCTGGCGCAGTTCGTGCCGGTCGTCTCCGGCATCGAGGACCGCCTGACGGCGCTGCGCGAGATGGGCGCCTACGCCGTGTCGGAACACTGGGATGCGCTGCTCAAGGACGTCGTCGCCCTGACCGACACCCCGAAGAGCCACGACATCGCGGCCGACGGCGCGCGCCTGCACGGCCGCATCGACGAGCTGGCCCCGCCTGTCTCGCGCGCGCTGAACTGGAGCGGCCTCGTCGAACTGAACCTGGCGGCGCGCCTGCGCCGGCTGGTCGACCTGCTGGTCGAGACGCGCACGCTGCGCCAGCGCATCGACGCCGGCGTGCGCGGCCGCCTGCCGCGCGAAGTGCGCCACCTGGGCGGTATCCCGACCAGCGCGCTGCACCTGGACTACGGCATGGCCGCGCTGTCGGCGTTCGCGGCCATCGTCGCGGTGCTGATCTGCTGCGCGTTCTGGATCCTGACCGGCTGGCCGGGCGGCGCCACCGCGCCGATGATGTGCGCCGTGCTGTGCTGCTTCTTCTCGACCCAGGACGACCCGGTCCCGTTCATCAAGAGCTTCCTGGCCTGGACCGTCTACTCGATCCCGGCATCGGCCGTGTACCTGCTGGTGCTGCTGCCCGCGATCCACGGCTTCGAGATGCTGGTGCTGGTGTGCGCGCCGATGTTCCTGCTGCTGGGCGTGCTGCTCGCCCGGCCTTCCACGTTCGGCCGCGCCATGCCCTTCCTGTTCGGCATTTGCGGCACGCTGGCCATGCTCGACACGCACAGCGCGGACATGGTGGCCTTCAGCAACAGCATGCTGTCGCAGGTGTTCGGCCTGACCGTGGCCGCCGTCACGACCCGTGTGGTGCGCAGCGTGGGCGCCGCCTGGACCGTGCGCCGCCTGCTGAAGGCGGGCTGGAACGAACTGGCGCGCCTGGGCGGCGGCGAAAAGACCACGGTGCCGGAATTCTCGGCGCGCATGATCGACCGCGTGGGCCAGCTGGCGCCGCGCCTCGCGCAGGTCGCGCGTTCGCATCCGGACACGCTCCAGGACCTGCAGGCGACCGACGCGCTGCGCGACCTGCGGGTCGGCCTGAACATGACGCTGCTGCAGCAGGTGCGCGCGCAACTAGGCCGCGGCGAGGCGGCCCTGGGCCCGTTGATGGCGCAGCTGTCGCGCCACTTCGCGCACATGCCGTCCGCCGCCGAAGAAGACGAAACGCGCCTGCTCGACACGCTCGACAATGCGCTGCGCGCGATCTGCGACGGTACCCGCGACGCATCCCAGCGCGAGGCGCTCGCGGCCATCACCGGCATGCGTCGCGACCTGTTCCCGAAGGCGGCGCCGTACCAGCCTGCCGCCATGCCCGCAATCTGACCCAAGGAGATCCGATGATCGGCGAAGTCAGCATCTATGGCCTCTACCTTCCTCCGCTCCTGCTGCTCACGCTGGCAGCGCTGGTGGTATCGCGCCTGTTCAACCTGGTCCTGGCCCGGACCGGCTTCTACCGGCTGGTCTGGCACCCGGCCCTGTTCGATTTTTCACTATTCGTCATCGTGCTTGGTGCACTGACGTATTTCACACGTAACTGGTCCTGACATGGCTACGAAAAATTTTCTTCCGGCGATCGGCCGGGTGGGTATCACTTTGCTGGTCACCGCCGGCGCGGCCTATGCCGGCTGGCAGCTGTGGCGCCACTACGAGGTCGAACCCTGGACCCGCGACGGCCGCGTCAAGGCCTATGTGGTGCAGGTGGCGCCGGACGTCACCGGCCAGGTGACCAAGGTGTACGTGCACGACAACCAGCGCGTCGAAGCGGGCGCACCGCTGTTCGACATCGACCGCGCCCGCTTCGAACTGGCGCTGCGCCAGAGCGAAGCCCAGGTGACCGCGGCCCAGGCCGCGCTGGCCCAGGCGCTGCGCGAGAATACGCGTAACACCCAGCTGGACGACCTCGTGTCGCAGGAAACCCGGGAACAGGGCCAGACCCGCAGCGACCAGGCACGCGCCGCGCTGGCCCAGGCGATCGTCAACCGCGACACGGCGAAGCTGAACCTGGAGCGCACCCGCGTCGTCTCCGCCGTCGGCGGCACCGTGACGAACCTCGACCTGCGCGAAGGCGCCTACGCCACCGCGGCGCATCCGGTGATGGCGGTGGTCGACAGCGCATCGTTCTACGTCGAGGGCTATTTCGAAGAGACCAAGCTGCCCGGCATCCAGCTCGGCGACCGCGTCGACATCACCCTGATGGGCTCGCGCCAGCCGATCAAGGGCCGCGTCGAGAGCTTCGCCGAAGGCATCGCCGACCGCGACCGCAGCACGGGCGCCAACATGCTGCCGAACGTGAATCCGACCTTCAACTGGGTACGCCTGGCGCAGCGTATCCCCGTGCGCATCGCCCTCGACCCGGTGCCGGCCAACGTCCGCCTCGTCGCCGGCCAGACCGCGACCGTCAAGGTGCTGGCCGGTTCCGCCAGCGCGCCCGCGGCCGTCCCTGCGACGCCCGCTGCCAAGCCGGCCGCCGTCGCCAGTGCCGCCACCGCCACGCCTTAATTAACGACACCTCGTAACGACACCTCGCATGGTGGGCACCACGTGCCCACCATGCGCCACACCGAGCAACCACCATGAACCGCATCCGCTCCACCGCCCAGAAAGTCCTGACGCTCACCGCCCTTGCCGCGGCGGTGGCCGCCTGCACCACGGTCGGCCCCGACTACCACGTGCCGAAAGAGGCCGTCGTCCAGCGCGACGCCGCCAAGGCGCCGTTCATGGGCGCGGTCGAGAAGTCGTATTCGTCCGAGGCGCTGCCGGCCGACTGGTGGCGCCTCTACCAGGACCCGCTGCTCGACAAGCTCGTCGCCAAGGCATTCGCCGCCAACGCCGACCTGCGCGTGGCCGCCGCCAACCTGCAGCGCGCACATGGCGTGCTGGAAGAAGTCGAGGAAAAGAAGCGTCCCGAAGTCGAGATGGGCGTGGCGCCCATCTACGGCCGCATCGCCGGCGCCTCGATCGGCGTGCCCGAGCAGATCCCGCGCGGCGGCCTCTACGACGGCGACATCAAGGTCGCCTACCAGGTCGACATGTGGGGCCGCATCCGCCGCGCCATCGAAGCCGCCGAGGCCGACCAGGAAGCCGCGCAGGCGGCCGCCGACCTGGCCCACGTGATGGTGGCCGCCGACACCACGCGCGCCTATGCCGACGCCTGCTCGGCCGGCTACCAGCTGAAGGTGGCGCAGGACTCGGTGGACCTGCAGCAGCGTTTCGTCAAGCTGACCGGCGAGCGCGTGCAGCGCGGCCGCGGCATCGCCATCGACAACAGCCGCGCCCAGGCCCAGCTCGACCAGCTGCGCGCCAACCTGCCGCCGCTGGAAGCGCGCCGCCGCACGGCCCTGTACCGCCTGGCCGTGCTGACCGGCGAGGTGCCGAGCCAGTTCCCGGCCGAAGTGGCGCAATGCGCGACGCCGCCGCGTGTGGCCAGCGCCGTGCCGGTCGGCGACGGCGCCGCCCTGCTGCGCCGCCGTCCGGACGTGCGCCAGGCCGAACGCCTGCTGGCCGGCGCCACGGCCCGCATCGGCGTGGCCACCGCCGAGCTGTACCCGAACATCAGCCTCGGCGCCTCGTTCGGCGGCGTCGGCTTCATGAAGGATTTCGGCGACGCCAATACCTGGAAGTTCAGCCTGGGCCCCCTGATCTCGTGGAGCCTGCCGTCGACCAGCTCGGCGCGCTCGCACATCGCCCAGGCCGAGGCCAACACGGCCGGCTCACTGGCCCGCTTCGACTCGGTGGTGCTGAACGCGCTGCGCGAGACGGAAAGCGCGCTGACGGTCTACGCCCGCGAACTGGACCGCAACGCCGCGCTGCGCGCCGCACGCGACCAGAGCGCCCTGGCCGCCCGCCAGACCGCCAAGCTGTACCAGTTCGGCCGTACCGACTTCCTGGCGGCGCTGGACGCGGACCGCACGCTGGCCAACTCGGAAAGCGTGCTGGCGGCGTCCGATGCGCAGCTGGCGACGGACCAGGTGCAGCTGTTCCTGGCGCTCGGTGGCGGGTGGGAGAACACGCACCAGGCGCATGGCGAGGGGCATGAGGGGAAGGAAGAACACGTGGCGCAGACCGGCCACGCCAAGTAAGGACAACGCTATAAAAACACCGTCGTTCCCGCGAAAGCGGGAACCTATACTGAAGCACAGAATTCAGTACATCTGAGACACCTCGGTATTTCCGATATACGACTTCGGTGGCTCAGCATGGATTCCCGCCTGCGCGGGAATGACGGCAATCGTGGCCAGCGCCATAAACGCTGGCCACGCGTCGTTTACAACACCTTGTCGAGCGTAATCGGCAACTCCCTCACCCGCTTCCCGGTCGCGTGGAACACGGCATTCGCAACCGCCGCGCCCACCCCGGTAATGCCGATCTCGCCGATCCCCTTGGCCCCCAGCGGATTCACATGCGGGTCGTCCTCGTCGACGATCTGCACGTCGATGTCGCGCACGTCCGCATTGGTCGGCACGTGGTATTCGGCCAGGTTGCCGTTGACGGCGCGGCCTGCGCGGCCGTCGATCAGCGTTTCCTCGAACAGCGCCAGGCTGAGCCCCCAGACGATGCCGCCCATCAGCTGGCTGTAGCCCGTCTTTTCGTTCATCAGCCGGCCGACGCCGTAGGCGCCGACCACGCGCGGCACGCGGATCTCGCCCAGGTCCTCGTCCACTTCCACCTCGACGAAGACGGCGCCGAACGCGTGCATCGAGTACTTCTGCTTTTCGTCGCCCGGCTCCGCCTTGGCCGTCACTTCCACCGGCGTGCCGTGGCGTGCCACGATGTCGGCCATGCGTTCGCGCCGCGCCGTGTCGGCCAGCAGGTACAGCTCGGCCCCATCGGGGCCGCCGTCGACGCCGACCTGGTCGGGCGTGGCGCCGAACAGGGGCGAGGCCGCGTCGGCCGCCGCGATGCCGATCAGCTTCAGGCGCAGCGCGTGGCCGGCCGCCTGCACCGCCGGCGCCACGCTGGCCACCGTCGTCGAGCCGCCGGACACGGGCGCTTCCGGCATCTGCGAGTCGCCGAGTTCAAAACGCACGCGCTCGACCGGCATGCCCAGCGCATCGGCCGCGACCTGGGTCATCACGGTATAGGTGCCGGTGCCCAGGTCCTGGGTGCCGGACCGGAACAGCGCGCTGCCGTCGGGATGCAGCGTGGCCGAGCACTGCGCCGCCGAACGGTTGGTCGGATAGGTGGCCGTCGCCATGCCCCATCCCACCAGCTTGCCGTCGCGGCGCATCGAACGCGGCTGCGGATTGCGGTCGCGCCAGCCGAAGCGCTCGGCGCCGATCTCGTAGCACTGGCGCAGCGATTTGCTGGACCACGGCAGTTCCTTGCCGGGATCGCGCTCCGTGTAGTTCTTCAGGCGCAGGTCGAGCGGGTCCATGTGCAATTCATGCGCCAGCTCGTCCATCGCCGACTCCAGCGCGAACGAGCCGGACGCTTCGCCCGGCGCGCGCATGAAGGTCGGCGTGCCCAGGTTCATCCGCGCCAGGCGGTGCGTGGTCGCCTGGTTCGGGCTTTCGTACATCATGCGCGTCATCAGGCCGCAAGGCTCGATCCAGTTTTCCAGCACCGACGTGTAGGCGACCGTGTCGTGGCGCGATGCCATCAGGCGCCCGTCGTCCATGGCGCCGAGCTGCATGCGCTGGTCGGTGACGGGACGCTGGCCGACGGGGCCGAACATCTGGTTGCGGTCCAGCGACAGCTTGACGGGACGGCCGACCTGTTTCGCCGCCATCGCCGCCAGCACCACGTGCGACCACACGGAGCCTTTCGAGCCGAAGCCGCCTCCCACATACGGGCAGATGGCCGTGACGTTTTCCGGCGGGATGCCGAAGATGCTGGAAACGATGCGCTGGACGCCCTTCATGTACTGGGTCGAATCATGCAGCGTGAGATGGTCGCCATTCCACTGAGCGATCGTCGCATGCGTCTCGAGCGGATTATGGTTTTCGATGGGCGTGGTGTAGGTGACGTCCAGGCGCGTGCCGGCCGCCTGCATGCCCGTGTCGACGTCGCCGCGCTGCGTATCCGAGTCCTCCGTCAGCACTTTTTCGGGCGGATAGGTCGATTGCTTCGCCTGCTCGAAGTCCAGCACGGCCGGCTTCCTGTCGTACTCGACGACGAGGCGGGCGCCCGCCTCGCGTGCCCGTTCGTAGGTATCGGCCACGACGACGGCGATCGGCTGGTTGTTGTAATAGACCTCGTCTTCCTGCAGCAGCGTCAGGCGGCGGCCGATCGGCGGCTGGATCTTGCCGTCCTTGGTCTCCTGCGGCAGACGCAGTGCGTTCTGCGGCGTCATCACCAGCAGCACGCCGGGCACCTCGCGCGCCGCGCTGTCGTCGATGCGCAGCACGCGTCCGGCGGGAATCGTGCTCGTGACCAGCACCGCGTGCACGAGGCCCTCGACGGGATGTTCGGCCGAGTACCTGGCGGCGCCGCTGACCTTGGCCCAGGCGTCGACGCGGTTGATGGGGGTTCCGATCGTCGTCATGCCATGCCTCCCATCATGCCGGTAGCGATCCCGGTTGCAATACGAACGGCACGCGCCACCGCGCGCGGCGCCAGCGTTACCTTGAATGCATTGTGCGGATACGGCCGCGCACCCACGACGGCCGCCTCGCCGATACGCGCCAGCGCCGCATCGTCGAGCGCGTCCAGCGCCTGGCCGCGCAGCAGGTTCTCGGCCTCGACGGCGCGCCACGGCTTGTGGGCCACGCCGCCCAGCACGATGCGCGCATCGCGCACCGTGTCGCCGTCCAGGTCGACGGCGGCCGCCACCGATACCAGCGCGAACGCATAGCTGGCGCGGTCGCGCACCTTCAGGTAGTGCGCGTGCTGCGCGAATGGCGATGGCGGCAGTTCCACCGCCACGATCAGTTCGCCCGGCTGGATCACGGTATCGTCCTGCGGGCGGTCTTCCGGCAGGCGGTGGAAGTCGTGGATGGCGACCTGGCGCGCGCCGTCCGGTCCCTGCAGGTGGACGACGGCGTCCAGCGCCGCCAGCGCCACGCTCATGTCGGACGGGTTGGTGGCGATGCAATGCTCGCTCGCGCCCAGGATCGCGTGGATGCGCTGGTGGCCGTCGAGCGCGTCGCAACCGGAGCCGGGTTCGCGCTTGTTGCAGTGCCTGAAGGCGGGATCGGTGAAGTAATAGCAGCGCGTGCGCTGCAGCAGGTTGCCGCCGACGGTGGCCATATTGCGCAACTGGGTCGAAGCGCCATTCAGCAGCGCTTCGGACAGCAGCCGGTAGCGCTGCCGCACCAGCGGGTGGTTGGCGGCCGCCGTGTTGCTGGCCATGGCGCCGATGCGCAAGCCGCCGCCGGGCAGTTCCTCGATGGCCGACAAGGCCAGGCGGCTGACGTCCACCAGGCGCAGCGGCCGTTCGATGCCGCTCTTGTACAGGTCGAGCAGGTTCGTACCCCCGCCGATGAACTTGGCGCCGGGCTGGCGCGCCAGCTCGATCGCATGGTCGACGTCGCGCGCGCGGTCGTAGGAGAGCGATTGCATGGATCCTCCTTATGCCTGGCGCAAGGTATCGCGCAATACATCACGCAACATCACGCTGCGGATGGCCTTGACGATGTTGGGATAGGCGCCGCAGCGGCACAGGTTGCCGCTCATGCGTTCGCGGATCTCGTCGTCCGACAGGGCGCCGGGCGCGAGCTCGTCGCCGTCCGTCAGCATGCTGGCCTGGCGCGCCTTCACTTCGTCGAGCAGCGCCACGGCCGAACAGACCTGGCCCGGCGTACAGTAGCCGCACTGGAAGCCGTCGCAATCCATGAAGGCTTGCTGCATCGGGTGCGGTTCGCCATCCTGGGCGAGTCCTTCCACCGTCGTGATCTCGCGGCCATCGTGCATGACGGCCAGCGTCAGGCAGGCATTGATGCGCTGGCCGTCGACCAGCACCGTGCAGGCGCCGCACTGGCCGCGGTCGCAGCCCTTCTTGGTGCCCGTCAGATCCAGCACTTCGCGCAGCGCGTCCAGCAGGGTGACGCGCGGTTCGATCGTCAGGTTATGTTCCGTGCTGTTGATCCGCAACACCAGCGGTTGCGGCGGTACGTGGGGCGCGGCATCGGCGCGCCGCTCGAGCAGGCTTTGGTCGTCCTGTGGCATTCCATCATCTCCATCGCGGGGGGCAATCGGGACATGATCATCGAATTCGCAAAATGGCGGAGCGCGCCAGGATGAAATTCCTACAAGAAATCAAGTACTTGGCGTACACAGTGGCCGAACGATAGGCATGCAGCGTTGCAGCGACAGGCAGAGGGGTTCTATACTCGCAGGGTGATGCACACGAGCATCGTCTACAGGAATGCCCATGCGTGCCCCCTTCATACTGCTGACCCCGCTGTTACTGCTGGCCGGTTGCGTCAACGACTCGGCCAGTTACGTCATCGACGGCAGCGATCACGCCCTGACCGTGGCCGTGTCGCAGGACTATTTTTGGAGCAAACAGGCGAGCGTGCGCCTGATCGCGGCGCGGCTGCCGGACTGCCAGCGCCAGTTCGATTTCGGCAAGGCATCGATGGATGAGTTGAACGTCGAATTGTTCTCGACCGGCGAGGAAACCTTCCTGCTGCGCTCGGGCGACGAGATGTGGCAGATCGAGACGCGCGGCTGCACCCAGCTGCCGGAGCCGTCGGCGGACGTGCAGGCGCAACCGATCGGCGTATTCCACCTGGACGACAAGAAACGCCTGGTGTTCGAGCCCGCCGAAGGTTCCGCCATCGCCACCCCGTAATTTCCTAGCGCTGCCCCGTCAACTGCCGCAATCTTGCGATTTCGGCCGTCCGCCCCAGACGCTCGAGCGCCTGCTCGAGCAGCGTGCGGTCGCCCTCGCGCAACATGGTCCATTGCGTGAAATATTCGTGCACGGTACGCCAGGGCGGGAATTCGGGCGGCATGCTGCGCCATGCATTGCCGGTCTGCAGGAAGTACAGGACGGCGCAGAACACGTCGTACAGATCGTGCTTGCGCGGCCGGGTCTTGCGCCGCGCCGCCTCCAGCATGCCGCGCACGGCTTCGAACTGTTCACGCGGTACGTCGCTTGGGAATTCTGGCCTGGCCATGGTATTCGCCTCAAAGTGACTTGGAGACGCACGATTCGGAACAGGTTCCCGGCCAACTGTTGATGGGTGTGCTTCCGTTCGACGGCCGATGCCGGGTCTCCGTCAATACACGATAGCAGCGTGTCGGACATCATGGCGCGCCTTTGTGGTGCGCCGGCCCAGGCAATGGTTAATCTCTGGCCAGGGCCAGGAACTCGGTACGCAGCGCCAGGTTCGGCTGCAGTTCTCCCAGCAGGGCCGAAGTGATCGTTTCCTCGCCGGGCGTGCGGATGCCGCGGCTTTCCATGCACATGTGGCGGCACTTGATGACCACGCCGACGGCCTTCGGTTCCAGCACTTCCATCAGCGTATTGGCGATCTGCACCGTCAGGCGTTCCTGCACCTGCAGGCGTTTCGAATACACGTCGACCAGGCGTGTGAGCTTGGACAGGCCGACGATCTTGCCGTTCGGCAGATAGCCGACGGTGGCCTTGCCGAAGAAGGGGGCGAGGTGGTGTTCGCAGTGGCTGTAGACGGGAATGCCGCGCACCACGATCAGCTCGTTGTACTCCTCGGCGCCATCCTCGAAAGCCTTGAGGATCTCGACCGGGTCCTGGCCGTAGCCGGACGTCCAGTGCTTCCAGGCCTTGGCCACCCGCGCCGGCGTCTCGTGCAGGCCGGGCCGGTCGGGATCCTCGCCGATGCTGGTGAGCAGGCGGCGCCAGTCGCGTTCGGTGAAGGGATCGTGCTCGTGCTCGTGCTCGTGCTTGTGGTTATGGCTGGACATGATCAACCTAGCAGTGTCGATTGCCCGAAGTATATAGAAAACACCCTGAATCCAGCGCACCCGCACACTGTTTGCGCAAACCGGACACATGCGTTGGCCGGACGCGCCAGCATGGTCGATATCCATCAACACGGGAGAACAGCATGCTTGGCAGCACTGTCGTGGAAGTCGCCATCGGCCTGACGTTTTGCTACGGCACCCTGGGCCTGATCGTCACCACCCTGCAGGAGGCATTGGCGGCGGCATTCCGCCTGCGCGCGAACACCCTGCTGGCCGGCATCAAGACCATGCTCAACGATCCGGGATTCGACGGCCTGGCGCGCGCCGTGTACGCGCACCCGCTCGTCAACCCGCATGCGGACGGCAGCCTGGGCAACGAACGCGAACTGCCCGCGAAACCATCGTACATCGAGCCCGCCCACTTCGCGATCGCCCTGGTCGACAGCCTGTGGCACGTGCCCGGCGACTTTGCCCAGCTGGGCGGCGCGATCGACGCCATCCCCGACCCGCAGGTGCGCCGAGCGATGCAGGGGCTGTACGGCCGCGCGCAGGACCTGCAGCAGTTCCAGGACATGCTGGCCGGCTGGTTCGACAATGCGATGGCACGCATGTCCGGCGCCTACAAGCGCAGCCAGCTGCTGATCTCGCTGCTGGTGGCGCTGCTGGTGGCGATCATGTTCAACATCGACAGCATCCACCTGTTCCGCACGCTGTGGCAGCAGCCGACGCTGGCCGCGCACCTGGGAGATATCCCGGACGAATTGAATGCCGCCGCCATGGATGCCCTGATGGCCCTGCCGATCGGCTGGACCACATTCCCGCCCACGCTGGGCCTGGACTTCGCCCTGCAGGCGGCCGGCTGGCTGATCACCGCCTCGACCGCCATGTTCGGGGCGCCGTTCTGGTTCGACCTGATGCAGCGCGTGGTGCGCATGCGCGGCACCGGCGCCCGGCCGGACGACCTGCCGCTGGCGCTGCGGGTGGAAGGCAAGATCGCCGCCTCGGCCACGACCACGCCGCGCTAAGAGCCTATCCCGGTAGGCGGGGGGAAGTTGATGGCGATGCATGGGAAGCGCGGGCAAGGCGCGAGGAGGCCGCGTGGCGAGCCACGCAACGACGAGCAACGCCGCCCGCGCTTGCCAGGCGCGCCAGCAACGACTCCCGCCTACCGGGATAGGCTCTAAGGCCCTGCGGACGGAAAAATCAGCGGCCGGGCGGGCGGTGGGCGTCGACCAGCATGCTCGAGATCGACACCTGCGGCACCCGTTCCGGCCATTCGTCGCCGGGACCGAACCAGCGCGCCTCCAGGATCTCGTTCGGGTCGGTGCGGATCTCGCCGTCCAGGTAGTCCGCCGTGAAGGCCACCATCAGCGAATGGGGGAAGGGCCAGGACTGGCTGCCGAAATAGCGCAGATTGTGCACGCGCAAACCCACTTCCTCGAACACTTCGCGGTGCACCGTTTCCTCGATCGATTCCCCCGCCTCCACGAAGCCGGCCAGCGGCACGAAGCGCTTGACCGCGTACTGTGCATGCTGGGCCAGCAGGAAGGAATCGCCCTTGCGTACCAGCACCATCATCGCCGGCGAGATGCGCGGATAGGCCGTGTGGCCGCAATTGGTGCAGGTGAAGCAGCGCTCGCCCGCCGCCAGCGCCGTGCCGCTGCCGCACACGCCGCAGAAACGGTGGGTGCGCGCCCACTCGGCGATCTGGAAGGCGCGCCCGGCCACGGCGACCAGGGACTCGTCCAGTTCGCCGAACAGCGAACGCAGGCCGCGCCAGCCGTAGCCGGCGGGGACCAGCGCCTCGTCGTCGACCCAGCCGGCCCGGGCATAGCGTCCGTCCAGCTGGCCGACCGGCTGCAGGCGCTGCGGATCGAGCTCGAGGCTGCGCACGGCGTCCCCGTCCGGCAGGGCGAGGTCGGCGTCGCGCACCAGCAGGCGGCCGGCGTGGAAGATGAAGGACAGCGGGTCGGCGCTGTCCCGGGGGACCAGCAGGGGTGTGAACGAAGCGGGCGTCTGGAGCATGGGCATCAATCCGTGGCAAAAACCGATCATCGATCATACCGCCTTTCCGCCGAGCGTTCAGGCCGCCGCCGTCCCGAACTAATCCGGTAGAGCAGACTCCAACACTGGACCGCTGCGCAACAGCAGAACAGGGAGACCACGATGACCGACGCTCCGCTCGTGCTTGGCGTGAACAGGACGCAGGATGCCGGCGTCTGCCTGATGCAGGGCACGCACATGCTGTGGGCGATCCAGAAGGAACGCCTGACGCGCCGCAAGCATCACTGGGGCAAGCTGGGTGATTTCCGCGACTGGTACGGGCCGCACCTGCCGTGGCCGGCGCGCCCGCCCGACGTCGTCGTCGAATGCTTTTCCTCGGACGAGGAAGTACGCAACCTGGCCCGCTACGACGAGGAGCTGACGGCCACGCTGCACCTGGCGCCCACCTGCCGGCGCGCGCGCATCTCGCACCACATGGCCCACGTCTACAGCGTATTCCACCCGTCGCCCTTCCGCGAGGCCGCCGTGATGGTCATCGACGGCCAGGGCAGCCCCGTGTCCGAGCTCACGGACAATTGGAGCGGCGCCCCCTACGCCCCCGGCCACTGGCGCGAAGTGTCCTCGTTCTACCGCGCCGACCGCAACCGCGTGCATTGCATCGGCAAGCAGCTGTGGGACGGCGACGACGACCGCCTGGTCGGCCTGGGCATGTTCTACTTCCTGCTGACCCAGGCGCTGTTCCCGGGCGAAGGCAACGAAGGCAAGACGATGGGACTGGCGCCGCACGGCGATGCGCGCGCACTGGGCCTGCCGCCCCTGGCCGTCGGGGGCGGGCAGGTACGCATCCCGTCCGCCTGGCAGGCGATCCTGCACGAACGCGAGCGCTTCCGCTACGGCCACAGCGGCGTCGCCTTCGCGGACTGCGCCAACCTGGCCGCGGCCGGGCAGCGCGCCTTCGAGGATGCGCTGGTCGCGGTGGCACGCTGGCTGCACGTCGAGACGGGGCTGGACAACCTGTGTTTCGCCGGCGGCACGGCGCTGAATTGCCCGGCCAATGCGCGCCTGCTGCGCGAGACGCCATTCAAGAACGTGTTCGTCCCGCCCGCCCCGGGCGACGCCGGCACCGCGCTCGGCTGCGCCGTGTACGGCCTGACGGCGCTGGCCGGCGCCAGCGACTCCTACCGCTGGACCCACGACTACCTGGGGCCGCCGCCGCAACGGCAACGGATCGACGCCGCGCTGTCCGGGGCGGACGACCTGCGCATCGAACACCTGCCCGATGCGCATGCGCTGTGCGAGCGCATGATCGATCTGCTGTGCCAGGACCGCGTGCTCGGCCTGTACCAGGGCGCCAGCGAATTCGGTCCGCGCGCGCTGGGCCACCGCAGCATCCTGGCCGATCCGCGCAGCGGCGCCATGCGCGACTGGATCAATGCGCGCGTCAAGCAGCGCGAATGGTTCCGCCCGCTGGCGCCCGTCGTGCTGGAAGAACGCGCGGGCGCCTGGTTCGACCTGGCCGCGCCCTCCCCGTTCATGCAGTACGCGGTGCAGGTCAGGCCGTCGCACGCGCCCAGCGTGCCCGCCATCGTCCACGTGGATGGCAGCGCGCGCCTGCAGACGGCCGGTCCCGGCGACGATCCCCTGCTGCGCCTGCTGCTGCAGGGTTTCGAGGCGCGCACCGGCGTGCCGGTGCTGCTCAATACCTCGTTCAACGGCAAGGACGAACCGATCGTCGAGACCCCGTCGGAAGCGCTGGCCGCCTTCCGCCGCATGCCATTGCATGCGCTGGTCATGCCGCCCTTCCTGGCCACCAAGCGCGCCGAGCCGGAGCTGCCGGGATGATCCGCGCGTATCCCCGGCATGCCAGCGTGCTGGCTGGCGACGCTTTGACCCTGCACGTGGCGACCGACAGCCCGCGCTTTCGCGTGACCGTCTACCGCTGGGGCGACGGCCCGCAGGCGATGTGGCGCAGCAGCTGGCAGGACGGCGCCGATGCACCCGACGGGCCGGCCGACGCCGACTGGGATTGGCCGGCCCACGTCTTCGCCATTCCCCCGGACTGGCCGTCGGGCGTGTACATCGCCGACTGCGAGGAAGAAGGCCGCAAGGCCAGCTTCGACCTGGCGCGCGGCCACGGCGCCGCCCTGTTCGTCGTGCGGCCGCCGGCGCGCCGCGGCGGGCAGCGCCGGGGCCTGCTCTACAAGCTGCCGCTGGCCACCTACCACGCCTACAACCACAGCGGCGGCGCCTGTTTCTACGCCGACCCGCCACGCTCGGCGACGCCACCCGGCGCGCGCGTCTCGCTGCGCCGGCCCGGCGGCGGTATCGGCGGCCCCGTGTGGGGCGCCCCCGACCACTACGATGCCGCGTCGCCGCGCCAGTCCTTCGCCCATTGGGATGCGCGCTTCACCGGCTGGCTGGCGCGCAATGGCTATGCGGCCGACTTCTGCACCGACCTCGACATTCCCGCCGATCCCGGCCTGCTCGACGGCTACCGCCTGCTGGTCTCGGCCGGCCATGACGAATACTGGAGCGAAGCCACCCGCGACGCGGTCGAGGATTTCGTGCGCGGCGGCGGCAATGCCGCCTTCTTCGCCGCCAACCTGTGCTGGTGGCGCATCCACCTGGTCGACGGCGGCACGGCGCTGGTCTGCCACCAGGGCGGGCCCGACGGCGCGCACGACCACTGGTGGCCGGCCACGGGCGCGGCGCGGCCGGAGGACAGCCTGGGCGGCGCCAGCTACCGCCATGGCGGCGGCTGGTGGGACGGCCCGCGCACGACGGCCGGCTACCTGGTGCAGGAACCCCGCCACTGGGTATTCGAAGGCACGGGCCTGGCGCGCGGCGATGCACTTGGGCGCGACACCTGGCCGCCGCTGGCCGGCTACGAATGCGACGGCGCGCCGCTGGCCGCCTGCGATCCCGTGCGCGGCGCCGTTCTCGCCGCCGACGCATCCGCCTGCGGCACGCCGCCCGGCTACACGGTGCTGGCCGCCGCTCCGCTCGACGGGGCCTGGCAGGAATTGCCCGCGCGCGAAGGCCGGGCGGCCGGCACGGGCATTCATGCCGCCACCATGGGCCTGTTCGCGCGCCGGGGCACCGTATTTTCCAGCGGCACGACCGACTGGGCCCAGGTACTCGCTTGCGCGCGCGACCGCCGCGTGGAACGCATCACCCGCAACGTGCTCGATGGATTGCTGTCCCGATGACGGCAAGCGCCGGGGTCGCCCCTTGCCGGGCCCCCTGCCTGCCGCCGTCGTTCGCTACAGGAGGAAACATGTCGCGCCGACCGCTGCTGCAACGCCTCGACCTTTCCTCGGTCGTCGTGTTCCGGGCGCTGCACCTGGGAGACATGCTGTGCGCCGTGCCGGCCCTGCGCACCTTGCGCGCCGCGCTGCCGCACGCGCACATCGCGCTGGTCGGGCTGCCGTGGGCGCAGCAGTTCGCCGACCGCTTCGCTGCGTACGTCGACGAATTCATCCCCTTCCCCGGCCATCCGCTGCTGCCCGAACAGCCGGTGCGGCAGCATGCGCTGGCCCGCTTCTATCACCGCCTGTGCGCGCGCCGCTTCGGGCTGGCGATCCAGATGCACGGCAACGGCGACGTCAGCAACGACATCGTGACCGGCTTCGGCGCCCAGGCCATGGCAGGTTTCTGCCGCGGTCCCGCGGTCAACCGCGACCACCTCGCCCTGTTTCCCTATCCCGACATCGGCGCCGAGCCGGAACGCCTGCAGACCCTGATCGCGCAGCTCGGCGCCACGCCGGCCGGCAGCCACCTCGAATTCCCGCTGTCGCGCCAGGACGAGGAAGAACTACAAGTCAGCGGCATCGGCAAGGACCTCGAACCCGGCGAGTACCTGTGCATCCACCCCGGCGCCCGCACCCGCGACAAATGCTGGCCGCCGAGCCGTTTCGCCGAGGTCGGCGACCGCCTGGCCGACGAATTCGGCCTGCAGGTCGTCCTGACCGGCTCGGCAGCGGAGCGCGACCTGACCGCCGAGGTGGCCGCCCACATGCACCACACGCCCATCGACGCCGCGGCCCCGATCTCGATCGGCGCCATGGCCGTGCTGCTGCGCGACGCCCGCCTGCTGCTGTGCAACGACACGGGCGTATCCCACATCGCGTCCGGCCTGAAGCTCAAGAGCGTGGTCGTGTTCAGCAAGGCGGATATCGCGCGCTGGGCCCCGCTCGACCGCATGGCGCACCGCTGCATCTGGGACCCGGGCGCGGAACGGGCCAAGGTCGTGCTGCAGCACGCGCGCGCGCTGCTGTCCGATACGGCGCCCAGCCGCCAGCGCAGCGTGGGCATGTGGCCCTACTGGTGACGCATCCAGGCCGGTGGCGCGGCCAGTGCCCGATCGGCCAGCATGGCCACCTCGTCCAGGCCCACGTCCGCGACGAAGCTGGCGTCGTGGGGACAGCGCAGCGCGACGTTGTCCCGCCCGCACACGGGGCAGCAGGTACGCAGCGACAACGCCGCGTGCAGCAGCGACGGCCGCAAGGGCATGCCTTCGACCAGGTTCGTCAGCCAGAAGATGCCGACGCTGGGCACGCCGAGCGCGAGCGCCAGGTGCAGCGGCCCCGTGTCGTTCGATACCAGCAGGCAGGCACGTGCCAGCAGGCCGCACAAGCCGTGCAAGCCCAGGCGGCCGGCGAGCGGCACGGCGCGATGGCGCATGCCGCTCGCTACCTCGGCCACCAGCGCCGCTTCCCCGGGCGAACCGTTGATGGCGACCTGCAAGCCCTGCTGCGCCAATCTGTCGCCCAGCGCGGCAAAGCATGACACCGGCCAGCGCCGGCGCGGATCGCTGGCGCCGGGCTGCAGGATCGCCAGGCGTTCACCGGGGACGACCGGCAATGCCGCGGCGGCAGCGGCGCGGTCGGCATCGACGAGCGCCAGCTCCGGCAGCGGCGGCAAGACCGGCGGCGCGCCCGCCAATGCCGCGATTTCCAGCAAGGCCAGCCGGCGCGGGACCGGCTCGCGGTAGGGTAGCCAGCGGTCCAGCGGCGGCGCGTCGCGGGCGCGGGCGCCCACGCTCAGGCGCGCCCCGAAGCGCTGCAGGAAGGCGTTCGAATGGCGCCCGCCGCCGTACATCTGCAGGGCCAGATCGAACGACTGTTCCCGCATGCGCGCGACGAAGGCGTCGACCGCATTGCTGTCGCCATCGCTGTCGCCGCCGTGATCGTCGCCGCCACCGTCATCGTACGCGGCGCCCACGCCGGGCACGGACGGCATCACGGCGACGTCGTCCACCGGCCCGGGCCGGCCGGCGAGGAAGTCGCGGTGCCAGGCCTTGCCGACCAGGGTCAGCCGCGCCTCGGGATAGGCCTGCTTCAAGGCATGCAGGGCCGGCAGGGCGAACACGAAATCGCCTACCGCATTCGGCCGCAGCACGGCGATCCGGCGCACGCCGTCCAGCGGCGGCCGGTCTCCCCACTGTGCGCGCGGCTGCATGGCGCTATCCGGGAATACCCGGCAGGCCCGCATCTTCCGGCGGCGCCAGCGGCAACACGTATGGCGCATCGACGGCACGCCCCGATACGGTCGTCGGCAATTCCATGTGATAGGCGCCGGAAGGAAAGATGGCGCAGCCGCCGTGGCGCGCCATCACGCGCTGCTGGGCCAGCACGTCTTCGCCGCAATGCTGGGGCGGCAACTGGCGCCAGAAGTCGAAGCCGCCGGCGGCGCGCAGCATGGCCGTGTCGAACAGGACGCAGCCGCCGACCCAGGCGACCTTGTAATGCCGCGTGCTGGCGCGGTTCGCTCCCAGCCGCGCCTGCACGTGGAACAGGTTCGCCGCGCTGTGCAGGTGGTGGCGCGCCCAGGCTTCGGTGCCGGGCCGCACGGTCTCCGGCACCACCGGCCCTTCCCAGAATGCGATCGCTTCCTGGGCGGGGCGCCGCTGGCCGAGGTAGCCCAGTCCGTGCAGGGCACTGCCGACGAAGCCGCAACGCTCCGCGCGGATGGCGTCATGCAGGCGCGTGACGAGGTCGGGATCGAGGATGACGTCGTCGTCGACGAACAGGCAATAACGGGTGCGCACCTGGTCCAGCAGGAAGGCACGCTGCTCGGCCATGCCGCGCGCCGGCAGGCGGCGGAAGGCATCCACGGCGCGGCCGGTGGCGCGCAGCCAGCGCAGCACGGCCCTCACCTCGCCCCGGGCGCAGGCATCGTCGTCGGACTGGTCGGCGATGACGATGCGCAGTTGCGGCCAGTCCTGGCTGCCCAGCGTGGCCAGCGTGACGGCCAGCGCCGCGGGTCGGTTGCGGGTCGGCACCAGCACGTCGACGAGCTCGGCCGCGGCGCTCACGCCGTCCTCCCCCGCTCCGGCGGCTGCTCCTGCGCCTGCCCGTTGAGATAGGGATTGAGGGCGGGATCGTTGTACATCTTGAACTGGCGGTAGACCTTGAAATAGGCCAGGCCGCTGCGCGCCTCGGCCAGCAGCGTGTCGAGGCAGGCCATCAAGTCCTGGCGCTGGGCCTGCAGGCGCTCCAGCTTGGCGCTGCAGGCGCGCACGTGCTCCTCGCCGGCGTCCAGGCGCTGCGCGTGGATGCGCATGTGGTGGATCTTGAGCGCCAGGATCGACAGGCGGTCGATCATGGCACCGGCCGTCTCGCTGGACAGGCGCGCGCCGGGCCGCGGCGCGCCGCCGGGCAGGGCCGCGGCCAGGTCGGCCAGCAGGGCTTCGTCGATGAGCTCGACGGCATCGTTGCGCTTCTGGTTATAGCGGTCGATCAGGCGCTTGCCGGCGGCAATCTCGGACGGCGGCACGTCGAGCCGGCGCGCGCGGTCTTCCTCGTTCCAGAGCAGGCCGTTGTAGCGGTGGTTGGCATCGATCCACTCCCAGGCATGGCACTGCGTGGGCCCTGCGGGCGGCGCCGCCGCACGCGACAGCACCGGCCAGTCGCGCTGGCGCAACTGGCGGTCGTGGAACCAGGCGACGGATGCCGCGTCGATGTCGCTTTGCATGAAGACTCCGATCCGGGAACGGACGATGACTTCATTTGGAGCGTGCGATACCTGCTGGAGTTCGCCTCGCAACAGGTCTCATTGGCACAGCGCAAACGCCGTGCGGAACGTAGGCCGCCGTGACCGCTTACGCTTCGATCGCCTCCAGGCGCGCGGCACGGCGCGCCGGACCAGCCTGCTGCGCGTGTCCGGACGCGAAGCCCTGTACGCGTTCCAGACGGAACACGCTGACCGACTGCGCCAGGCTGGAGGCGCGGTCCAGCAGCGACTGCGAGGCGCCGGCCGCTTCCTCGACCATGGCGGCGTTCTGCTGGGTCACCTGGTCGATCTGGCTGACGGCGTCGTGGATCTGCTCGATGCCGATGCGCTGTTCCTGGCTGGCCGCCGTGATCTCGTTCATGAGGCCGGCCACGCGGCGGATGCTGTCGACTACCTCCTGCATCGTGGTGCCGGCCTGGTCGACCAGGCGGCTGCCGTCCTCGACCTTGCCGACGGAATCCGTGATCAGGTCCTTGATTTCCTTGGCGGCCGCGGACGAGCGCTGCGCCAGGTTGCGCACCTCGCTCGCTACCACCGCGAAGCCGCGGCCCTGTTCGCCGGCACGGGCGGCTTCCACGGCCGCGTTCAGTGCCAGGATATTGGTCTGGAAGGCAATGCCGTCGATGACGGAAATGATGTCGACGATCTTGCCGGCCGATGCGTTGATCGCACCCATCGTGCGCACCACGTCGGCGACCACCGCGCCGCCCTTGGTCGCGACGTCCGATGCCGAGGCGGCCAGTTTGTTCGCTGCCTGCGCATTGTCGGCGTTCTGGCGCACGGTGGCGCTCAGTTCCTCGACCGAAGACGCCGTCTCTTCCAGCGTGCTGGCCTGCTGTTCGGTCCGCGAGGACAGCTCCATATTGCCGGCACTGAGCTCGCTCGACGCCCGGGCGATTTCCTCGGTACCGTTGCGCACCTCGCCGACGATGCCGGCCAGGCTCGCATTCATGTCGCGCAGCGCGCCCAGCAACTGGCCGAATTCGTTGTCCGAACCCGGCTGGATATCCGCGCTCAGGTCGCCCTGGGCGACGCGGCGGGCGATGGCGACCGCTTCCGTCAGCGGGCGGATGATGCTGCGCACCAGGAACACGGCGGCGCCGACGCCGACCAGCGCGCCGACGGCGATGAGCAGGCCCATCATGATATTGCGGTTGTGGAAGTCCTCATGCGTGCGCACGGCATTCGCTTCGCTGCGCTTGCCCAGGAAGTTCTGGAGCGCCTCGTAGGCCGGCTGGCTCTTCTTGTAGGTCGGGTTGACCTTCCTGGACAAGATGGTGCCGGCCTCGGTCCAGTTTCCCGCTTCGATCGCTTTCGTCGCCGCCTGGACATAGGCGATGCCGAGACCTTCGCTCTGTTCGTACCACGTGCCCACCAGCGCCTTGGCTTCCGGCGTTTGCAGCGATGCGCTGAATTCGTCGCGGGCCTGTTCCAGCAGGCGCGTATTGTCGGCAATCGCCTGGAAGTGCACGGACACCGGATGATCGTGCAGGCTCGCATATTCGGTGGCGGGGTTGTGCTGCAGCGCCTGCAGCAGCTGGCTGCGGTTCGTCTCCATGCGCAGCACCAGGTTCGTGATCATGGCGTTCTGGTGCGCGTCGCGCAGGACGGCGCCTTCGAGCGTGGCGACGGCGTGTTGGGTGGCCATGTAACCCATGGTGCCGACCGCCAGCATGACGACGATGAGCAGGGCAACGACGGATGTAATGAGGTGCTTGATACTGAAGTGTCGCATCGGTTGACTATCTGTAGAAATCGGCGTGGAAGGGAGGAAGCGGAGGCCGAGACGCAGAGGCTCAAAACCGTCATTTCTTTTTGTATTTAGATCATTCACACAAAAAGAGAGACGGAATTGTCCTTGAATTCGTCAATTTTTACAATACAGAAAGTTTCGTTTATTTTTAGAAATGATGCGTGGACACAACTTTTCGCATTGACCGCGCAGGTATCATGGGAGCCCCCTCATCCGACTGCGGTCCGCCGTGCGACCGGCGCCGATGCGCCATGAAAAAGGCGCTGTGCGCATTAATTAGATAAGGCGCCGGCCGTTCGGCGGCAGCGTAGTGCCGCGCGCAACAGCAAGGCGGGTGTGCTCAGGCCTTGGTCGTCCAGGACCCGTTGCCATCCGGAGTAATGCACCAGGTAGCGGCTGGCCACGCCGCGAAAACGCAGCAGCCAGGTCTTGAAGCGGCTATGCCAGCCATTGACGTTCTGGATGTGGAGCGCACCGCGCGCGCGGACACCCGCCTTCACGTTCACCGCCTCGTGGCTCACCCCGGCTTTTGCCGCGAAGGTCTTGTAAGCCAGCGCCGCATCGGTCACCAGCAGGGCATCATCGGCCAGGACCGGCTGCAGGCACCGGGCCAGCTGGCCTGCCGTGACGGGGCCGCGGCCCGTATGAAAATCCAGCGTCCGACCGCTACGGTCGCGCGCTACCAGCAGGCAGTCGTGCTCGCGGTTGATTCCGCGGCGCCTGGCAACGCCGCCGCGCTTCCGCGGCGGCCGGTTCAGCTGGCGCGAGCCCTTCTGCGATTCGAGCAGATAGGTCTCATCCGCCTCGACGATGGCCGACAACTGCCGTGGACGCTCGTGCATGGCGCCCGGCACGAAACGATGGCGCCAGCGAAAACTGGTCGTGCGGTGCACGTCGGTGACGGTCGCCGCATCGCGCACGGTGCGCGACTCGAGCAGGCATTGTAGATACGGCAGCCATTTTTCCTTCTTGCGCAAGCGGGCGAGCGGCGTTCCGGTCAAGGCGTTGTAGCTGCGGCGGCAACGGCAGCACCGAAAACGCTGCAAGCCGCTGGCGCGGCCGCAGCGATGCACACGGGTGCACGCGCAGTGCGGGCACGGGGGCGTGCCGGCAGCCTGCTCGATGAGGGACAGGCATTCGCCCGGATGGGCGATGGAAGCAATCCAGGTGCGCAGCCTGGCAAGGTCGTCGGTGCGCAGCGGCAAGTTCGTCAGGAGGGCGAACAGGTCATCGAATACCAGGCTGCGCATTACTGTCTCCCCATGAGTTACCTCGACAGTGGGTAAGACCGCAGCAGCGGCGTCCGGTTCACATAACTAACGCGAACAGCGCCATGAAAAAAGGGCGGTGCCTTGCGGCGACCGCCCTTCGAAATAGAAGAAGACTGGATTTACTTGAGCATCTGCGAACGGCTGGCCACGAAGGCGATCAGCGCTGCCAGGCCGCCGACGTAGGCGATGGCGATCTGCATGCCCAGGCCCTGGGCGATAGCACCCAGCACCGGGGGGCCCATCAGGCTGCCGCTGTAAGCCATGGTCGCGACGCCGGCCAGGGCTGCCGGACCTTGCGCGCCGGCGGCGCTGAACACGAACGGGAACACCAGCGACAGGCCGAGACCGGCGACGGCGAAGCCGAACAGGGCGAAGTAGGCGTTCGGCGACAGCACGGCGAACATCAGGCCGGCCGCACCCAGCATCGCGCCGCTGGTGACCAGGGGACGGGCGCCGTAGCGTGCCTTCAGCTTGTCGCCGACCAGGCGGGCCAGCAGCATCATCACCGAGAAGGCCGACAGGGCCAGCGGCGCCAGGCCGTCCGACGCGCCGAAGTGCTCTTTCAGGAACACGCCGCTCCAGTCGGCGATGCTGCCTTCGGCCATCGAGCCGAGGAAACCGATCAAGCCCAGGAACAGCAGCGGACCGCGGGGCAGCGAGAACGATTTCTTCTCGACGGTGGCCGGCGCATCGTCCGCCTCCAGCATGGTGTAGGCGAAATACAGCAGCGCGGCCAGGGGACCGGCCAGCATCAGGAAGTGGGTGCCCGGCATGATGTGCAGGCTGGCCATCAGGCTGCCCAGCGTCGCGCCGGCCAGGCCGCCGGCACAGCCGAGGCCGTGCAGCTTCGACAGTTCCGACTTGCCGGTACGGGTTTCGCGGCTGGTGGCGGCCGAGTTGATGGCGACGTCGAAGGTGCTGGCGGTGATGCCCAGGCTCAGCACGGCCATCATCAGCAGCGGCACGGTCGGCGCGACGCCGATGGCGATCAGCACGCACAGCAGGGCCAGGCCCGAAAACAGCAGGGTCTTGCGCGCGCCGAGCGAACCCATCATGCGCGAGGAAATCGGGTAGGACAGCACGGCGCCGAGGCCGCCGCACAGCAGCACCATCGACAGGGCCGAGTGCGAGACGTGGACGCGTTCGGCCATGGCCGGGATACGGCCGGCCCACGAGCCCATGATCACGCCGAACAGCGTGAACAGGATCGGTAGCGCGTGCGGCTGGACGAACGCGATGGCGGGATTGCGCGAAACAGTGCTGGTGGCGGGCACAGGGTTTTGCATGATGGCTGGTGTTTTATTAGGTTTCGTTGTTCGGCACCCGCCGCGTCGTGCGGCCCGGTGACTGCTTGCTAACAGGGTCTGAAAGCACAACGCCAACCGCAGGAGTGGTTGGCGTTGGGCATCTGATGGAGAGCAATTCTACGCGGTTGGAGAAATTTTTGGTTTTCCACGCGGAAAAAATTTCCTACTGTTTGTAACCGAGTCAGAAAGCGTTGCACGGTTCCGACAAAGGAGGCTGAATACCCCAAATTTCCCCTATTTTCTCAGCAATAAGCACGTTTTTAGTGCGAATTTCAGCGAAAAAGAAGCGTGATACCGGATATTCTGCAAGCGCATAAAGGTTACATCGACAACTGCATTTGTCACCGAAATTATTACCTTCAGTCACTATTGCTGGTGTCGAAGACAATGAAGTGTGAAAGTATGAACATGCTCGCCGGACCGTATGGAAGAGCACGCTTCTCCCTTCCTTAGCCGTAAAGCATGTCCGAATGGCAGCTGTGTTGTATACACCACATCGATTCCAATCGATTCCGCCACGCACAATTGATAGCGCTATCACCCTTTTCACTCTGGAGATACGCTTTCGTCCATGCATCAGGAATAGCGCGACCGTCCCGTCATACTGCTGTGCAGCATGAATCGCACTTTACAAACTTTTTTTGCTGCTCAAGACTTGTCAAAAAAATGATAGCGCTAACGGTAGCCCAACGGAGACAAACCATGCCACCAGCAAGCGATTCGCCCCACCAGCCGGCCTCGACAGGCCGCTGGGTGGTCATGGGCGTGAGCGGATGCGGCAAGAGCACCATCGGTGCCGCCCTCGCCCACGCCAAGAACGTTCCCTTCATCGAAGGCGACGAATTCCATCCGGACGCCAACGTCGCCAAGATGTCGTCCGGCATTCCCCTCGACGATACCGACCGCGCCGGCTGGCTGCAGGCCCTGGCCGACCAGATCCGCCACGCGCGCGAGCAGGGTACCGGCATCGTGGTGTCGTGCTCCGCGCTCAAGCGGCGCTACCGCGACGTGTTGCGCGAGGCCGACCCCGCCCTGCGCTTCGTCCACCTGCAGGGTCCGCGCACGCTGATCGAACAGCGCATGCAGTCCCGGGCCGGTCACTACATGCCGCCGTCGCTGCTGGACAGCCAGCTGCGCGACCTCGAACCGCTGCAGGCGGGCGAGGACGGCATGACGCTCGACATCACGCAAGCGCCGGAACTGCTCATCACCCGTATCGGCGCCGACCCGGAAAGGACGGATTGAACTAGTTCGCATCCATTGGCGCAGCCTCCCGCCGTCCGAGGAGGCACGCCGGCCACATAAAAAAGCACGGAGACAGACATGCGTACACCACAAGCAAGAACCCTGATCAACCTCGCCGTCGCCAGCGCCTGCTGCATGCTGGGCGCGGCCCACGCGCAGCAGGCGGCCCAGCCGGCCGCCGCGCAAGCCGGCACGACTCAGTCCGACGCGGCCCAGGCCACGCCGGCCCCCGTCCCCACCGCCGCCGCCGTCGATCCCGCGGCACAAGAAACGACGCCGGCCGCGGCCGACCAGCAGACCCCGGCCGTGCAGACGATGCCGCCGGCTGCCCCCGCCGCCAATGCGAACACCAACGTCGTGCGCATTTCCGGTTCGCGCATCGCCGCGCGCGGCTTCTCGCAGCCGACGCCGACGACGAGCCTGTCCAGCGCCGACCTGGAAAAGGCGGCGAAACCGAACCTGTTCAACACGCTGGTGGAATTGCCGGCGCTGCAGGGCAGCACGGGCCGCACCACCAGCACCAACAGCACCTCGAGCGGCATCCAGGGCCTGTCCTCGCTGTCGCTGCGCGGCCTGGGACCGATCCGCACGCTGACGCTGCTGGACGGCCAGCGCGTGGTCGGCGCCAACGTCACCGGCGTGACCGACGTAAGCCAGTTCCCGCAACTGCTGGTCAAGCGCGTCGACGTCGTCACCGGCGGCGCCTCGGCGTCCTACGGTTCCGATGCCGTCGGCGGTGTCGTCAACTTCATCACCGACAAGAAGTTCGAAGGCTTCAAGGCCAACATCGAGGGCGGCCAGACCAAGTACGACGACGACAAGAGCGGCACCGTGCAGGCCGCGTGGGGCAAGGCGTTCCTGAACGACCGCCTGCACGTGACGGTCAGCGGCGAATTCTCGAAGGAGAACGGCATCGACGCGCCGGGCTTCGGCGAAGTCGGCGCGGGCGGCCGCGACTGGTACCGCAACACCGTCTACGAGCGCCGCCCGCTGTCCCAGACGACCGATGGCCGTCCGGAATACCGCGTCATCGACCACGCCCAGCAATACCAGTATTCGAAATACGGCCTGATCACGAGCGGCCCGCTGCAGGGCACCGCGTTCGGCACCGGCGGCGCTCCCTACCAGTTCCAGTACGGCTCGAACGGCGTGCCGCTCGGGAACGGCCAGGTCAGCAACTGCGTCAACCCGTTCTGCGTCGGCGGGGACCTGACGGGCAGCGTCGGTTCCGGCACCAACCTCGCGATGAACTTCAAGCGCCAGGTCGCCTACACGCGCCTGTCCTGGGACCTCGACCCGGACAACGAGATCTACTTCACCGCCAACTGGGCGCAGGTGGCCTCGCACTTCACCCCGAACCCCGGCGCGGCCAAGCAGGCCAACCTGACGATCCAGTGCGACAACCCGTTCCTGCCGGCGTCGATCGCGGCGGCGTGCGCGGCCAACAACATCACCAGCTTCCAGTACGGCACCGCGAACGCAATCTTCCCGTCGAACATCAACGTCCATCCGACGCGTACCCAGCGCCGCTTCGTGGTCGGCGCCGACGGCAAGTTCAATCTGTTCGGCCGCGAGTGGAACTACGACGCCTACGTCGAACACGGCGAGAACACCACCAACATCAACGTCCACGACATCACGCTCAACACGCGCTACAACAACGCGATCGATGCCGTGCGCCTGGCCGACGGCACCATCGGCTGCCGCAACGCGACGGCGCGCGCCAACGGCTGCCTGCCGTTCAACATCATCGGCAACAACCCGGTCGACCCGGCCGCCTGGCGCTACATCGCGCCGGAAGCGGGCCCGATCCAGCGCACCGAGCAAAGCCAGGACGTGGCCAGCTTCAACATCAACGGCGAGATCTTCGAGGGCTGGGCCGGTCCGATCTCGATGGCGACCGGCGCCGAGTACCGCCGCGAGAAGTACACGGTCAAGGGCGACCCGTACGGCGCCGGCGTGTCGCCCGACTCGCTGTCCCTGGCCGGCTACCCGGCCGATCCGACGCTCAACAGCACCATCGGCAACAACTGGTACGCCGGCAACTACCACAACGGCGGCGGCGCGTACAACGTGCGCGAAGCCTATGTCGAGTTCAACGTGCCCGTGCTGAAGTCGGAACGCTGGGGCGAGGCCAACATCAACGTGGCCGACCGCCAGACCAAGTACAGCACGGCCGGCAGCAACGGCACCTGGAAGCTGGGCGCCACCTGGAAGACCCCGGTCGACGGCCTGCGCCTGCGCGCCGTGACCTCGAAGGACGTGCGCGCGCCTAACCTGTCCGAACTGTTCGCGGCGCCCGTCGTCGTCAACAACCAGGTGCAGTACCAGGGCAATGCGATCAGCGTCCAGCAGCGCACCGTGGGCAACACGAACCTGCGTCCGGAAACGGCACGCAACAACTCCTTCGGCATCGTGCTGAGCCAGCCGAGCTGGGCGCCGGGCTTCTCGGTCTCGCTCGACTACTTCGACATCAAGGTCAAGGACGTGATCTCGACCCTGTCGATCCAGCAGGAAGTCGACCTGTGCGAAGCCGGCAACCAGGAGATCTGCTCGGCGATGGTGCTGAACAGCCCGGGCAACAACTACGTCACGGTGCAGAACTTCAACCTAGCGTCGCTGCATGCCAAGGGCTTCGACGTCGAGACCGCGTACCGCAAGAACCTCGATGCCTTCAGCCTGCCGGGCCGCTTCACGTTCCGTGCGCTGGCCACCCGCAACCTGCACTTCATCACGGATTCCGGCGTGGTCGGCACGATCCCGAGCGAAGGCGCGGGCGTCAACCTGGGCAATACGCCGAAGTGGAAGGTGCTCGCTTCGCAGACCTGGGACGGCCTGCTGAACGACAAGCTGAGCCTGACCCTGACGGAACGCTGGTTCAGCGACGGCGTGTACAGCAACGAGTTCATCGAGTGCCAGACCAACTGCCCGACCTCGACCCTGATCCACCCGACCATCTACAACAACCAGATGAAGGGCGCGACCTACCTCGACTTCGGCGGCAGCTGGAACATCTCGAAGCAGCTCATGCTGTACTTCAAGGTCGACAACCTGGCCGACCGCGATCCGGAACCGGCACCGCAGGCCAACCCGAGCTTCGCGATCAACCCGGCCCTGTATGACGTCGTGGGCCGCACCTACCGCGTCGGCCTGCGCTACAACTACTGAGCGGGCCAGGACCGTGTGGAACATCGTATCGGTGCTGCTGGCCGTCGGCCTGCTCACCGTGATGATCGCCTGGGGCAAGGTGCAGCCGCTGCTGGCGTTCGTGATCGCCGCCATCGTCGCCGCCCTGCTGCTGGGCATGCCGGCGGCGAAGATCCCGGGCGCCATCGAGAAGGGCATCGGCGACTTGCTCGGCTCGCTGGTCGTCGTGATCTGCCTGGGCGCCGTGTTCGGCAAGCTGATCGCCGACAGCGGCGCCGCCCGCCAGATCGCCGCCTCGCTGATCGGGAAGACGGGGCCGGCCCGGATCCCGGTGGCGATGACCGTCACCGGCTTCGTCGTCGGGCTGCCGCTGTACTACAACGTCGGCTTCGTGCTGATGGTGCCGCTGATCTTTTCGCTGGTCCAGCAGTCGGGCCGCCCGGCCGTGGCGCTGGGCATGCCGCTGCTGGCCGGACTGTCGATCGCGCACGGCTTCCTGCCGCCGCATCCGTCGGCCACGGCACTGGTCGTGGCCGTGCATGCGGACATGGGCAAGACGCTGCTGTACGGCCTGGCCGTCGCGATCCCGACGCTCATCATCGCCGGCCCCGTGTTCGCCATGAGCCTGCGGAATATCCGCGCCGAGCCGGCGCCGATGTTCCGCAACGCCCAGCCGGTGGAGACGACGCCGCCCGGCACCTTCAACTGCTTCGCCACGGCGCTGCTGCCGGTCGTGCTGCTGGCCGCGCTCACGCTGGTCACGCTGCTGCGGCCGGAACTGGCGCAGCCGCTCGCCTTCTTCTCCAATCCGCTGGTCGTGATGCTGGTCTCGTACGGCGTCGCGATCTGGACGCTGGGCCTGGCCCAGGGCCGCTCGCTGGCGCAGGTCATGCAGGGCGCCCAAGAAGCGCTGCGCGAGATCGCGCCGATCCTGCTGATCATCGCCGGCGCGGGGGCATTGAAACAGGTGCTGATCGATTCCGGTGTCAGCGCCGAACTGGGCGCGCAGCTGGCCACGCTGCCGGTGCCGCCGCTGCTGCTCGGCTGGTCGGTGGCGACGCTGATCCGCATCTGCCTCGGCTCCGCCACCGTGGCCGGCGTGACGGCCGCCGGCGTGGTCGGCCCGCTCGTGCAGAGTTCCGGCTGCGATCCCAACCTGATGGTGCTGGCCGTGGGCGCGGGTAGCCTGATGTGCAGCCACGTCAACGATTCCGGCTTCTGGATGTTCAAGGAATATTTCGGCCTGTCGCTGAAGGACACCTTCCGTTCCTGGTCGCTGATGGAAACCCTGGTCGGCGTGTTCGGCCTGCTGTTCGTGCTGTTGCTGTCGCTGTTCGTTCGATAAAAACTAGAGAGGGGACATACCATGAATCACCGACTTACCGCCCTGGCGCTGGCCATGGCGCTGGCCCTGCCCGCGCATGCCGCATCGGTTTCCAGTTACCAGACCATGCCGGACGATCCGCATGCCATCGTCGTCAAGGGCGCGCGCGGCGACGGCAAGACCGACGACACGGCCGCGATCCAGCAAGCCCTCGACGCGGCCGCCGACAAGGGCCAGGGCGGCATCGTGTTCCTGCCCTCGGGCCGCTACCGCATCACGAAGAGCCTCCTGATCCCGCTGGCCGTGCGCCTGTACGGCGTGGGCGCCACCCGGCCCGTGTTCGTGCTGGCGCCGAACACGCCGGGATTCCAGCAGGGCGTGGCGAACATGGTGATCTTCACGGGCGGCGACCAGTACACGGTCGGCAAGGTACCGATGCCGGTACCCGGCGCCGTCCCCTTCGACCCGGACAACAAGCCGGTCCGCGACGCCAATTCCTCGACCTTCTATTCGGTGCTGTCGAACGTCGACTTCGAGATCGGCGACGGCAACCCGGCCGCCGCCGCCGTGCGCATGCACACGGCCCAGCACTCGAACCTGTCGCACATCGACTTCCACATCGGCTCCGGCCTGGCCGGCGTCTACCAGGTCGGCAACATCGCCTACGACCTGAAATTCCACGGCGGCCGCTACGGCATCCTGGCCGAGAAGACGTCGCCGGCCTGGCAGTTCACGCTCGTCGATTCCACGTTCGAGGGCCAGCGCGACGCCGCCATCCGCGAGCACGAGGCGGGCCTGACGCTGGTGAACACGGACATCCGCAACACCCCCGTCGGCATCGACATCGACCGCGGCTACGGCGACTGGTTGTGGGGCAAGGGCGTGCGCTTCGAGAACGTGTCGAAGGCCGCCGTCGTCATCAGCAACGAGGACAATGTGTACACCCAGGTCGGCTTCGAGCGCGCCAGCGCGCGCAACGTGCCGACCTTCGCGCGCTTCCGCGACAGCGGCAAGACGCTGGCCGGCCCCGGCCGCAACTACGAAGTCACGGAATTCAACTACGGCATGAAGCTCGACCAGCTCGGCACGCCGGGACGCTTCGACACCAACTACAAGACGGCGGCGCTGAAGGATGCGAAAGCGCCCGCCCCTGCCTTGCGCGCCTTGCCGCCGACGAAGGACTGGGCCAATGTGCGCAGCTTCGGCGCGAAAGGCGACGGCAAGACGGACGATACGGCGGCGATCCAGAAGGCCATCGACAGCAAGCGCACCGTCTACCTGCCGCTGGGCTTCTACGTGGTCAACGACACGATCCGCATGAAGCCGGACACCGTGATCGTCGCCCTGCATCCGGGCCTGACCCAGCTCGTGCTGCCGAACGGCTCGCCCGCCTTCCAGGGCGTCGACGGCCCCAAGGCGCTGCTGGAAAGCGCGCGCGGCGGCGACGCCATCGTCTCGGGCCTCGGCCTGGCCACCGGCGAAGTCAACAACCGCGCCGTGGCCCTGCTGTGGCGCGCCGGAGAACGCTCGCTGGTGGACGACGTGCGCATCCAGGGCGGCCATGGCACCCGCCTGTACGACGGCTCGCGCGACGATCCGTACAAGAAGAACGGCAACTGGGATACGACCGCGTGGTGGGACCGCCAGTACCCGAGCATCTGGGTGACGGACAACGGCGGAGGCACCTTCTCCGGCATCTGGTCACCGAGCGGCTATGCGCAGGCCGGCTTCTACGTGTCGAACACGAAGACGCCGGGCTATGTGTACGAGCTGTCGGCCGAGCACCACATCCGCAACGAGATCGTGCTGGACGACGTGCAGAACTGGGAATTCCTGGCGCCGCAGACGGAAGAGGAAGTCCGCGACGGCATGGATTCCGTGTCCTTCGACATCCGCAACTCGAAGAACATCCTGATCGCCAACTACCACGGCTACCGCGTCACGCGCTCGATCAAGCCGGCGCCGACCGCCGTGCGCATCGAGAATTCCAGCGACATCCGTTTCCGCAACGTCCACGTGAACGGCGAGAGCGGCTTCGCCACCTGCGACGACAACGGTTGCGCCACCTACCTGCGCGCCTCCAAGTACCCGTACGAGAACGCGATCACGGACGCCACCCACAAGATCCAGGTGCGCGAGCGCGAGTTCGCGGTGCTCGACTACACGGGCAAGCAGACGGCGGCGCCTGCCGCCCAGGGCAAGGTCGACAAGCTGGAAGGCGATTTCTATTCGATCGCCGGCGCCGCCGTCGACGCCCAGGGCCGGCTGTACTTCATCGACCGCCACTTCAAGCGCATCTACCGCTGGGACCAGGCCGGCGACCTGGCGATCGTGCGCGACGCCCCGCTCGACCCGATCAACCTGGCCATCGACAAGAGCGGCAACGTGATGGTGCTGTCGCACTACGGCAAGGAGGCCGGCGTCTACACCTTCAAGCCGGACGCGCCGCGCAGCCAGCTCGCGATGATCAAGCCGACGCCGATCGCGCAACGCGCGCAGGCCAGCGTGGCGATCCCCGTGAACTTCTGGCAGAACGGCGAGTTCCAGGACCAGCTCGATCCCAAGACCTATGAATTCACGACGCTGGCCGAGATGTTCGCGCGCGACGTCGCCAAGCCCAAGGCGCAGGAATACGTGTCGCCGGACGGCAGCCTGGTGCTGCCGGCCTGGCGCGTGCTGCGGCAAGGCCCGCTGGACCATATGGGATACCGCTGGTCCGACACGCTCGACACCCACGGCTTCGTCTACGGCCGCGTGGGCGAGCGCGTGGTGTTCACCAACGGCTCCGAGAACCGCACCTTCAGCGGCCTGCTGGGCGCGGGCGGCGCGATCACGGACCTCAAGATGGTCGCCGACCGCGGCGGCGAGAGCGCGGCCCTGGGACCGGACGGCAAGGTCTACGTCGCCAACGGCCAGGTGTTCGTCTACGGCCAGGATCCGAAGCAGCCGGCCGGCCGCATCGACGTGCCGGAACGCCCGTTGCAGCTGATCTTCGGCGGCCCGGACAAGCGCACGCTGTTCATCCTCACGCACCACAGCCTGTACTCGACGCGGATCTGACCATGAAACGTGCTTTCCTTCCCCTGCTGCTGGCGCTGGCCTGCGGCATTGCCGCCGCCCAGCAGCAGGCGGCGCCCCCCGCATTCCAGTTGTGGCCGGACGGCGCGCCGGGCGCCGAGAAGCGCCACGGCGAAGCGGAAAAGGTCGCCGACGGCGTCTACTTCAGCAATATCCACGACCCGTCGCTCACCGTGTCGCGCGCCGATCCGCGCCATGCGAACGGCGCCGCCGTCGTCATCGTGCCCGGTGGCGGCCACCGCATGCTCGTGTTCCAGAACGAGGGCATGGTGGCGGCAAAAACCCTGAACCGCATCGGCGTCTCGGCCTTCGTGCTGAAGTACCGGCTGGCGCGCGACCAGGGATCGGGCTACGACATCGAGCGCGACGCGGCGGCCGACCTGCGCCGCGCCGTGCGCTGGGTGCGCGCCCATGCGGCCGAGCATGGCGTCGATCCGCAGCGCGTGGGCGTGATGGGCTTCTCGGCCGGCGGCGAGCTAGTGTCGCTGGTGGCCGACAACCCGGAACCGGCAGCGCCGGCGCGCGACGCCGTCGACAAGCTCAGTGCGCGGCCGGACTTCCAGGTGCTCATCTATCCCGGTCCGCTGGGATCCCCGGCGAAAGCCGCGGACAAGGCGCCGCCGGCCTTCATCGCGGCCGGCTCGAAGGACAGCTGCTGCATGCCTCCCGCCCTCAAGCTGTACCAGCAGCTGGTCGCATCGGGCGTGTCGGCGGAACTGCACCTGTATGCCGACACCGACCACGCCTTCAATATGGGGCAGCGCGGCGAACGCGTGTCGCTGCAGCACTGGCCGGACCGCCTGGCCGACTGGCTGGCGGATGGCGGCTGGCTGATCGCGCGCGGCGCCAGTGTCCCGGCGCCCTGAACGCACTGCTAGGAGAACGAATGAAATCTGTCTTGATGCCGGCCGCCGCGCTGGCGACGATGCTGGCGCTGGCGCCGGCCACCGTGCCGGCCGCGACGCTCACGCTGGCGCCGGGCGCCGGGACCGACATCCAGTACAAGGTGCTGGTGCTGGCCATTCCGAACAAATACCACTACGAGTACATCCCGGTGGCGCGCGACAGCCTGGAACACCTGGCCAAGCTGCACGCGTTCCAGCTCACCTACACCAACAAGCCCGAGATGTTCGAGGGCGACCTGAAGCAGTACGCGGCGGTGGTGTTCCTGAATACCCCGGGCGAAGAGCTGAACCCGGCGCAGCGCGCGAAGTTCGAGCAGTACATGCGCGAAGGCGGCAATGCCGTCGTCGTGCACCGCGCCGCGATCACGCCGCCGAACAACTGGGTCTGGTACGAAAAACTGGTGGGACGCTCGTTCACGAACCACCCGATGCTGCAGACTGCCGTGGTCGACGTCGTCGACAAGGGATTCCCCGCCGGCTACGGCATCCCGCAGCGCTGGATCTGGAGCGACGAGTGGTACGTCACCACCAATCCGTACAAGATCGCGATCCACCCCGTGCTGAACGTGGACGAGAGCACCTACGACCCGGAAAAGATCTGGCCGGGCCAGGTATCCAAGGGCATGGGCAAGGACCACCCGGTGGCGTGGTACCACGAGGTCGAGAAGGGCCGCGTGTTCGTCACCACGCTGGGCCACAATGGCGAGATGTACCGCGATCCGAACTACCTGAACCACCTGATGGGCGGGATCTGGTGGGCGGCGACCGGGAAGGGGCAAACCGCTAACCGCTAGCCGCCCCGGTAGGGTGGGCACCACGTGCCCACCAAGCACCAAAGCGACGCGGGCATTGGTGGGCACGTGGTGCCCACCCTACGATCAGGTCCCCGGCTGGCTGCGGCGCGCCGCCGTCTCGCGCAGCAGCGCTTCCACGCTATTGAAATCGGCCGGCTTGGTGAGGTGGGCGTCGAAGCCGGCCTCGCGCGAACGCTGGCGGTCCTGCTCCGCACCCCATCCCGTCAATGCCACCAGCGTGGCCGTTTCCATGCCGTCAGCGCGGCGCAGTTCCGGCGCCACGTCGAAGCCGCTGCGGTCCGGCAGGCCGATGTCGAGGAACACGGCATGCGGGCGGAAGCGCGGCGCTTCCATCAGCGCGGCGGCGCCGTCGTGCACCACGCGCACGGCATGCCCGCTCATCTCCAGCAGCGCGCCCAGCGTCTGCGCCGCATCCACGTTGTCGTCCACCACCAGCACGCGCAGCGCGGCCGCGTCTTCCATGTCGACGTCTGCGTCCTCCGGACTCTCGGCCGCCACCGCCGCCGGCGTATCCAGCGGCAGGAACACCGTGAAGCGGCTGCCCGCGCCGGCGCCGCCGCTCTCGGCGCCAACCCGGCCGCCGTGCAGCTCGACGAGGCGCCGCACCAGGTTCAGGCCGACGCCTAGCCCGCCCTGGGCCATGCTGTGCGTGTTGTGGGCCTGGGCATACATGTCGAACACATGGGGCAGCATGTCGGAGCCGATGCCGATGCCGTTGTCGACGACGGACAGCGCCACCTCGCGGCCGTCCGCGCGTGCGACCACCTCGATGCGGCCGCCCTTTGGCGTGTACTTGGCCGCGTTGTTGACCAGGTTGCTGATGATCTGGGCGATGCGGTGGCGGTCGACGTGCAGCACGATCGGCTGCGGCGGCAGGTCCAGCGCCAGCCGGTGGCCGCCCGCCTCGACCAGCGGCATGCTGATCTCGAGCGCGTCCGCGACCACCTGCTGCAGCTCGATCGGCGCCCGCCGCAGCTCGACCTTGCCTTCGGACAGGCGTGCCATGTCGAGCAGGTCGTCGACCAGGCGCACCATGTGGTTCACCTGGCGCCGCATCATCGCATGCACCTCGCCCGACCCCGGCACGTTGCCGCTGCCGGCGCGGATGCGCAGCAGTTCCAGGCCCGTGCGGATCGGCGCCAGCGGATTGCGCAGCTCGTGCGCCAGCGTGAACAGGAACTCGCTCTGCATGCGGTTCTTCTCGGTCAGCTCGCCGGCCAGGCGCCGCAGTTCCTGCTCCGCGTGCTTGTGCGTGCTGATGTCGAAAGTGACACCGTCGAAGCGCGCCGGCAGGCCGCCCGCGCTCATGTCGCACCAGCCGATCGCGCGCAGCCAGCGCCGGCCGTCGCCGCTCCTGAATTCCAGGTCCAGCGCCGTGCCGCGCTCGACGGCCGCATCGATGCAGGACGCCAGGCGATCGCGGTCGGCCTCGTCGACGGCATCCAGCAGGTCGGCCGGCGCCACGTAGCGCTGCCCTTCCAGGCCCAGATGGGCCGCCATTTGCGGATTCAGGCGGTACTTGTCGAACGGCGCATCGGCATACCAGACGCCGATGTCGCCGGCGCGCGCCACCTGCTCCAGGCGCTGCTGCAGCGTGGTGCGCGTGTGGATGTCGATCACGGCACCGACGAAGCCGCCGGGCGCGCCGGCATCGTCCACGTTCGGCATACCGGCGTCGTGCACCCAGCGGTACACGCCGTCGCGGCGGCGCAGGCGGAAGTCGGCCGCGTACGGCTTGCGCTGGGAATTCGCGGTCACGAAGGATTCGCGCACGCGCGGGTAGTCGTCCGGGTGGATGTTCTCCATCCAGCCGAAGCCCAGGTCCTGCTCGGGCGTGCGGCCCGTGTAGTCGTACCAGCGCTTGCTCAGGTAGGTGCATTGGCCGTCGGGGTCGGTGGTCCACATCATGACCGGGGCGACGTCGATGAGCGAGCGGAAATAGGATTCACGCAGCGCCAGCTCCTCGCGCTGCACGCGGCGCTCGGCCGCCAGTTCCAGCTGGCGCTGCACGCGCGCCAGCAGCTCGCTGGCGGCAAACGGCTTCACCAGGTAGTCGTCCGCACCTGCCTGCAGGCCCTCGACCTTGGCTTCCTCGCCGGCGCGCGCCGACAGCAGCATCACGGGCAGGTGGCGCAACGCCTCGCTGGCGCGGATCCTCGCGATCAGGCCGAAGCCGTCCAGCTTGGGCATCATCACGTCGCTCAGCAGCAGGTCCGGCAAGTGCTCCGGATCGGCCTGCAGCATCGCGAACGCGGCTTCGCCGTCGGCGCACACGGCAACCTGCGCATGCGGGTCGAGCAGCGACTTCAGGTAGGCCCGCATATCGTTGTTGTCGTCGGCGATCAGGATGCGCGGCAGCGTGCCGGATGCTGTCTGCACGCGCGCCGGCGCAGCCTCGTCGCCGCGCCGCGGCGCGGGCGCCGGCTCGTCCGGCAGCCAGCGCAATGCCTCCTCGACGAAGGCCGCGCCCATGCGACCTCCCTCCTGGTCCGAGGCTTCGTTGCGTCCATCCTGCTCGTGCACGATGCGGTCCTCGGGCAGGTGACGGTAGCCGAACGGGATGTCGACGACGAACTGCGTGCCTTCGCCCAGCACGCTGTCGACGGCGATGGCGCCGCCGTGCAGGCGCACCAGTTCCTGGATCAGCGCCAGGCCGATGCCGGTACCCTCGAAGGTGCGGCCGGGCGTGCCCTCGATGCGGTGGAAGCGCTCGAACACGCGCGGCAGCTCCGCTTCCGGGATGCCGCTGCCGGTATCGCGCACCGACAGCCGCGCCATGTCGCCATGGCGCGCCAGGCTGACGGAGACGCCTCCATGCAGCGTGAACTTGAAGGCGTTCGACAACAGGTTGAAGACGACTTTTTCCCACATGTCGCGGTCGACGTAGACCGGCTCGCCCAGGTCCTGCAGGTCGATGCGGTAATCGAGGCCGCCCTTTTCCATCGCGGACTCGAACACGCTGGCGAGATCCGCGGTCAGGCGTGTCAGGTCGAGCGGTTCGTAGTTGGCCTTGACGCGGCCGGCCTCGATGCGCGAGAAGTCCAGCAGCGAGTTCACCAGCTTCAACAGGCGCAGTGCGTTGCGGTGGGTGACGGCGATGCGACGCCGCTGGCTCGGTGAGAGGGCATCGTCGCCGTCGGCTAGCGCATCGTCGAGCGGTCCCAGGATCAGCGTCAGCGGCGTGCGGAATTCGTGCGAGACGTTGGAGAAGAACGCGGTCTTGGCGCGGTCGATCTGGGCCAGCTCCTCGGCGCGGCGCTGCTCCTTTTCGTAGGCCACGACGTTGCCGACCGCCGTGTTGACGGCGGCGCCCAGCAGTTCGTAGAAATTCAGGTATTCGGCGTCGAGCGCGCGCGCGGCGCTGACGCCGCCCACCACGAAGCCGTACAGTTCCGCCTGGCCCGGCACCGTGATGGGCAGAACGATCGCCGAACCCGGCGGCGCGTCGTAAGGGCCGCATTTGACGGCACCGAAGCGCGCGGCCAGGCCGTCGACCTGCTGGGCGCTGCGTTCGCGCTCGGTGCGCGCGAACGGCCACAGCGTGTCGTCCAGTTCCGCCACGGGCGGGGCCATGTGGGTGTGCGCGTCCATGCCCGCGCTGGCGCGCAGCAGCAGCTTGCCGCTGTCGGGATCGATCTGGTACAGCAGCACGAACGGCAGGTCCAGCGCCATGTTCTGGTACTGCGCCTCGATATCGCGGCCGATGTCGCCGATCGCGCGCGCATCGGCGATGGCGGCGCTCAGGTCGCGCAGGCACTGGTTGCGGCGCGCACCCAGCACCGCCGCCGTCGCCTCCGAGATCGGGTGGAAGATGCCGCCCACCTCGCCCGACTCGGCGCGGATCGGCGAGAACGAGAAGGTCATGAACGCTTCCTCGAGGTAGCCGTAGCGGTCGAGGAACATGCGCTGGTCGCGGATATACGTGCCTTCGCCCTGGTGGGCGCGGTCGAACTTGTCGCCCACCACCGGCAGCGCGCTGGCCCAGACTTCCTTGAACGGCGCGCCCATCGATGCCGGATGCAGGTCGCCGCAGATGGGGCGGTAGGCGTCGTTGTAGATCTGGATGTCGTCCGGTCCCCAGGCGATCAGGATCGGGAAGGTCGAGGACAGGCACAGGCTGACCGAGGTGCGCAGGCTTTGCGGCCACGTCGCGGGCGGACCGAGCGGGGTCGTCGACCAGTCCATCGTGCGGATCAGGGCGCCCATCTCGCCCCCGCCGGCGAGCCAGCTCAGGTCATCGTGTGGAATGGTCGGCGAGTGTGGTGGGGACATGGGCGGGCTTGGTGGGAGGAGGAAGACGCGACCAATGATGACGACCGCCACAATATTGTACGGCAGATATGCCTGTTTCTCCGCCGATTAGCGAATTCACCACACCTGCCACGGCAACGTATTGACGGCCTGTAGTCAGTCTTCGCCGGCCTGGTGGAACACGAGATCCTCGACATGCTTGCCGTGAAGCAAGTGGTCATCGATGATGCGGTCCATGTTCTCCGGGGTGACGTTGTAGTACCAGGTGCCGTCCGGCTGCACGCACACGATCGGGCCGCCCTTGCAGGCGGCGAAGCAGCTCACCCGGCTGCGCTTGACGCGCAGGTCGCCCGCATTCAGGCCCGCCTCCTTGAACTTGTCGCCCAGGCTGTCGAACAGGGCCTGCGATGCGCCGTCGGCGCTGCAGCGCGGGCCCGTGCAGACCAGCAGGTGGCGGCGGTAGCCGCCGATCTTCGGCTTGACCACTTCCTTCGTCGGTTCCATATTGCTGTCGCTCATCCTTCATTCTCCTCGGTGGCGGCAACCGCCTCTTCTTCCCACGGTTCGTCCAGCGTGGCCTGGATGTAGTCGGCCGGCAGGCGGTAGCGCGCCGCCAGCACGGCGACGTCGTCGCCCGCGTCGTATTCCGCGCGCAGCGCATCGAGCCAGCCCAGCAGACCCGTCGACAGCGAGCGGCCCGCGCGTTCGCCCTCGCGCGTCGCGCCGCCTTCCATGTCGTACTTGTTGGCGTAGCCGCGCGGCGTGACCATCAGGCCATTCTTGACGAAGGTATTGCTGTTGCCGATCAGGACGGTGCTGAGCATGCCGATGTCGGCGTCCGCCATCGAATCCAGTGTCGTGAACACGATGTTCTCGCGGCGGCGGTAGGCGCTCTTGACGATGGCGACCGGCGTATCCGGGCGGCGGTGGCGCAGGAACAGGCGCTGGGCCTCGACGATCTGGCGCGTGCGGCGCCCGCTCTTCGGGTTGTACAGGGCGACGACGAAGTCGGCCATCGCGACGGCATCCAGCCGACGCGCGATGGTCGGCCAGGGCGTGAGCAGGTCGGACAGCGAGATCGCGCAGAAGTCGTGCGTCAGCGGGGCGCCGACCAGCGCGGCGCAGCTGTTCAGCGCCGAGGCACCGGGAATGATCTCGACCTGCACCGGATCGTCCGGCGTCCAGCCGGACTGGAACAGCACCTCGTAGGTCGGGCCGGCCATGCCGTAGACGCCGGCGTCGCCCGACGAGATCAGCGCCACCTTCTTGCCGGCCCGTGCCGCTTCCAGCGCGCTGACGGCACGGTCCAGCTCTTCCGTCATCGACTTGCGGATGATTTCCTTGCCTTCGATGAGGTCGGCCACCAGCTTGATATAGGTGACGTAGCCGATCACGACGTCCGCTTCGGCGATGGCGGCGCGGGCACGCTGCGTCATGTGGTCCACGCTGCCGGGGCCGATCCCGACCAGCATGATCTTGCCGGCCGTGGGGGCCGGCGTAGCGAATTCTTCGTTCATGTGTTCTTCCTTGCAATCGAGACGGTGGCATTGCGGCCATCGGCGCCCCGGTGTTTGTATTTTTCGACGACCAGTGCGCTCATGGGCGCATCCGGCCCCGCGGCCAGCAGCGCCGCCGCTTCGCTGACGGACGGCGTGCCCGTGTAGCGCCGCACCGTCTCGGACGGATTCGGCACCGGCACGACGGCCAGTTCGTGCGCTTCATAGAAATGCAGCGGCCAGCCCTGCTCCTGCGCCAGCGCCAGGAACGCCGCTTCGTCGCGTTTCAGGGCAATGCTGGCGGCGGCCACGACCTGGTCCGGACGCGCGCCGGCCGCGGCCAGCGCGGCCAGCACGGCGTCGCGCACGGTGTCGAGCGGCACGCCGCGGTCGCAGCCCAGGCCGACGGTGAATGTCGTCATGCGTCGGCGTCCTGCGGCGGGCGGTAGACGACCAGGCGCTCCTTCAGCGCATCCCAGCGCTCCGCCGGCACGTCCGCATGCGTGACCCACAGCACGGCGGCATAGCGGTCCAGCGGCACCTCGTCGAAGCGCGCGAAGCGGTGGATGGTGTCGGGCAGCGGCGTCGGGCGGGTCCACCAGTCCGGGCTGCCCGCTTCCTGCACGAAGGCGATCGGCTCGCCGTTGACGACGTGGGCCGAGACGCGCGTGATGTTGATCTTCGGCGCTTCCACGCGCCAGCCCAGGTGGCGGCCGAGGATGTCGACGGGGATCGTGCGGCCGACGTCGGATGCCGTCGTGAGTACCGGCGCGGCACCCAGCAGGTCGGCCACGCGTTCGCTCCATTCGTTGGCGCCGCCCACGTGGCCGGACAGCACGGGGATCACGTACTGGCCCGCGTCGTCGACGACGATCACGCCCGGGTCCTCGTCCTTGCTGCGCAGGTGCGGCGCGATCAGGCGCACGACGGCGCCCAGCGAGACGAAGAACACGATCTGGTCGTACGTTTCGAACAGCGGGCCGATCTCGTCGCGCAGCGCACCGTCGTAGGCGCGCACGGGGTTGGACAGGCCGGCGAAGGTGGCGGCGAACTTGGCCGAGGTGCAGATGTCGGCATCGGGCAGGTCGGCGGCCAGGCGCGCGGCCTGGGCGGCGCCGTGCTTGGTGATCGCCACCAGGCAGACGCGCGGCGTGGCAGGATTATTCATTCGGTCTCCATCTTGTCGGTATCCATCATTAGGGGTTGCGGGCCGCTCTTCCTGAGGCAGCCCTTGATGCGTTCGCCGCGGATGCGGTGGGGGTGCTTGACGATCAGCAGGGACAGGTAGCTGACCTTGGTGCCGCGCAGGGCCAGGATCTCGGCCGCGGAAAAGCGCCGCTCGTCCGGCGCGCCCACGCGTTCGATGAAGTGGGCGCCGGCCAGCAGGTCGCGCCGTTCGAGCCAGTCGATCAATTCGTCCAGGATCGGCTTCACCTTCATCAACACCAGCGTGTCGAAGTCGGGCAGCAGGCGGTCGACGGCGCTCACGCCGTAGGCGGCCGGCACGATGGCGACCGTGTCGTCCTGCTCGGAGAACGGCACCTCGACGGCGGCGCAGGCGGCCGTGAAGGCGTTCACGCCCGCGACGATCTTCACGGCCACGGTCTCGTCGAGCGCGCGCACCGTGCGCGCCAGGTGGCCGAAGGTGGCATAGGTGCTGGCGTCGCCCTCGACGAGGAACAAGACGTCGCGCCCCGCGCGCAACCAGGGCAGCACCGTCTCGGCCGCCCTGAGCCAGGCGCGCGCCAGCTTCTCCCCGTCGTGCGTCATCGGGAACAGCAGCAGCGCATGCTCCTCGGGCGGCGCCAGCCCGGCGCGCTGCACGATGTCGAACGCGTAGCTGGGCGTCTTGCCGCTGCGCGCCGGATAGACCCAGACGGTATCGCGGCGCTGTAGTGCGTCCCAGGCAGCGCGCGTGATCAGGCCGGGGTCGCCGGGGCCCAGAGAGATGCCCCAGAGGGTGCCGCTCATGCCGTCACCTCCGTGCGGCGGGCACAGACGATCCACACGGGGTTCTCGGCCGCCATGCGGTGCATGTGCAGGATCGGCTTGCTGCGCGCCGCCTGCAGCTGCAGCACGTCCCACGTCACGCCCTCGCCTTCCAGCGACTGCAGCGTCGCCGTGGCCGTGGCCAGGTTCTCCAATGTGACGAAGTTCATCACCAGCGAACCGCCCTGGCGCAGGCGGCGCAGGATGCCGGCGATCAGCCCGGCCAGCTCCCCGCCCGAGCCGCCGATGAAGACGGCGTCCGGATCGGGCCAGGCATCCAGTCCTTCCGGCGCCTTGCCGTGGAACAGACTGTAGTTGGCCACGCCGAAGGCGGCATGGTTCTGCCCCGCGATCGCGTGGTCCGCCTCGTTCTTCTCGATGGCGTAGACATGGCCCTGCGGGCACAGGCGCGCGGCTTCCAGGCCCACGGAGCCGGAACCGGCGCCGATGTCCCAGACGACGCTGTCGACCCGCAGCTGCAGCCGCGCCAGGCTGACGGCGCGCACTTCCTGCTTGGTGATCAAGCCCTTCTCGGGCTGGCGCTGCACGAACTCCGCATCCGCCAGGCCGAAGCGCACGGGACGCGGCGCGGCAGTCGTGCGCCACAGCAGCACGACGTTCAAGGGCGCGAAGCGCATGCCGGCCGCATCGTGCGGGCTCAGTTCCGCCAGCACGCGTTCTTCCGGCTGCAGCAGGTTCTCCGCCACGGCCATGTGGAAATCGTCGCCCAGGCCTTCCGCCACCAGCAGGCGCGCAATGCGGTCCGGGCTGTTGTCCGGGCTGGTCAGCACCAGCAGGCGGGCATGGGCACGCACGGCCTGCGCCAGCGCGTACAGGCCGTGCGACGGCAGGCTGCCGCGCGCCCACTCGCCGGCGTCGCGCGCATGGACCGAGACGATGCTCGCATCCTGCCACGCGAGGCCGATGCGGGCGCAGGCCAGCTGCAGCGTCGACAGATTGGGCAGGATGTCGAGCGCCTGCACGCACAGGTGCTGGGCCAGGTAGGGCGCGATGCCGTGGCACAGCGGATCGCCGGTCGCCAGCACCACGCAGGACAGGTTGTCGGCGCGCGCGGCGCGCACCCAGTCCGGCACGGCCTTCATTTGGCCGGTGAGGTCGTGGCAGACGGCGCCGGTTTTCAGCTCACGCGCGAACAGGGCCAGCGTGCGTGCGCCGCCGATCACCACGTCGGCGCTGCGCAGGTGGGCCAGCGCGGTGGCGCTCAGGCTGGCGACGCCGTCGTCGAGGACGCCGATCACGCGGCAGGGATTGGGATCTTTGATACTGGTATCCATGGTTAATCCGGTGTGGGTTCTGTGTCGACGATGTGGTCGATGCCGATGCGGCGCGCACCCGCCGGCCGCTCGCGCGGCAGCGCGGGCGCGGACCAGACGTCGGCCACCTGGTTGCCGCTGAAGTCCGTCACCAGCACGCGCAACTGGAACGCGCGGCCGTAGCGCTCGGGCGCCGTCAGGGTATCGATGGCGGCCTGCGCCAGCGCGTGGTGGAAGGCGTCGCCCAGGCCACGCTCGACCATCAGTTCGGCGCCGAAGCGCGCCGTCTCGGCGGCGGCCATGGCGGCGCAATCCTCGGCGGAAGCGCCGATGCGGCGGCCGATCTCCGCCACCAGGTCGGTATCGACCTCGCTGCGGTTCGCGTGCGTGATCGTCTCGCCCTGGGCGATCTTGGTCAGCTTGCCGACCATGACGGCCAGCACCACGAGGCCGATGCCCTGCGCCGCCGCCTCGTCCAGCGCATAGCGCAGGAAGTCGCCCATCTGCACGAAGCAGGCGGACGGTAGTTCGGGACGCTCGGCGCGCAGCGTGGCGATGGCGAACGTCTCGGTCCTGCCGCCCGTCGTCAGCGCGACCACGTCGTGGCCGGTGGTCGCCGCCACCTGCACGCCCTGCACGACGCTGGCGCGCCAGGCCGCCGTGGAGTACGGCTTGACGATGCCCGTGGTGCCGAGGATGCTGATGCCGCCCAGGATGCCCAGGCGCGCATTGGTCGTCTTCTTCGCCATCACCTGGCCGTCCGGCACGCTGATGGTGACTTCGATGCCGTGCTGCGCCAGCAGGTCGGGCGCCGCTTCGCGCAGGTTGTCCGCGATATTACGGCGCGGGACGGGATTGATGGCCGGGCCGCCGACGTCCAGGCCCAGGCCCGGCATCGTCACGGTGCCGACGCCGTCGCCGGCGACGTAGGCGACGGTGCCGGCCTGGCCCGGCAGCAGGCGCAGGTCGACCGTCAGGTGGGCGCCGTCGGTGCAGTCCGGATCGTCGCCGGCGAATTTCACGACCATCGCGTGGGCGCGGCCGTCTCCGCTGCCGCCGTCGTGCACGGCGAAGCGCACCCGGCTGCCGTTGGGCAGCAGGCTTTCGATCTCGTCCGGCACCTGGCCGCCGGCCAGCCCCAGCACCGCCGCGCGCGCGGCCGCGGCGGCGCAGGCGCCGGTGGTGAAACCGGTGCGGGTGCCCCGTTCGGCAGCCGCCTTGTCCTTCATGGCTGCGCCGCCTTCTGGCGCGCCTCGGCCAGCGCCAGCAGCGCGTGCAGCGCCGCCACCACCAGCGTGGAGCCGCCCTTGCGGCCGCGGATCACGATCCACGGCACCTCGTCCAACTCGGCCATCAAGTCCTTCGACTCGGCCGCCGACACGAAGCCGACCGGCATGCCGACCACCAGCGCCGGCCGCACGCCCTCTTCGCGCACCAGGCGCACCAGCTCGATCAGCGCGGTGGGCGCATTGCCGATGCCGACGATGGCGCCGTCCAGCAATCCCAGGCGGTGCGCCTTGCGCATGGCCTGCACGGCGCGCGTGGTGTCCTCGGCCTTGGCCGTCTCGATCACGTCGGCATCGCTGATGAACTGGTAGGTCTTCATGCCGAAGTGGCCCAGGCGCGGCTGCGACAGGCCCGAGCAGATCATCTCGACGTCGGCCACGACCGGCGTGCCGCCGCCGGCCAGCATGGCGCGGATACCGGCTTCGACCGCATCCGGGTGGAAGGCTGTCAGGCCGTTGAAATCGAAGTCGGCGTTCGCGTGGATCATGCGGCGCACGATCGGCCACTGGGCATCGCTGTAGGCGTGGGGGCCGACTTCCGCGTCGATGATCGCGAAGCTGTCGTGCTCGATCGCCTGGCCGGCGCGCGTGAGCTGTTCGGTGACGGTGTTCACGGTGCTCATACAGGCTGGCCCTCGGCTTTCACGTGGTCGTGCGCGTGATCGTGCTCATGCGCGTGCTCATGGGCGTGCGCGTGCCCGTGGTGATGGTGTTCGTGCCCATGCTCGTGATGCGCGTGCGCGTGCTCGTGTCCATGCGCATGCTCCGCTCCGTGCGCATGGCCATGGTCGTGCGTATGCGCATGCGAGTGGCCGTGGCCCAGGTCGTGCGCTATCTCTCGGTAGCTGCAGCCGTCGCACGGCAGGCGGCTGTCCGGTACGCCGGCGCGCAGGTCGTCCACGCGCTGTTCCATCAGCGCGAAGATCTCCTTCTCGAAGCCGAAGTGCTCGGAGCAGGCGAAGCGCACCTGCGGGTACTGGCCGCGCAGGTGCTCGACCTGGCGGTGGATGCGCTGCATCAGCGTGCCCGTGTACAGGTAGTAGGGCAGCACGACGATCTGGCGCATGCCCAGCAGCACGTGGCGCTGCACGACCTTTTCCAGGCGCGGCCAGGTGATGCCCGTGAAGGCGAGATCGACCAGCTCATGGTCGCCCTCTTCCAGCAGCCAGCGCGCCATCTTGGCCATTTCCCCGTTGGCGCCGCGGTCGGACGAGCCGCGGCCCAGCACCACCACGCCGGTGGTGGTCGGGTCGGGCATGTCCAGCGCCGTCATTGCCTTGCGCAGGCGACGCTTCAGGATCGCCAGGATCGGATCGCAGGCCGTCAGGTGCGGAGCCAGCAGGATCTCCGCCTGCGGGTAGGCGGCGCGCGCGCCCTCGACCGCTTCCGGGATCTCCATCTTGACGTGGCCGGCCGCGTTCAGGATCAGCGGCACCACCAGCACGCGGCGCGAGGAACGTGCTGCGGCCAGCAGGGCGGCATTCAGCTCGGGCGGCGCGAACTCGATGAAGCACAGCTCGATGCGCCAGTCGGGCTGCCGCACGCGCCACTGGTCGACGAAATCGCGGATCTCCTGGTTGCCGGATTCCTCGCGCGAGCCGTGGCCGACGACGAGGATGGTGTCGCCGCTGGCGAATGGGAGTGACGCGGGGGCTGCTTGCATCATGATGTTCATGCGCTCGCCTTTCTGAAACGATGGGTGAATGTGGGGTCGTAGAGCTTGGAGCGCACCAGGGTTTCCCAGTGCAGGGCGCCCAGCGTGGGGCTGGCGACGATCATGGCCTGGCTGGCGACGCCGGCGTCGCGGCAGCGCCCCTTGATGTCGGCCAGCGTGCCGCGGATGATCTTTTCCTCGCCGGGCCAGCTGGCCTTGTGCACGACCAGCATCGGCGCATCCTCCGGCCAGCCGGCCGCGCGCAGCGCCACCTCGACCTTGTACATCAGCGTGATCGACAGGAAGATGCACAACGTGGTGCGGTGCGCGGCCAGGCTGGCGAGGTCTTCGCCTTCGGGCATCGGCGTGCGTCCCTCGACGCGCGTGAGGATCACGGTCTGCGTCACTTCCGGCAGCGTCATCGATTCGCCAGCGGCGGCCATCGAGGCCATCGCCGAGGACACGCCCGGCACGACGGCCCAGTCGATGCCGGCTTCCGTGAGCGGACGCGCCATCTCGATCAGCGCGCCGTACAAGCCGGGATCGCCCGTCTGCAGGCGCACCACGGTCTCGTGGCGGCTGGCCTGGTCGATCAGCCACGCGGTCATCTCTTCCAGCGTCATGTCCTTGGAATCGCGGATCGCGGCGCCCGGCGGCGCGTACAGCGTGGCCGCGCGGTCGACCAGCGAGCCGGCGAACAGCACGGCGCCGGCGCGGGACAGCAGCTTCTGGCCCTTGACGGTGATGAGTTCCGGGTCGCCGGGACCGGCGCCCACGAACCAGATCTTGCCGAACGAGTCTTGGGTCATGCGGGGTGTTCTCCTGATAGGTGTTCGAGCAGCGCGTCGACGCTGCGCGGCGCGGGACCGGCGGGCAGCACGCCGCGCGCCACCAGCGCCGCATGCAGCGCCAGCGCCTGCGGCGGTCGCTGTCCGGCCGCGGCCAGCACGTCGGTGCGCGCCGCCATGTCCTGCGCCGGGCCGGAGGCGATGCAACGGCCCTCGGCCATCACGTGGATGTCGTCGGCCCAGCGGTAGGCGAAATCGACGTCGTGGGTGGACAGCAGCACGGTGACGCCCTGCGCGGCCAGGCGGTCCAGCAAGGCGGCCAGCTCCAGCTGCATGGGCGCGTCCAGGCCGGCCATGGGCTCGTCCAGCAGCAGCACGTCCGGCGCCATCGCCAGCACGCCGGCAATGCAGACGCGTTTCTTCTGGCCGAAACTCAAGTGGTGCACGGCGCGCTGCGCATGGTCGCGCAGGCCGACGGCATCCAGCGAGGCAGCCACCCGCGCACGCACGGTATCGGCATCGAGGCCCAGGTTCAGCGGGCCGAACGACACGTCTTCCTCGACCCGGGCCGAGAACAGCTGGCGGTCCGGATTCTGGAACACGAGTCCCACGCGGCGGCGTAGCTCGGCCAGGCCCGCGCGGCCGTAGTCGAACGGCGTTCCCTCCCAGCGCAGCAGGCCGGCACGGGGACGCAGCAGGCCGTTCAGGTGCTGCAGCACGGTGGTCTTGCCGGCCCCATTGGCACCCAGCAGCGCATGGCGCCGGCCGCGGCCCAGCGCCAGACTGCAATCGCGCAGGCCGGTGCTGCCGTCCGGGTAGACGTGGTCGACGGCCTCCAATGCCAGCAATGGGGTCACAGCCGATCTCCCAATGCGCACGCGACCAGCACCGCACCGGCCAGCGCCGCGACGATCGTGTGGCGGCGCGCGTGCGGATACACGGCCGGCAGGAAGCGCAAGCTGCCTTGGTAGCCGCGCGCGTCCGCCGCCATCTGCAGTGCGGCAGCACGCTGCCACACCTGCACGGCCATCTGGCCGGCCAGCAGTCCCGTCGAGCGCCAGGCATGGCGCCAGCCGCGGTAGCCCAGGCGCGCGCCCTGCGCGGTGACGCCCTCGTCCCAGGCCTGGCGCAACACGAACAGCATGCGGTAGCACAGCGCCATCAGGTCGAGCAGCAGTTCGGGCGTGCGCAGGCGGCGCAGCAGTGCCAGCAGGTCCGGCATCGGCGTCGTGAGCACGAGACCCAGCAAGGCCGCTAGCATGGCCAGCGAACGCAGCGCCGTGTGCGCGACCGCCGGCAGCATGGCGCCATTCCAGCCCCAACGGCCTTGCGCATCGGGCCCCACCAGCATGGTCAGGCAGGACAGTAGCAGGAAGCCGAGCGGCGGCACGGCCACCGCGAGATAGGTGCGCGGCGGCACGCGCGCGCCGAGCAGCGCCGCCAGCGCCAGCACGGCGGCGAGCAGGACGAGCACGGCGGGGCCGCGCGCGACCCACGCAGCGGCCATGCCGGCCAGCGCGAACAGCGCCTTGGCCGCCGGCGCCACGGTGCGCCAGCGGCTGGCATAGGCGGCCGTCTCAATCAGCACGGGGTTCCTGTTTCAGTCCCTCGGCACGGCGCGCACGTTCGCGCGCCACCGACATGCCGAGCCAGAAGCCGATCACGCCGGCGCCCACGGCCGCCTGCAGCGCGAACAGCAGCGAGGCGATCTCGCTGCTGGCCGGCTCGAACACGGGCGCAAACCAGGGCTTGTAGTGCGGCGCGATGGTCCCGATGGCTTGCTGGGCGCGCTCGTCGGCGCCGCCGAAGACGGACGGCGCTTCCGCGCCCGGTTCGGCCGTGGGCGCGGCGGCGAACCACAGCGGCAGCACCGTCAGCAGCACGATGGCCAGCCAGGTCAATCCGGTGCGCGCCTTCATGCTTCCTTCCTCCCGCGCAGCGCCATCACGGGCAGCGCGCGCAGCTCGTGCGCATTGAAGCGCGCCATCGCGTTCACCACCAGCACGGTGAGCAGGCCTTCGCTGATGGCGATCGGCACCTGGGTCAAGGCGAAGATGCCGGCGAACTTGAGGAACGACGCCTGGATGCCGCCCACCGGATCGGGGAACGCCCACGCCAGCTGCACCGACGTGGTCACATAGGTCGCCAGGTCGCCCAGGCAGGCGGCGAGGAACACGGCGATCGTGCGCGACAGGCCCAGCGCGGCGGCCGCGCGGAATACGCCATAGGACACGAAGGGGCCGACGATCGCCATCGAAAACACGTTGGCGCCGAGCGTGGTCAGGCCGCCGTGGGCCAGCAGCAGCGCCTGGAACAGCAGCACGACGAAGCCTACCGGCACCATCGCGGCGGGACCGAACAGCAGCGCGCCGAGCCCGACGCCGGTCGGATGCGAGCAGCTGCCCGTCACCGACGGCAGCTTCAATGCGGACAGCAGGAAGGCAAACGCGGCGGCGACGCCCAGCAGCATGCGCCGCTCCGGATGCGCACGCAGGTCGCGGCCCATGCTGCGCAGGCCGACGGCCAGAAAGGGAACGGAGACGGCTGCCCAGCCGAGCGCGTGCGCCGGCGGCAGGAAACCTTCCATGATATGCATTCGAAACCTCCCGTCGAATGGTCGATGTGGACACCATGACGGAGGCAGAAGGACGGTCGACGGGACGGGATGCGCGGGCCGGTCGACAGCGGCTTCCCGACACCCCGGGGAATGGTGCTGACTTAGAGCACCTAACAAAAACTCCAGGGCAAGGCGCATCGTCGAAGACAGTACGCGCAGTACGGCGAAACAATGCAACGCCGCCATGGTGGTTTTGTTAGGTGCTCATATTCTTGGGCCGGTATTCTGGCTCGCCTTCATCCTTCCCCGTCCCTTCCCGCGATGGCAATCGCAGTGGCATATCGACGGAGTCGTCAGGCTTACAGCAGCGGGGGCTGCACCGGAATGGCCGCGCGAGGCGGTGTCACCGGTTTCCCGTTTAACGCCATCTCCAAGCGGACATGGCGCACCCAAACGGTGATATTACACTGAGCAGCAGAGGCATGCCAGTATTGCAGTGACCGCTTGTGGCAGGCCGGCATCGACCCGGAGCACGTCCGGAACGCACTGTTCCCTCGCTGTCGGCCGTCTATCGGGAGCCTGCGCCGCTGGTCTTTGGATCAGTGTACAGTCGTAGACTTCCTGGCAAGCTGGTGGCCCGGAATGTATCCATGCATTGCATGCGTCGATATCCAACCATCCTGAAGCGAGACCCGACATGACTGACAAATCCTCCGACGACAACGTCGTGCAAGAATTCGGCGCACTGGCACCGGTGCGCATCGGCCTGGACGCCCAGACCCGTTCGCAGAGCGTGCGCGCCCTGAACCGCCTGCTGGCCCACACGATGGCCCTGCGCGACGCCTACAAGAAAGCGCACTGGCAGACGTCCGGCGCCACCTTCTACGAACTGCACCTGCTGTTCGACAAGCACTATGAAGAGCAGGTCACCGTGATGGACTCGATCGCCGAGCGCATCCAGACCCTGGGCGGCGTCACCTTCGCCCTGCCCGGCGACATCGCCAGCGAATCGTCGATCGCCCGCGCCCCGCGCGGCCGCGAAACGGCGCGCGCCCAACTGGACCGCCTGGCCGATGCCCATGAAACCATCCTGCTCGACGCCCGCCCGCTGGCGCGCGCCGCCGACGAAGCCGGCGATGACGGCACCAACGACCTGATCGTCAGCGAGATCGTCCGCACCAACGAGCTGCAGAGCTGGTTCATCATCCAGCACCTGACGCGCTTCTCGGACCTGGGCGGCGATGCCGGCGCTGCGGGCGCATCCGACGCATAAGCCTGCTGGCCGATAAAAAGAAAGCCCCGCGATCGCAAGACGCGGGGCTTTTTGCTGTTGGACGACCGCGCGTTCCACTATAGTGGCATTGCCAAGACAGCATGCCATTGGAAACTCATCTCATGATCACGCCCACCCGGCTCTTTCTTCATTACCTGGACAGATTGCAGGCACTCCTGCAGCGTGTCGCGGCCTTCGACGGCGATGTCGCCGGCAAGCGCCTGCATCCGGACATGGCGCCCCTGCTGCAACAGGCCAGGACGGCGATCGGCTTTACCTTGCGCACCAGTTGTCCGCTGGCCGGGCGCGAGATCGTTTCCTTTGCCGACGGCGAGCTCACGCTGCCGGCCGTGCTGTCCGAGCTGGCAGCGACGGTGCGCTATCTATCGGCAATTCCGGATGCCGACTTCGGCCAGATCGATGCGCTGGACGTGCACACGACCGCGGGCTTCGCCGAGCTGGACTTGTCCGGCTGGGACTATTACCTGATGTATGCGGTGCCGAACTTCTTTTTCCATTATTCGATGGTGTATGCGATCGCGCGCCAGGCCGGCGTGCCCGTCGGGAAGGCGGATTTCGACGGCTATCACCGGTATCCGCCGGGGTTTTCGTTTGGCCGGCAGGCATAGCCATGTCGGTGGCCCGCTCGACAAACGAAACAGACAGGCAAGAAAAAAGCCCAGTGCACCGATGATGCACTGGGCCTTTCCGAAACCTTCTCTCGTTACGTTTAAAATTGTTATGAGTACTTTTTTAAGGTCAACAAGAAAGGGCGACTGAAACTACAGTCCAATCTACGAAAATTCTCTAAGATTCGTAAACAACAATTGCACTTTTCTCAAGTTTTTACGTTTTTGGACAGACTTTAGGCTATAGACTCCTCTACAACGCTACCGCAGGAACAATGAAAGGGGTAATGAGCAGGGACAAAGAAGTTGCCACGTCGACATCTCGGTAATGTTTCGAGCTAGAATGATGACAAGTACATCGTTTCGAAAGTCGTCAAAATCATGTGGGTCTATCATCTCTCCGCAAGGGTACCTTGGCACGATAGCGGCTGGAGCGGCATCGTATGCCAGAATCCAGAGCGAAACACATGCTGTACCGCTCTGAAAAGCGTACGAGAGGAACGCGACCTGGTGAAAGAGGTTCCTCTTTCCCAAAAATTTTTCTCTCTTCTTGGGCACGAGGATCAGCCACCCTGCACCAAAGAAGGCGCTGGCTTCATGTCGCCGAAAGCCTTCGAAACCAAACACAGCCACCCTTATGCCTATCTCTGGCAGAATTTGCAAGAGACGACGCTGCAGCATTTCCCTTACTCGGTCTGCGTTGTGCCGTTTGAACGAATGCGCAAGGAAGTTGCCGCAGAACATGCAGAAGATTGGGGGCTCGACTATAAGGCGGCACGTGAGCCTGATGAGACAAGGGCCAAGAGTTGGGTCAACGACGATAAAAACCAAGACAGTCTGCTTAACGGTTTTTTCGATGCTCTACGGCCAAGTGATTCTCTTGTCTTCTTTTATGCCAAGAGAACTCCTCTAACAGAAGAACCCGGGTCTGTGCTTATCGGTGTTGCTCGAATCAAGGACATCCCGAAGGGTAGGGACTGGGCAGGGAGCGATCAAGGCAAGCGGCAGGTGTTCTGGGATCGAGTTATTCCTCACACGCTTCGCCCTGACTTGGAGGACGGGTTCCTTATGCCCTACGCTGAGATCCTCAAAGAATGCAAGGATCGTGACTTGGACTGTTCTGCTTACACGGCTTTCGTCCCAGATGCTACAGGTACAGATTTCCAATACCGTGCCGGACTCGTCTCACCCGATTCCTCACTTGCCGCCTTGCGATCTTTACAGCGCGCCCTAACGAATGCAGTTGAAGATTTGAGTCTTCAGAGCTCTTGGAGGAAAGTACAGCAGTGGTTATCAGAGCGAATTCGAGAATGTTGGGTTGACCGCGGACCCTGTCCAGGGCTGCGCGTTGCCTTGGGCGCCGCCGGGCTGCCTTCCCCTGCCCTTGCTGCGCTAACATTGCATGAATTAGCCGGCCCTACAAACCCTTGGCGCTTCGTTGACGAATGCCTAACCGGAAGCCCTCCGACGGCCACCCTTGCCCGTCTGTTCCGAGGCCTAGCCGGTCAAAGGCTCAAGTTAATGCGCGAAAAAGAGGCGGCCCAGTATAAAGTTATCCAACTGCTATCGCGATTTAACATTTCAAAGACACAAGCAAAGGCTTGGTGGACGAAGCCAGATGCCGCTTGCGCTGTCGATGACCCCTACCAACTGTATCTTGGCACTCGAAGCGATAAAGAGCCGATTCCGTTTCAAGCCATTGATCGAACCTTATATGGAGAAAGCCCCAGTGAAGGGATCGACGTCGGGCTATCGGAAGATTGGCACGATCCATTAATTGACGACCCGAGGCGCCTTGCCGCAATTGTCATTGAAGCGCTTGAACGCGGAGCACAAGCCGGGCACACGTGGCTTCCAGAAGAAGCCATCATAGATGCGGTCGCGGAAATAGTCGAAGACCAGCCGCCTTCAATTCAGCAAGGCGATCTGGACATTCTTGCTGACCTTTTATTAGGCGAAATAAATAAAGTAGGCTCCGATGGCTGGCAGCTTGCGCGACTAGCTGCGGCAGAGTCCATCATCCGCGATGAAGTTACGCGGCGCTTCGACGCGAAACCTAGTATGACGGATTTCGATGCGCGTGCGCTTGTCGATGCGGCTATCTCAAAGCCACTCGCCGGAGAACGTGATGAAGCAGCACGCACCGAAAAGGCAGAAGCCCTTAAAACTATAGTCGGCTCATCCATATCGACACTAGATGGGCCCGCAGGGACTGGCAAAACATCGGTAATCAAAGCCCTCGTCAATATTCCGAACATCGGGAATATCCTGTGCCTAGCTCCTACTGGGAAGGCGAGAGTCCAGATTGAGCGTTCTTTCCTAAACGCCGCCGTTCGCCCTGAGACCAAAACGGTTCATAGTTTTCTTCGAAATCTAAAGCGCTGGGACTACGATACAGGCGAGTTCGACATTTCGCCCGATGGCATGAAGTGCCAAGGGTACGGCCTCATTGTCATTGATGAGGCCAGTATGTTTGATGTTGAGATGCTGGCTGCAGTTTTATCTGGATGTGCTGAATGTGTTCGGGTAGTTCTCGTCGGAGACCCTAGACAGCTGCCGCCTATCGGGCCAGGCCGTCCGTTCGTTGATATTCTAGATCACATTAAAGAAGTCAAAGGACCGTCTAGTCAGCTGACCAATATTATGCGCGCAACACCAGGGGAAGATGCGCCTTTTGAATTCGCTCGCTTGTTCGACCTAAGCCGTGAGAGCAAGGACGATGAACCTTGGAGTTGGCCTTCACAGCGTTCCGTAGGGAACTTGCAGTTCAAATTTTGGCAAGATGAGTTGGAGCTACGTCGCCTTGTGGTTCAGTGGGTGCGAGCTCACTTAGAGAATGCTAGCGACTCGACAGCCGCTTCATTCGACGCGAGCCTAGGTGGCCGCCTGTACGGTAGCTCCTACTACTTTAATCTTGGATGTGGTGCCAGGGCAGAGGATTGGCAAATCCTTAGCCCACGGCGTGCCGGCACAGCTGGAAGTGAAGAGTTGAATCTTCTCGTCAAGACTGAATTTCGCAACGAATGGCTGACACTAGCCCAACAGGGAATGTTCGTGCAATCATATGGGCGCTTTTTCAAGCAGATTCCAAAACCTTTTGGTGACGCACAGGTGACATACGGGGACAAAGTCATTTGCAATGCCAATCATGCAAACAGCGACTATTATTCGCCGGCGTCCACGCCTCTAGGATTTGTTGCCAACGGTGAAGTCGGTATCGCTATCGGCCCACGCCGCTCTAGCAAAGCTCCAAAAATTCCTCTAAAAAAGTTAGGCGTGGAATTCTCTAGCCAGCCGGGGACACAATACAACTTCAAAGAAGAAGACCTCTTGGAGCTTGCCTACGCGCTAACCGTACACCGCACTCAGGGCAGTCAGTTCAAAGAGACACTAGTCGTAGTACCGGACACACATTTCGTCGGCCCCGAAATGCTGTACACAGCGCTTACTAGATCGGAAGGCCCAGTTACACTGTTGGTCGAGAGCGACGCGAGAACTCTGCTTGCAGCAACGCATCCAAAACGAAGCGCTGTAGGATGCCGTCTAACGAACGTGTTCTCTCGTAGTGAATGGGGCCGTGACCTTGGAACCTGGTTTGATCGCAAGCGAATCCACCGTGCTACAGATGGAACATACGTGCGCAGTAAATCCGAACTGGTCATCGCTAATCTTTTGCATAGTAAGGAGATTGAATACGAGTATGAAGCTCGACTAGAGCGTGGCGGTGAACTGAAACGTCCGGATTTTGTGATAAAAACCACAAAGCGTACTTATTACTGGGAACATCTGGGCATGCTTACAAATGCGCAGTATGCAAAGGACTGGAAAAAGAAAAAAGCTTGGTATCACCAATCCGGCATAACAATCGATTCTGAAAAAGAGCGCCTTATTTGCACAATTGACAACCCAGATGGTAGTCTCGACTCTCAAATAATTGAGAAAGAAATTAAAAATCTCGAGTAGGTCACATTGAATAATAGCCTAGATTAGCTCTATATCAAGATGTGCTCGGATTCACAACCTAAAAACAAGAGCTCTATGTTGGCTGCGCCGATCGATAGGTCAGTTTAAGAATATTCATTCAGCGCCAATCGTATTTTGATTAGAGCGCTTCGCAAATCTGAAAACCGGCTTCTATCTGGCTTCACAAAAAGTTTTCCTCGGTGCAGAGAAGATATTATTGGTAAAATTCAATGTTAGATAAGTGCAATTTCTGCCGCAATCCCGGATTTGAAGTAGACGCCCACATTATCCCGGAGGCGTTTTTTCGAGATATCATGGATGAAGGTTTCGTTCTAAAACAACGAGAGTTGGGGAATTTTCCGAAAAAGAGCCCTATTGGTGTCTATGATCGCTCAATGTGGTGTCGGGAATGCGAGAAAAGTTATGGAGGATGGGATGACATCGCTATTCGAGTTTTACGCACGCCACTAGATGCCTTTGCTGAAAATAATTTCAATTACGAGTTAGATATTGGACAGGAAGATTTGTTAGCACTTAGACTATTCTTCGTCTCGATGTTATGGAGGGCATCAACTTCAACTCATCACTTCTATAAACGTGTATCAATTGGACCACATGCAAAGTTGGCGGAAAAGATATTGCGCTCTAACTTATTCGACGATATCGAGCAATTTTCTACAATTCTAACGTACTCTGGATTTGACGAAAAAATAATTCCTGAGCCAGTTCCAGTTAAGCATGAGGGGGTGAACTACTTCAGATTTTTCCTTGGCCGATTTATTGCTGAAATAAAAGTTGATCAACGCCCCACTCCTAATAAACTTGCCCTAACAGTGCTCGGCGATAGCCAAAATCTGCGCATTCTTAAAGCAAAAAGGGACATGAAAGTTGTACAGTCCATAGCAAGTATAGCTAAAGCACAGTTGATTAAACGCAGCTAATTACCCTGACTAACATCAGTGGTAGGACGTCCGAAAATTTGACTGAAGCTAGAATGGAAGTGCCCTTGTCACACGATCTACGAAGACGCTTTGGTAAAAACAATGTTGCTAGCAAAGAGTATGGTGGCAAACGATAAAACTTAGCCAAAGACGTGCATGCCGGCTAATACAAGTGAAAACCGTCTGCGAAGGTACAAACGATTTTAAAAATTGAATAATTGAGCGGATGGGTTAGTGCTGCACGACTCTCTTGTTGCGACGCTTATTTTCAAATGATATGCCTTTGGCTCGACTTAGAGGTCAAATAAAAATTATTCTACAAAAGAAAGACAAATGCGACATCTAATTCTCCTCTTTACTCGCTTTCGTCTTCTTCTTCGTCCATTAAGTCCAACATGCGCCCCGGCTTGATGTTTAAGGCTGAACTTAGCTTAAATATTGACGTAAGCGTAGGCTGTTGATCACCTAGCTCAAGCAAAGAAATATATTTCCGCTGTAGCCCCGCCCGGAACCCAAGTTCTTCCTGAGTCAAGCCTGCTGCCAACCTCAGTTTTCGCAGTATTTTTCCAAAAACTTGCGGAATGTTCTTTTCCACGGTTCCCCCTTTGATGGGAGGGAACAGTGGGATACTCAGCAATCTTTGTCTTCCCGCTATTGTGGGAATCTGCTCATGGCATTATGATTCTCGCCTTTTTCACATGACCGGCTTGTCAATCGCCAATAAATTCCTGCCACTAATAGTTCAAGACCTAGTTGATGCTCATCCCAAGGTCTTCCGAGGTACGCTACCTCAAATTTCTTCTACCGTTCCAAATGGGTGGAGAGGGTTGCTAGGTGAGTTTTGCCTACTACTCGAAACTATCTGCGACGAACGTCAGCTCTTTGCCCTTCAGTTTCACAGCATCTTGGATGACTCAGGCTGCCTCATCCTCGACTTTACATTCGACTGCGAGGTTACGGCGGCGCAGGTGAAGACCCTGGACGCTCGAGTTTTTGCGCTTAGAAAGCGTAGCGCTTTCACTTGTTGCGTCTGCGGCCGCTTGACTGATACTCTGACAAGACCAGTTGTTTGTACGGAACATGAAAAACTCGCTTAGCAACTATTACGTATTTTGAACTATTGAGCTGCTCGACCACTACGAGTCCGTTTCAGACTCCTCTTTCAATTATGAAATATCAACATACTGTGTGCTGGGTTCACATCAAGATGTCCATATGCTACAATGACGCGCTGCAAGCAGCGCAACGTTGCTACAGCTAGTAGCTTCTATTCATTACGACAAACTCATGAATTTTGAAACATGAGGTTGGCCTCAATCAAGAAATAAGCCTTGCTGATAGAAGTGGATCGAATCGTTTTTCATGATTAGACCCGTCATCGGCGATTAATGTGGTGCGCCGATCCCATGTCCGTTAGAAACACTGTCAAAACTATCCAACAAATCATGTGGAAAGACGCTGGCGTCGATGGCGATGCGCAGCGCCTAGCACAGCTTTGTTGGATGTTCTTCCTCAAGATCATTGATGACCAGGAGCAAGAGCTTGCTCGCACGCAGACTGGTTACCTCTCCGCCATCCCGAAACACCTACAGTGGAACAGCTGGGCAGCAAACCCTGATGGCATTACTGGGGCTGAGCTCGTACATTTCCTCAACGCCGATCTTTTCCCGACTCTCAAGGCCCTACCTGTCACCGGCAAATGGGCTAAACGTGCCCTAGTAGTCCGTAGCGTGTTTGAAGACGCTTATAACTACATGAAAGATGGGCAATTGATCCGCCAGGTCATCAACAAGATTTGCGAAGTTGATCTTAATGACTTAGCAGAGCGCAAACATTTTGGCGATATCTACGAGCAGCTTCTCAATGACCTACAGGCCGCTGGCAACGCTGGTGAGTTCTATACGCCCCGTGCTGTTACCGCTTTTATGGTCAACCGTATCGACCCGAAGCCTGGTGAGTCCATCTTCGACCCATCTTGCGGCACTGGCGGTTTCCTGACCTGCAGCATTCGGCACATGCGCGATCGGTATGTAAAAACTGCAAAAGACGAGGCTGCTCTGCAAAGCGGTTTGCGTGCTACGGAGCTTAAGCAGCTCCCACATATGTTATGTGTCACGAACATGTTATTGCACGGTGTGGAAGACCCGAGTTTCGTACAGCATGCCAATACTCTGGCGCGCCCCTACAGTAGCTACACTGATGCAGATCGTGTAGACGTGATCACCACGAATCCGCCGTTTGGCGCAGTGGTACAGGATGGCATTGAGAGTAACTTCCCACCGCAATTTCGGACCAAAGAAACTACTGATCTGTTTTTAGCCTTGATCATTCACGTACTCAAACCTGGCGGCCGCGCTGCTGTGGTAGTGCCTGACGGCAGCTTATTTGGCGAAGGTGTGAAGACCCGGCTGAAAGAATACCTGATGGAAGAATGCAACCTGCACACGATCGTGCGCTTGCCCAACAGCGTGTTCAAACCGTACGCCAGCATTGGCACTAGTTTACTCTTCTTTGAAAAAGGTGCCCCAACTCGAGACATATGGTTTTACGAACATCGCGTGCCTGAGGCCCAAAAGGCCTATTCCATGAACAAACCCATGCGATTCGACCACCTCCAAGATTGCATCGATTGGTGGGGCGGTGCAACAAGGGAAGGTCGTACCGAAACCGATGTTGCATGGCGTGTTACTGCAGACGAGGTCAAGGCGCGTGGATATAACCTCGACTTCAAGAATCCTCATGTTCAGGAAATCGAGCACGGTGATCCTAAAGATTTATTGGTAAAGCTAGAGCAGGCTGAGGCTAACGTAGCGGATCTGCAAGATCGATTGAAAGCTATCCTGCAGGAGGCCTTACTACGATGAATGACGAAGCACTTCTCAAACGCTTCGATCTGGTTGCTGACTATCCTGAGAACATTCCGCTCATCCGGCGCTATATTGTTGATCTGGCCATTCGAGGACGCCTAATAGTGTCGTCACCCGACCTGCCTTCGCCTAAAGAAATACTTCACCATGTAGCTCAGCGAGCAAGGGCGCTAGTTAGCGACGGTCGTATCAAGAAGCAAAGGCAGCTGCCGCCGATTGAGAGTGACGAGCTACCGGCCGCCTATGCGCAAAACTGTACATTTGAGCGCTTAGGCAATATCGCTATACTGAGCAAAGGCCTGACGGGCATCCAGGCCGCGCAGCCAGGCCCTTTCCCTTTGGTCGTCACTGCAGCCGATAGAGCTAGCTGCGATCACTATGATTGAACCGCCCCGGCTTCCGTGGAGGCCGGTTAGTGTGAGTCAGGCCGGGATGGC
>CAUSCY010000017.1:0-93039 GCA_963529995.1 uncultured Massilia sp. | reverse complement strand
CCATCCCGGCCTGACTCACACTAACCGGCCTCCACGGAAGCCGGGGCGGTTCAAAGCTTGCTCCGCACCGTACTGTCGATTTCAGCAACATCATTGCGAGTTGCGCCGCCCTGCATCATTGCGACAAAGCGCATGGTTCGCAAGCCTTGCCGCTGACACCCCTGATGGTCGAATGCGAGAGCGAACTTCGCTTCAAGATCAGCGGAAGGGTAGAGGGTCTGACAGACAGGGCAAGGGAAGCCATTCGTGTCCTGAACCTGGGAGATGCGGACCATGCAAACAAGGCACTCATAGAAAAGCGCAAGGCTTTGTGTCATACCTTGTTGTGGACGAACGGGATCGATCCGGAACAGGGGCTCGAGGATGAGGAACTCATCCGGATCGTCATCGCCGACCTGTTGCAACCAAAAGAGGGGCGGCTTGAAGCATTTGCGCCGGTGCTGGCAAACATCATGAGCGCCTGGCTCGAAGGCCGCCAAGTGGAATAACCTAAGACGATTGGTTGTGTGGACCAGCGGAGGGGGATCGACATGTTGAAAGGCAGTTGCCTGTGCGGCGGCGTGGCATACCGGGTCGACGCGCCCGTCAACGACGCCAGCCATTGTTATTGCACTATGTGCCGCAAGCAGCATGGCGCAGCCGCGGGATCGTACGCGAACGTGCCGAGCGCCGGGTTCGCGCTCGAGCGCGGCGCCGACCTGGTAACGGAATACGCATCGTCGGAACACGGGCGGCGCGCCTTCTGCCGCACCTGCGGCTCGACTCTGTACTGGCGCAGCGAGGCCGAGCCGGACGTCATCTCCGTCACGCTGGGCACACTCGACCCGGACTATGACGGGCCTGTCGAGCGGGAAATTTACACGGATACCCGGCCGCGCTGGCTGCCGACCGCGTAGTCCCTGCCGTGCGCGGACGTGCCGGAACGCAGTCTACAATGACCTGCCCAGCATGAGCGCGAGGTGAGCCGATGAACACCGAATCCCGCATTGCCCCATTTCGTATCGCCATTCCCGACAAGGACCTGGTCGACCTCGACGAACGCCTGCTGCGCGTCCGCCTGGCATCCGGCATCGACGACGCGGGCTGGAGCGAAGGCATCGAGCCCGGCTTCCTGCGCGACCTGCTGGAATACTGGGCTTCCGAATTCGACTGGCGCGCCCACGAGGAACGCCTGAACGCGCTGCCGCACTACCTGGCGCGCATCGGCGAACAGACCATCCATTTCGTGCACCAGCCGGGCACCGGACCGGCGCCGCTGCCGCTCGTGCTGACCCACGGCTGGCCCGGTTCCTTCCTCGAGATGGAGCGCATCATTCCGCTGCTGGCGGACCCGGGCGCGCACGGCGGCGATCCGGCCGACAGCTTCCATGTGGTCGTGCCCTCGCTGCCGGGCTATGGCTTCTCGCCGGCGCCGCGCAGCAAGGGCACCGGCGCCTGGGCGACGGCGGCGCTGTGGGCCGAGTTGATGACGCAGCTGGGCTACGAGCGCTTCGGCGCCCAGGGCGGCGATCTCGGCGCGGTCGTCAGCATCTGGCTCGGCCAGCGCTTTCCGGAACGCGTCGTCGGCATGCACCTGAACTACGTGCCCGGCTCGCTCAAGCCGCCCATGGGCGAAGGGCAGCCGCCCTTGACGGACGAGGAGCAGGAGTTCTACAAGCGGATTGCCGCCTGGGTCGACAAGGAGGGCGGCTATGCGCACATCCAGGGCACCAAGCCGGCCACGCCGGCCGTCGGCCTGCACGATTCGCCCGCTGGCCTGGCCGCGTGGATCGGCGAGAAGTTCCACGCCTGGTCCGAGGACTTCGACGGGACGATCGGCTTCGATACGCTGCTGGCGAACATCAGCCTGTACTGGTTCACGCAGACGATCGGTTCGTCGTTCCGCATGTACATCGAAGGGAGCTCCAAGCCGCTGGCGCTGCATGAAAAAGTCCGGCCGCCGCTGGGCATCGCACAGTTTCCGGCCGAGATTCCCATCCCGCCGCGCAGCTTCATCGAGCGTGCCTTCGACGTGCGGCGCTGGACCGCGATGCCGGCCGGAGGCCACTTTGCGGCGCTGGAACAGCCGGAGTTGCTGGCGCGGGAAATACGGGAATTCTTCCGGCCGTTGCGAGATGCCTGAAGCGTCTCCCTCAGCAACAAGACCGTCGCCCCGGCGCAGGCCGGGGCCCAAGTCCTGCGCGGCAAGCGGACATGGAAATTGGGCCCCGGCCTGCGCCGGGGCGACGAATAGCGGCTAGCCGCTGACGTCAGCCAATGAAGGAATCGAACTGCATGTCGAATTCCTGCAGCGCCTTCTGCGCGTTTTGCATCTTCTTGCGGAATTCCGGACCGCGTTGCAGCGCCAGGCCCACGGCCAGCACGTCGATGACGACCAGGTAGGCCAGGCGCGCCGAGATTGGCGTGTACGGGTCCGTCGCGAACACGAGGTCGATCGGGATCAGCAGGCTCGCCATGTCGGCCAGCTGGGTGCCGGACGGCGCCAGCACGATCACTTCGGCGCCGCCGCGGCGCGCCAGTTTCGCCGAGCGCACCAGCGACGGGTTGTTGCCGCGCTGGGAGATGACGACCAGCGCGTCGCCTTCGCGCAGCAGGGCCGCGGCGATCGAGTGGATGGCGGGATCCGTGTAGGCGACGGTCGGTACGCCCGATCGGAAGAATTTGTGTTGCGCGTCGGCGGCGACGAAGCCGGACGTGCCCTGGCCGTAGAACTCGATCTTGTTGGCGCGCGACAGGATGTCGAGGGCCTTCTGGATCAGCTCCGGCTTGAGGTTGTTGCGCAGGTCGAGCAGCGTGTTGATCGAGCGGCTGCAGATCTTGTTCACGAGGTCGGACGCGAGGTCGTCCTGCGACGGCTGCTCGTTGGCGCCGGGCAGGGCGAGGGCGAGGCCTTGCGCCAGTTTCAGCTTGAACTCGTGCCAGCCGTCATAGCCGAGCGTGCGGCAGAAGCGCACGACGGTCGGCTCGGACACCTGCGCGCTGCGCGCCAGTGCCGTGATGTTCTGGCTGACCGTGGCGCCCGGTGCTGCGAGCACCGCGAGCGCCACCTTGCGTTCGGACTTCGACAGCGAGTCGAGCTGGGTGCGGATCGAATCGAGCAGCAAAGCGATTCCCTTAATCTTCCGGCAGCGCTTCTTCGCGCCACTGCAGGCCGTCGCGGCCGATCAGCGCGGACGAGGAGGCCGGGCCCCAGGTGCCGGAGGTGTAGGGAGCCGGCGTCGTGTCGTCCTGTTCCCAGTGCGCCAGGATCGGTTCGACCCATTCCCAGGCCGCTTCCAGCTCGTCGCCGCGCATGAACAGCGTCAGCTGGCCGCGCAGCACGTCGAGCAGCAGGCGCTCGTAGGCTTCCATGCGCGGCGCCTTGAATTGTTCGCGGAAGTCGAGTTCGAGTTCGGCCTGCTTCAGGCGCATCGAGTCGCCCGGGGTCTTGGCCATCAGGTTCATCGACAGGCCTTCGTCCGGCTGCAGGCGTATCACGAGGCTGTTCGGCTGGAAGCTCGACGTCGGCTGGTTGAAGATCGAGTGCGGGATGGTCTTGAAGCGCACGACGATTTCCGCCAGGCGGTCGGCCATGCGCTTGCCGGTGCGCAGGTAGAACGGCACGCCGGCCCAGCGCCAGGTGTCGATTTCCGCCTTCATCGCGACGAAGGTCTCGGTCTTGGAGTGCTTCGGCGCGTTCGGCTCGTCGCGGTAACCGGGCACCGGCTGGCCGTCGACGTAGCCGGAACGGTACTGGCCGCGGATGATGTTCTGCGACAGCGTGGTCGGCGTGAAGCGCTTCAGCGAGCGCAGCACCTGCAGCTTGGCGTCGCGCACGGCGTCCGGGGCGATCGAGGCCGGCGGCTCCATGGCGACGATGCACAGCAGCTGCAGCAGGTGGTTCTGCAGCATGTCGCGCAGGGCGCCGGAATTGTCGTAGTAGCCCAGGCGGTTGCCCACGCCGATCTTTTCGGCGATGGTGATCTGCACGTCCGAGATCCATTCGCGGCGCCACAGCGGCTCGAACAGGATGTTCCCGAAGCGCAGCGCCAGCAGGTTCTGCACCGTCTCCTTGCCCAGGTAGTGGTCGATACGGTAGATCTGCGATTCGGCGAACACCTTGCCCACGTCGGCATTGATCTGCTTGGCCGAGGCGAGGTCGCGGCCCAGCGGCTTTTCCAGCACCACGCGCGAGTTCGGCGTGGCCAGGCCCACGGCAGCCAGGTTGTCGCAGATGCGCGCGAACAGCGACGGCGGCGTCGCGAGGTAATACACGCGGGTCAGCGACTCGTCCTTGCGCAAGGCCTCGACTAGCGGGTCGTAGGTGCCCACGTCGCTGGCGTTGACGGCGACGTAGGTGATGCGGCCCAGGAATTTCTGCCATGCCTTCTCGTCGACCGTTTCCTTGACGTTCGGCTTGGCGTTCGTCTCGACCATCTGCAGGAAGGCTTCCTGCGTCATCGCATCGAGGCCCACGCAGATGATGCGTGCGCTGGCCGGCAAGTCGTTGGCGACGTCGCGGGCAAACATCGCAGGGAGCAACTTGCGCATCGCAAGGTCGCCGCTGCCGCCAAAGAAAACGAGGTCGAAATCGGAAAGAGCCATGGCGTAAGTGGGGAGGGTCGAGATAATGTAAATTTACTACGGAATACGCGTTTATGCAAGAAACTTTACTACGTATCCGCCGGGGAGACATATGGTGCCATATTCGCCGGGGAATGGTCGCGACGAAAGGAATGCGCGGTCAGAAGGCGTGGCGGATGCCGACCCCGCAGCTGTTGCCCCGCGGTCGGCCGGCGGCATGGTCGTACAGGTAGATGGCATACACATCGGTGCGACGCGACAGCGTGTAGTCATAGCCCAGCGCCGCGGTATCGTGCATGCCGATGCGGCCGGCGACATTGGCGCCCGTCGTCCTGGCCCAGGCGGCGAGGATCGCGCCGTTGCCGCCCGCGGGCACGGCCGCTCCCAGCTGCCAGGTGCGGGCGTCGGCGCTGTTGTCGTCGTGCGTCGTTTGTGCGGCGGCGTACAGCTTGGCCCAGCCTGCGTCGAAGGCGGCACCCGCGAGCCAGGCGCGCTGGCCGTCGGGTGCCGCTGCGGTCGGGCGCAGGCGCTGTCCGGACAGCACCGCATTCAGCGCGCCGCGCCGGTAGCGCAGGTGGATGCCGGCACGGCCGATCGTCGACGCGCCTTCCGCCTCGCCCGTCGCGAGCACCAGGGTCGTGCCCAGTCCGTGGACGTCGGGCGCCGCATACTGGATCACGTTGCTCCACACCGTGTCGCCGATCACCGTATTGTTGAACGCCGGCATATAGCTCTGCACCACCAGGGGCGAGAACATCACCGATGCGACGAAGGGATTGACCATCTGCATCGACACGAAATAGGCGGAGGTATGCCGTCCCAGGCTCAGCTGGCCGAACGCGCCGGACAATCCCACCCAGCCGCTGCGCGAGAAGCCACCCGGGTCGGTGGGGTTGCGGCCGGCGCGGCCCGTGTCGGGCTGGGAGAATTGTTCGAGCTGGAACACGGCCTTGACGCCGCTGCCCAGGTCTTCGCTGCCGTGGATGCCCCACCATGGCGTGACCATCCCGCCGGAGCCGACGGCGGCGAGGCGACGGACGTCGCTGCTGCGCTTGATGCTGCCGGCGAAGCTGTCGATCACGCCCTGGAACTGGATGCCGTCGGCGGCGTGCGCGACGATGCAGGCGCATAGCGCGGCGCAGGCGAGGGCGCAGGACGTGGAGTGGATCGCAATCGTGCGGGAAAAAATTGCCATGAATGGCTTTCCGTGGGGTCGCGGAAGGCCATTCTAGGATGTGGGCAGGATGGAGATTTGATATCCGTAGGGTGGGCGCCCCGCGCCCACGCGTAACGTTCGCGTCACGCCTGCTTTCGCGTGGGCGCGGGGAGCCCACCCTACGACTTAATGACGGTATTCGGGCTGCTCGAGTCCCGGCACCTCGACGGCAAAGGCGAGTACCTTGCCCGTATGCGGATACTGCTCCAGCTCCGCATTCGAACGGCCGTGGCTGGCGCTGGTGACGTACAGCGTGCGCAGGTCCGGACCGCCGAAGCAGACGGCGGTGGGGCAGCGCACGGGCAGCTGGATCTCGGCCAGCAGTTCGCTGGTCGGCGACAGCTTGACGATGCGCGCGCCTTCGAACATGGCGACCCAGTAGTTGCCTTCGCTGTCCATGGCCGCGCCGTCCGGACGGCCGCCGTAGTCGTCCGCCTTCTTGTCGTCCGAGAAGGCGACCAGGTTGCGTTGGTTCGAGGCGGCGCCGGTGGCCACGTCGTAGTCGTAGCAGTCGACGCGGTGGCTGGTCGTGTCGGCGTGGTACATGGTCTTGCCGTCCGGGCTCCAGGCCAGGCCGTTCGAATTGGTCATGCCGCCGGCCCAGGCCTGGCGCAGCTTGCCCCCTTCGAACACGTACATCTCGGCCTTCTGCTGGTCGCGCGGCTCGTACATGGTGCCGATCCAGAAGCGGCCGGCCGGGTCCACGCGGCCGTCGTTGAAGCGCATGATCTTCGTGTCGTACGGCGCCGGCGCCAGCGCCTCGACGTCGCCCGTCACCGTGTTCAGGTGGACGATGCCGGCGCGGGTGGCGACGACCAGGTTGTTGTCCTGGTCGACGGCCAGCGCCGACGGCTCCGTGTCCATCTTCCACGACGAGTACTTGCCGCTGGCCGGGTGCAGGCGGTGCACCGTGAAGCCGTTGATGTCGACCCAGTACAACGCCGATTCCACCGGATGCCAGACGGGCGATTCGCCCACCTGCATGCGCTCGTCGTGAACGACCGTGAATTTTTCGCTCTTCATGCTTGCATCGCCTCCTTTGCCCACAGCGTAGCGTTTATACCGCGGCCTTGGCGCGCGCGATCAGCCCGTTGGTCGAGCCGTCGTGCAGCGCCGGCTGGGCGTCGCCGTTGAGTTCCGCCTCGATCTTCTTGGCCAGCACCTTGCCCAGCTCCACGCCCCACTGGTCGTAGCTGTTGACGTCCCACAGCGCGCCCTGCACGAAGACCTTGTGTTCGTACAGCGCGATCAGGGCGCCCAGCGTGGCCGGGGTCAGGTAGTCGAGCAGGATGGTGTTGCTGGGGCGGTTGCCCGGGAAGGTCTTGTGCGGCGCCAGGCGCTCGATCTCGGCCAGGGCCAGGCCCTGGTCCTGCAGGTCCTTGCGTACCTCGTCTGTGGTCTTGCCCTTCATGAAGGCTTCCGACTGGGCGAAGCAGTTCGCCAGCAGGGCGGCGTGGTGGTTGTGGAATTCGTGGGCCGGGCGCAGGGCGGCGATGAAGTCGATCGGCGTCACGTCGGTGCCCTGGTGCAGCAGCTGGAAGTAGGCGTGCTGGCCGTTGGTGCCGACGTCGCCCCAGATCACGGGGCCGGTCGCGTAGTCGACGATGGCCTCGCCGTCGCGGGTGACGCGCTTGCCGTTGCTTTCCATGTCGAGCTGCTGCAGATAGGCCGGGAAGCGGTTAAGGTCCTGGTGGTAGGGGGCGATCGAGACCGACGGACAGGCCAGGAACTCGCGGTTCCAGAAGCCGACCAGGCCCAGGATCATCGGCAGGTTCTGCTCGATGGGGGCGGTGCGGAAGTGCTCGTCCATCGCATGGGCGCCGGCCAGGAAGTCGGCAAAGTAGCCGAAGCCCACGCACAGCGCGACGGGCAGGCCGATCGCCGACCAGACGGAGTAGCGGCCGCCGACCCAGTCCCAGAACGGGAACATGTTGGCCGGGTCGATGCCGAAGGTCTTGATGGCTTCGACGTTGGTCGATACGGCGACGAAGTGCTTGGCCAGGGCCTCTTCCGGCGCGTTCTGCAGGAACCAGGCGCGCGCCGTGTTCGCGTTCATCATGGTCTCGGCCGTCGTGAAGGTCTTCGAGGCGATGATGAACAGCGTCGTTTCCGGATCCACGCGCGACAGGGCGGCATCCATGTCGTGGCCGTCGACGTTGGAGACGAAGTGCATCGTCAGGCGCGGATGGGCGAACTGGCGCAGGGCCAGGCACACCATCTTCGGACCCAGGTCCGAGCCGCCGATGCCGATATTGACGACGTCCGTGATTTCCTTGCCCGTGTGGCCCTTCCATTCGCCGCTGCGCACGGCGTCGGTGAAGGTCTTCACGTGGTCCAGCACGGCGTGCACGTCGCCCGTCACGTCCTGGCCGTCGACCGTGATCTGCTTGTCGCGCGGCGCGCGCAGGGCCGTGTGCAGGACGGCGCGGTTTTCCGTGATGTTGATCTTTTCGCCGGCGAACATCGCGTCGCGCAACTGCTCCACGCCGCGCTCGCGCGCCAGGCTGGCGAGCAGTTCAAGCGTGCGCCCGTCCAGGCGGTTTTTTGAATAGTCTAGGAACAGCCCGGCGGCTTCGACCGAGAGGCGCTCAAAGCGCTGCGGATCCTGGGCGAACAAATCGCGCATCAGCCAGTCTTCGGCATCGATGGCGTGGGTCTGGAGGGCCTGGTAGGCGGCGCTGGCGGTCAGGGATGGTTGGGACATGATGTTGGACGGTATGATGTCATTGTATGCAGGTTATCGAATCATACAGGAAACAGGCGTAAATTCACTACATAAAAAAGATGGCGGCCGGCGGGAAATGGTGGGCACGGGGTGCCCACCCTACGCAAGGCCTCTGTCGAGCTAAACGTGACGTGCCGTAGGGTGGGCATCACATGCCCACCACGCATGGCCCGCGCCGCGCGAAGTATGGATGAGATGACGAAATCAATTCATGGCCCGCATGCGGCCATTTTCATTTTGTAGTAAAATTTCAGAAATTAATTCACAAGGAACGATCATGGCGGTACATCCCGTAGTAGAACAGGTGACCAATCGGATCATCGAACGCAGCAGGCACTCGCGCCAGGCCTACCTCGCGCACCTCGAAGCGGCGCGCGTCAAGGGCGTGCAACGCGGCACGCTGGCGTGCACGAACCTGGCGCACGGCTTCGCCGCCTTCCCGGCCAACGACAAGCTGAAGCTGCGCGAGCAGAAGCAGCCGTCGGTCGCGATCGTTTCCTCGTACAACGACATGCTGTCGGCGCACCAGCCGTTCGAGTACTTCCCGAAGGTCATCAAGGAAGCCGTGCGCGAAATCGGCGCCGTGGCCCAGTTCGCGGGCGGCACGCCTGCCATGTGCGACGGCGTCACCCAGGGCCAGCCCGGCATGGAGCTGTCGCTGTTCTCGCGCGACACCATCGCCATGTCGACCGCCATCGCGCTGTCGCACAATATGTTCGACGCCAGCCTGTACCTGGGCATCTGCGACAAGATCGTGCCGGGCCTGCTGATCGGCGCGCTGCACTTCGGCCACATCCCGGGCATCTTCGTGCCGGGCGGCCCGATGACGACCGGTATCTCGAACAAGGAAAAGGCGGCCGTGCGCCAGCGCTACGCCAAGGGCGAAGCGACCCGCGAAGAACTGCTCGAGGGCGAGGCCCAGGCCTACCACAGCGCCGGTACGTGCACGTTCTACGGCACCGCCAACAGCAACCAGATGCTGATGGAAATGATGGGCCTGCACCTGCCGGGCGCGGCCTTCATCACCCCGGGCACGCCGCTGCGCGACGCGCTGACCCGTGCCGCGGCCCAGCGCGCCATCGCCATCTCGCAGCAGGGCGGCGAGTACATGCCGATCGGCCGCATCGTCGACGAGAAGAGCATCGTCAACGCCATCGCCGCGCTGCACGCGACGGGCGGCTCGACCAACCATACGCTGCACCTGATCGCCATCGCGCGCGCCGCCGGCATCGTCATCGACTGGACCGACTTCGACGAGCTGTCGAAAGTGGTGCCGCTGCTGGCGCGCGTCTACCCGAACGGCGACGCGGACGTGAACCACTTCCAGGCCGCCGGCGGCCCGACCTTCGTGATGCGCGAACTGCTCGACGCGGGCCTGGCGCACGACGACGTCAACACCATCCTCGGCCACGGCCTGCGCAACCACTGCAAGGAACCGTTCCTGGACGGCGACAAGGTCGTCTGGAAGGACCTGCCGGAACAGAGCGGCGACGAAGCCGTGCTGCGCAAGCACACGAACCCGTTCCGCCCGGACGGCGGCCTGATCCTGGTGCAGGGCAACCTGGGCCGCGCCGTGATGAAGGTCTCGGCCGTCAAGACCGAGCACCACATCGTCGAGGCGCCGGCGCTGACCTTCGATTCGCAGGAAGATTTCATGCATGCCTACAAGGCGGGCAAGCTGAACCGCGACTTCGTCGCCGTGATCCGCTTCCAGGGCCCGCGCGCCAACGGCATGCCGGAACTGCACGCGCTGACCCCGGCGCTGGCCAACCTGCAGGACGCCGGCTACCACGTGGCGATGGTCACGGACGGCCGCATGTCGGGCGCATCCGGCAAGGTGCCGGCGGCGATCCACGTGTCGCCGGAAATCCTGGCCGGCGGCCCGCTGGGCCTGGTGCGCGACGGCGACATCATCCGCGTCGACGCCACCACCGGCCAGCTGGACGCGCTGGTGCCGGACGAGGTCTGGGCGTCGCGCAGGCAGTGCACGGCCGACCTGTCGTCGAGCCACATCGGCATGGGCCGCGAACTGTTCGCCATGTTCCGCAAGAGCATCAGCGCTGCGGAAGAGGGGGCGTCGACGTTCCCGTTGCCGTCGCTGCGCGACACGACGGTGCCGCTGCATGAAGGCGTCGACACCGGCGAGATCATGCCGGGGTCCGACGAGGATTTCCTGTTTCGCAAAAACAAATAACCAGGGAGAGACATCAGATGAGTAACGAAACCGGTAACAAGCTGCTCGACATCATGCGTTCGGCCGTCGTGATCCCCGTGATCGCGATCGACGATCCGGACCACGCGGTTCCCCTGGCCAAGGCGCTCGTCGCCGGCGGCATCCGCGTACTCGAAGTCACGCTGCGCACGAAGCACGGCCTGGACGCGATCCGCGCGATGGCCCAGGTCGAAGGCGCGATCGTCGGCGTCGGCACCCTGACGCAGCCGGAGGAATTCGCCGCCGCGCGCGATGCGGGCGCCGTGTTCGGCGTCTCGCCGGGCCTGACCCCGGCCCTGATCGACGCCGCCAGGAAGAGCGGCCTGCCGCTGCTGCCGGGCTGCATGACTCCGTCAGAAGTGATGGTGGCGCGCGAGGCCGGCTTCAAGCAACTGAAGCTGTTCCCGGCCGTGCCGGCGGGCGGCGTCGGCATGCTCAAGGCGATCGCCGGCCCGCTGCCGGACGTGACCTTCTGCCCGACCGGCGGCATCTCGCAGGAGACGGCGCCGCAGTTCCTGGCGCTGAAGAACGTGGCCTGCGTGGGCGGCTCCTGGCTGACCCCGGCGGACGCGATGAAGGCCGGCGACTGGGACCTGATCACCGACCTGGCCAAGTCCGCAGCCGGCCTGCGCGCGGCCTGAGGAAGCGCGCAGCCCATGCGGCGCCTCGCGCGGCCGATGACCGCGAACGAGATCGGGATGGCGTCGCTGCTGTTCGGCGACGCCATCGACTATGGGCGCGTGCGCGTCCATAACCGCCGCTACCTGCCGCTGGTCCAGCCGCGCAACTGCGCGATGACGCCCAACGGCAGCATCTATTTCCACCATTCCTGCTTCCTGCCCGACTACACGGCGGGCGATCCGCCCACGATCCACTGGTTCATGCACGAGATGGTGCACGTGTGGCAGCACCAGCTGGGCTATCCCGTCAAGCTGCGCGGCGCGATCCGCATCGGCTTGTCGTATGCGTACGAGCTGCGGCCGGGCGCGCTGCTGTCCGACTACAATATGGAAGCGCAGGGCGACCTGCTGGCCGACTACTTCGCGCTGAAGCACCTGCACCGCCCGCGCGTGATGCGCCAGCGCCGCCACGCGAGCCAGCTGCCGCTGTACGAACAGGTGCTGGCGCGCTTCCTGGCCGACCCGGCGGACCGCGACAACCTGCCGCGCGGGATGTCGCGCAAACTCATCCGTATCCCCGTTTGACCTTGCGTGTGCTCATGGTTTGACGCAGGCGCCGACGTAGGCTTGGCCATGCGTCCCACCCCCCGCGAGCCGACCATGACGATCCCCGCGATCCCCGCGATCCCCTCGATCCCCTTTTTCTTGCTGCGCGTTGCGCTGCTGGCGTGCGCCTCGTTCGCCGCCGCCGCTGCCGCGCCGGCCCCGGTCCGCATCGGCGAAGCGGAAGTGCGTGCCGGTCCGCGCGGCGTTCCGTGCTTTTCCATCAGCCCGCGCGAGGAGCGCCAGGGCACGCCCGACGTGCAGGCCGTCACGGTCTCGGACGGCAAGCGCCTGCTGTGGACGGCGACCATGCCGGCGGAGCGCACGTTCCCGCTCGGGTTCGCGACCTGCCTGCTCTACGGGGACAAGACGCATGGCGGCAAATTGGCCGCGCTGCCCCGCACCGACGCCGAAAAGCTCGAACCGGGCCGCGTGTACTACCTGCGCATCGATGCGCGTCCGGGCAGCGCGACGGCGTCGCATTACGAAGCCCGCTTCTGCCTGGCGCGCCAGCGCGACGGCAGCGCCGTCGTGCACCACATCTGGGCCGATGCGCGCGCAGGAAAGCGCCTGTTCGGCTGCCTGGCGCCGGAAGACTGAGGCGGCGATTACTTCAGCTTGACGTACAGGTGCATGGATGGCGCCTTCTCGCTCTGGATTTCCTTCACGTCGACGAAAGGCAGGCGGCGCATCAGTTCGCCCAGCTTGTCGCAGCCGTAGCTGCGCGGGTCGAATGCGGGACTGTTTTTCAGGATGAGGTTGCCGACGCCGCTCAGCGGCGCGAAGCCGTCGTCGCGGGCGGCAGCGATGATGGCCTTGCGGACTGTCTCCCGCGTTTCCTCGTCGAGGGCGATGGGGGCTGCAGCTTGTGCCGGCTTGTGCGGCTTGCCCGCCGCTGCGGCAGGCGCGGCCGGCCGCAGGATCTCGGTATAGACGAACTTGTCGCAGGCGGCCACGAAGGCCGGCGGCGTCTTGCGCTCGCCGAAACCGTAGACCGCAAGGCCCGATTCGCGGATGCGCGTCGCCAGGCGCGTGAAGTCGCTGTCGGACGACACGAGGCAAAAGCCATCCAGCTTCCCGGAGTGCAGCAGGTCCATCGCATCGATGATCAAGGACGAGTCCGTCGCATTCTTGCCGGTCGTGTAGCTGAATTGCTGTACCGGCTGGATCGCCATCAGGTGCAGCATGTCCTTCCAGCTGCGCAGGTTCGTCGTGGTCCAGTCGCCATAGGCTCGCTTCACCGAGGCGGTGCCGAAGGTGGAGACTTCCGTGAGCAATTCCTTGATGACCGAGGCCTGCGCGTTATCCGCATCGATCAGGACGGCCAGCTTGGCATTGGTGGTCATCGGGTGCTCGCGTGATGGTGTCGATGACCCAGCCTAAGACATCCACGCCCGATTGTCTATCCGCAAAGCAATCTTCGGCGTTGTCGGTGCTGCAAATACAGCCGTATAATCGTCCCGTTTGGTGCCCGCGCGCTTTTCATGCGCGCAGTTAAACGGGAAACACATGGCTTGCCGGCTCCGCCGCCGGGCCAGGGTGTGCTGCCCCCGCAACGGTAAGCAAGCGTCGTCTCGCGACGACAGGCCGGCTCGATGACCACTGTGCGTTCGCATGGGAAGGTGAGCCGGTCCGCCTTGCCAGCCCGGATACCGGCCAGACGGGTGGTGCGTGCGTCGCGAGACGCGCGCGCTTTTCAATCGTGCCCACGGGGAGGTGGGCGGGATTGCGCTTCATTCATCCATCATGAAAAACACAATGATCCTCGCGATCGCGGGGGCGTCGTGCGCCATCGCGCATGCGCAAACGCAGGTTGGCAGCCAGGCTGCGGAATCCACCGAATCCACCGGATTCACCAGCGTCGTCCGCGTGCTGGGCCACTACGACAATGGCGTCGGCACGTCCGATGCCGCCAGCGAAGGTACCGTCACGGCCGCGCTGATCGCCAACCGTCCGGCCCTGCGTCCGGGCGAGATCCTCGAGTTCGTCCCCGGCGTGATCGTCACCCAGCACAGCGGCGACGGCAAGGCGAACCAGTACTTCCTGCGCGGCTTCAACCTCGACCACGGTACCGACTTCGCCACCTTCGTGGACGGCATGCCGGTCAATATGCGCACGCATGCGCACGGCCAGGGCTACACGGACCTGAACTTCCTGATCCCGGAACTCGTCGGCCGCGTCCACTACCGCAAGGGTCCGTACTACGCGGACGAAGGCGACTTCGCCTCGGCCGGCGCCGCGCACCTGGGGCTCGTCGACAAGCTCGATGCCGGCATCGCGGCGCTGACCATGGGCGCCCACGACTTCCGCCGCGCCGTCGTCGCCGATTCGACGGCTGCCGCGGGCGGCAACCTGCTGTATGCGCTGGAGCTGGCGCACAACGACGGTCCGTGGCAGACACCGGAAGCCTTCCACAAATCGTCGGCGCTGCTGCGCTACAGCACCACCATCGGCATCGACCGCTTCAGCATCACGGCGATGGGCTACAAGGGCGGCTGGCATGCGACCAGCCAGGTCCCGCTGCGTGCCGTGCAGGACGGCGCCATCGACGCCTATGGCGCGGTCGACCCGAGCGACGGCGGCCGCACGGCGCGCTACAGCCTGTCCGGCGAATGGCGCCGCCGCACGCAGGACACGCTGACCGAGGCCCATGCCTATGCGCTGCGTTCCGACCTCGCGCTCTACAACGATTTCACCTACTTCCTCGACGACCCCGTGAACGGCGACCAGTTCCTGCAGACGGAGCGGCGCAAGACGGCGGGCTTCGACGTGGCCCATACCTGGTTCGGCCAGCTCGGGGGCCGGCCGATGAACAACGCGGTGGGCGTGCAGGGCCGCTTCGACCGCATCGCGCCGCTCGGCCTGTATGCGACGAGCGGGCAGCGCCTGCTGGACATGATCGCCGAATCGCGCGTGTCCGAAGCGAGCGGCGCCGCCTGGTTCCAGAACACCGTGCAATGGACGCCGTGGCTGCGCTCCATCGCCGGCCTGCGCTACGACCGCTACCGTTTCGACGTCGCCAGCTCGATCGCGGAAAACGCTGGCCGCGCCGACGACCACGTCGCCTCGCCCAAGTTGTCGCTCGTGTTCGGACCGTGGGGCAAGACGGAATTCTTCGCCAACTACGGCGAGGGCTTCCACAGCAACGACGCGCGCGGCACTACGGCGCGCCTGTCGCCGCGCGAACGGGAACCGGTCGATCCGGTGACCCCGCTGGTCAAGACGCGCGGCGCCGAGATCGGCGCGCGCAGCGAGATCGTGCCGGGCCTGCAAAGCTCGGCGGCGCTGTGGACGCTGCGCTCGGGATCCGAACTCGTGTTCTCGGGCGATGCCGGCGACACGGCGCCGAGCCGTGCCAGCAAGCGTTCCGGCATCGAGTGGAACAACCATGTCGTGGCCAACCGCTGGCTCTTGCTGGACGTCGACCTGGCCTGGTCGCGCGCCCGCTACACCCAGTTCGACCCGGCCGGCGACCGCGTTCCCGGCTCCGTCGAGAAAGTGGCGTCGTTCGGCGCCACCGTCAAGGACGTCGGCCCGTGGTCGGGCGCCTTCCAGATGCGCTACTTCGGGCCGCGTCCGCTGGTCGAGGACGACAGCGTGCGCTCGGCCACGACGGCGATCGCCTACCTGCGCGCTGGCTACCGCGTCGACCGGCGCTGGCAACTGACGGCCGACGTGTTCAACCTGTTCGACCGCAAGGCCAGCGACGTCGACTACTACTACACGTCGCGCCTGCCGGGCGAGCCGGCGGAGGGCGTGGACGGCATCCACACCCACCCGGTGGAACCGCGCACTCTGCGCCTGACGCTGCGCGCCACCTTCTGAAGCGGCCAGGGCGGCGCTGGAGCATGTCATCCGGCACCGTCCTGCACGGATCGTCGCAAGCCGTTATGCTCATGGCATGATCCATTGCTTCGAAAGGAAAGGCATGCATACCCCCTACAAGGCGCTCGTGGTCGGCGCCAGCGGCATCATCGGCGATGCCGTCGTACAGGAACTGAAGGGGCGTCCCGACTGGACGGTGCGCGCGCTGCCGCGCACCTTCGTCGACGGCGTCGAGACCATCCGGGCCGACCTGACCGACGCCGCGGCCACCGCCAGTGCGCTCGAGGCGGCGCGCGACACGACCCACGTGTTCTACGCCGCGCTCAAGGGCGGCGCCAACCTGCTGGACGAGGAACGCATCAACGGCGGCATGCTGCGCAACCTGCTCGACGGCCTGAAGGCCGTCGGCGCGCCGCTGCAGCGCGTCGTGCACTACCAGGGCGCGAAGGTCTACGGCGTGCACCTGGGTCCTTCCCAGGCGCCGTTCTACGAGGACGATCCGCGCCACGTCACGCCGAATTTCTACTATGCGCAGGAAGACCTGCTGCGCGAACGCGCCGCGGCCGGCGACTTCGCATGGTCGATCCTGCGTCCGGACGTGGTGGTCGGCGACGTCGTGGGCAATCCGATGAACATCGTGATGGTGATGGGCGTGTTCGCCGCGCTCAGCAAGGAAGCAGGCGTGCCGCTGCGCTTCCCGGGCACCGAGAAGGTCTATTCGCGTGTGTTCGCCCAGACCACGGATTCGGCCTGGATGGCGCGCGCCAGCGTGTGGGCCGCGCTCGATCCGGCGGCGGCCGGGGAGGCGTTCAACCTGGTCAACGAGCCGTTCCGCTGGGAGCGCATCTGGCGCCGCGTGGCCGACGCCTTCGACATGGAAGTGGGCCCGCCGCAGCCGTTCGTGCTGGCCAAGCAGATGCCGCTGCTGGCCGAGGCCTGGGCACGCGTGGCGCAGCGCCACGGCCTGCAGACGCCGGTCTACGACAAGCTGGTGGGCTGGTGGTTCGGCGACTTCGTCTTCAACACCGAGTTCGACATGGTCTCGGACATGGGCAAGATCCGCCGCGCGGGCTTCACCGAAGCCGTGGAAACCGAGGCCACCATCGTGGGCGCGATCGAGCGCCTGCGGGCTGCGAAGCAGCTGCCCTGAGGCCTGCTCAGGCTTCCTGCGCCTCTTGTGCGGCCTCCAGCAGGAAGTCGCGCAGCAGGCGCGCGCTCGGCCCGATGCGCCGGGTCGAGCTGCTGCAGGCATTCGTGCCGGCGTGAAGAAGGATCAGCGTGGCGGCGCCAGCGGGCGCGGCGCCACGCCTTCGTTCGTCATCACGACTGGCCGGATCGTGCCGTCCTCGTTGAAGAACATGCGCTCGATGGCCATCTCGCGGTGGTGGCCGTCCTTGTCGTTCAGCGGGCGGCGGTGATAGGCGATGTACCAGTCGTCGGTCCCGGGGATGTTGACGACGGAATGGTGGCCGGCGCCGCGGGCGATCTTGCCGTCCTGCTGCAGGATCTTGCCGATGCGCTTGAACGGACCGTAGGGCGAGGTGCTCATCGCGTAGGCGACGCTGTAGTCCGGCCCCGTCCATCCGCCTTCGGACCACATGAGGTAATAGATTCCCTTGCGCTTGGCCATGAACGAGCCTTCCACGTAGGCCGGGTCGGGCGTGATCTCCTTGTAGGTCTGGCCGTCGGGGAAGGGGACGACGCTCAGCAGGTCCGGCGCCAGCTTGACGACGTTGGCATGCTGCCAGCCGCCGTAGTACATGTAGATCTGGCCGTCGTCGTCCTTGAACACCATCTGGTCGATCGGCTGGGCGCCGTTGCGGATCTCGCCGATCAGCGGCTTGCCGAGAGCGTCCTTGAACGGGCCTTCGGGACGGTCGCTGACGGCCACGCCGATGCCGCCGACCTGCTGGTTGCTCTTGATGTCGTTGGCGCCGAAGAACAGGTAGTACTTGCCCTTGTGTTCGATGGCCGACGGCGCCCACACGGCGTAGGCGGCCCAGGACACGTGCTCGACGTCGAGCACGTGCCGGTGCTTCGTCCAGTGCACCAGGTCCGGCGAGGAGAAGGCATCCAGGAAGGTCTGCTTCAGGTAGGGCGCCCAGATCAGCTTCGACTGGGCGCGCATGCGCTGCTGTTCGGGCGTGAAGGACGCCGAGCGGTCCGGCGTGCCGAAGTCGTCCGAGTAGGTCGGGTAGATCCAGTACTGGTTGTTGAAGATGCGGATCTCGGGGTCGGCGTACCAGCCCTGCACGATCGGATTGGCGGCCTGCGCGGGCAGGCCGATGGCGGCTGTGGCGGCAAGAAGCAGGCCGTGTGCGAGAAACACGCTGCGTTTTACTAAACCCGGGTTGTTCTTCATCGTTGTCTGGCGCTCCATGGGGTCGAAGGGCGATGCTCGTCCATTCTAGGCCGCATGGAGGAGACGAACAACAGCTGTCGGACGTCGGCGCTACTGCTCGCCGGCGCGCCGCCAGTCCGCGAGCGCCGCGGCCACGTCGACGGCTTCGCGCAGCGTCGCGTCGATGTCGGCATCCGATACCCTTGCCTGGGCGGCGAGGATGTCGTCGAAGCGCTGCGCCAGCTTGCCGGCGCGCGTGGCCAGTGCCGTGGGCGTGTCGTCGCTGTACGCAATCCGTTTCAGTTCGTCGGCGGAGACGATGCGGTAGAAAGCATAGATGAACTTGCCGATCCGTTGGTAGGGGGCGGCGGCGGGGCCGGCGTCCTCGCTCGCGGCAGGTGCAGCCTGGCTTGCCTGTCGTGCCGCTTGCGCGCATGCGTCGACGCTGTAATTGAGTGCCACGGCAGGGCCTTGCGCGGCGTACCGCGAGATCAGAAGGCTTTGCTGCGTGTTGTAGCTGGCGCCGTTGCGGCCCTGGTCGACGAAGCATGCTTCCAGGTCTTCGATGCCGTCCTTGTTGACGTCGCGCCGGCCCGTGATGCGCAGCTGGAAGAACCAGTCCGGCGTATCGAATTCGAGCAGGTCGTCGGTGGCCGTGGTCGGCATCATGCCGAGGTCGGCGAACGTGTGCAGTTGCGGCGTGCGCCTGGGACCAAGGGAGCTGCGGATGCTGGCCAGGTCGAAGTGCTGCGCGAGAAAGCGGCCCAGGTCGTGCTCGGGGAAATACGAGACGGGGGCGGTCGGGGCGGATTGCGCGGCGCCAGCCGCCAGCAGGCCGCACAGGGCAAGGGATAGGGAGCGAACGGGGAACATGCCGGCACCGGTGGTCGAAATGGTGCCAGCCTAGCAGATGCGCCCCGCCGCAAATGCGCGCATTGTCACGGCGGGGACATGTCCGGCTTTACTGCTTCAGATCACCGGCTTCCCGTCCGGCAGCGGCGCCGCCTCGGGCACCAGCCCTTCGGCGCGCAGCTCCTGCCAGAACTGCGCGGGGATCGCTACCTCCATCAGCGCGGCATTGCGTTTCGCGTGTTCCGGGCTGCTGGCGCCGGGGATGGTCGCGGCCACGACCGGGTGCGCGAGGCCGAACTGCAGCGCGGCGGCGGCCAGGTCGATGCCGTGGCGCGCCGCCACCTGCTGCAGGCGCTCGCGCTGGGCGATCTTGTCCGGCGTGGCCGGCGCATAGTCGTAGTGGTCGCCGCCGGCCAGGAAGCCGGAATTGAACGGGCCGCCCAGCACGACGCTGGCGCCGCGCTGCTGGCACAGGGGGAACAGTTCGTCCAGCGGCGTCGTCTCCATCAGCGTGTAGCGGCCGGCCAGCAGGAAGATGTCCGGGTCGGACTGCTGCAGCGCGCGCAGGCAGGGCTCGACGGTGTTCACGCCCAGGCCCCAGCCCTTGATGACGCCTTCCTCGCGCAGCTTGACGAGGCCCTCGAAGGCGCCGCCGCGGCCCGCGGCGACGGCGAAGTTGCGGTCGAACTCGTTGCCGAAATAGTCCGGCGACAGGTCGTGCACGTAGACGATGTCGATGTGGCCCAGCGCCAGGCGCTGCAGGCTGTCCTCGATCGAGCGGCGCACGCCGTCGGCCGTGTAGTCGAATACGCGCTTGAACGGCAGCGTGCCGACGAAGGGACCTTCGATGTCGCCGGCCGGATGGGGACGCAGCAGGCGGCCGACCTTGGTCGAGAGCGTGTAGTCGTCGCGCGGACGGCGGCGCAGTGCGTGGCCGAAGCGGTGCTCGGACAGGCCGGCGCCGTAGTGCGGCGCGGTGTCGAAGTAGCGGATGCCCGCTTGCCAGGCGGCGTCGACGGCCGCCTGCGCCGCTTCCTCGGTGGTTGCGTGGTACATGTCGCCCAGGCCGGTGCCGCCCATGCCAAGGCGCGTGATCGGTCGATAACGCTGGTTCACGATGGGTCCTTTCGCGTACGTGGGTCAGCCGGTTACGCTACACCGCTGAGCGGCGCCCGGGCGCACGGTTGACGACGAGAATCGGATAGCTGAGCAGCTCATGGATGCCGGCGCCATCGCGTGGTCGCCGGCGCAGCATCCCGCGTTCTTGCGCTATTGGGCGGCCGTGGATGCTTCCAGCGCGTCCAGCCGTTCGCGCGCATGCAGATGCGCCGGTTCCAGCGCCAGCGCCTGGCGGTAGCTGGCGACGGCGGCCGCGCGCTCGCCGGCCGCTTCCTGGGCTTGCCCCAGGCCGTCGTACAGGAACTCGAAGCGTTCGGGATACAGGCGCACGCCCAGGTCGAACACCTGCACGGCTTCGCGCGCGCGCCGTTCGCGCAGCAGCTTCATGCCCCAGTCGTGCACCTGCAGCGGATCGAGCGACAGTTCGGGGTTCTGCGCATGCAGGCGGTCGTAGATGGCGCCGATGCGCTCGAAGCCCTGGCGGCCGAGCTGGTCGAGGAAGGTGTCCATGGTGGGCGCCGGGTTGGCGGCGCGGCGCACGGCGAACGACACCAGTCCCGGCGGGGTGGCGTTCGATGCGAGGTCGGCGTCGAGCAGGCGCAGGGCGGCGGCGTCGTTCTTCAGGCGCGCATCGAGGAAGCGCTGCACGGTGCGCGCCATGGCGCCGTAGGCGGCGGCCGCCTGGTCGCGCGTGCGGTTGCGGAAGGCGCTGTCCGGCGCCATGCGCAGCGACCAGGACGAGAAGTCCGCGTGGCTGCCGGCTTCCATGGTGGCCAGGTAGAGGTCGGCGTAGCGCATGCGCGCCAGGACGTCGGCGCCGATGCCGCTGTCGATTTCTCCCTTGTCCTGTCCGCTGCCCTGCAGGCGCGTCACGTACAGCAGCGGCACGGCCAGGCGTTCGGGCGTCACGTAGCGCGCCGAGCGCGGGCCGCCGTTCACGTATTCGAAGGCGGCGCGCAGCGAACCGTCCAGGCTGACCAGGGCGCGGATGCGGTCGTCGCGCGCGGCGGCCAGCACGTTCGACAAGCCTCCCCAGCTGTAGCCGACGACGCCGATGCGCGTCGTGTCGGCCTGCGCCAGCGTGTGCGCGTAGCCGACCAGGAAACCGATGTCGCCGGCCTGGGCCTCGGCGCCTTCCAGGTCGGCCGTCATCGCGTGCGAGCGCGCGCCCAGCGAGGCGCTGGCGATCACGATGTAGCCGTGGCTGGCCAGGTATTCGCACAGGTCGGCGTTTTCCATCGCATACGCGCTGTGGCTGGGCGCGTAGATCACGACGGGGAACTTGCCGGGGCGCTCGGGCGCGTCGCGCCATGCGCGCACCCGCTGCGCCATCTCGGCCGGCACTTGGGCCGCGCCGGCCGCACGCTGCTCCACCAGCAGGTCCGTGGCGCGTCGCACCTGGTCCTGCGTGCGGCTGAACTCTTCCTCGGTGGCCACGGTGGCCACGTAGTCGCGGTAGGCGAGCGGGGCGCCGCTGCCGATCGCCGGATACCAGACCAGCGTCTGGACCGGCCGCGAACGGTCGCCGCCGTTGGCCTGGGCCGTGACCGGATTGCGCGCGTGCTGGTAGACGCGCGCCCGGTCGTACTGCTGCTTGACGTGAAAGCCCACGCGGTAGGGACCGGCGGGCAGCGAGGACTGGAAGTCGGCGGCGCCGGCGGCCGCCGTCAGGCATGCGCATGCAAACGCGGACAGGAGATGGAACAGGTGGTGGAATCGCTTCATGACGCTCGCATGCAGATGTTACTGTCGAGGCAACATTATATGCTGAATCGACAAGCATCCCTATCGATTCGCCGCGACCGTCTCCGTCATGTCCGCGCCGAGCGCCTTCAGCCTGGCGCCGGCATGGGCGCGGCGCGGGTTGATGGCGAGGGCGCGGCAGTAGCTGGCGATCGCCAGTTCGGGCTTGCCGGCCGCCTCGTAGGCCTCGCCCAGGTCGTCGTGCAGGAATTCCAGCCCGTCGGGATAGACGTGCACGCCGAGGCGGAACACGTCGACGGCATCCTGGGCGCGTCCGGCGCGCAGCAGTTGCGTGCCCCAGTCGTCGATCTCGACCGGGTCGACGATCAAGGTGGCGTTCTGCGCATGCAGGGCATCGTAGATCTCGACGATCCGGCCGAAGCCACGTTCGGGCAACTGGGCAAGGAAGGCGTCGCGCGTGGGCGCCTTCGCCTTGGCCTTGCGCGCATCCATCGACATCATGTGGCGGGGGGCCTGGTTCTGCTCGGGCTTGCGGTTGATGAACGCCAGCGCTTCCTTGTCATCCTTTAGGTACGCGTCGAAGAAGCGCTGGATGTAGCGGGCGGTCCAGTAGTAGGCCTGGGCCGCTTCCTCGCGGGTATGGTCCTCGAACGCGCCATCGTCGTTGATGCGCAGCACCCAGGAGGAGAAGTCCATGTGGTTCATCAGGTGCATGGTGGCGATGTACACGTCCGAATAGCGCATGCGGTTCATCAGGTTGAAGCGCGTGTCCGTCCCTTTCTCGTTGATCTCTTCCAGCGGGCGGTCGCGCCGGGCCACGTACAGCATCGGGATGGCCAGGCGTTCCGGCGTGACCAGCGGGTCGGCCTTGGGGCCGCCGTCGACGTATTCCGGATAGGCGCGCACCGAACCGTCGATGCTGACCAGGGCGCGGATGCGGTCGTCGCGGGCCGCGGCCAGCACGTTGGCCAGCCCGCCCCAGCTGAAGCCGACGACGGCGACCCGCTCCATGTCGGCCTGCCGGATGGTCCTGGCCTGGGCGATCAGGAAGGCGATGTCGCCGGACTGGGCGTGCAGGCCCTCGAGGTCGGACGTCATCGAGCGCGTGCGCGGGCCGACCGAGGCGCTGGCGATCACGATATAGCCGTGGCTGGCCAGGTATTCGCACAGGTCGGCGTTTTCCATGGCAGAAGCGCTGTGGCTGGGCGCATAGATCAGTACCGGGAAGGTGCCCGGCAACGCCTCGGCATCGCGCCGCGCCCGCATCGGACGTTCCAGCGCCTGCGCGACCTGCGCGCCGCGCGGCCCGGCGGTACGTTCGGCGATGGTGGCGGCGGTCGTGCGCCGTGCCAGCGCGGGGTCGTCGAAACGGTCCTCGGTGGCGATGGTCTCCACGTAATCGCGGTAGCGCAACGGCTTGCCCTTGCCGGCGGCCGGGTACCAGACCAGCGACTGGATCGGGCGCGCGCGTTCGCCGGTCGTGGGCCGGGCCGTCACGGCGTCGCGCGTGCGCCGGTAGACGCGCGCCTGGTCGTACTGCTGCTGGACGCGCACGCCGACCTGGTAGGGGCCGGCAGGCGGCACGAGGGCGAGGTCCTGGCCGGCGGCGAGGGCCGTGGCGGAAGCCAGGAATAATGCAAGGAGGATATGGAACATTGATGTAATATCGAGGTCGTCGGGGTCGAAAAAACTGTCACATGAGCAATGACAGCATAGCGAAACAGACCCTCCAGCATGAACTGTCATTTATTACGGGCCGTGGCCGCGCAAGCGCGGCAGGCAATGGGGCGAGCGATGGATCCGGACCGGCAGTGGCGGCAAACCTGGCAGGAACGCCTGGCCGGCGTGCACAGCGAAGCCGAGCTGCTGGCCGTGCTGGCGCAGGCGGCGCAGGAACTCGGCTTCGACTATTGCGCGCTGGGGATGCGACTGCCGCTGCCGCTGTCGAACCCGAAGATCATCATGTTGAACAATTACGCACAGGGGTGGCGCGAGCGTTACGCGGCTGCGCACTACGTGAACGTCGACCCGACCGTGGCCCATGCGCTCGTGTCGACGCGGCCGCTGCTGTGGTCGGACGACGTGTTCGCGGGCACCCCGGAACTGTGGGAAGACGCGCGCGGCCATGGCCTGCACACGGGCTGGGCCCAGCCCGTGCACGACATCAAGGGGGGTGCCAGCCTGCTGACGCTGGCGCGTTCGCACGAGGCGGTGTCGGCGCGCGAGGCCGATGCCAAGACGGCGCAGGTGGCCTGGCTGGCGCAGGCGGCGCATGAAATCCTGTCCGGCCTGCTGGCGGCCAGACCGGACGGTACCGGGGCGATCCGCCTGACCGGCCGCGAAATCGACGTGCTGCGCTGGGCCGCGGACGGCAAGACGGCGTCCGAGACGGCGGACATCCTGCGCATCGCCGAGCGCACCGTGATCTTCCACATCGATAATGCCTTGCGCAGGCTGGGCGCGGCCAACAAGACGGCCGGCGTGCTCAAGGCTGCGATGCTGCGCCTGATCTGACGAGCACATTTGGCGGCCGGCAGGGCGATTTTCGGCAAGGTACGCGCGGGCATCCGCTAGAATGGCGGATTCCTTACTCCTACCAAGCACCATCATGACCCAGGACGAACTCAAGCAGGCGGTAGCCCGCACCGCCATCGACTACGTGGTCGACGGCGAGATCATCGGCGTCGGCACCGGCTCGACCGCCAATTTCTTCATCGACGAACTCGGCAAGATCAAGGACCGCATCAAGGGCGCGGTGGCCTCGTCGGAAGCGACGGCGGCCCGCCTGCGCGGCCACGGCATCGAGGTGCTCGACCTGAACGACGTGCCGTCGATCTCCGTCTACGTCGACGGCGCCGACGAGATCGATGCCTCGGGCGCGATGATCAAGGGCGGCGGCGCGGCGCTGACGCGCGAAAAGATCGTGGCTTCCGTGTCCGGCAAGTTCGTCTGCATCGCCGACGGCTCGAAGCTGGTCGACACCCTCGGCAAGTTCCCCCTGCCGGTCGAAGTGATCCCGATGGCGGCGAATGCCGTCAGCCGCAAGCTGACCCAGCTGGGCGGCCAGCCGCGCCTGCGCACCAAGGCGGGCGGCACGGACGCCTTCGTCACCGACAACGGCGGCTACATCCTGGACGTGGCCGGCCTGTCGATCACGGACCCGGTGGCGCTGGAAACCGAGATCAACCAGATCGTCGGCGTGATCGCCGTCGGCCTGTTCGCCCAGCGCGGCGCCAACGTCTGCCTGCTGGGTACGGGCGACGGCGTCAAGACGATGAGTTTCTGAGCGGGGACGCCATGAAGCGCCTGCCCGCAGTCCTGCTGCTGCTGCAGCTGCTGTCCCTCGGCGGTTGCGCCGCCTACCGCAGCGTGTTCCCGGAGCCGGGCGTGCCCGCTCCGGTGCCTGCGGCCTTTCATCCGGTGGCGGGCAGCGAGATCCAGAAGATCCCGTTCCGTACCGGCGTCTCGTCGGCCACGGTCGAGAAGCTGGCGCGCCAGCAGGCCTGCACGGGCGGGCAGGGCGCCGGCCTCGTCACCGAACCGGGACCGGTCGAGGTCTACCGCATGGTGTGCGACAACGGCAAGGTGTTCATGGCGCGCTGCGAGCTGCGCCAATGCAAACAGATGTAGCCCCAAAACGTCGTTCCCGGCACTGCCGGAAACGACTCCCCGCGCAGGCGGGGACCCAAGTACTGCGTGCGCACCGACTGCGCTTGCAAAATTGGGTCCCCGCCTGCGCGGGGACGACGTTGTTCTGGCGGGTACTTGTATCAGGCGCTCGGCGGCACGTAACCGGATGCCTGGTCGGCCCCTTCGCCGAAGAAGTGGCGCTCCATCTGGGTGGCCAGGTATTTGCGCGCGCGGGCATCGGCCATGTTCAGGCGGTTTTCGTTGATCAGCATGGTCTGGTGCTTGAGCCAGCCGTCCCAGGCTTCCTTCGACACGCTTTCGTAGATGCGCTTGCCCAGTTCGCCCGGGTACGGCGGGAAGGCCAGGCCTTCGGCTTCCTTGTTCAGTTTGATGCAGTGGACGGTGCGGGCCATGTTCTTGCTCCTGGTTAGTATTCGAAAGACGTGATTATACGGGGAGCGTGAAAAGTCTACCGACGCTTGCACGTCATCCCCGCGCAGGCGGGGATCCATGCTGAATTGCCGAAGTCCGTACATCAATACGTCCGGCAGCGTTTCCAAGCTACGGAATCCTGTGCTTCAGTATGGATCCCCGCCTGCGCGGGGATGACGGTGTTGGTGTTCGCTTACAACTGCTTGATCAGCACCTGCGACCGCCGCTGCCAGTTGTACATGTGCGCGCGGTCCTTCGGCAGGTCCTCGACGGTGGCCGGCACGAAGCCGCGCTTCTTGAACCAGTGCGAGGTGCGCGTGGTCAGCACGAACAGCTTGGTCATGCCGGCCGCGCGGGCACGGTTTTCCATGTGTTTCAGGATGCGCTCGCCGTCGCCCTGGGCTTGCGCGTCGGGGCTGACGGTCAGGCATGCCATTTCGGCCATCTTGTCTTCCGGGAACGGATACAGGGCGGCGCAGCCGAAGATGATGCCGTCGTGGTCGATCACGGAGAATTGCTCGATCTCGCGTTCGATCAGCTCGCGCGGGCGCTTGACCAGGGTGCCGTCGGCTTCCAGCGGTTCGATGAGCTTGATAATTCCGCCGACGTCCTCAATTGTGGCCTTGCGCAGGCTCTCCAGGTTCTCGTGCGTGATCATGGTGCCCACGCCGTCGTGCGTGAACAGTTCGAGGAGGGCCGAGCCGTCCATCTCGTACGGGATGATGTGGGTCCGGTCGACGCCGCTGTTGCAGGCCTTGATGGCGTGCTGCAGATAGAAGGAGGCATCGGACGGCAGGAAGCCGGCCTGCAGCACGGCTTCGGCCAGGTGCGACGACAGTTCGCGGATCTCCGCGCCGCCGGCGTCCTTCATCAGCGGGGTCTCGGTGATGAAGATGAGTTTTTCGGCGTGCAGGGCGATCGCGGCGGACATCGCCACGTCTTCCATGGTCAGGTTGAACAGTTCGCCGGTGGGCGAGAAGCCCAGCGGGGACAGCAGGACGACGTTGTCCTCGGTGTCCAGGATGGTCTGGATCTTGTCGGCCGCGACCTTGCGGGTCAGGCCCGTCAGTTCGTGGTCGACGCCGTCGATCACGCCCAGCGGACGCGCCGTGACGAAGTTGCCGGAGACGACGCTGATATGGGCGTTCGACATCGGCGTGTTGGGCAAACCCTGGCTGAACGCGGCTTCGATGTCCAGGCGCAGTTCGCCGGCCGCTTCCTTCGCGCATTCCATCGCCGCCGTGTCGGTGATGCGCACGCCGTTATGGAAGCGTCCCTCGACGTTGCGCAGCGCGAGCTGGTCGGCGACCTGCGGACGCGAGCCGTGCACGAGCACGATGCGGATGCCCAGGCCGACCAGCAGGGACAGGTCCTGGGCCAGCACGGGCAGGGCGCCGGCCGCGGCCAGTTCGCCGGGGAAGGCGACGACGAAGGTCTTGCCGCCGAAAGCATGAATGTACGGCGCGACGGAGCGCAGCCACTGGACGAATTGGGTAGGGTTTTCCATTTGCCGCATTATAATTCGCTGCGCGATTTGCGCACCAAATACCTCGTAAAAATCAATGTCTGAACAGAGTAACAAGCCTGCGCCGAATGGGGCGCGCGCCGCTTCCCCCGATCGCCATCCGAACCAGCGCCGTGCTGCCTCCCCCGGCCGCAACGGCGCGCTGGCCGATGCGCTGGCGCAGGCCCAGGTGCGTACCGCGCCGGCGCAGCCCGCGCGCGAAGGCGCCAAGGAGCGCAAGGGGCACGAAGGACGCGGTCCGCGCGAAGAGCGGGGCACGCGCGACGATGCGCGCCGCGGCGCGCCGAAGGATGGCGCCGGCGATGCCCGCAGCGACGCCCGTCGTAATCCGCTCCCGCCGATCACCTTCCCGGAAGACCTGCCCGTCTCGGGCCGGCGCGCGGAAATCGCCAAGGCGCTCATGGGGCACCAGGTGATCATCGTGTCCGGCGAGACCGGCTCGGGCAAGACGACCCAGCTGCCGAAGATCTGCCTGGAGCTGGGGCGCGGCGAGAAGGGCCTGATCGGCCACACGCAGCCGCGCCGTATCGCCGCATCGTCGACCGCCAAGCGCATCGCCCACGAACTCGGTTCGCCGCTGGGCGAGCACGTCGGCTTCAAGGTGCGCTTCAACGACACGCTGACGTCCGGCGCCTGGGTCAAGCTGATGACCGACGGTATCCTGCTGGCCGAAACCCAGACCGATCCGCTGCTCAAGGCCTACGACACGATCATCATCGACGAGGCGCACGAACGCAGCCTGAACATCGACTTCCTGCTCGGCTACCTGAAGCAGATCCTGCCGCGCCGTCCCGACCTGAAGGTGATCATCACCTCGGCGACGATCGATGCCGAGCGCTTCGCGCGCCACTTCGGCACGCCGGAAAAGCCGGTGCCCGTGATCGAGGTGTCGGGTCGCTTGTACAAGGTCGAGGTGCGCTACCGTCCGGTGGAGCGCGACGTCGATTCCGCGCCGGCCGGCGCGGCCGACTCGGGCAAGCCGGTCTCGAAGGCGCAGGCGGCGCGCGACAAGCGCGACCTGATGGATGCCGTCGTCGACGGCGTCGACGAATTGTGCCGCCTGGGCCAGGGCGACGTGCTCGTGTTCCTGCCGGGCGAGCGCGAGATCCGCGACTGCGCCGAGGCGCTGAGGAAGCACCATCCACCGCACGTCGAGATCCTGCCGCTGTTCGCGCGCCTGTCGGTCGAGGAGCAGGACCGCGTGTTCCGCACGACGAACGCGCGCCGCATCGTGCTGGCGACGAACGTGGCCGAGACCTCGCTGACCGTGCCCGGCATCCGCTACGTGGTCGACTCCGGGCTGGCGCGCGTCAAACGCTACAGCTACCGCAACAAGGTCGAGCAGCTGCAGGTGGAGCCGATCGCGCAGTCGGCCGCCAACCAGCGCGCCGGCCGTTGCGGCCGCGTGGCCGACGGCGTCTGCATCCGCCTGTACGAGGAAGACGACTTCCTGCAGCGTCCCAAGTTCACCGAGCCGGAGATCCTGCGCTCGTCGCTGGCGGCCGTCATCCTGCGCATGAAATCGCTGCACCTGACGGACGTGGAGACCTTCCCGTTCGTCGAATCGCCGCAGGGCCGCGCCGTCGCCGACGGCTATCAATTGCTGCAGGAGCTGGGCGCCGTCGACGACGCCAACCAGCTGACGCCCATGGGCCGCAAGCTGGCCAAATTGCCGCTCGACCCGCGCGTGGGCCGCATGATCCTGGCCGCCGTCGACAACACCTGCCTGACCGAGATGCTGATCATCGCGTCCGCGTTGTCGGTGCAGGACCCGCGCGACCGGCCCATGGAATACCAGCAGCAGGCCGACGAGAAGCACAAGAAGTTCGCCGACGAGAAGAGCGAGTTCCTCAGCTTCGTCAAGATCTGGCGCTGGTTCGAGCAGGCCATCGAGAACAAGAAGACCAACCGCCAGCTGCAGGAAAACTGCCGCGAGAACTTCCTGTCGCAGGTGCGCCTGCGCGAATGGCGCGACGTGCATTCGCAGCTGCTCACCATCGTGCGCGAGCAAGGCTGGCGCCTGAACGAGCTGCCTGCGACCTACGACCAGGTGCACCTGGCGCTGCTGACGGGCCTGCTGGGCAATATCGGCTACAAGACGGAAGAAGAGGGCGCCGGCGGCGCCTACCTGGGCGCGCGCGGCATCAAGTTCCACATCTGGCCCGGCTCCTCGATCGGCAAGAAGGCGGGCAAGTGGGTCATGGCGGCCGAACTGGTGGAGACGACGCGCCTGTACGCGCGCTGCCTCGCGCAGATCCAGCCCGAGTGGGTCGAGAAGATCGGCGGTCACCTGCTGAAGAAATCATGGGGCGAGCCGCGCTGGGAAAAGCGCACCGCGCAGGTGACGGCGTCCGAGCGCGCCACGCTGTACGGCATCGTCGTCTACAGCCAGCGCCGCATCAACTACGCGCTGCACAATCCGGCCGAGGCGCGCGAGATCTTCATCCGTGACGCGCTGGTGGCGGGCGACTACGACACGCGCGCGCCGTTCTTCGCCCACAACCACAAGCTGGTGCGCGAGATCGAGAACCTCGAGCATAAATCGCGCCGACTGGACGTGCTGGTCGACGACCAGTTGATCGCCGCGTTCTACGACCAGCAGGTTCCGGCCGACGTGGTGAACGGCGCCGGTTTCGAGAAGTGGTACAAGGACGCGTCGCGCGACAATCCGAAGCTGCTGTACCTCGTGCGCGAGGAGCTGATGCGCCACGAGGCGGCCGGCGTCACCACCGAGCTGTTCCCGAAGACGATGAACGTCACCGGCATCGAGATGGGTCTGACGTACCACTTCGAGCCGGGCAGCCCGCGCGACGGCGTGACCTTGACCGTGCCGCTGTTCGCGCTGAACCAGATTCCCCAGGAGCGTCCAGGCTGGCTGGTGCCGGGCATGCTGAAGGAAAAGGTGCAACTGCTCCTGAAATCGCTGCCGCAGAAGCTGCGCCGCCACTGCGTGCCGCTGCCGGAGTATGCCGCGAACTTCTTCGACCGCAACCAGGACCCCGTGCGCTTCGGCCGCGGCGACCTGATCGACGCGCTGATCGCGGACATCCACGCGCACACCAGCGCGCGCGTGCTGACGACCGACTTCAAGCTGGAGACGCTGCCGGCCCACCTGTCGATGAACTTCAAGGTGGTCGACGAGCATGGCCGCCAGCTCGACATGGGGCGCAACCTGGCCACGCTGCAGGCGGAACTGGGCGGCCAGGCGCGCCAGAGCTTCCAGCGCATGGCGGAAAGCGCACCGGCGTCGGGCGAGCGGATGCAGGCGGCGTTCGGCGGTGCTGCGAAGCCCGCAAAGGCCGGCGCGCCCGTGGCTGCCGCTGCTGGTACTGGTGCTGCCGGCAAGGGCAACGCGCCCGCGCCGCAGCAGAAGGCGCCGGCCGTCAGCCAGCACACCAATATCACCGGCTGGACCTTCGGCGAGCTGCCGGAGCTGCTGGAGATCACGCAGGGCAAGCTGACGCTGATCGGCTTCCCGGCACTGGTCGACAAGGGCAACCACTGCGACCTGGAAGTGTTCGACGACCCGAACGTGGCCGCGCGCACCCACCGCATCGGCCTGCGCCGCCTGTTCGCGCTGCAGTTCAAGGAACAGTTGAAGTTCGCCGAGAAGAACGTGCCGGGCCTGCAGCAGATGGGCATGCAGTTCATGTCGGTCGGCTCGCCCGACGAATTGCGCGAGCAGATCGTCAGCAAGGCCATCGACATCGCCTGCCTGCAGGACCCGCTGCCGCACGACGCGGCGTCCTTCAACAAGCGCAAGGACGAAGGCAAGGGCCGCCTGGGCCTGCTGATCAACGAGATCGCGCGCCTGGTGGGCCAGATCCTGGCCGAGTTCCACGGCCTGCCCAAGCGCCTGCAGGGCTTGCCGCAAGCCGTGGCCAGCGACATGCAGGCGCAGTTGCAGGGCCTGGTGCACAAGCGTTTCGTGGCCGAGACGGAGTACAGCCAGCTGGCGCACTTCCCGCGCTACCTGAAGGCGATGAACATCCGGCTCGAAAAACTGCGCGGCAACCCGTCGCGCGACGCCCAGCTGATGGCCGAGTGGCAGACCGCTGCCTCGCAGTTCCAGCGCACGGTCAAGAACCAGCCGCTGAAGAACCTCGATCCGCGCATGATCGAGTTCCGCTGGATGCTGGAAGAGCTGCGCGTGTCCCTGTTCGCGCAGGAGCTGCGCACGCCGATGCCGGTGTCCAGCAAGCGCCTGCAGAAGGTGTGGGAGTCGATGCTGCGTTGATCGTGGCGGCGCATGCACGGTGGGCATGCGATGCCCACCCTACGGTTAGTCTGGCGTAGGGTGGGCACCATGTGCCCACCGGATGTGAATCAATCCCCCATCACCGTCACCACCACCGAGCGGTGGTGTTCGCCCGTGCGGTGCTCCCACAGGAAGATTCCCTGCCAGGTCCCGAGCAGCAGCTTGCCGCCGCCGACCGGTACCGTGATGCCGGTCGAGGTCAGCATGCTGCGCGCGTGGGCGGCCATGTCGTCCGGGCCTTCGGTGTCGTGGCGGTAAGCCGGGTCGCCGTCCGGGACCAGGCGGCGCATGATGGTTTCCAGGTCGTGGCGCACGTCGGGGTCGGCGTTTTCCGTGATCAGCAGCGAGCAGCTGGTGTGCTGGACGAAGACGTGGGCCAGGCCGCATTGCACGCCGGACTGGGCGACGGCCTGCGCCACCGCGTCGGTGATGTCGCGGCTGCTGCGGCCGAAGAGGGAAATGGCGAGGGTGGTCTGGTGGGCCATGGGGACTCCTGTGTCGGACCATCCATGGTAGCGCGTCCGGCGGTGGTTTTGTCACTACCTTATGGGGAGTGATTACAAAGAAATACAAATGCCGAACAGATATGCACAAGGGTCTGGGTTAATGTTGGTCGTTTCCTTATAAACACTAAACCTTTCCCTAGGATGATCATGAAACTGAAGTTCCCCCTCGTCGCCGCATTCGCCGCCATCCTGAGCCTGAGCGCTTGCGGAGGCGGCGGTGACGGCGATTCGTCCGGCGGCGTCGTCGTCGCCAATCCGGTCGCGCTGACCAGGACCGACACCGTCGTCGGCACCGGCGCCGAGGCCGTCGAGAAAAAGGCCGCTACCGTCACCTACACCGGCTGGCTGTACAGCGCGACGACCGCCGACCACAAGGGCAGCAAGTTCGACAGCGGCACGTTCACCTTCACCGTCGGCGCCGGCTCCGTCATCAAGGGCTTCGACCAGGGCGTGCAGGGCATGAAGGTGGGCGGCAAGCGCACCGTGCTGATCCCGTCGAGCCTGGGCTATGGCGCGGCCGGCCAGGGCTCGATTCCGCCGAACGCCGGGCTCGTGTTCGATATCGAACTGACCGCCGTCAAGTAAAATCGGCGTGCTTCACGGACGGAGCCCACGGGGCTCCGTTTTTCTTTCGTGGTATGGACGCTACGATAATAGTTGTATAATAGCAATATCTACATCGGAGAACCCATGCACGTCAAACGCCTGACCCTGATTGCCATTGCAGCCATCGCGGCAGGCTATACCCTGTTGTCGAGCGCAGGCTCGGCCATCGACGTGCCGCGCAGGCCGGCGCCGGCAACGGTGGCAAGGGACGAACTGGCCCGCTTCGACATCTCCTCCAAGCTGAAACCGTTGCCGCTGGCGCTGGCCGGCCTCGACTTCGAGCCCGTCGACCTGGCCGGCACGCCGCTGGCCGCGTTGACGAGCCTGGGCGGCATGACGGAAGAACGCCAGGGCACCCATGCGCGCCTGTACCGCAGCTTCCGCATGCAGGACGGCCATACGGTGACCCTGTTCGAGCACGATATGTCGGCCGACGGCATGCGTACCCCGCGCGAGCCGAAGGACGAGCCTGACCGTATCAACGACCTGCCGGCGCGGCTGGACGTGCTGCACGGCACGGCGGGCCGGGCCGTGTCCATTCTCCGCTGGCAGGAAGGGCAGCGCAATTACGAACTGTGGATCGACGCCGCCGCCCAGGGCGACACGCGCCAGCAATTGTTCGCGCTGGCATCCGCGCTGCCGAAGTCCGTGGCCGCGCGGCCGGACGAAGCGGCCACGCCGGCCCTGTAAACCTCTTCTCAGCCGATATTGCTGCCGCGCAGGCGGCTGATGTCGGTATCGTCGCCCAGGTTGCCGGCGCGCGGGTCCGTACTGGCACCGGCGCCGCCGACCATCCCGCCCATCGCCACGTTCGAGCCCGGTCCCATGCTGGGGCCGCCGGCCCGGTTCGGATCGGTACCGTAGAAGGTATGGATCTGGGTGGCCCACTGGACGTCCGACATGTCGGGCCAGGCATCCTTGTCGAAGCCCGGAGCGGTCTTCAGGCGTTCCTTGTCGATGTTCAGCACGAAACGCTTGTTGGCGGTGTCCAGGTGCAGCGCCTGCCAGGGCACGGCGAACAGCTTTTCGCCTATGCCGAGGAAGCCGCCGAAGGCCAGCACGGCGTAGGCGACCTGGCCGGTCTGCATGTCCAGCATGATTTCCTTGATGTCGCCCAGGTCTTCGTCGCTGGCGTTGACCACGTCTTCGCCGAGCAGGGTATCGGCGCCCATCAGCGACGGTCCCGGGCCCGCGCTGCCGCTCCGCTTGTAGATGCCGTATTTGTCGCGATCCGCATAGCTCATGAAATGTCTCCTGGTTGGATGGGTCGCCTGGTCCGGCGACCCGCCAAGGGTAAATAGAGCCGGGGCTATTCGTTTGGGATACATCAAAGGTGCGCAGGCATCGCTTATGCGAAATGCCGCACAGAATCTTTTACTGCATGTGGCTAATCTGCCAATATCAATTGGAGAACGACCATGCCCATTACCCAGCGTTGCAACTATGCCGGTTCGCTCGGCAGCCCGATCCCGACCCGCTCCTTGGCCTCGATGGTCGTGTCCGCGCTGCGCGCATTGCTGCGCCGCTGAGCCGGCGCAGCGCAAGCCTCGATCACGGCCAGCCGGCGCCGCCGGTCACGCCATAGACCTGGCCGGTGGTGAAGCTTGATTCCGCCGCCGCCAGGATCACGTAGGCGCCGGCCAGCTCACCCGGCTGGCCCGGGCGCTTCATCAGCGATTCCGAACCGAATTTCTCCAGTCCTTCCTGGCTCTGGCCGCCCGTCACCTGCAGCGGCGTCCACACAGGGCCGGGCGCCACCGCATTCACGCGGATTCCCTTGTCTCCCAGCTGCTTGGCGAGCGCCTTCGTGAAGGCGACCTGGGCCGCCTTGGTCGACGCGTAGGCCAGCAGGTTGGGCGACGGCTCGTACGCCTGCACCGAGGCGGTGACGATGATCGCGCTGCCCGGCTGCATGTGCGGCACGGCCGCCTTGACGATCCAGAACATCGCGTACAGATTGGTCTTGAAGTGCTGGTCCATCTCGGCCGTCGTCAGGTCCAGGATCGATTCGATCGATTGCTGGCGCGCGGCATTGCTGACCAGGATGTCGAGGCCGCCCAGCTGCTTGACGGCGTCGGCCACCAAGCGCTTGCAGAAGGCTTCGTCGCGGATGTCGCCGGGGATCAGCACCGCCTTGCGGCCGGCTTTGCGGATCAGGTCGGCGACGTCGCGCGCATCCGGTTCCTCGTGCGGCAGGTAGTTGATCGCCACGTCGGCGCCTTCGCGCGCATAGGCGATGGCGGCGGCGCGGCCCATGCCGGAGTCGCCGCCCGTGATCAGGGCGCGGCGTCCCGTCAGCTTGCCGCTGCCCTTGTAAGTGGTCTCGCCGTGGTCGGGCGGGGGATTCATCTTGCTGGCCAGGCCCGGCCATTCCTGCTTCTGGCGCTGGAACGGCGGCTTCGGGTAGTTGGGCGGCGTCAGGGGACGCCCGGTCGATGCGCTCGCTTGTCCGCCGCCCTGCGATTGCGCCAGCGCCGGCGCGGCGAGGCCGGCGGCGACGGTGCCGACGAAGCGGCGGCGCGAGGGTTGGACGTTGTCGTGGCCGTGATCGTTGCCGGGCTTGTCGTTCTGCGAATCCATCGGGTGGCGCTCCTAGGGATAGGTTGGTAATTGAACAAAATACTAGACCCTATCGGCATGGAGGCGCGTTCGGTAGACCGCAGGAAATAAGAAGATCAGACAGGGCGTCATCCCCGCGCAGGCGGGGATCCAATTTTGTGCGCGTACCGACTGCGCTGTGAAATTGGGTCCCTGCCTGCGCAGGGACGACGGTTCAAGGGCTAACGCTATTTTCGATCAATCGAGGTCCGACGCGTCGTGACGCTCCAGCACCTGCTCTTCCGGCTTGCCGCGCACGCGGTTGACGCGGCGGCCGCGCTGGACGGCCGGGCGGGCCAGGACTTCGTCGGCCCAGCGGCGCACCTGCTGGTACTGGTGCACGGACAGGAATTCGCCGGCATCGTACAGCTCGCCCAGCACGAGGGCGCCGTACCACGGCCAGATCGCCATGTCGGCGATGGTGTACTCGTCGCCGGCGACGAAGCGGCGCTCGGCGAGCAGGCGGTCCAGCACGTCGAGCTGGCGCTTGGTTTCCATCGCATAGCGGTTGATCGGGTATTCCAGCTTTTCCGGCGCGTAGGCGTAGAAGTGGCCGAAGCCGCCGCCGACGAACGGCGCGGAACCCATCTGCCACATCAGCCAGTTGAAGGTCTCGGTGCGCGCCACCAGGTCCTTGGGCAGGAAGGCGCCGAACTTCTCGGCCAGGTAGACGAGGATCGAGCCCGATTCGAACACGCGCACGGGCGTCTCGCCGCTGCGGTCGAGCATGGCCGGGATCTTCGAGTTCGGGTTGATGTCGACGAAGCCGCTGCCGAACTGCGCGCCTTCGTTGATCTTGATGAGCCAGGCATCGTATTCGGCGCCCGCGTGGCCGGCCGCGAGCAGCTCCTCGAGCATGATCGTGACCTTCTGCCCGTTCGGCGTGCCCAGCGAATACAGTTGCAGCGGATGCTTGCCGACCGGGAGTTCCAGTTCGTGGGTCTGGCCCGCGATCGGGCGGTTGATGCTGGCGAACGCGCCACCGGACTGGGTCGCGGGCGACCAGACCTTGGGCGGGACGTAGGGGGCGAACGGGTTGTTACTGGTGGACATTCCGATGACTCCTTCTGTGCAATGGTATCGAAACGTCCATGATGCCGGAAATCCAACGTTTCTGCAGGAGCGTAGGGTGGGCACGTGGTGCCCACCCTACGTTAATAACTTCAGGCCAGGGGGCAGCGCATCGCCGAACATGCGCGTCGTCGCGGCCTGGTCCAGCTCCACGACCTCGCGCACCATCTCGCTCCACGACGGCGGTGCGCCCGCGCCGGCCAGGCGGCGCAGCACTTCCTCGCGCAGCGGCGCGTCGATGTCGCGCGAGCGGTCGCCCGTCCTGCGCGCGATGTGGGCGGCGGCGAAGCCGGCCGGCTCGATGCGCTTCCAGTCCAGCTTGAGCAGTTCGCCCAGCCAGCGCGCTGCGCTGTCCGCCGGCGCCACCTCGTGCGCGCTGCCGTGCAGCGAACGGCGCGTGCCCACGCGCGCCAGCGCCCACAGGTAGCGCGCGTAGGTCGCCGCGGACTTCGGATCCGGCTTGGCCGCGGACGGGATGGCCATGATCCGCCCGACCATCCAGTCGCCGATCTCCGCCTTGTAGGCCGCGGGGATGCGTTCCAGCGAGGCGCCCAGGCGCAGCATGTCGTCCTCGCTGCCGTCGACCAGCGTGGCCGGACGGCGCGCGCGGTCCTCGGGTTCGGCCTGCAGGTTGAAGGCGAAATCGTCGAGCAGCCTCAATTGCATCTCCGTCGACAGGCCGCCGGCCACGCGGCGCCACAGCGTCCACCATTCGGCGCGCACCTGGCTGTCCTTGGCGTATTGCGCGCCCGTCTCGAACAGGGGCCACAATTGCTCGATGCGCCAGCCGTCGAGCGGATCGCCGAAGCCGGGACGCAGGCTCCAGCCGGCCAGGTTCAGCCACACGCGCTCGTGCTCGGCCGAGCGGCGCCGGCCCTTGGCGCGCTCCATCAGCGCATCGAACAGGCGGCGCAGCAGCGGCGTGTCCCAGCGTTCGCGCCCGCCCAGCAGGTGTTCCAGGCTGCCGCGCAACTGGCGCACTTCGCGCGCTTCCACCTGCTCCTTGCGCGAGCCGAAGATGCGGTCGATGCGCTTGATCGCGTCGCCCAGCTGCGCCGGCAAGGCCGCGCTTTCCCGGGCATCGTCGGCGCCGCCGCCATCTCCTTCCTGGCCGCGCAACTGGAACGCCAGTTGCCAGCGTTGCTGGCTGCCGTCCTGCGCCACGCACTGGATGTCCAGCGTGCCGAGTTCGGACAGGCTGGCGGCCAACTGCACGGGGATTTCCGCCTTCGTACCGCCGGCGCGCAGCACGGTGGCCAGCGGCGGCAGGCGCACGATGTCGTGCGGATCCAGCTTGGTTTCCAGGTCAACGATGTCGCCCGCGCGCGGCGCCTGTCCGCCCGGATCGGCCACGCTGGATGCGAGGTGGAAGCGCACGGGGCGTCTCAGGCGCAGCGCGAAGGTGCGGTCGGCCAGCAGGATTTCCTCGCCGGCGCTGGCGCCGCGCGGCAGCAGGCAGACGGCGCGGCCGTCGTCCAGTAGCAGGTAATAGTTGCGCGCCGAGCCGCTCTCGATGGCCGGCGCGCTGCCCATTCTCGCCAGCGAATAGGCGACGGCGCCGCGCGCCACGGCCACGTCCGGATCGCGGTTGTGCAGCACGCGCACGGGCGCGCCGCGCCAGCCGGACAGCACCTCGGCCAGGCGCTGCGCCAGCACGCCGGCATTGAACACGCCGCCGTTCAGCAATAGCGTGTCCGGCACCGGTAGGGTGCCGTCATCGTCGATGCCGAGGGCTTCGCGCGCCGCCGCCGCATGCTGGCGCAGGAAGCCGGCCAGGTGGCGCGTGACGGCCGCGTCGCTCGCATACGGCAGGCCGAATTCGACGATGCCGGCGCGGGCCCGCTGCGGCGCGTCCTGGCCCGGATTCAAGGGGAAGAAGCCGTCGACGACGATGCGCTCGACTTCTTCACGCGTCAGCGTGGCCGAGCGGCTGGCGCCGACGAGGCGCGCGCCGCCGCCCAGCAGCGTCACGCTCACCTGGTCCGGCGCGTCCGCGGCCAGCAACTGTTCCTTCGCGGCGCGGCAGCGCTCCGTCAGCTGGGCGAGGCGGCCTGCCGACAGGCGCTGGCCGTCGGACGACAAGCGAGATTCGGCCAGGTGGGCCAAGGCGAGATCCATATTGTCGCCGCCGAGGATCAGGTGGTTGCCCACGCCGATGCGCGTCAAGCGGGGCATGCCGTCGGCCAGTTCGACCTTCACGAGGCTGAAGTCGGTGGTGCCGCCGCCGACGTCGGCCACCAGCACCAGGCGCGCATCCTGCAGGTCGTCGGCCAGCGTGGCGCGGTGGCGCTCCAGCCAGTCGTACAGGGCGGCCTGCGGTTCTTCCAGCAGGCGCAGCTGCGGCAGGCCGGCCAGCCGCGCCGCCTCGACGGTGAGGGCGCGCGCGCCTTCGTCGAAGGATGCGGGAATGGTGAGGACGATCTGCTGGTCTTCCAGCGGACGGTCGGGGTAGCGATGGTTCCAGGCGGCGCGCACGTGCGCAAGGTAGCTGGCGCTCGCGGCCAGCGGGGAAATCTTCGGGACGTCGTCGGGCGCGCCCCAGGGCAGGATGGGCGCCGTGCGGTCGACACCGTGGTGCGACAGCCAGCTCTTCGCGGAAGTGACCAGGCGGCCCGGCGACTGGGCGCCGAGCAGGCGCGCCAGCCTGCCGACCGCGGCATGCTCGTCCGAGCGCCACGGCAGCTGCAGCTCGCCGGGCGCCAGTTCGCCGTCCAGCACGTGGTAGCGCACGGACGGCAGCAGCGGCGCCGCCGCCACTTCGCCGGGCGCCACCAGCTGCGCGATGGCGAAGGTCTCGATCGTGCCGTCGGGCAGCGCGTGGGCCAGCACCGTATTGGTGGTGCCCAGGTCGATCCCGACCTGGGTCGGACCGAATGTCGCCGACTTGGTCACTGGCCTTCGCTGCGGACGTCGAACTCGACCTTCCAGCGCTGGCCGTCACGGGCGACGGCCACCAGTTCCAGCGTGCCCGCTTCCGTCGCCAGCGCGTGCAGCCTGACCTGCACGACGTCGCCCGGCGTGCGGCCGTCGGCCGGCAGCGTGGCCTGGATCTCGTTCAGTTCCTGCAGCTCGTCCGGGGTCCAGGAAGGCAGCACGTCGCCGATCTGGTCCTGGCGGCGGATGGTGGAACCGAAGAAGCGGAAGTGCACCGGCTCGCCGACGACGAGGCCGAATTCCTGGCCCGGCAATTCCAGCTCGCTGCCTTCCTCCATGCCGAACGGCGCCACGCACAGCGCTTCCAGCGGCGGTTCGAAGCCGGGGATGGCGGGCATCGACGATTCCATGCCCACGTAGTAGGAGCGGGCGGTGCCGCCGCGGATGCGCACGCCGCCGCCGCGGCGCGCATAGCCGTAGTAGGCGGCGCCGCGCGCCACGGCCAGGTCGAGGTCGGCGCCGTCGAGCATGCGCGCCGGTTCCGCGCCTTCCATGTACAGCCAGTCGTTGATGGTGTCCATCACGCGCTGCGACAGGATCTCCGACTTGAACACGCCGCCGTTGAACAGCACGGCGCTGGGGTGCAGGAAGGAGTGCTCCGGATTCACGTTGCCGCTGAAGCCTTCCAGCTCCGCGGTGGCGCCGGCCTGGCGTGCCAGGAAGGCGGCCAGGTGGCGCGTGACGGCGGCATCTTGCGCGTAAGGCAGGCCGACCTGGGTCAGGCCGGCACGGGTGCGCACGGCCGGACGGGCCGACGCTTCCACGCGCGGGAAGAAGCCGTCGGTGATGAAGGACGTGACTTCGTCGCGCGTGAGCTCCGTGCGGATCGAGCCGCCGATCAGCTTCGAGCCGCGGCTCGGCACGACGATCGGCCAGGCGGCCGCGTTGGCGTCGGCCAGCAGGTGTTCCTTGGCGCCGCGGCAGGCATAGGTAAGGGCGCGCATCTGCCAGGCGTCGAGCTGGGTGCCGTTCGCCTGCAGCTTGCGCGCGACCAGGTGTGCCAGCGCCAGGTCCATATTGTCGCCGCCCAGCAGGATGTGGTCGCCGACGGCGACGCGGTGCGGTTCCAGGTGGCCGTCGCGTTCGAGGATGGCGATCAGCGAGAAGTCGCTGGTGCCGCCGCCCACGTCCACGACCAGCACGATGTCGCCCGCTTTGACTTGCTTCCTCCAGCGTCCTTCGCTGCCCTGGATCCAGCTGTACAGCGCGGCCTGCGGTTCTTCCAGCAGCGTGGGGCTGCCGTAGCCGGCATTGCGCGCCGCTTCCGCGGTCAGTTCGCGCGCGGCCGGATCGAACGATGCGGGAATCGTCACGGTGACGGCCTGCTGTTCGAACGGCGCTTCCGGATGCGCGGCGTTCCACGCGGCCTTCAGGTGTTCGAGGTAGCGGGTCGACGCGGTCAGCGGAGAAACGCGCTCGACTTCTTCCGGCGCATCGGTCGGCAGGATGGCGGCGCGGCGGTCCACGCTCGGGTGGCTCAGCCAGCTCTTGGCCGAGGAGACGAGACGGATCGGCGTGCCGGCGCCGCGGCTGCGCGCCATGTCGCCGACGACCGGCGCGGCCGCGCCATTCGTCCAGGGCAGGGCCAGTTCGCCGGGCGGCAGCTCGTCCGGGTGCGGCAGGTACATGAAGGAGGGCAGCAGCGGCAGCGCCTCGACGGTGCCGGGGGCGCTCAGTTGCGGGACCGGCAGCACGCCCTGGTCTGCCTTCTCGCCGTCGCTGGCCTGCAGGTCGACGTACGACAGGGCGCTGTGGGTGGTGCCCAGGTCGATGCCGATGGCATAGCGTGCGGTGTGCTCGTTCGTGCTCACAGTTCCACCTCCGCGGGGGCGACGATGCTGGCGTCGTGCTTGTCGGCCAGCTGCGGCAGGCGCACGTCGGATGCGCGCCAGCCGCGGTGGTTCAGGGTGCCGGTGAACGGCGCCTTGCCGACCACGTTGCCGGTCAGGCGCACGCTGGCGGCATCGAAGCCTTCCTGCAAGGTGACGCGCGCGCCTTCGTTCTCGGCGCGGACCGGCTCGATGGTGAAGTGCTCGCGCAGCACGCGCGCGCAGCCTTCGTGCACGACACGCGCGGCGGCGCCGATGTCGGCGTCGGCATAGGCGGCGATGTCTTCGTTGGCGAAGTCGATCAGGCGCGCCTCGCGCTGCAGGAGGCCCAGCAGCTGCAGGGCGGATTCCGGGGTGTTCACGCGCAGCGGGGCCGCGGCAGGCGCGGGCGTAGGTACGGGGGCCGGAGCCGGGGTAGGAGCAACGGGTGCGGCAATGGGGCCGATTTGATCGTCGCGCACGCGCGCGGCGAACTCGGCGTCGCCCAGGGTCTTGAAGAAGGCGCCGAAGGCGATGGACAGCCGGCTCCAGAAGCCGGGCAAATTGGTCGGGTGGCTCATGTTCTTGTGGTATCCGTGTGGAGGCTTGCTTGCAGGCAGCAGCCCGATGGGCTGCGGTCCTTGAAAGCGCGAATGATACCAGTTAGACAGGAGGTGGATGAACACCCTCCACGTCGTCCCTGCGCAGGCAGGGACCTAATTTTGTATGCGTTACGGCACTGCGAGCGACATTGGGTCCCTGCCTGCGCAGGGACGACGGGGTGGTTTTTCAGGCCGGATCGGCTCCTTCTGCCTTTTCCACCCCCGCCAGCAGCGCCCGCGCATACGCCTCGATATCATCCAGCCCGCGCTTGATGATGGTCACGAGGGCCGGTAGCGGCGCATCCTGCAAGTCCCATTCGGCGCGGCAGAACTCGCCGGTGCGCTTGAGGTCCTCGGCCAGGGCCGGCGCGATCCAGCCGTGCTTGGCCAGCAGGGTGATGACTTCGCGCTCCTCCATGGCCGGGCCGAGGTCGTTGTTCGCCAGCACGTAGTCCCCCATCTCGACCGCCGCTTCCCAGGCGCGGATCACGTTCAGCGTGGCCGCATCCTGGCGGGTGACGTCGCCCACGAAGGTGGTCGGATCCTTCTCGTATTCGTCGCGGGCACGCTTGCAGCAGCGCTCGATGGTGCCCGTCTTGTGGATCAGCAGTTCGTCGTCCATGGTGGTCTCCTTTCGGGCGCTACGTTACAACAGGAACAACAAAGCCGCCGCACAGGTGGGGCCGAGTGCGCCCAGCAGCAGGCCGACGGCGCCGATCGACTCGTCGGCAAAGCCGCGCCGCAGCAGCGCCGCGCCGGCCGGGTTCGGCGCATTGGCGATCACCGTCAGCCCGCCGCCGCCGACCGCGCCGGCCACCAGCATGTATTTCTCGTGCTCGGACAGACCCGTGATCAGCGACCCCAGATAGGTCAGGGCGGCATTGTCCGTGATGGCCGTCAGGCCCAGCGCGCCGAAGAACAGCGCGGTCGCATCGAGGCTCGAGACCACGGGCTGCAGCCACCATTGCTGCATGCCGCCCAGGACCACGAGGCCGGCCAGGAAGAACGCGACCAGCAGCGCCTCCTTCAGCACCAGCGGGTCCTGGTAGCGCTGGTAGGCTTGGGTGAAGCCGAGGAACAGCAGGAACAGGCCGAGGAACAGCACCGGATGGTGCGCCAGCAGGACCACGGCGGCCAGGAAGCCCAGGTGGATGCAGGCGACCAGCGGCGGCACCGGCACGGGCGACTCGCCTTCCACGGACACGTCGAGGGGACGCAGGTGCGGCCGCAGCAGCAGCGTGATCACGGTGGCGTTGACCAGCACCGCGACCAGCGCGCGCCAGCCGATATGGGTGAGCATGGTCATGCTGTCCCAGCCCCACGGCCCGGCCACCATCAGCACGGGCGGCGCGGCATAGGCGGTGAGCGTGCCGCCGATCGAGACGTTCACGAACAGCACACCCAGCGCCCCGTACTTCCATTTTTCCGGCATGCCCGGCCGGAACACGGATGGGGCCAGCATCAGCGCCGCCAGCGTCATCGCGGCCGGCTCCGTGATCAGCGAGCCGACCAGCGGCAGCAGCGCGAGCCCGAGCCAGGTCTGCGCGACCTCGTCGCGCGCCGGCGCCAGGCGCGCCAGCATGCGCACCAGCGCGCGCGCCGTCTCCAGCACGGGCCGCGAGGCCGCGATGACCATCACGACGAACACGAACAACGGTTCCGTGTAGTGACGCGATTCGACGTAGTCGATGGCGGTGGCGCCGCCGTCGATGAAGGCCATGAACGCCACCAGCACGAAGGCCCAGAAGCCGAACACGACCTCCACCTCGCCCAGCAGGTGGAACAGGCCGGCGTGGCGCGGATTGCGGTGCGCCAGCACTTCGAAGAAATGGGTGGAAAAGGTATGGACCAGGGCCAGCGCGAACAGGACCAGGCCGATGGTTTGCATGGTCGTGGTCATCGGGTGCTTCCGTGCAGGGCGTGAATCGTCATCGTGATGCGGGGTCGATAAAGCGGAGAAGCGCCATTATTTCACTTTTCGGCCAATACGACTGCACAAGCAACCTCATTAAGTATCGTCAAGGCCGCCCGCATCCATCCGTGAAATTCTTGCGTCCTCGATTCGACTCGACTGGAGATCATCCATGAAGCCGGCATATGTCCTTGGGTTATGCGCCATGCTGATGGCGTTATCGGCCTGCTCGCGGCAATCGGCGCAGGAAAAAGGCGCGGCACTGGCAACGGAAAAGATCGATCTCGTTACCGGCGTGGGAAGCGCATTGGAGGCGAAAGGTGCGCAGGCGGGAGAATCGATCGCGGGCGGCGTCGGCACCGTCATCAGGGGCGTGGAGAGAGGTGTCATGAAATCGGGCCGCACCATCGTTACGGATCCTACACTGGCGGGGGCCGGGCTGCAGGTGACCAGGATCCAGGACGGCATGGCCGGAGAAGACGGCAAACCGCACGCGCTGGAGGCCTATGTAGTGGCGGAATCTGCCGCCAGCGGCACGTTGCGCGTGCTGGCCTACGATGCGATGAACCGGGAGATCGGGCGCACGCAGGTACGCATCGAACGCGGCGCCGACGAGGCGCGGTACGAGGCCTTGCCGTTCGATGCGCAGGTCGCCATGGGGGCGGTCAAGAAGGTCGGCTTCACGTTCAAGCCCGCGGCGGTTGCTGTTTCTCCGGCTCGATAGTCATGCAGTGCGCAAGTGCGCGCGCAAGCCCGTCACGCCGGGCGCGACGCCGTCGGCCAGCAGGTGGCGGTCCGGATAGTCGCCGCCGTTCTGCGTGCGGTAGGGGATGGGCGCATCGTTGAACAGGCCGCGCATGCGCGCCGCCAGGCCGGCCTTCGCTTCCTCGACGCGGGCGTCGTCGATGCGGCCGGTGTCGTACACGGCGTAGGTGGGCAGCACCTCCATGCCGGGAAAGAACAGGGTGCCGTGGGTGATCGGGAACAGCAGCTCGTCGAGCTGGCCGTTGATGCCGCGCGGCGCATAGTCGCTGGCGGGGCCGCCCATCGTCACGGACAGCATGGCGCGCTTGCCGGCCAGGCCGCCTTCGCCGTAGCGCCAGGTGTTGCCGGCATCCTTGTAGCCGTAAGCGAGGCCGTACGCGAACACGCGCTCGATCCAGCCCTTCATGATGGCGGGCATGCCGAACCACCACAGCGGGAACTGGAACACGACGGCGTCGGCGGCGGCCAGCTTGGCCTGCTCGGCGCGGATGTCGTCCGGCTGCGTGCCGGTGCGGAAGGCGTTGCCCGATTCCGCGATGAAGGACAGGCGCGCGGGCTCGAGACGGTCCGGGAAGTCGTGTTCGTCGTAGACGGCTTTCCAGTGCATCGCGTACAGGTGGGACTCCAGTACCTCATGACCCTGGCTGCGCAGGGCGGTACGCGCGGCGCCGGTCAGTTGCGCGGTGAGGGAGGCGGGATCGGGGTGGGCGTGGACGATCAGGACGGTCTTGTTGTTCATGGCTTCTCCTTGCGTGAAACCACGATTGTGGGGCCGGCCGGCAAGCCCGGGAATGGCTGCCGGCTTTTGGGGTAGTATCCAAAAAATGGATATCAACCGCATCGACTTCAACCTGCTGGCGACACTGGAGGCGTTGCTGGCCGAGCGCAGCGTGAGCCGGGCCGCCGCGCGCCTGGGCCTGAGTCAGCCGGCCCTGAGCGCCCAGCTGGCGCGCCTGCGCACGATGTTCGGCGACCGCTTGTTCATTCCCACCCACCGCGGCATGACGCCCACGCCGGTGGCCCTGCAGCTGCAGGCGCCGCTGGGCGCCGCGCTGGCGCGCCTGCGCGAGGTGGTCGCGTCCGCGCGCGTCTTCGATCCGGCACGCGACGCGTTCACGGTACGCATCGCCGCGTCCGACTACGTGCAGGCGGCGCTGCTGCTCGACTTTGCGCTGGTCCTGCGCACGGAAGCACCGGGCGTGCGAATCGCGCTCCTGCCCGCCGGCGATGCGCGCCTGGCGGGACAGATGGAACGGGGCGAGGTCGACCTGGCCTTGCTCACGCCCGAGTACATCGCCGACACGCTGCGTTCGCGCCCCCTGTTCGAGGAGCGCTATGCACTCGTCGCGCGCCGCGGCCACCCGGCGCTGCGCCGCAAGCTCGACGTGCGGCGCTTCTGCGAACTCGATCACGTGATGGTCTCGCCGCGCGGCGGCAGCTTCGCGACGCCGGTCGACGACGTGCTGGATGCCATGGGTCTGCGGCGCCGCGTGGTGCTGTCGGCATCGACCTTCCAGTCCGTGCTGGAACTAGTCGAGCGCTCAGACCTGGTCGCCCTGGTGCCGGGCCGGCTGGCGGATGCGCGCGGCGGCCACCTGCGCGTGCTGGCGCCGCCGCTCGAGGTGGCCGGCTTCTCGATCCGCATGGCGTGGCACGACCGCGACCATGGCGACGTGGCGCAGCGCTGGGTGCGGGAGCGGCTGGCGGCTTACGTGTCGGCCATGGATGGTGCGGGACTGACGGCCTGACGCATGTTCACTTGCCGTCGGCGCAGCTGAATGTCTCGAGACCCAGGCGCTTGCGGTGTCGTTCGAGCGCCTTCCCGACCTTGTCGCTGGACACCATGTCCGCCGGAGCGAGCTGCCTGCTGGCCTGTTCCGAATAACAGTAAGCGCCGGGCCGGTCGCGCTGCGACAGGTAGACCACGGCGATCTCCACGTATCCCTCGAACGAGTTCGCCTTCACGGTCGCGCCGGCGGCAAGGTCGAGTACACCGTCGCCATTGATGTCCAGGTAACGCAGGTCGCGATAACCGCGGCATTCCGGGGAATCGGGCTCCGGCGGCAGGTCGACCAGGAAGTCATGCCCGTCGGGCGACAGCGTGACCAGCCGGCAGTAGCCGTTGCCCTCGTCGGCCAGACGGACCAGGGCAGGCGCGAGCAGTACGCCGCCTTCCGGCTGGGACCAGTACAAGGTCCCGGGCAATGTAATGTGGGGACGTTCTTCCGGAAATTCGGGGCTGCCGGCAAACACACCGGGAATGCGCTTGCCGGCGTCGCTGACTTCCGCGGCCGTGGCTTTGCGGAGCGGCTCCTTCGCATGAACGGCAGGCGCCGACAAGGCTGCTGCAAGGGACAACATCGCAACGGCGTTCTTTCTGAACACTATCCTTCGTTTTTTCATGGATGCTTTTAATGTAATGCCTTGAATGTATCGAGTCAGTGGGAACGCGTGATCCGGCCGAAGGGCAAAAGCGCATCGCCACATTGTACGGCGCGTGGCGCGCACCGTGGCACGCCAGGATGTCCATATTGTGCTGGAAACCCGGCTCCGTACGAGCCAGGTTTGCGAGCCTCAAGAAGCGGTCTTTCCGCTACTTCGCCTTCCGATTTGCGGCATACCAAAAGATAAACCTTGCCAAAACCTGATGAGGCTAGTACTGTATGTTTATACAGTATTTCCAGGCGTTACACATGAATTGCTCAGACTCAACATCTGCAGCGCCGGAATCCTTGCATCCGTCGCTTTGGCTCGCCTCGCAGCTTGCGCGGGCCAACGCGCATTGCATCGATACCGGCCATCCCTTGCTGTCGTCCCAGTTGCCCGGCGGCGGCTGGCCGACGGGAACGCTCATCGATCTGATGCTGCAGCAGCCCGGCATCGGCGAGATGCGCTTGTTGCGTCCAGCGCTGGAGCAGGTCGCCTCGCGCCGCATCGTGCTGCTGCAGCCGCCGCATCCGCCGCAGGCACTGGCGCTGGCCGCGCTGGGGGTGCCGCCGTCGCAACTGATCTGGCTGCGCACCAGCCGCACGGCCGATGCGCTGTGGGCGGCCGAGCAGGTACTGCGCAGCGGCAGTTGCGGGGCGCTGCTGTTCTGGCAGAGCCAGCACCTGCGCGGCGAGAACCTGCGCCGGCTGCACCTGGCCGCGCAGGCGGGTGAGACCTTGTTCTTCATGATGCGTCCGCTCACCGCCGGCCAGGACGCCTCGCCGGCGCCGCTGCGCCTGGCCTTGCGGCCGCAGGCGGGCGGCATCGAGATCGACTTCGTCAAACGCCGGGGACCGCAGCGCGATACGCCGCTGTTCCTGCCCCTGGGCTTGCCCTTGCCCCTCACTACTTACCTGCAACAACGCCATGCGTCTCTGGATCGGTCTGCACCTGCCCCGGTTGCCGCTCGAGGTCTTCGCTCCGAGCTGGTCCACTGATTCCGGTAGCGTCGTGCTCGAACAGGAGCGCGTGCTGGTGGCGTCGAAGCTCGCCCATGCGGGCGGCATCCGCACCGGCATGCGCCGCGGCGGCGTGCTGATGCTGTTGCCGGACGCCAGGCTGCACGAGCGCGCGCCCCTGCTGGAAGCGGAAGCGCGCAATGCGGTGGCCATGGCGCTGCTGCAGTACACACCGCAGGTGGCGGAAAGCGAGGAATCGACCCTGCTGATGGACGTCGGCGCTACATGCAAGTAATTTCTAGATGACCACACAATGCAAGTTATAGTTAATGGACAAGGTCATTAAAGGCAAGGAGCTACGATTGCGAGAGTTACGTCGAAAGGTACTAATTCCTACGTTCACGCTAACTGAGGTTTGTGACAAAGGCGACCCTGCTGCAGTTAAACGGTCAATCTCCGGCTCAAAGGAACGTGAGGCGTTTACGTATCATTTAAAGCCTGTGGTTGATCCTATAGAAGGGGCTCATCGAAATCATAATCTATTCCCGATTGTGCTTAGTCGAGACTCAATACCATGGGATTTGGGGGCATTATTCATATTGGACCGATTGGAAGCTGAAACTAATCCAGACATGGTCACATTAAAAAGTCTCGCCGATGATCTAGGGGCATTCAGGGAGTGGTTGGACTCGCATGAAAATCCGGATTATTTATTATTCAGTTTTCCGAAATTACCGTTAAGCCGGGTGACTTATCGCTATCGAGGCAGTCTCAAGAAAAGAATTGAAATTGGGGAGATTGCCGCGAGCACGGCGAAACGTCGGATGGCAACTGTAGTGTCTTTTTATCGATGGATGATCAAGGAGGAGTTTTTTCAGCCAACTAATGATCCTTGGCAAGAACGAACATACGGCTTAACACTGACGAACTCATATGGGGGCTCTTTCAAAAAGACGGTGAAATCTACTGATCTGCAGATTTTAGCGTCGAAAGCTGATGATCCACTCGACGACACTATTCAGGATGACGATAAGCTGCGACCTTTACCACTAGAGGAGCAAAAGTGGGTAATGGAAGCTGCCGATGCGCTGGGTAATGGGGAAATGTATCTTTTTATTTTGTTCATGCTCCTAACTGGAGCGCGGATTCAAACCGTTGGTACATTGCGTGTACGACACTTTATACAGGCTAATCCCGCTTTTTCAAATGGCATAGCCGGACAAGGGCAGGTATTTAAGCTTAAAGCCGGACCAGGGACAGGTATCGACACTAAGAGAAATAAGAATAAAACATTGCAGATTCCTAAGCTTTTGTACGAGGCTTTACATGTCTATGTAATCTCAGATCGAGCTCGTCGCCGTAGGGAAATGGCGCCGGGAGGTGATCACTTAGATCAGTACTTCTTTCTTACTCAGCAAGGCAGTCCTTATTACACAGCTAAGGCGCAGTCGTCAGGGTATGATCCAAACATGGTGCGCCGACATCACAAAAACGGAGGAACTGTTCGCCAGTTCCTTAAAGAACGGCTGATTCCTTTTGTGCAAAATCGCTATGATCCGAAATTTAAATTTCGCATACACGATCTCCGTGCAACTTTTGGGATAAATCAAACTGATATACAAATGTCTCTAGTTCAAGCCGGCGTGATTACATTGAGCAAAGCCCGCTCGATTGTAAAAGAGCTAATGTGGCATACATCATCGGCAACCACCGATAAATATCTCGACTACCGTAAGCAGATGAAAATGATTCTCGCTGCGATAAATGGGCATGGTGACCATGTGCAAGGATGGATCGATAGGGCAATGAAAGGCATCGAAAATCGTTAAAAGAGAAATAAAGGATTTCAGTCAGCGGGATTTCTTGATAGTCGATCTGCCATTGGATCAGAAAACCAGGATCATTCGACCAGAGCAGATAATACTTCGATTCAATCGCTTATATACTGATGTTGGGGCATTTTGTTACCTAAGTCGTTCGCGAGCCAGGCGCAAGCCTGGGCAACCTCTAAGCGTTGATAAATCTTCCTATTCCGCTAAAAGAGTTGGGCAAATTGGCAAGACCATTAAACGCCTCTCTATAATGCTTAAAGATGGAGTGTTCAGTCAATCTTCAGTTCATGGAATGGTAAGACGATTCAAGCAATTTATGGACTGGGCTGATGATAATGCATACCACGACTGCCTTGATGGAGGGGAGGCAACCGAAATTGCTTTCCGTCTCTGGGCAGAGCACGTGTATGAGCAGTTTCGACATCATAAATTAACTTCCGGGTCCGCAGGTTCTCTGCAGAGCGAAGTATGTGAACTGCTTGAGCAGATAACAAATTTTGAAAATTTACGTCGTGGTGTTCGGTTCGTAAGCTCCCGAAATAGAGGTGAGGGTTCGGAGCCAGCTTCAGAATATGACTTCGCACAGACACTCGCACTAAACCAGTCACTATTTGATGGGCTTTGTGATCTAGTTCTTGAGAACTTGCCATTTCCTTTTAAACTAAAAATGCCTGGGTCGATTGGTTGGAAAAACAATCATTTGTGGCTTTTCCCAAGTCATAGATGGCATTTGGCTCCCCATCTTTGGGGCGGGCCGCGGGAAAAACTAGCGTATCCGTATTGGGCCTATGATTACGAAAATGGTCGTATAGCGAGCGTGGAAGAGATTGCACACCATTACAGCAACAAAAAGCCTCGTAACAGGGGACGTGAACATGCAAAGAACGCAATTAAGGCAGCGTTGGCACATGTAGATCGTGCCAACACTGATGCTAGGCATCGGGTGCGTGTTGACCTTGCAATGGTTGCCCAGTCAGCGTTCCTATTTCTTTTTCATGCCAACACCGGCTGCAACTCGGCAGTTGCTCGTGACATTGAAACAGATGGCTCAGTCGATGCATCGACACTTAATCAGAGCTATCGCGTCATAAAAATGCGCACACAGGGGAAGGAGATTTCGGTTGTTTGTCCCGCCTCGTTTATGCCAAGTCTGCGGCGTTTTATGGAGTTGCGGAAATATCTGCTAAATGGAGTAAGTTGTCCATTCCTTTTTTTTACTCTGGGAATGCGGAATAAATCTATCCAGTCCAAACCTGAGAAAATTTATACTAGTGTGTTGCATATACATCATGAAAACATACGGAGGATTTCTCCCGCGATTCCCAGAATAAGTCCCATAAAAATCCGGGCGACGGTGAATGATTATTATCGTCGGACGCACGACGGATATATATCCTCACGTGTTATGGGGCATTCTGAAGCAGTAGCCGATCGCAGTTACTTGGCCGGATCACCAGTCGATCATCATGACGAGTTCACGTTATTTTTAGATGCGGTCTCAAATTCTGCCCGGAAGCAGAAGGTCGTATCTCCTGGTGCGACGCCTAAAGATGTAAGAAGCCTGGAGGAAGGCGGAAAATGCACGAGTTATGGAAAGCCCGAGGCCATAGAAGATGCGCCTTCAATTCCTGATTGCAATCAGGGCTGTCTTTTTTGTGTAAATCGAGTTTTAGTTGCTAACGAGGAGGATGCCCGTAAGGTTGCAAGTGCAGCCTTCGTCATGGAGCAGTTGATCTCTGGCCCCTTATCCGAATCCGAATTCCGTCTAAAGATTCTAAAATGTGACCAAGATCTGGAAAAGATGGCGAGCTTTAATGGCTGCGAGAGTATGGTGTTGGCAGTGAAGCGAGATGTTTATGAGAAAGGAAATCTAACGCCATACTTTGCGGACAAGTTTCAGCTTTTTTTGGAGTTGGGAATTCTTTGATGAAGTTATTTGATGCAAATCTCAGCCTCCCTGATGAAGTTCAGCCTCCGGATCAATGGAAAGACAATTACAAGAATACGCTGCAATTGGAGAGCGTTATTAGCCGCGATAAGGAAGGGAATGTAGTATCAACTGTAGGTGATTTCGTGTGGGACTGGACGCCATATGACCCTAATGGGCAACGTTCCTCGATTTACTTTTATTATTGGGGTAACCCTAGGGCAACCTTGGATCAATCCGAAGTTACACCATCGCGCATCGCTCGCATACGCGAACTGCAATACCTTATGGTTAGATTGATTTACAGGGAGAGCGGGCAGTTATTGGGAGGGCGTACGCTTAGACAAAATTTGGGCGTGCTTCTTCATATTGCTCGTTTTGCCGAGTCAAGGTCGTGCTCTATTCGAGATATTCTCACCAGTCGCGATGATCTTGACGCTCTGATTCAGATTGTGCCAAGAACCGCAGCGCAAGGGCTCATTGCTTGGCTCAGTTTCCTTGCGAAAATCGAAGAAGACGGGAGGCTCGGTTATCTTGTTGCTAAGCCGCGTCGATTGCGTCAGCTTCAAAAAAAGGCTAAAGAATATCAACAGTCTCTTAAGCAGCATGCCGCTATGCCCTCTCGTATTTACGCGTCGATTATTAACGAACTGTCGAGTGAGTTGGATGATATCGAGGAGCATAAAGAGCGCCTTATTTCCGCACTACGTGCATCGATTACGGAGCGAGAATATAACCGGAAGGATGCCGATGGGCATTTGGGCCCAGCGCTTGTCAGGCGCTACGGACTTGAAGAGTATTTTTCTCGTCGTGGATTCACTTATTCTCTGAAAGGCATCAGCGCTGCCGTCACCGACATTTTCCGTGTTTGTAAGTTGCAAATTCATGCTTTCACCGGCATGAGGGATGGTGAAGCGCGACATTTGCCTTTTCATTGTGTGGCCACAGAGCGTAGGCCGCATGGACGCAATCATTCCTTGGTTGTTGGAGTCACCACCAAGCTTGAGGGCGGACGAGCAAGACGCGCTAAATGGGTTACTACGGACCGGGATGGATTTCGTGCAATTCGATTAGCCCAAAAATTTGCTTCGATTATCTACAGCAGTATGGGTGTTACTCCGAGCGAAAGTGAAAAAATGAAGGATAAATGTCCGTTGTTCATTTCGACTCAGTATTTGCCGTGGCTTGGTGTTAGATCGGAAGGTGCTTCTGGCAAATTTATTGTGTCGCCTGGGCTTCTAAGTGGGGCATCAGAACATTTGCTAGAAAAGCTTAGGCCAATCATACAAGAAGAGGACGTTGCGGAACTGGAGCAAATTGATGCTTTTCGTTCTTGGCGTGACGAAGAGGAGTATGCAGTCGGACAGCCCTGGTCTTTGAAGCCCCATCAGTTGCGACGTTCTCTGGCGCTATATGCTAATGCGTCTGGCCTAGTGCGGCTCTCGTCGTTACGGCGCCAACTCCAACACATTACAAGGGAGATGTCACTTTATTATGCTCGTGGAAGCGCGTTTGCGATTAATTTTGTTGCCGAGGATTCCAAAGGCTACAAGCAGCATATGGCTGTAGTGTGGCAGGAAGGTGGGCAGGAAGCAGAGTACCTTGCATTTATCAAGGATGTGCTTGATAGAGAAGAGCCCATGTATGGCCCGGCAGGAACTTATTACGAGCTGAAGAAGAAGCGCAACGAATATTTCTCCCCTGAGGAGTTGAAGAAGCAAATCAAAATGGGACGTCTGTCTTATCGGTCGACTCCGCTGGGTGGATGTACTAATCCAAACCCATGTGAAATTGTAAAGGGACTTCGATTAATCGATTCGGCCTGTGCGACGGAAGGATGCAAAAATTTAATTGGCAAGCACTCGAAGATCATAGAATTGATACGCTTGCAGCGGGGGGTATTGAATGGGATTGATCCAAAATCGATCGCTTATCAAATGGAAAAAGAGGAGCTGGATGCTTTAATTGCAACGGAAGTTTTATGGAGGCCTTCTGGCGAGGGCAGCGAAGTTAAGAAAGGAAGTGACTATGTCCGATGCGCTCAATGAATACTACTTAGCGTTAGAAAGGCTTAAAAATGGGCGTCCGGAAAGAGTTGCAAAGGGGACGAAGATAACTAATGACGCCGTTTCGCTTGAAGCAGGAAGAAAGAAAGGAACGATCAAAAGATCGAGGCCAATTTTTGAGGAGCTAATTAATGCCATTAGCGCGGCGTCAATCGAGTCTCGTCCGGAAAATGCTCATAAGGAACAGTTGGCCCTGGCGAAGGCCGAGGCCGCAAAGTACCGTGTCCTCTGGGAAGAGGCATTGGCACGCGAGGTGTCCCTAGTTAAGCAGTTGTGGAGCGAACGCGCAGAGTGGGCTGCAGAGAAATCTGCGCTTACAGGGGAAAAGGTGTCGTCTATTCTGGGTAAGAAGCTCCATACAAAAGGGAGAAGTCGTTCTCAATAAAATGTTCCGCTTGCACAGGACTGTTTCTTCTATTATCTCCAACATTGTTCATAGCCATGCGTCTTTGGATCGGCCTACATTTATCCCAGCTCCCGCTCGAGGTATTCCAACCAAACTGGTCGGATGATGGTGCCAGCGTCGTGCTTGAGCACGAAAAGGTCCTGGCAGCGTCACGTGCCGCACGCGTCGCGGGAATCAAGCTTGGGATGCGTCGCGGGGGCGTACTTATGCTTTTGCCGGAAGCCCGGCTCTATGATCGTTCGACCGCTAATGAAGAGGCAGCGATACACACCGTCGCGATCGCAATGCTCAAATACACACCCCAGGTAACGCTCGCAGAGGAGTCGACGATTTTGCTCGAAGTAGGGGCCAGTTTACGTCTATTCGGGGGGGCACGAGTGTTGTGCAAGCTCGTTCGGGCAGACTTATGTGGCTTAGGATTTTCAGGTTATGTGAGCTGTGCACCAACCGCGCGGGGAGCGTGGTTGCTCGCTCGGTTTCGAGGCGGACGTGTGCTCAAGGTCGAAACCATGATGCGTCACCTGGACCGCCTACCAGTCATATCTGTGCCAGCAGCAAGGCCGTTCGCCAACTGGTTCGAAGGTATCGGTTGCGAGACTATCTCGGACCTTCGCCGGCTTCCCCGACCTGGTTTACAGCGCCGATGTGGCCGACAGCTACTCGACACTATTGACTGCGCACTCGGCGCGGCCCCCGAGCTGTTTGAATGGATCGAGTTGCCCACAACCTTTGAAGCCAAGATAGAACTGTTCGATCGTGTCGAGAGCGTTGATTTGTTGATGGCAGGTGCGCAGCGTCTTATGCTGCAGCTGACCGGTTGGTTGTGCGGTAAGCGATTAGCGGCGGAGCGCGTCACGCTACGATTGGAACACGAGCGAGGGAGGAAAGCCCGACCTGCGACTGCCGTCGACATTGTATTTGCTGAGCCGGTCTGGCAGGGTGAGCACATCGTTCGCCTGATGAAGGAACAGCTCGGGAGAGTCGAGCTAGTCGCGCCTGTTATTCAATTAGCTCTTGAAGTATCTCAGCTGCAACCGATGGCACCGCCGAGCGAATCCCTCTTTGTAGATCCAGGAGGAACACGAGAGGACCAGGTTCGCATGCTGGAGCTATTGGTGGCTCGTTTGGGCGCTGATAACGTATTGCAGCCTTTACCTGTTGCAGACTACCGCCCTGAAGTAGCGAACGCGTGGGTATCAATTCAACAAAAAGTACGCGAGGCCGACGTAACAGCAAAGTTGCCGCCTGGCCTCAACGCGCATATGCGACCGACTTGGTTGCTGGCCAAACCGATCGCGCTGTTAATTCGGGACCACCGGCCTTTTTATGGATCGCCCCTTCGAATAGTCTCCGGGCCTGAACGGGTCGAGGTTGGATGGTGGGGTAGCACTGCGTCACGTGACTATTTCATCGCTGAAGGACAAGATCATGCTCTGTACTATATTTACAGAGAACGGATAAGCGCTGAGAGCGAGGGAGGGAGTTTAAAATGGTTTTTACACGGACTGTTCGGCTAGGACAATAATTTTCGCCCGCGACGCATCAGATATACGGAGAATTATTTGCCGGCTTCCCGGGTAGCTGCTGCACTGATGCAGGCAGCCCGGAGGTACACTTCGCATAGTTCAGCGCGTCAGCCAGCAAATCATAGCGAAACAGGCCGTAGCAATACGAGCCGCGTTCGTACACAATGCCGAACGCGGCCATCTGGGCCGCTTCCGCGCTCGTCGGCCCCTGCCATTCTTCCCAGTGAAGGGGCAAGGGCTCTTCATGAAAACCGGGCCTGTCCCGGTCCAATCTGGCATAGGCAATTGCGTCCTGTAGCCGGTCGTAGCGGTATTGCTGATAGTGATAAGCGCGGCCATCGAACCAGATGCCCAGTTCCGGCTCGACGAGGGGTGGTGCTGCAGATGATCGGGTGATGCGCATGATGTCCTCCATGTCAGGTGAGGCCGCGAAGGTGTCCGATCGATGTTTCTGTTCTACTGGCTCACCCTGGCTGCTGTTGCAATAAACTGATCAAAATCAACCGGTTTTCGTATGTGCGTCTCGAATCCTGCAGAGAGCGCACGATTCACATCGCTGGGGCGGGTAAAGCCGCTCAGCGCGATCGCCGGCGTGCTTGTCGTGGGTGGCAATGCACGAAGGGCAGCGAGCAAGGCATACCCATCCATCTCCGGCATGCCAATGTCCGAAATAATCAAATGGAAGGTTTCGGCGGCACCGCTAACGAGTTCCAGGGCCTGAGCAGCTCCACCAGCCGATGTCACCCGCGCTCCTTCGTTTGCCAGCAATGCCGCAAGCGTCTCCACAGTCTCGATGGCATCGTCCACGAGCAGGATGCGCTTGCCAGCCAGGCTTCTCGTCCTCGGAGTATCGGACGACGGCAACGAAGACTGCGGGTTCGCGACTGGAAAATAGACGCGGAAAGTGGCGCCGAGTCCCTCGCCCCTGGATTCGCACTCTACCCGGCCCCCATGACTGTGGACAAGCTCCTTGACGAGCGCCAGCCCGATCCCCATGCCTCCGTACTGCCGGGCCGTACCATTGTTCCCTTGCCGGAACATGTCGAATACATGGGAAAGAAGCTCTGGGGCAATTCCGCTTCCGGTGTCCTTGACCTCGATGCATGCCGTGTCGTCGAATTCACGGCGAACCTGCACGCGCACCGTTCCACCTTGCGGGGTGAACTTCAATGCGTTGCTCAGCAAGTTCCAGACGATCTGCTCGATCCTGACAACGTCGCCTTGGATGATCAGTTCGCCAGCGCAGGCATCGATGTGAAGCGTCAGTTTTTTTTGCTTCGCCTCTTCTTCCATCAGCTTGACGACCTGGCTTACCCTTTCCGAAAGGTCGAGCTGGGAGTAGGTCAGCGTCAGTTTGCCGGTGTGCAAGCGCGACAGGTCCATCAGGTCATCGATGATCCGGGCTTGCCCCTGCACCATGCGCTTCATCGTGCCCGTCCCGCGCACGATGGCAGGAAGCGTGGCGGCTTCGGGAATACGGCTCAGCATTTCCGCTGTCAGCTGGATCAGATTCAGCGGCTGTTTGAGCTCGTGGGAGAGCACGGCAAAGAACTCGTCACGCACCCGCGCAGCTTCCTCCGCGCGGATTCTTTCCTGCTTTTCCGATTCCAGCCTGGCGTCCTGCTGATCGTGCCGCCACTTGGAATCGGTCAGGTCGCGGGCAATCTTGACGAAACCGCCGAGTCCATCATCCACCAAGGGAGAGGTGATACCGCTGCAGAAGACGCGCGTGCCATTGTGGCGCACGTGCCAGCGATCGTCCTCGGAACGGCCATCGACTTGTGCGCGGTGCAGTTCTTCCTTGAATACGCCCGCGTCCCGGTCTTCGGGCGTAAATAGAATGTCGCCGCTCTGGCCGACGATCTCGGATTCCAGATAGCCGAACAGCCGTACGGCGCCACTGTTCCAGCTGGTGACGATGCTATCATTGTCCATCGTGGTAATCGCATAGTCCCGGGTGCTGGCTGCGATGAGGCGCATCTGCCGCTCGCTGCCAAGCAGCTTTTCTTCGGCCAGCTTGCGACGGGAAATATCGATGAACGACAACACCAGTCCCTCGATCCGGTCCTCCGCGGTGCGATAGGGCAGAAGCCGGGCGATGTACCAGGCGCCATCGTTCGTGCCGCGCACTTCACGTTCGACCGGCTGCAGCGTGTCGAACACCTGTTCAATGTCGCGTTCCAGTGCCGGGTAGTCGAGCCGATAGGTGATATCGAGGATCGAACGGTCGATATCGGAGCTGATCAGGTTGAACAGCCGCGTGCAGGGCTTCGAATATCGCTTGATGTGAAGGTTGCGGTCAATAAACAGGATCGCGATTTCTGTTGCCGAGAGAAAATTCTGAAGGTCATCGTTGGACTTCGCCGTCTCGTCGACCTTCATCTTCAGTTCGTTGTTGACGGTGATGAGTTCTTCGTTGATCGACTGCAGTTCTTCCTTGCTGGTCTCGAGTTCCTCAGCGGTCGAACGCAATTCTTCATTGCTCGCCTGTAGCTCTTCGTTGGATCCCTTCAAATCCTCCAGTGTCGTCTCATATTGTTCGATCACGGATCGCAATTGTTCCTTCGTCTGCTTCAACTCCTGTTCAAGATGCAATGCAACGAGGTTGTCGCCATTCTGTAAGCTGCTTGGACCGGTGTCGATCGAACCTTCGCGTTCCTCGAATACCAGCAGAGTAACGCCAGTAGCGGCATTGTTGTCGCGAGCAGGATGGATGTTGATGCGGACGAAAATTTCAGTATTCCCATCACGTATTGGCATGAAGCGGGTCTGCACATCCATGTGGTTTTGCGTCGCCTGGAACAAGGCGGCGCGAAATTCCAGCTGCAGGCCCGGATGCAGGGTCGCCATGATGTCGTGCGAGGGCTCGCCGCCTGAATGGCGGAGGAATCTCCAGGCTTGTTTCGTTGCATAGATGATCTGGTGATTCTGGTCGATGAGCATGCCGGGTGGACCAGAAATTTCCACGAGTCTACGGTATAAATCCTGCGGAGAGGCACGCTGCTGGTCCGTGCTGTTTGCTGTTGCCTTGACGGGCACACGTTCGGATCTACCGATGAGGGGAGGGACGTGAAACAGCTTTTCCGGCCGAGCGTTTGAAGCCCGGTAAATGCGGTTTTTCTTGTCGACTGGCGTGAAATAATGCGCGACGGCCTCTGCCGACTCGGCCGTTCCGAGGAACAAGTAGCCGTTTGGGCGCAAGGCGTAATGCAGGATTTCCAGCACCTTCGTCTGGATGTCCCGATCGAGATAGATCAGCAGGTTGCGACAGGAAATCAGGTGCAACTGCGAAAATGGGGGATCCTGCAGGATATTGTGGATCGCAAACAGCACCTTTTCCCGTATCTCCCGTTTCACGCAGAAATGCTCATCCTGCCGGTCGAAATATTGCCGCAGTCGGGTGGGCGTCACATCGGTAACGATCGACCCGGGATACCTGCCGGTGCGTGCTGCGGCGATAGCGCGTTCGTCGATGTCGGAAGCAAATACCTGTACTGGCCTTGGTTTAGCCAGCAGGTTGTTCTGGTCGGCGAAGAGCATGGCAATCGAGTACGCTTCTTCTCCGGTAGCGCATCCCACCGACCAGGCGCGGATTTGTTCAGTCTCTTTCGCCTCCTGGAAAATATGTGGAATGATATCGCGCTCCAATGCTTCGAAAGCGGTGCGGTCGCGGAAGAAATTCGTGACGCTGATGAGCATGTCTTGCAGCAGTGCGGGGGCTTCCTCGTTGTGCTCTTCCAGATAATGCCGGTAGGCGATGACATCGGCCAGGCCGCAAACCTGGAGCCGCCTTTCGATCCTGCGTAGGACTGTTGCACGCTTATAGTGTTTGAAATCGTGCCCCGTTCGCTGGTGGAGTATCTGCAGAATTTCGCGCAGTGCAAGTTCCGCTTCCTGTGCCTGTGCTTCGGCGCTATCGATGTGAATACTGCGATCCAGTTGGCCTGCCGGAGGCAACTGCAGCACGCGCGCGTTACGGCCCAGTTCGAGCAGCTTTTGCGGCATCTCGCTTGCCGGCAAGACCACGTCGACCATTCCCCTTTCCAGCGCACTACGCGGCATGCTGTCGTATTCGGCATCGTCAGGCGACTGGACGAAGGTCAGGCCCCCCTTTTCCTTGATTCTTGCGATGCCGACTGCGCCATCGGAGCCCGCACCGGAGAGAATGACGCCAATCGCCCGTTCCCGATGCACTTCGGCCAGCGTGCGGAAGAACATGTCGATGGCAACATGACGGCCTCGAGGACGCGCGGCCGAGACGACCTGCAAGGAGCCATCGTTCATCAACAGATCCAGCGCCGGCGAGATGAGATAGACATGGCCGGCCTCGATGGGGGTGACTTCTGTGACCTGTGAGACCGGCATCCTGGTTTTCGCTTGCAGGATGTTGTCGAGATTGCTCTCGTACTTTGGCGAAAGGTGGATGACGACGACAAATGCCATGCCGTTCTCGGCTGGCATTGCCTCAAGAAACCGGCTCAGCGCTTCGATGCCCCCCGCGGAGGCGCCGATGCCGACAACGGGAAACGGCAGCGTGCTCGGGATGAAATCGCGATCCGGCGGAGGGAATTCGAGCACTTTGCGTTCGTTGTCGTTCATTGAATACTTTCAGATGTAATTCTGAGTCAGTAGGCCAGCATAACGTGTTTTGGCAAGTAAAAGCGGTGCGGACGTCGATTAAATATCCGCTTGGCCGTGCGCGACTTAAACGGCAGAGTTCCATCTGCTTGCTTCGCAAATATTGCTGGCTTCCAATCCACAAAAATACTTCTTCGATATGACGGCACATGCGCGAAAAAGAGCGCATAGTGCGATGGTCATACGCGATCTTCGTCGATCGTCCCGCCCAGAGGCAGCAATTGCTGCTCTGCCATTCCCGCCAGGCATATACCAACGTATCACTCGACTGGCGTGTCCGCAGTCCAAAATCCTGCATTTTCCTAAAGGTACTCAATGTATCCCTACCCCCAATCCGTCAATCCGGCCGTGCGCTCGCATCTCGATGCCCAGGTCGCCTTTTTCAACGAGTTGTCTCAGACCGTGGCGCGCTCCTTCCAGCAGGCGTGCCAGTTGAACATGCAGCTGGGCCAGATTCTGCTCGAGGAAGCCACCCACGCCGGGCAGCGCATGATGACCATGGAGCGTCCGATGGAAGCGATGTCGGCCGCCGCATCGCGCGCCCAGCCCGCCACCGAAAAGCTGCGCGCGTACCAGCAGCAACTGTCGCAACTCGCCGCCGACACCCAGGTTGACCTGACCCGCGTGACCGAACAGCATGTGCAGGACACTTCCCGCACCGCCCGCGCGCTGGCGGACGAGGTGACGCGCGTGGCTGTCGAAGAAACTGACAGGAACGTGCGCCAGCAGGAGGAAGCCATCAAGAATTTCCGCGACCCGTTCAAGCAGGACGGCGCGCGTGCCGGCAAGGCCGGCAGTCAGTCGCGCGGCAACCTGCAAAGCAGCGGTGACGGCGCCGGACAGGCCGCTGTCCCGGGCGGCATGCAAGGCGGGCAAGCCCAGCAATCCGCCGACAGGAACTCCAATCAGATACGCTGATCTACCTCCCTGGCCGGGCCCTGCTGGGGCGTCTTGCGGCGGCGATGCCATACGGTCTCGCCGCCGTTTCATCGAGGAGCCGGCACATGTTCAATACCGTATTCAACGCATGGTCGTCGTTTGCCGTTGGTCTTTGGGGCGTGGTTACCGCCCGGGCCCCGTCCCGGGGCGAATTCACATCCGGCCAGCACAAGGAGGGGAGCACGCTCTCCACTATCGCTTGTTTATTCCAGGCGATGCGCGCGGCCGCCCGATGCCGGTGCCCTGGCCGAAGAACACGGATGCCTGGTCCTGTATCCCGAGCAATCTCCCAGCGCGCACTGGAACAGGTGCTGGAACTGGTACGACCAGGCGCACCACCGGCGCGGCGAAGGCGAACCGGCCCTGATCGCAGGACTGACCCGGCGCATCATGGCAGATCATGCGGTCGACGCCACTCGCGTCGCGGTCGCGGGTTTGTCATCGGGTGGCGCGATGGCGGTAATCCTCGGGCGCACCTATCCCGATTTGTTCAGCGCGGTCGGCTGCCACTCAGGCCTGGCGCATGGCAGCGCCACCAGCAGCGCCGGCGCAATCCAGGCCATGCGCGACGGCCCCGACTATCCTGCAACACCAGGGCGACCTCGAGCTGTTCCGATCTGGTACGGTCGTAACGGGGCGTTTCAGGTTCCCGGGGTCCAATATCGGTAGAGCGACGGATGTGCTGGACCATTTTTTGAAAACGAAAGCCCGTCAGCTTTCTCAAACTGACGGCAAAACCCGTATAGTCAAGGGTTTATGCTGTCCGGGCGCCCCCGATGAACGCACGAGCAGGCGCTCATCGTAACGCGGAATCGACGCAGAGGGCGCCGGCTTGGCGCGACGCCGCTCGTCAACGCGAGGCCGGCGGCATCTGATGTGCGCCCGAATGCGGGAAATGCGAGTAGCGTCAAAGAGCTGGCTGGCATCGACGAAGAGGCTTCATGATGGAACCCGGACCGAAGAACACATTTCGCGGCCTGCCGCTGAGCGCTGAGCAGGACAGCGAGATCAGGCACTATATCCACATCAGGCAGCGCGGCGGCCTGCCCTGGGACACGCCGGAACTGCATGCGATGCTCGCGGACATGCTCGATCCGCCCGAGGCGGACGAGGAAGACCGGCGTTCGATTGCCGGCAGCATGGACAAGGAGCGGGACGCAGCGGTCCTCGATGGCGAAACCGACCGCGACAAGGCCCGCCTGCGATAGCGATTTTTGCCCGATCTTTCGTGCATGCCGCACGGCAGGTACTGGACGCCGGACGCGATCCGGCGCAGGCTTGCCGTATACCGATGACCCGGGGAGAAAGCGGATGGAACACATGTGGCAGCCTATCCTGCAGTGGCTGGCGAGCGGCCTGCTGGCCTGGGGACCCTGGCAGATCGTGGCCTACACGGCGGTCACGACGCACCTGACCATCGTCGCCGTGACAGTCTACCTGCACCGCTGCCAGGCGCACCATGCACTCGACCTGCATCCGGCCGTCAGCCATGCGTTCCGCTTCTGGTTGTGGATCGCCACCGGCATGGTCACGCGCGAGTGGGTGGCGGTGCATCGCAAGCACCACGCCTGCTGCGAACGGGAGGGCGATCCGCACAGCCCGCAACTGTTTGGTATCCGCAAGGTGCTTCTGCAGGGCACCGAGCTTTACCGGGCCCAGGCGCGCGATACGACGCTCGTGCAGCGCTACGGTCATGGCACGCCCGACGACTGGCTCGAGCGCCATGTGTACGGAATGCTGCCCTGGCAGGGCGTCGGCCTTTTGCTGCTTGCGGATGCCGCCATGTTCGGCGTCATCGGCCTGACCGTGTGGGGCATCCAGATGCTGTGGATTCCGGTCACCGCCGCGGGTATCGTGAACGGCATCGGCCACTACCTGGGCTACCGTAGCTTCGACGGCCCGACCGCCGCCGCCAACTTCGCACTTTGGGGTATCGTGATCGGGGGCGAGGAACTGCACAACAACCACCATGCTTTCCCGACTTCCGCCAAGCTGTCGGTGCGCTGGTTCGAGTTCGACATCGGCTGGGCCTACATCCGAGTCCTCGCCTGGGCCGGATTGGCGCGCATCAGAAATCTCGCGCCGCGGCCACCGTCGAGAAGATCGCCGGCCACGGCGCTGAGCGACGCCACCGTCGACCGAATCATCGCCTGCCGCCAGCACGTCATGCGCGCGTACGGGCAGATGGCCGTGCAGGTATTCCGCGACGAACAGCGGCTGGCGCCGGCCCGTACCCGACTACGCGCCCGCCGCCGCGCCGAACGGCTGCTGCGGAGCGATCCCGATTACATGAGCCTGGAACAGCGCAACGCGCTGGCCGCGCTGGCGGACCGGCATGGCGCGCTGGCGCCTGCGCTCGACATGCGCGCCGAGTTGTGCCAGCTCTGGCAGGGGCGGCGTGTCGATCCTCGCGAGGCGCTGGCGCGGCTGGCAGCCTGGTGCGAGCGCGCGGAACGCGCGGGGGTGCCGGCGTTGCAAGCCTTCGCGGCGCGCCTGCGCGCATTTGGCTAGCGGGACTGGTTTCGCCCCGATGCCCCGGCGGCCCGGTCCAGGTGGCGGCTGATTCTTTCGAGCGCCACGATGAAGCCGCCGTCGATCTGGAAGTGCAGCAAGCCGGACCCGCTCGATACCCAGTAATGCTCGAGGAACGATCCGGTCGTGAAGCCGCGCCACGACGGCATTCTCCAGCATGCCTGCGCCACGTCGTGCAGCGCATCCGCCATCGCGTCGGGCCCAGGGGTGTTGCGCCCGGTCGAGGCGTGTTCGAGTCCCAGGATCTCCATCAATTCCGAAATAGGCATCATCGTCGGTTCGCCGCGCAGTGCCACGGGATTGAGCAGGACCAGTCCTGCCAGCAGGTCGGTAGTCCGATTCGTCAGCCGGGCGTCTTCCGCCAGCAGGCGCAAGGCGCGGATGTGGTATTCGTTGGGGGCCATGGCGCCGAACTCGAGGGGTGGAAAACTGCCTAGTGCAGGCAGCGCCGCTTGTGCAGGTACATTTCCCGGTCTGCCGACTGAACATAGTCGAGCAGGGTCGCTTCACCGCCCGGATCGCAGCGCACGGCGCCGATGCTGATCGAAAGCCGGTAAGGCCGTTCCTGCATCAGATTGAACGCACCCAGATTGTCTCTTAACCTGGTCAGGATCACGCGAGGGTGTGCGTCATCCAGCGCAAACGCGACGAATTCGTCGCCCCCGAAGCGGGCGAGCACGTCGGTGTCGCGCAAGGATTCCCGGAGTACGCCGCTAGCATCGCGGATCATGCGGTCGCCTGTCTCATGGCCGAGCTGATCGTTCACCAGCTTCAGGTCGTCGATGTCGGCGTAGATCACGAGGCTGCCCGTGCGCTTGCGTTGGGCCAGCTTGAATATGTGCTCCGCCTGCACAAAGAATCCGCGCCGGTTGTTCAAGCCGGTCAGCACGTCTGTCAAGGAAAGCGCACGTATTTCACCTTCCACCTCGTCACGGCGCGCCAGCTCATCGGCATGTGCTTGGGCCGTGCTCGCCATTTGCTCGTATTGGGTGGATACCAGGCCTTCGAGCGAACTGCGCGTCGAGATCCTGCCAAGGGTCGCGACCGTCAGCTCAAGGATCGTTTCGAGGATGCGGCGGCGCTCGCTCCAGGCCTCGGACCCGGCATCGTCTTCCCAGCCCACGACCAGTACGGCCATGGCATGCTGCGTTGGAACGCCCACGATCATTGTACGCGGCGACGGCATGGAAACGCCGCCGGCCCCGCGTCCCAGCCGCTCCATTGCCAGCCGGTGCCAACCGTGCGTGCTGTCCGCAGCATAGGGCCTGCCGGAACGGTCGAATCCAACCGACGCGCTGATATCCCCACGGACAAGCAGCAACGCGCCGCCCCCCTTGGTCAGCTCGAGCACCGTCCGGCCAGCCAGCGCTACCGCCGCCGTCGCGTCGTCCACCTGCATCAGTTCGCGCGACATGGTCAGCAGCGATTGCAGTTGCTGGACTTCGCGCATTGGTCCGTTTGCTTGCGTCATCGGTAGTCTCCGGTCAAGATCGCATCAACGCTGGGTCGACCTGGTCATCAATCCTCCGGCGCGGAGGGCGTGATCGCTTCCGATACCGACTGCCCGGTGCTTTCCCGGCGGCGCAGCTCTGGCGATTGGAGGACGCGGGCGATAACGTGCTCGGGTACGTCCTTGAACTCCATATAGTTCCGGGCAAGGCCAGCGTCGCGCACGGTCAGGATGTTCAACCCCCGAGCCACGGCATTGGCCGTTACCTCGTCCGCACGCCGCTGGCGCTCGTTCGCATCAATCATCAATCGTCCCGCTGGAGTTTTGCGCCGGGCGCAGGCATGGACATCGTGGATGACGTCTCGCGGCCGCACCGTACGCCATGCAATTCATCATACGCGCTGCATAAGAGAGGTGCCAGCAATTTTCGGCCGGACTTTTACGCATGCTGCACGCATGATTGGACGAGCAGCGGAATGCCATGACAAGAAGATGAGAGTCAATGCGCGAACGTCCTGACGCGCCATGTGGGCCTGGGCACAGGTACCGCTGCGCTAAACAATGGCACGAAAACCGAAAATGGACACTAGGCCTCTTTTTTGTCCATCTTTCTAGATGACATGATGGACAACTATAAAATTCTTACCTGCATAAAATCAAAAACTTAAAATGTCCATTTTTTGATTACTTGGAGGTGCGGCGCCAGCCTGCGCCTGTTCGGCGGCGTGCGCGCGCTGTGCCGGCGCGTGTATGCGAACGTGAAGGCGCTCGGCTTTTCCGCCTCGCTGGCCTGTGCCCCCACGGCACGCGGCGCCTGGCTGCTGGCACGGGCCGGGGCGGGACGCGTGCTCAAGATGGCCTCGCTGCTGCGCCGGCTCGACCGCCAGGCGCTGCTGCTGGCCCCGCCCGCGCGGCCCTATGGCTCCTGGTTCGACGGCATCGGCTGCGCCACGCTGGGAGAACTGCGGCGGCTGCCGCGCCCCGGCCTGCAGCGCCGCTGCGGCCGCGAGCTGCTCGACCTCGTCGATGCCGCCTACGGCCTGGCGCCCGAGCTGCACGAGTGGATCGCGCCGCCCGAGACGTTCAACGCGCGCCTGGAACTGTTCGACCGTATCGACGATGCCGAGCTGCTGCTGGAGGGCAGCAAGCGCCTGCTGCTGCAACTGACGGGCTGGCTGTGCGCGCGCCAGCTCGCGGTGGAACGCATCACCCTGAAGCTGGAGCACGAGCGGGGGAGGGTGGCGCGCCCGCCCACCTGCGTCGAGGTGGCGCTGGCCGAACCGACCTGGCGCGACGAGCACCTGATCCGCCTGCTCCGCGAACGGCTGGCCAAGCTGGCGCTGGACGCACCCGTGATCGGCCTGGGTCTGGAAGCGCTGCAGGTGCAGCCGATGGCGCCGCCGAACGCGTCATTGTTCCCCGAGCCGGGCGGCACCGAGGAAGACCGCATGCGCATGCTGGAGCTGCTGGTGGCGCGCCTGGGCCCGGACAATGTGCTGCAGCCGCTGTCGAATGCCGACTACCGCCCCGAGGAAGCGAATGCCTGGGTACCGGTGCAGCAGAAGGTGCGCGAGGCCGCGCGCACTGCCCGCATGCCACCCGACGTGATGAGCCTGCCGCGTCCGACCTGGCTGCTGGCCAAGCCGATCGCCCTGCTGATGCGCGACCACCGCCCGTTCTACGGCTCCCCCTTGATCATGGCATCCACGCCGGAGCGCATCGAGGCCGGCTGGTGGAATGGGCCGCAGACGCGCGACTACTTCATCGCCGAAGGCCAGGACCATACGCTGTACTGGGTGTACCGCGAACGTTTGGGCAGCGACGACGGGGAGCCGCGCTGGTTTTTGCATGGGCTGTTCGGCTGAGTAGCGGCATGCGGGCCGTGCCCGTGCTTACGCCACCGACGCAGGTGACGATGTTCGTTAGGGTCTCATACCGCGAGTTGTTTCCATTCCTCGTACCTCCTGCCGATGACCGGCGAAAGAAGGTCAAACGAACGCCAGGTGTCCGGAACGTGATAGAGCGAAGCGAGACCATGGCCTAACGTGTCTTCGTAATCGGCGAGGTAGGGCGCAGATTCTGGCGAATAATAAAAGACCGCGAAAGCATTGCCTTCTTCGTTCAAATCTTCATCAGTAAACTTCCCGTCGCAAGTACCTAAAAACCATTCTCCTGGCGTAATTTCTCGTGATCGTAGCCGATCTACATCATCGGCAAAATCCTCTGTGTGAAGTTCGCCACCGACTCCATGTAGAACACACCAGGCTGTGAACATGGCAATGTGCGTCGCACCAGCCTTCGTTTCCAAGTCAGGGGGAAAGCTTCCGCCGAAATGCCATGATGCGTCGTCATATTTCACATTTTTCTCCATTTTCCTACGGCAGCGAATAGCCCTGGATGTCTACGCCTGGCGATGACACACAGCGATCAGCAACAGAATACGGGCGAATCCAGTACTACAGCAAGCGACGTTGCTGTCCATCTTCCACCGCAATCACCATCGAAGCAGATGCGGCCTCCGGCTTGATCGCACCGAACGCGGTAGCATAGCGCCATCGACACAAGCAATCGCAACAGAGAACCCATGCTCACCGAACGCATCGACTTCCCCGGCCCGCACGGGAAAATCTCCGCCAAGCTGGACGCGCCGGACGGCACGCCCCATGCCTACGGCATCTTCGCCCACTGCTTCACGTGCAGCAAGGACGTGCTGGCCGCCACCCGCATCGCGCAAGGCCTGGCCGCCCAGGGCGTGGCCGTGCTGCGCTTCGACTTCGCCGGGCTGGGCGCCAGCGCGGGCGACTTCTCCGATACCAATTTCTCGTCCAACGTCGACGACCTGGTCACGGCAGCCGACTTCCTGCGCACGAAGTTCGCCGCGCCGAAACTCCTGATCGGCCATAGCCTGGGCGGCGCGGCCGTGCTGGCAGCCGCCCACCGCGTGCCGGAAGCGAAGGCCGTCGTCACGATCGCCGCGCCCAGCGATCCGCACTACGTCGTCGACAACCTGCTGTCCGAGCACCTCGACACGATCGCCAAGCTGGGCGAGGCGCGCGTGCGCCTGGCCGGCCGCAACTTTAATATCCGCCGCCACTTCGTCGAGGACGCGGCCCGGCACAAGATCCACGAGCACATCGCAGGCCTCGGACGCGCGCTGCTCGTGATGCACGCGCCCCAGGACGATACGGTCAGCATGGACAACGCGACCCGCATCTTCGAACTGGCGCAGCACCCGAAGAGTTTTATCTCGCTGGACGGCATCGACCACCTGATCACGGGCCGCGAGGACGGCGCCTACGTGGCCGGCATCATCGCAGCGTGGAGCGCGCGCTACCTGGCCTGATCGGCCGGCACCGGCCACGCCATGCGCTGCACGCTGATCTCCGGATGGCTCGCCAGCGGCTCCCACTCGTCCAGGAACGCAAAGCCCTGGCGCTCGTAGAACCGGACAGCGCGCACGTTGTCCGGCGCCACGTCCAGCACCACGCGCGCATGGCCGCCCGCGACCGCATGCGCCTTGACGGCATCGACGAGGCGCCGCGCCGCGTCCGATCCGCGATGGCCCGGCGCCACCCACATGGCGATCAGGTTGTAGCGTCCCAGCGCATCGATTACGCCGCCCGCCAGTCCCACCGCCTCGCCGCCTTCGATCGCGAGCCAGAAGCGCGATGGCGCCCGGCCCGCCGCGCGATCCTGCCAGTGCGCGTCGTCGTTGGCTGCCGCCTGCTGGTGGCTCACGCCGAAGGCGGTGGGCGCATCGCGCAGGGCGGCCAGGCGGATGGCTTTCAGGGCCTGCCAATCGGCGGCTTCGGTGGGGCGGATCAGCATCGGCGAATCTCTCTAATGGACAGGAGCTCATCCTCTCATGGCCGGCGGGAGCTGACAATGCGCGGCAATATGCGACAATGCCGCCCCATTGAAGGAGGAGCCTGATGCAGCACTTTGAACGGCGGCGCGACCGCTTCGATCTCTTCGACCGCATGGACAGCCCGGCGGTGAATATCTGCTTCGCGATGGAGCTGCCGGACTTCCGGCCCTGGTGCAAGGAGCAGGGCCTGGCGACCTTCCACGTGATGCTGTGCGCCGTGCTGCGCGCGGTGCTGAAGATCGAGAACTTCCGCTACCGGATCCTGGACGGGCAAGTGATCGAGATCGATCGCCTGGTGCCGTCCTTCACCGTCATGAACCAGCACGGCGACCTGAATTTCGCCCAGTTCGACTGGAGCGACGACGTGCGCGAGTTCGTCGCGCGCGGCCGCGCGGCCGGTGCCGAGGCGTCCGCCATGACGGAACTGAACCTGAAATACCGCACCATGCTGCCGCGCGAAGCGAAGGAACAGGTCTTCGTCACCTGCATCCCGTGGCTGGACTTCACGTCGATCCAGCATCCGACGACCGCGCTGGCCGTGCCCGACATCCCGTCGCTGGCATGGGGACGGTTCCGCGATGCGCCGAACGGCCGCCTGCAGCTGCCGTTCTCGGTGCAGGCGCACCACGGCTTCGTCGACGGCTACCACATCCACCTGCTGGCGCAACAGATCGCGGCGGAGCTGGATGCCATCATGCAGGGGCAGCCGGGCTAGTCGCCGCTGCCGCAACCGCTTCCGCAACTACTTCCGCAACCGCCGCCGTCGCCGCCATGGCTGCAGGCGCCGTCGGTCCCGAAGAGGATGACGCCGCCGCTGCCGTCGCACGCATTGCACGCATCACCGGCATCGCCGTCGGCCCGCCGCTGGCGGCGGCGCAGGTGGATCTCCAGCAGCTCCCAGCTCACCGTGCCGGCCAGGTACTGGGCGTGCAGCGTCAGTTCGGGATGCGGCCGGCGCGGCCCGGCGCCGCGTCCCCGTGCGTCCAGCGGCGCATGCACGATCTCGTCGCCGTGCAGCCAGTAGCCATGCCCTTGCGGCATGCGCAGCCGGGCGTCCAGGCCGAACAGGTCGGGCAGCCAGGTCTTGTGGCGCGACACCCGGTCGAGCGTGCGGCAGATCGCCAGCGTGTTGAGCAGAGCGCCGGCACCAAGCCCGTCGCGTTCGACGTGCGGAATCGGCCGCCCGAAATACGCCGTGCAGAAGCGCGCCAGGCCGGCCGGATCCCAGCGCAGCCAGGCATGCCAGACGGAGTCCGCCGCTTCCGACGGCAGGGCGCAGGCCCGGCCGCTGCGCCGGACCGTGTCGAAGAAGATCATCAGGCCCTCGGCCGCGCGGGCGAAAAAAAAGGCATCCGTCGGGATGCCCTGGTATTCCTGCGGCGCGCTGCGGCGCCAGTACGCTTCCAGCCCCGGCGGCAGCGTCGCCAGTTGCCTGCGGTAGTGCGACTTGCGCACGAGCCGTCGCGTGCGCCATTCATGGATGCATTCGATGCGCCATTCGAGCTTCATGTCCGCCTCCCTGGTGTTGTTGTCGGCAACGCCAGCTTAGGACGCGAATGTGACACTCCGATGACTCATGATGTGGAAGCGAGCGAAGGATACGGCGGATACCCCTGCACCTCGCTCAGGAAGCCCTGCTGCAGATAGCCGGGAATCTTCTCGTACTCCGCCAGCACGCGCCGGCGAAATTCCTCGTGCTCGTGCCAGCAATCCGCCGCCACGCCGAAGTAGTTGACGGGACAGGCCGAGACCGCAAGGCCGGGCCAATGGCGCTCCAGCGTCATCAGATAACGCCGCAGCGAGCAGGCCTTGCCGATCACGAGCACGCTGCGGATCGCGGCGCGGTCGAGCGTCTCGTCCAGCTTCCTGACACCGAGGATGACGTTGGCGCCCGTGTTCGTCGCTTCCCGTTCCAGGATCAGCGCCGAACGCGGCATGCCCAGGGCCTGCAGCCGGCGTGCGATGACGTCGGCTTCCGGTTCGGGATCGCCGCCCGTCGCGCCGCCCGAGACGAGCAGGGTGCGGAACATGCCGCGCTCCCACAGCGCCACGGCGGCGCCGCAGAATTCCTCCACGCCGTGGCGGGTGCCGAACAGGAAGCCGAGGTCCGACGGCAGCAGCGGGACCTCGGGCATCATGTAGGCGCCGACCAGGCGCAGCGCGGAGGGATTCATGGCGGCAGGCGCCGGCTTACTTCAGCGCCGAGTAGATGCCGTCCAGGCGGTCCTTCGTGCCCGGGATGCGTTCCAGGCGCGGATAGCGCAGGCCGCCGCGGTAGTCGAGCGACACGGTGCGCAGCACGTTGCCCTTCTTGACCAGCAGCTCGATCGGCTTGCCGTCCTTGGCTTCCTTGATCGCCTTCTTCAGCAGGTCCACCTTGTAGCTGCGGTTGTTGACGGCGACGATGGTCGAGTTGGCGGCAAGGCCGGCGCGGAAGCCGACGCCGTCCCAGATCACGTTGCGGATACCGCCGTCGGCGGTCACGCTGAAGCCCAGCGAATAGCTCAGGTCCGTCGCCTTGGTGCGCTCGTCGGCGCTCTTGATCAGGTCCGTCGGGGTGTCCGTGTAGACCAGCTTCCAGCCGGCGCGCGCCAGGCCGTCGAGCGGGGCGCCCGGGCCGTGGCCGTCCAGCTTGGAACGCAGGAACGTCGCCCAGTCGTAGGGCTGGACCTTGTTCAGGGCCGCGACCAGGTCCTCGAAGGTGTAGAACTCGGGCAGGAAGCTGCCGTCCTTGACGCCGTAGAAGGCGCGCGCGAAATCGTTCAGCGAACGCTTGTCGCCGGACATTTCGCGGATGCGGGTATCGACGTCCAGCCAGATCAGCTGGCCTTCCGAATAATAGTCCTCGCTGCGCTGCCAGTTGGCCCAGCCGAGCGGACGGCGCGCGTTCAGGATCGGGTCGTTGACCGTGTCCTGCATGGCGCGCCAGGCGCGGCCGGCGACGTTGTCGTAGCGCGCGGCGGTGGCGGCCAGCGCATCGCGTGCGCCGGCGGCCGAGACCAGGCCCGAACGGGCGCCCAGCACGTTGCCCCAGTACTGGGTCTGGCCTTCGTAGACCCACAGCAGCTCGTTCTGCAGCGGGGTGTTGAAGTTGGGGACGTTCTGGCCGGCCGGACGGCGGAACTTGCCGTCCCACGAGTGGGTGAACTCGTGCGGCAGCAGGTCGCGGCCCGCTTCGCTCTTGGCCCACTCGGTGAAGTAGCCCGGCTTGACGCCGTTCTCGCTCGACTGGTGGTGCTCGCGGCCGATGCCGCCGAATTCGTCGGACAGCGCGAGCAGGAAGTCGTAGTGGGCGTAGTGGTGCGAGTTAAACAGTTTATAGGCTTGCTGGACCAGCGCGCGGTGGGCGGCGATCTGTTCCGGCTTGGCGTCCAGGCTTTGCGGGGTGTCGGCGAAGACGTTCAGGCGCACTGGCACCTTGCCGTCCGGGTCGAGGTCGAAGGTCTTGGCGTAGCGGCCGGCGAACAGCGGCGAGTCGATCAGCGTTTCCAGGTCGTGCGGCTTGAAGTGCACGTCGTCGCCCTGGCGGTCCTGCGTCTCAAGCGCGCTGGCGTACTTCCAGCCGGCAGGCAGCTTCAGGTTCGGCTGCACGGTGATGCGGCGCGCCACGTAGCCGGCCGGGTACAGCGTCACGGACGGCCACTGCACGCCGAGGATGTCGTCGGTCATCGTGATGCGGCCCTGGGCCGTGTCCAGCGGCGACAGGTACTGGTATTCCGCTTCCAGCGTGGTCGCGCCTTCCGGCACGGTGAGGTGGAAGGCGAATACCTGCACCGGATCGCGGGTCCACTCGACCGGCTTGCCGTTGGCCTTGAACTTCAGGCCGGCCAGCTGGGTGATCGGGCCGTTCGGACCGTGGTTGGCCGGCAGCCATTGCGGATACAGCAGCGTCAGCGGACCCGGCTTGACGGGGATCGTCATGTGCATGCGGAAGATCTGCTGCGACAGGTTGGTCGCATCGACGTTCAGCACGATGGTGCCGGGGTAGGGCTGGTCGACGGGGGCCGGAACGTCGGCATGGGCCGGGAAGGCCAGTGCCAGCGAAAGAGTGAGGGCAACGGTGGAGGCGGAACGCGTGGCCAGCGTCTTGATGCGCTGCGAAGTACGGTCGGTCATGACGGAACCTGTAAGTGACGAGGGAAGCGGTGAAACGGGCCAGTTTAGCATGCGGTCTTGCGTAAAAAGTAAGGAGATTTCCGACACGCACGGATGCAAATAAAATTCATTCGGTAGGCATAAAAACGATATTTCCTATGGCTTGAAAACGATGTGGCGTGCCATTAGATTGGACTCAACGGATGCTCACGATGAGGTCCGGAAATTTATCGCTTGATTTTTTTAAAGGATATTTACCATGCGTACTTTCGATCTGACCCCCCTGTACCGTTCCGCCATCGGCTTCGACCGCCTGGTCAACATGCTCGAGCAGCGCGCCGAATCGGCCCCGAGCTACCCGCCGTACAACATCGAGCTGGTCTCGGAAGACAAATACCGCATCGTGATGGCGCTCGCAGGTTTCAGCCGCAACGAGATCGACATCGTTGCCGAACGCGATACCCTGCACGTCACCGGCCGCAAGAACAAGGACGATCAGCAGCGCACCTTCCTGCACCGCGGTATCGCCTCGCGCGATTTCGAACAGCGCTTCCAGCTGGCCAACCACGTGAAGGTCGTCAGCGCCGGCTTCGACAACGGCATGTTGACCATCGAACTGGTGCGTGAAGTGCCCGAAGCGTTCAAGCCGCGCAAGATCGCGATCGCGGATGCCAACGGCAATACCGACAACGTGCAAGTGCTGGAGCAACCGGGCCAGCAGCAAGCCGCGTAATCGGCAGGTAATCGTAGGGTGGGCACTCCGTGCCCACCAACACAAGAGGCGCTGCGGCGCCTTTTTTATTTGCGGCAGCGGAAACGCATGGTGGGCGCGTGTGCCTACGCCGGCCGCGCCCACCCTACTTAAGCTTGGCCTAATTCGGCCCCGAAAAAACTTAAGGATGATCTAAGACTGCTGGGCCACACTACTCCCTACCAAAACAGCTTCATCGAACCACTTTTTCCAATCCAGGAGTCGTCCATGCAAAACGAAGGTGCAACTGCCATCACCGCAAAACGTCTCACGCTGGCGCTGTGCGCGGCCGGCGTCATTGGCGGAGCGGTCGGCGCGGTCGCAGTCAATCACAATAATGCAGTCGCCGCCGCCGAAGCGGCAGCCCGCGCGCCCGTCGCCACCGCCGCCGCTCCCGCGCCGGTACCGGCCGCGGCCGCCCCGGTTGCCGGCAATTCGCCCGCCGCGGCCTTGCCCGACTTTACCCAGATCGTCTCGCACAACGGCGGCGCCGTCGTGAACATCCGCGTGGTCGGTACCACGAAGGTGTCGCAGCGCCAGATGCCGCAGTTCGACGAGGACGATCCGTTCTTCGAATTCTTCCGCCGCTTTCAACCGCAGCAGCCGCAGCAACCGCGCGGCGGCGGTCGCGGCGAAGTCGTCTACGGCGCCGGATCGGGCTTCATCGTGAGCCCGGACGGCGTCATCCTCACCAACGCGCACGTGGTGCGCGATGCCTCCGAAGTCACGGTCAAGCTGAAGGACCGCCGCGAATACCGCGCGAAAGTCCTGGGCTCGGATCCGAAGACCGACGTGGCCGTGCTGAAGATCGATGCCAAGAACCTGCCCGTGGTCCCGCTCGGTAACACGCGCAACCTGCAGGTCGGCGAATGGGTGCTGGCGATCGGCTCGCCCTACGGCCTGGAGTCGACCGTGACGGCCGGCGTGGTCAGCGCGAAAGGCCGCACGCTGCCGAACGATTCGGTGCCCTTCATCCAGACCGACGTGGCCGTCAACCCCGGCAACTCGGGTGGCCCGCTGTTCAACACGCGCGGCGAAGTGGTCGGCATCAACTCGCAGATCTACAGCCAGACGGGCGGCTACCAGGGCCTGTCGTTCGCGATCCCGATCGACGTCGCGGTGCGCATCAAGGACCAGATCGTCGCCACCGGCAAGGTGCAGCACGCCAAGCTGGGCGTGTCCGTGCAGGACGTGAACCAGAGCTTCGCGGATTCGTTCAAGCTCGATTCGCCGGACGGCGCGCTGGTCGCCACCGTCGAACGGGGCAGCGCCGCCGACAAGGCCGGCCTGAAATCGGGCGACATCATCCGCAAGCTCAACGGCCAGCCGATCGTGGCCGGCGGCGAGCTGACGGGCATCGTCTCGATCGCCAAGCCGGGCGACAAGATCGCGCTCGAAGTCTGGCGCGAAGGCAAGATCGTGCAGCTGAACGCGACGCTGGCCAATGCCAACGACAAGCCCGACTTGAGCGATGGCGACAACCTGGCCGGCAACAACAACAGCGGCGCCAAGCTGGGCCTGGCCCTGCGTCCGCTGGAACCGCTCGAACGCCGCCAGTCCGGCATCATGGCCGGCCTCGTGATCGAGGATGCGGGCGGCGCGGCGGAAGCCGCCGGCGTGCTGCCGGGCGACGTGCTGCTGTCCGTGAACGGCAAGGCAGTGAGTTCGGTGGCGCAGGTACGCGACGTGGTGAGCAAGTCCACCAAGTCCGTGGCCTTGCTGATCCAGCGGGGAGATGACAAAATCTTCATCCCTGTGCGGATCGGTTAAGGCATCGTGAGTTCTTTCATCCGCATGGTTTCTGAGAATCGGGGGATTTGATGCGGCTGCTGCTGGTGGAAGACGATACGATGATCGGCGAAGTAGTGCTCGACCTGCTCAGGGCCGAGCACTACGCCGTCGACTGGGTCAAGGACGGCGAGATGGCCGACACGGCCCTGATGCAGAACCAGAACTACGACCTGGTGGTGCTCGACCTGGGCCTGCCGCGCAAGGACGGCCTCGAAGTCCTGCGCTCGATGCGTTCGCGCAAGGACCGCACCCCGGTGCTGGTCGCCACGGCGCGCGACGCCGTTGCCCAACGCATTGCCGGCCTCGACGCCGGTGCCGACGACTACGTCCTGAAACCCTACGACCTCGACGAACTGCTGGCGCGCATCCGCGCGCTGCTGCGCCGTTCCGCGGGCCGGGCCGAACCCGTCTTCGAATACAAGAACATCTCCATCAATCCCGCCACGCGCGAAGTGCTGGTCGACGGCCAGCCGGTCGTGCTGTCGGCGCGCGAATGGGCCGTGCTGGAAGCGCTGGTGGCGCGTCCGGGCGCCGTGCTGTCGCGTGCCCAGCTCGAGGAAAAGCTGTACAGCTGGCGCGACGAGGTCAGCAGCAATGCCGTCGAAGTCTATATCCACGGCCTGCGCAAGAAGCTCGGCAGCGACCTGATCCAGAACGTGCGCGGCGTGGGCTATATGGTTCCCAAAGTATGAAACGGGTATGAGGATGAAAGTGACGCACTCGCTGCGCGGGCGTCTGCTGTGGTTCCTGCTGGCGGCGATCACCATCGCCGCCGTCGCGCAAGCGTTCATCGCCTACCGCACGGCGCTGCAGGATGCCGACCAGATCTTCGACTATCACATGCAGCAGATGGCGTTGTCGCTGCGCTCGCGCATCCCGCTCACCAGTACCGAGGAAACCGCCAACGTCGAGACGCCCGTCGCCGGCAACGACGACCTCGTCGTGCAGGTGTGGTCGCCGGACGGCGTGCAGGTGTTCAAGAGCGTTTCGCACGCGCGCCTGCCGCAACGCGCCGTGCTGGGCTTTTCCAATGTGCGGGCCAACGGCACGACGTACCGCATCTTCTCGATCCAGGCCAACAGCCAGACCGTGCAGGTCGCGCAGGACCTGGCCGTGCGGCGCAGCATGGCCAGCAACCTGGCCCTGCGCACGTTGGGCCCGATCGCCGTCATGATGCCGATCCTGATGCTGGTCGTGTGGTGGGTCGTCAGCGGCTCGCTGGAACCGGTGGCGCGCGTGCGCAAGCAGGTTGCGTCGCGCCAGGCCGACGACCTGTCGCCCGTCTCCGAAGCGGGACTGCCGGACGAGGTGCGCCCGCTGGTGCACGAACTGAATCTGCTGTTCGGCCGCGTGCGCACGGCGTTCGACGCCCAGCAGCATTTCGTCGGCGACGCCGCCCACGAATTGCGCACGCCGCTGGCCGCCCTGAAACTGCAGGTGCAAAGCCTGGAGCGCGCCAACGACAATCCGGAGGCGCGCCGCGTCGCCATCGGCCGCCTGGGCGCCGGCATCGAGCGCGCCACGCGCCTGGTCGAGCAATTGCTGGTGCTGGCGCGCCAGGAGGCGAGCGCGACGCCGCACCAGAACGTCGACCTGGCCGGCGTGGCCAAGCGCGCCGTCGCCGACCTGGTCGGCCTCGCGCAGGCGCGCAGCATCGACCTGGGCCTGCAGCGCGCCGACAGCGCCGACATCCAGGGCCAGCCGGACGCCTTGATGATCCTGGCAAGGAACCTGGTCGACAACGCCATCAAGTACACGCCGAACGGCGGCACGGTGGACGTGTCCGTCGTGGCCGACAAGGGCGCCGTGCGTCTGACGGTCGAGGACAGCGGTCCCGGCATCCCGCCCGAAGAACGCGAGCGCGTGTTCGACCGCTTCTATCGCGTGCCGGGCAGCGATGCGGCCGGCAGCGGACTCGGACTGGCCATCATCAAGTCGATCGCGCAGCAGCACGGCGCCACGCTGGCGCTGGGCGCGTCGGCGCGGCTGGGCGGGCTCGAGGTGACGGTCACGTTCCCGGCTTGAACCGTCGCCTAGACGGCGCGGGCGCGGACCGTGCCGAAGGTGACGATCCGTACGAGTTTGCGCCCCGTGTAGTACAGAAGCAGCGAGAGGTTCTTGCCGGAGCGTAGCGTGCCCAGCCCTTTGAGGTAATACGCCAGGCTGTCGCGGTAGCGGCGCGCTTCGAAGAACAGGCTCGCGATCTGGTAACGGGTCTGGGCCAGGCCGAGCAGGGCGTCGCGCTCGAGGTGCGCCAGCGCGCGGAACGCGGGGCTGCGGGCATGCTTGCCCAGTACCGTTTCGTGGTACTGGAGCATGTCGATCTGGTCATTGGTCAGGTTATGCCCGCGCACGATCTTGCGCAGCAGCACGTCTGGCATGACGGCGATCCGCGCCGACAGCGCGCAGCGTATCCACAAATCGTAATCTTCCGCCTGGCGATAGCCGGTGTCGAACACGCCGACCCGCTGCAGCAGGCTGCGCTTCACCAGCACGGCTGACGCCGTGCCGATGAAATTCGATGCCGCCAGCGTCGACAGGCCCTGCCTGCTCCATTGTTCCACGGGCGATTGGATTTCCTGCTGCACGTGGGAGAAGTGCGACCGGGGCGGGCCGTCGTCGTCGACCACGTAGTCGCAGCAGCACAGGCCCGCATCCGGCTGCCTGGCCAGGAACCGGACCTGGCGCTCCAGCTTGTCGTCTTCCCACACATCGTCCGCATCGAGGAAGGCGATCAGGCTCGACGTCGATGCCGCAATGCCCCGGTTGCGCGCGCTGGACGCACCCCGGTTTGGTGTCGTGATGACGCTGACCTGTTCGCCGAACGCTTCCAGCACCTCGAGCGTCCGGTCCGAGGAGCCGTCGTTCACCACGACGATCTGCCTGGCCGGATGCGTCTGGCGCAGCACGCTGTCGATGGCGCGGCCGATGAATGCTTCGCCGTTGTAAACCGGAATCACCACGCTCACGTCGTTGTCCATCGCCTGCTCCGTTGGAAGGATGCCCATGATCGTGCCAACGATATAGGCGGCCTTGGCAGCAACGCTTGAGGCGTCTTAACGAGGCGTGCGTTAGCGGCTGCCCGAAGGTTGCGCGTCGGACAGTTCGCGTAGTTCATACAGACGGAGCACGGCACCGATGCCGTCGACCTGCTTGACGAGGCGGTAGCGGCTGCCGAGTTCCTTCATGACGATGTCGTCCGGATCGTACAGCTTGGCCAGACGCTCGACGAGCCACACGCGCCCGTGGCCTTCGGCGAGTGCGCGCACGCGGGCGGCATCTTCCGGCGCGATGTTCGGCGCTCCCGAATTGCCCGTGTAGACGCGCTCCAGGCCCAGCGCGGGGAAGGGGCCGGGCAGGTAGGTGATCGACGGGCCGCCGTTCCCCTTCATGTAGTAGCTGACGGGCATCTGGATCTCGTTCGGGAAGGCGAGTACCAGGTCGCCGGGGCGGGTTTCCTGTTTCAGCTGGACCAGCATCTCGCGCCAGTTTTCCGTCTGCGAGCGGTAGAAGTTCACGACGGAATAGGCGGAGAGAGCGAGGATGACGGCGATGGCCGGCAGGCGCCAGCGCGGGCGCAGGGCGTGAATGCCGAGCGCCAGCAATACCATGCCCAGCGGCGCCAGCCACTCGAACAGGCGCGACAGGAAGGCTGGCTTGACCAGGAAGCTGTAGGCGGCCAGCGCCAGGATCGGCAGGGCCAGCACGCAGGCCAGGTGCCAGAAGTGCAGGCGCGCATGCTTCCACAGCCAGGCGAAGCCCGCCAGCACGAGCAGGGCGACGGGGTAGTGCATGATCGGCGCGCCGCTGATCACGCTCCACGCGGCGATCGTGTTGGACGGCTTGAACTGGATCCAGTAGCTCAGCTTGGCCATGGCCGCGCTCTGCTTGACGAGCATCGGCACGAACGGCGACCACACGAGCAGCGCGCCGATGCCGGCCAGGCCGACGGCCAGCACCTGCGTGCGGCGTGGACCGGACGTGCACAGCAGCAGGGCGACGACCATGCCGGTCCAGATGCCGAAGGCAGCGAAGATGCCCGTGTTGTGCAGCCACATGGTCACGCCCGTGGACAGCGCGAGGCCGATCGTCCAGGTGCGCAGGCGGCCCGACGGCCGCACGAACTCGAGCAACAGCATCGCCGAGAAGAACACGGCGAGCGAGCCGCTCAGCGCCTGGATGCCGTACGGGCGCGCCTGTTGCGCGAAATTGATGCTGTAGGCGTTCGCCGCCAGGAACAGTGCCGCCAGCAGGGCCACGCGCTCGGCGCGCGCGCCCAGCCGCGCCAGGCGCGCGCAGGCGGGCAGCAGGAACACGGTGAGCACGCTGGCGAGGACGGACATGCTGCGCATCGCCACCTCGCTCGTGCCGAACAGCGCGGTCCAGCCCTTGAGCAGCGTGTAGTAGAACGGCGGGTGGGTCTCGTACAGCGGCACGCTGGTCCAGAGTTCGTGCAGGGGCACGGCGGCGAACCAGGCGCTGTAGGTCTCGTCCAGCCACAGCGAGCGGCTGGCCAGCGTGGGCAGGCGCAGCGCCAGCGCGAACAGGGTCACGAGGGCGCACAGCGTCCAGAAGCGCGCGGCGGTCAGGGGCGCCGGGCGGTCGACGCTGCGGTCCGCGCCGAGGCCGGCGACGGCGGCATCAGTGGGATTGGCGAGCTTTGCTGACACGGAAGGTCCACATGGAGTTGATCAGGTAGGTCGCGCACATCAGCAGGGCCGTGACCATCAGCTGGGCCAGGCGGTAGTCCAGGCGCAGGCCGTCGACCAGCACGGCCATCAGGGCGCCGTTGGCGATGGCCGCCAGGCCCGCGGTGGCGAAGAAGCGCGAGGCCGTGCCCCAGTCGAAGTGGCCCGCTTGGCCGGCGTGGCCGCGGAAGGTGACGGTGGCGTTCAGCACGAAGTTGACGACGGCGCCGACGACGGCGCCCAGCACCGAGGCGGGCACCGGCGCCATGGCGCCCATCGATACGGCCGTGAGCAGGAAAGCGTAGTGGGCGGCCGTGCCGGCGGCGCCGACGACGGCGTACATTAAGAAGCGCTTGAGCGCGGCGCGGTCACGCATGCGTCGGCGTCCTTTCGTAGCGCTTGCGGACCAGGTAGACCGGCCGTCCCTTCGATTCGAGATAGATGCGGCCGACGTATTCGCCCAGCACGCCGATGCCGATCAGCTGGATGCCGCCCAGCAGCAGGACGGCCGTGGCCAGCGAGGCATAGCCGGGCACGTCGACGCCGTAGATCAGGGTGCGCACGACGAGCCAGATCGCGCGGGTCATGGCGAAAATGGCGACCGAGACGCCCAGATAGGTCCAGATGCGCAGCGGCAGCGTGCTGAAGCTGGTAATGCCTTCGAGCGCGAAGTTCCACAGCTTCCAGCCCGAGAATTTGGTCGTGCCGGCCGCGCGCGCTTCGCGCTTGTATTCGACCACGGCCGTCTTGTAGCCGACCCAGGCGAACAGGCCCTTCATGAAGCGGCAGGATTCCGGCAGCGTCTTCAATGCGTCGCAGACGCTGCGGGTGAACAGGCGGAAGTCGCCCACGTTCTCGGGAATCGGCACGTCCGACACTTCGTTGTGGATGCGGTAGAACAGCAGGGCCGTCCATTTCTTGAGGGCGGAATCGGATTCGCGGTCGGCGCGCTTGGCCAGCACCACTTCATACCCTTCGCGCCATTTGTCGACGAGTTTGCCGATCACTTCCGGCGGGTCCTGCAGATCGGCGTCGAAGGGCACGATCAGGTCGCCGCGCGCCTCGAAGATGGCGGCCGTGAGCGCCGCCTCCTTGCCGAAATTGCGGGTCAGGTCGATCACGCGCACGCGCGAGTCAGCCTGGGAAAACGACACCAGGCATTCCAGCGTGCGGTCGCGGCTGCCGTCGTTGACGCACAGGATCTCGAAACGGATATTCGGAATGGCTTCCAGCTCCGGGATCACCCGGGCAAAGAAATGGGCGATCATTTCCTCTTCGTTGTAGAAGGGAACGACCAGCGACAGCAAGGGCATGGAATCCATGATGCGCATCGCCTGCATGGAGTGCTCCGTCATGTCCCCGATGGAAAAAGAACGCTCCACGGGGGGATCGGCAAGCAGTGTTTCTTTGGATAAGTTCATTTCGGATACCTCAAAATCGGCGAGGGCCTTTATGCATCAGCGAATCCAAAAATAGCACATCCTTCAATATTGTGATTTCACGTTGCAGTGCAATAGGGTGGTGATGCCTGCAAGATAGGAAAAGTTCGGCTCAACAATAAAGTTCTGGAAATAACCCAGCAATAAAAAGACCGTCGTTCCTGCGCAGGCAGGAACCCATGCTGAATTTCCGAAGCCGGTATTTCTGAAGCCACCGAGTGCTTCCGAGATACCGAATTCTGTGCTTCAGTATGGGTTCCCGCCTGCGCGGGAACGACGGTTCATGTGTTACCGGTTTTTTTAGAACTTGTGCGACAAGCGCGCAAAATACGCCGCGCCGTTCAGGCCGAACTGCACGCTCTCGTACTTGAAGCCGTTGTCGGTTTCGTTCGGATCCTGTTCGGTCGGATGCACGTTGAAGATGTTCGTGCCGCCGACGGTCAGCTTGGTTTTCTCGCTGAAGGCCCAGGTGAAGGCCAGGTCGGCCGAGGTCTTCGACTTGTAGTGCTGGTTCGGTACCGGCGGGCCCGAGAACGTGCCCAGCGTCTGCGGGCCGTAGTTCACGATGCGGAAGTCCGTCTCCAGCTGGCCCAGGATGTAGTCGAAGTCCAGCGTGACCTTGCGGCGCGGGCCGCCTTCCTCGATGAACAGGCGTTCGCGTTCCGACAGCAGCACGTCTTCGTAGCCGGCCAGCGCGGATGGCGCGTGCACGCCCGTCACTTCGGTCTTGCTGAAGTTCGCGGCGAGGAAGGTGTTCAGCTTGCCGCCGCCCAGCTGCATGCGGTGCGATGCCGTCAGGTCCAGGCCGCGCGTGCGGGTGTCGACCGAGTTGACGAAGAACTGCGCCTGGCCCACGCCCAGGTTCTGCAGGGTGGCGCCCAGAGCCGGGAAGTTGTCGGCGTCGAAGCGGCCGGACAGCACGATGCGGTCGTCGATGCCGATCTGGTACAGGTCGGCCGTGACGGAGACCGACGGCGTCGGGGTCCAGGTCGCGCCCAGCGTGAAGCTCTTCGACTTTTCTTCCTTCAGCTTCGGAATGCCGGCCGCGTTGGCGACGGTACCGCCGTTCGGCGCCAGCACCACGTCCAGCGGCACGCCGCTGACGAAGTCGGTGAAGGTCGAGGAGAAGAACACCTGCTGCAGCGACGGCGCGCGGAAGCCCGTGCTGGCCGAGGCGCGCAGCAGGACGGTATCCGTGGGCTTGTACGAGCCGGCCAGCTTGCCGGTGGTGGTCGAGCCGAAGTCGGAGTAACGCTCGTAGCGCACGGCGGCCTGCAGCTTGGTGCGCGGCGCCACGTCGGCTTCGAAGTCGAGGTAGGCGGCGCTGCTGTGGCGCTTGCGGTCGGTGGCGTCGCCCGGCTGGAAGCCCGGGAAGCCCTGGCTGCCGGCATTGCCGCCGAAGCCGACGCCGTCGGCGTCGATGTAGGAACCCGGTTCGCCGGCGAAGATCTTGTAGTTCTCGGCACGGTACTCGAAGCCGAAGGCCGCGTTCAGGCCGCCCAGCACGCCGTCGTAGAAGCGGCTGAAGTCGGCGTTGGTGGTCAGCTGGCGGAAGGCGAAGCCGCCCGCGTCGAACTGCGACGGGCTGATGCCGCGGCCGCCGCCCATCAGGTCCTGGTTGGCGATCGAGGCGTTGAGCGTATGCGCGATGGTGTAGCGCATGCGGTTGTAGCCGTAGGTCTGCGAGAAGTCGCTGGCCCATTCGCCGATGCGGGTGCGGTAGCCGATGGTGCCGTAGCGGTCGTCGATGGCGCCGTCGATGAACGGCACGAAGCCGTTCGGATACATCGCTTCCGAGTTACGCGACGGGATGTCCTCGGAACCGACGCCGCCGCGCGCCCACGCGGCCGACGATGCGTCGCGGTCCTGGGCGCCGGCCGTCAGGTACAGCTTGCCCGGGCCGACCGGGAATTCGCCGTTCACGTAGACGGTCTTGTTCTTGACTTCGGTGTCGCCGATGATGCGCGGGTTGCCGTCTTCCGCGCGGTTCGAACGGCCGCGGTCCAGGTATTCGCCGGTGATGCCCAGCACGCCGCCGCCGACGGCCACGCCGCAATAGGCCGAGGCGAGCCAGTTGGTGCCGTCGTGCTTCGTGTACTGGCCGCCGCCGAGCACCGTTTCGCAGCCCAGCGATTTCTTCAGCTGCACGTCGATCACGCCGGCGATCGCATCCGAGCCGTACTGCGCCGCTGCGCCGTCGCGCAGCACCTGCACGTTGCTGATGGCCAGCAGCGGGATCGCGTTCATGTCGGTGCCGGTGTTGCCGCGGTTGCGCGCGCCGAACAGGTTCACCAGTGCCACCGTATGGCGGCGCTTGCCGTTGACCAGCACCAGCGTCTGGTCCGAGCCGAGGCCGCGCAGCGCGGCGGAGTCGACCAGGTCGGCGCCGTCGGCACCCGTCTGGCGGGTCGAGTTGAACGACGGCGAGATGTTCGTCAGCGTCTGCGCCAGGTCGAACTGGCCGCCTTGTTCGGCCGCCTTGGTCATCGGGATGTAGTCGACCGGGACGACCGTGTCGGTGGCCGAGTTGTTGCCCACGCGGCGCGAGCCGACGATGTTCACGCTCTGCATGCCGCCGTCCTGCGCGGCGGTCGCCGGCGTGACGGCCTGGGTCTGTGCGATGGCGCTTGGCGCGAGAGCGAACGCCGTGGCGCCGGTCAGGCCAAGCAGGATCGCCTGGCGAATCGGTGTCAGTTTCAAGTAAGTGCTCCCCTGGGAAAAAATGAATCCTAATCAATTAGTCCCAGAGCACCAATTACTTCGTCTCATAAGTACAACAGGTTTGGTTATACGTGTGAGAATTGCACCACAGATGAGCAAACACAGCTCATCCGTGGTGCATGGATGCTCAATCCGCGTGAAATTCTGGCGCCGATGCGAACAGGTCCCAGGCGGCGATGAACAGCGCCGCGACGACGGGACCGATGACGAATCCGTCCAGGCCGAACAGCGCCATGCCGCCCAGCGTGGACAGCAGCACGACGTAGTCCGGCATCTTGGTGTCCTTGCCGACCAGCAGCGGGCGCAGCACGTTGTCGACGAGGCCGATCACCACGATGCCGTAGACGATCAGGCCGATACCTTCCAGCATCGAGCCGGACACCATGAAGTAGATGGCGACGGGCGCCCACACGATGGCGGCGCCGACGGCCGGCAGCAGCGACAGGAAGGCCATCACCACGCCCCACAGCAGCGGGCCCTGGACGTCGAGGAACCAGAACGCGATGCCGCCCAGCGCGCCCTGCGCCGCGGCCACCAGCACGTTGCCCTTGACGGTGGCGCGGATCACGGTCGTGAAATTGTCGAACAGGCGCTGCTTGTACATGCGGCCCAACGGCACGGCCTGGCGCACGCGGCGCGCCAGGTTGTCGCCGTCGCGCAGCAGGAAGAACAGCAGGTACAGCATGACGGTGAGGCTGACGAGGAAGTCGAGCGTCATGCTGCCCACGTTGAGCGCGTATTTGCCCACGACCTGGCTGGCCTGGGCCGCGACCGCGGACAGCTTTTGCTGGATGGTCGCGAGGCTGGTCAGCTCGAAGCGTTCCAGCAGGCCGATGACCCAGTCCGGCAGCACGCCCATCACCTGGCGGAAGTAGGCACCGAAGTCGATGTGGCCGGCACTGACCTTCGCGTACACGGCGACGGCCTGCTGGACCAGCGACACGCTGATCAGGGCCACCGGGATCAGCACCAGCACGACGATGACCAGCAGCGTGAGCAGGGCCGAACCGTTCTTCCGTTCGACGCCCGTCTTCTTGTTCTTCGTGAGCGTGAGGAATTTCCGGTACAGCGGTGCGAACAGGATGGCCAGCACGACGCCCCAGAACACGGCGCCGGAATAGGGCAGGAGGATCCAGCCGAAACCGATGGTGACGATGGCGAGGAGGAGCAGGAAGACTTTTTGTTGGAGCGTGTATTCGGTCATGGGCAGGTTCGGATTCGGGCAATCATGTGATTCAGATAATAGCTGACCCATGATAGACGATCCGGGCGCTGGCGCACGCTCCGGCGCTAGCCTTCGCCGTCGGCGGGCGCCGTGGCGGACCCTTCCTCCTTCCTGCGCCGGCTGTGGTTCGCCGCCACCACGCCGACGCCCAGCAATGCAAGGCTCAGCATGGTGCCGATCGACGGGGCGGACAGCCAGCGCAGCGGCTGCTCGGCTGTCTCCAGCGGTGCCAGGCGCGGCGGATCGGAATCGGATGGAACGGCCGCCGCGGAGGACGTGTCGCCGGCGAACAGCACCAGCATCTCGCGGATGAAGGCATCGGCGTCCTGCGGGCCGCGGCTGGTGAGCAGCAGGCCGTCGCGCACGGTTTCGCGGTCCAGCCAGGCGGCGCCGGCATTGACGACGTCGTCGCGGATGCCGGGCCAGGCCGTCAGCGTGCGCCCGCGCGCCAGGCCGCAGGACACCAGCACCAGCGGGGCGTGCGACATCGCGGCGATGGGCTTGCCGAGGGCGTGGATGGCGCACACGAAGTCGCGCGCCCGGGCCGACTGGCGCAACAGGTCGGGACCGATGTAGCCGCCGGGGAGCAGCAGGCCGTCGTAGTCGGCGGCGCGCGCCGTGTCGACGGCGGCATCGACCTTGATGAGTTCCGCGGACTGGTGCACCTGCATGCCGCGGATGCGGCCGCGGCGCAGGGCGAGCAGGGTGGGCTGGGCGCCGGCATGCCTGAGGGCCGCCAGCGCGGCATCGAGTTCGGCCTGCTCGACACCGTCGGCGGCTAGCACGGCGATAAGCTTGCCGGCGAGTCTGTGTTGGTCGGTCATGTTCTCTCCCGTGGACATGCAGCAGAGTCGTCCGGGAGGGAATTAGTTCCGGTGGATGAGCCATCATCCCGCCGTTCCCGCAAAGAGGCACTGGTGTCCGGAATATATTGGCGAAAAAAGAACCGTCATTCCCGCTTTCGCGGGAATGACGGTGTATCTATGAAGCGTCTTATTGCGGAGGGTAGCGATTATCCCGCACGGCAGTGCGCCTATGCGGGAACGAGAGCTATGCCATGAAATCGAACAAGGACATCGGCTTCGTCAACCCCGTGCCGAACAGCGAGCTGCCGCTCGTCCCGGCCGAGGCGTACTGCTGCACCAGCAGGCTGGCCTGGCGGTTGATGGTGTCGGTGACCTGCTGCTTCTGCGTATTGAGCTTGTCGACCTCGGCCTGCACCGTGGCGGCCTGGCTGGCGAGCGTGCCGCCCTTGCTCATCTGCTGCGTGATGCGGGTCGCGAACTGGTCGGCCAGGCCCGTGCCGGACTTGCCGAACAGTTGCGTGACCTTGTCCGGGTCGGCGGCGATGGCCGCGTTCAGCTTGGTCTCGTCCAGCACCAGGCCGCCGCCCTTGCGCGTGATCCCCATATCGGCCAGCGCCTTCGGATCGGCCGCGTCGAGGATGCCGGCCAGCTGGTTCTGGACCTGGATGAGGGCGGCGTCGCCGTCGCCGTCGCCCGTCTTGAGGCCGTTCAGCTTGGTGTTCATCGTATTCAGCGCGCCGACGAAGTCCTTGATGTTGGCGGCGATGGCGGACGGGTCGCGCTTGACCGCGACCTCGCTCTTGCCCGTGGCCGTGAAACTCAGCGAGACGCCGGCAATCGCCGTGTCCGACTTGTTGGTGCTGGAGGTCAGCGCCTTGCCGTCGACGGTGAATTGCGCATCCTGGGCCGCGGCCTTCTGCGTCATCGCGCTGTTCACGCCCGGCCCGTAAGACAGCAAACCCGTCATGACGGGATCGCCCGCCACGCTGATGCTCATCGTATTGGCCGCGCCGCTCTTTCCCGTCAGGCTCAGCGAATAGCCCTTGCCGTCCTGGACCACTTTCGCATCGAGGCCGGCGTCGCGCATGGCCTGGGCGATGCCGTCCAGCGTGTTGTTGGTATCGTCGATGCGGACCGTCGTCGTCGTGGCATTGCTGCCCGTGCCCATCTGGACCTTGATCACCGTGGCGGAACCCGTGCCGAGCGCCGCGCCCTTGTCGGGCAGGGCCTTGCTCGCCAATTGCTGGCCCTGGGCGAGCTGCTTGACCTCCACCGCATGGGTGCCGGCCGCCGCATCCTTGGACGTCAGCTGGGCGCCGACGGCCTTGCCGCTGGAGCTGGCCGCCATGTCGAGCTTGTCGGACGACAGGTGGCCCGCACTGGTGCGGAAGGTATCCAGCGCCAGCGCCAGCTTGCCGAGACCGGACAGGCGCGCGCCGTCGCGCGTCAGTTGCGCATCGATGTTCTTGATGCCGGGATTCTGCGCCAGCAGCGACTTGGTCGCCGAGGTGTACAGGTCGGAGAGGCCATTCGTGCCGCCGAGGCCCAGGGTCGAGGATGAGATGGAGGTCGTCATATTGCGATTATGCGCCTCCCGGATGTCATTTTATGTAATGAATAGCACCCGAATGTCCGTTCAATTAACGTGATTGCAGTCCGGCGATATGCGCCAGCACGTCGTCCTGGCGCCCTTGCGCGACCAGTTGCGCGGGCGTGGCGCCGTCGAAAGCGGGCAGGGGTGCGTTCATCCAGGCGTCGGCCGCATCGTCGCTGCCGGCGATGGGACGCACGGCGTGCATGACGGTGTAATAGGCCTGCGCCTTGCGCGACTGGTCCTGGAAGCGGGCCTGCAGCGCGGCGAAGGCGTCGGTGGAGAGGGGTTTGTCTTGTTCCATCCGCGCAGTGTAACTCACATGAATGCCACGGCGCCGCCGACCAGCAGCGCCGGGCCGTCGATGCGGGTGCGGATCAGGCAGTCGCGGCCGACGGCGCGGCCCTGGTACAGCACCAGGCTGCGTCCCAGCGCGGCCGACAGGGCGCCCGCCGCCACGCCCGTCGCGGCATCTTCCAGCGCCGGGTCCAGGTGGTTGAAGTTGCGGCCTTCGTAGACGCCACCTTCGTTGGCCCCACCGTCGTTGGTCCCACCTTCGCAGCGGCACCACGCATAGATGCCATTGATGCCGTGCTGCCGACCCCAGGCGCTAATCCAGGCCAGGTCGGGCTGCAATGCGTACAACGCGGCGGCATCCTGCACCTCGACCAGCAGCTTGGGACTGCCGATCGAGGCCACGCGCGGCGGCGCAGCAAGCAGCGACGCCGCGGGAGCGGCACCCAGCAGCGCCGCTGCCTGCCCGGGCGTGACGTCGACCTGCGGGGCCGGCTGCGCGGCCAGGCGCACGAAGTAATCGTCCCCCTCGCGCAGCAGCGCCAGGCGCTGGCCCTGCATGGCCGTTTCGACCGCGATGACGCTCGCGTCGGGCGTGCGGCGGAACAGCACGGCCGCCACGGCCAGCGTCGCATGCAGGCACAAGGGACTGCGCATGTGCGGATACCAGTAATCGACGCGCACCGTGCCGCCGTCCTTATCCCTGTCCTCATCGATGAAGACGCAGGTCGTGTTGCGCTCGCGCGCCAGGCGCTGGCGTGCTTCTGGCGAGGGATCGCCCCCTTCGATAACCAGGGCAGGGTTGCCTTCGCCCGGCCGCGCACCGAAGCAAATCAACTCATTGATCAATTCAGGAATGTGCATGTTTCGCAATTGTCGGGTCCGTAAGTTATACTGTGTTTTTATACAGTAGTATTTTTGGCCAGGTTCATTTTAACTTGCCGCAAAGCCCATCGATGCCTACCGATCCGCCATCCGCGCAGGGATTGCCTGCCTACGCCGAGCTGTTCTGCCTGTCGAACTTCTCCTTCCTGCAAGGAGCGTCGCATGCGGAAGAACTGGTGGCACGCGCGGTGGAGTTGGGGTATGCGGCGCTGGCGCTGACCGACGAGTGCTCGCTGGCCGGCGTCGTGCGCGCCCATGCGGAGGCCAAGCGGGCCGGCCTGCCGTTCATCGTCGGCGCCCACTTCCACCTCGAGCATGCGGACGGCTCGCCCGCCCTGTCCCTGATCCTGCTGGCGCAGAACCGCAACGGCTACGGCAACCTGTGCGAACTGGTCACGCTGGGACGCACGCGCAGCGAGAAGGGCAGCTACCTGCTGCGTCCCGGCGACCTCGATGCGCCGCCCGAGCACTTGTCCCACCTGGCCGGCATGCCGGACTGCCTGGCGATCCTGCTGCCGGCCTATCCGGGCCACGAACCGGCCGACGTCGACCGCCTGCACGTGCAGGCCGCGTGGCTCGCGCAGACCTTTCCCGGACGCGCCTGGATCGGCCTGAACCTGCTGCACCGCGCCTTCGACGAGGCGCACCGCATGGCCGTCGAAGAAGTCGGCTGGCAGCACGGCTTGCCGATCGTCGCCGTCGGCCACGTCGTGATGCACGTGCGCTCGCGCAAACCCTTGCAGGATACGCTCAGCGCCGTCCGCATCGGCAAGCCCGTCACCGAATGCGGCTACCTGCTGGCGCAGAACGCCGAACAGCATTTGCGCTCGCGCGTACGCCTGGCGAACATCTATCCGCGCGCGGCGCTGGCCGAGACGCTCCGCATCGTGCGCGAATGTACGTTCTCGCTCGACGAGCTGCGCTACGAATACCCGGACGAAGTCGTCCCCGCCGGCCATACGGCCGCCAGCTACCTGCGCCGCGAGACGTGGATGGGCGCGCACCGGCGCTTCCGCGAAGGCATCCCGGCCAAGGTGCAGGCGCAGATCGAGCACGAGCTGGCACTCATCGCCGAGATGCGGTACGAGCACTACTTCCTCACCGTCTACGACATCGTGCGCTACGCGCGTTCGCAGCACATCCTGTGCCAGGGCCGCGGCTCGGCCGCCAATTCGGCGGTGTGCTACTGCCTGGGCATCACGGAAGTCGATCCCGCGCGCGCCAATTTATTGTTCGAACGGTTTATCTCGAAAGAGCGGAATGAGCCGCCCGACATCGACGTCGACTTCGAGCACCAGCGCCGCGAAGAGGTCATCCAGTACATCTACCGCAAGTACGGGCGCACGCGCGCGGCCCTGGCGGCAGTCGTGATCAGCTACCGGCCGAAGAGCGCGCTGCGCGACAGCGGACGGGCGCTGGGCGTGGACCTGGCCATCGTCGACAAGGTCTGCAAGCAGCACCACTGGTTCGACAGCAAGGCGGACCTGCTGAACCGCCTGGCCGACAGCGGCCTCGATCCGGACGCGCCGCTGTCGCAGCAATGGGCATCGCTGGCCCAGCGCCTGCTCGGCTTCCCGCGCCACTTGTCGCAGCACCCGGGCGGCTTCGTGATGGCGCGCGGCCAGCTGTCGCGCCTCGTACCCATCGAGAATGCGACGATGGCGGAGCGCAGCGTGATCCAGTGGGACAAGGACGACCTCGAGGAACTGGGCCTCATGAAGGTCGACGTGCTGGCGCTGGGCATGCTGTCGATGCTGCGCCGCGGCCTGGAACTGGTGAGCCTGCGGCGCGGCACCGTGTTCGAGATGCAGGACATCCCGCACGACGACAATGCCACCTACGACATGATCTGCAAGGCCGATACGATCGGCGTCTTCCAGATCGAATCGCGCGCGCAAATGAGCATGCTGCCGCGCATGAAGCCGCGCCAGTTCTACGACCTCGTGATCGAGGTGGCGATCGTGCGGCCCGGGCCGATCCAGGGCGGCATGGTGCATCCCTACCTGAAGCGGCGCGAGCAGAAGGAGCCCGTCGTCTATCCGAGCCCGGACATGAAGATCGCGCTGGAGCGTACGCTGGGCGTGCCGATCTTCCAGGAACAGGTGATGCAGGTGGCGATCCTGGCGGCCGGATTCTCCCCCGGCGAAGCCGACCAGCTGCGCCGCGCCATGGCGGCCTGGAAGCGCAAAGGGGGGCTCGAACGCTACTACGAGCGCATCGTCGGCGGCATGCTGAAGCGCGGTTACGACATGGCGTTCGCGGAGCAGATCTTCAGCCAGATCCAGGGCTTCGGCGAATACGGCTTCCCCGAATCGCACGCGGCCAGCTTCGCGCTGCTGGCCTACGCCAGCTCCTGGATGAAGTGCCACGAACCGGCCGCCTTCCTGTGCGCGCTGCTCAACAGCCAGCCGATGGGTTTCTACAGTCCGTCGCAACTGGTGCAGGACGCGGTCCGCCACGGCATCGAGGTGCGTCCCGTCGACGTGACGGTCAGCGGCTGGGAATCGGAACTGGAAGACCTGCACGACGACGCGCGCGCCCAGCCGGCGGTGCGCCTGGGGCTGCACATGTTGCGCGGCCTGAAGCAGGAAGCGGGAGAGCGCATCGAACTGGCGCGCACGATCCGCCCGTTCGCCAGCGTGGCCGACCTGGCGCGGCGCGCATCGCTCGACCGCCACGACCTGCAGGTCCTGGCCGGCGGCAACGCGCTCGTCGGCCTGGCCGGCCATCGACGGCAGGCCCTGTGGGAAGCGGTCGGCGCGGTGCCCGACCGCGACCTGCTGCGCCCGACGGTGCCGGTGGAGGAAACGCCGGCGCTGGCCGCGCCCTCGGAAGGCGCGGAAATCGTCGGCGACTACCGCGCGCAAGGCCTGACGCTGGGCCGCCATCCGCTGGCGCTGCTGCGCAAGCAACTGCTGGCCAAGCGCTTCCTGCCGGCGGAGGTGCTGATGGATTTCCAGAACGGCCAGCTGGCCCGCGCCTGCGGCATCGTCACCGTGCGCCAGCGGCCCGGCACGGCGAAGGGCGTGCTGTTCCTGACCATCGAGGACGAGACAGGCAACATCAACGTGATCGTGTGGGCCAGCCTGGTCGAGCAGCAGCGGCGCGAGGTATTGAACGCGTCGCTGCTGGGGGTGTACGGGGTCTGGCAGCGGGAAGGGGAGGTCAGGCACCTGGTGGCCAAGCGCCTGGTGGACATGTCGCACCTGCTGGGGAGCCTGGATACGCGCAGCAGGGATTTTTGCTAGTAACGACGTCGTCCCTGCGCAGGCAGGGACCCAATTTCGCAGGCGTTACAGCGACGCATGCAGTACTTGGATCCCTGCCTGCGCAGATACTGTGATCCTCAAGTTCTGGCAAGCGCTAAATTTACATCGAAGGGTTTGCCAGACTTGAGGACACCGATCATCCAGTGGACCAACTTGCGCATGACAGCAATGATGGCCACTTTCCTGTTCTTGCCAGCAGTGACCAGGCGCTCTGAAAGTGCTTTCGCAGCAACGTTGTGGCGCATCGCGCTCATGGCGGGCCAGTACAGGATCTTGCGTAGGTGTTTGTGGCCAAGCTTGCCGATACTGCTTTTTCCACGCACTGAATCGCCTGACTGGTGATGGCGCGGCGATAATCCAACGAATGCGGCAGCCTGCCGTGCACTGTCAAACCGCTGTGCGCGTAGCCAGGCGATGGCATAGCTGCTGACTCTCTGAACCGCCCCGGATTTTGTAGAGGCTCCATTGTTTGAGAGAATGGAGTCAT
>CAUSCY010000016.1:0-102088 GCA_963529995.1 uncultured Massilia sp. | reverse complement strand
CATGACTCCATTCTCTCAAACAATGGAGCCTCTACAAAATCCGGGGCGGTTCAGTCACACTACCTGATACGAATGTACAAAGCGCAGCCGAGGTCGGACAGGTCATGGTTGCGGGCTACAGAGCAGATGTGATGGACGCGGTGGCCGGTTATCTGTTTTCTTCAGATCAGCCCATTGAATTTTCCGGAACAACGTTCTTGATCGATTTTACGGTAACCTTGCCGCCCATCAAAGTCATGATGCGGGAGAAGGTTTCGTATCGCCCTGACTACTATACCTTTCAGTACGAGAACGAGAGCAGTCCGAGAACCGGATTCAGCAAACCAGACGTGCTGCTGACAATGAGTCAACCATCGCATGAAGTCACCGCGACAGCTAAATTTGCTTTCGGCAATCAGAAATTTTCGATCGGGACAGCCAAGTACTTCACATCGCCACGCTGTACGCTGATCCGCCCGCATTCGTTCCGTCGGGAGCTCGTCTATTCCGGTGTCGCCAGAGGCGTCATATCGCTCTTGTACCGCGAACACTACGGCAATATCTCAAGGCCGAAGTTTTCACAAGAGCTGCATTATGACCTCAACGAGGGCAATGAAATCGGCTACAAAGGTGCTCGCTTCAAGGTCCTCAACGCCGACAATGTAGGAATCACCTATGAAGTCGTCAAACCTTTCGAGGACTTGGCATTTTGACTGGATCCATTGCAGCAAAAACGCCGGCCATCGCGCCGGCGTTTTTGTTTTCCGCACGCGGCATACGGATCAGTACATGATCTTGCCACCCTCGGTAATGATGCTCAGGTCCACGTAATCCGACCCGTTGTGATCCCCCGCCCCGAACTTGACCGTGTAGCCGCCCAGGTTGTACGGGCCCATGGTCTCCAGCGAGTGGATGAAATTCTTGCGCGTCGGCTCGCCCTTCACGTGGCGCAGGCCCTCGACGAAGACCTTGGCGGCCATGAAGCCTTCCAGGCTCGCATAGTCCGGTTCGCGGCCCGGCTTGGTGAGATACAGCTTGCGGTATTCCTTGACGACGCCCAGTTTGTCGTCCCAGGGCGACGGGATCACCTGCGAGATCATCACGCCGCGCGCCTCCGCGCCCAATTCGCCGGCCAGCGCGCGGCTGCCGACGAAGGAGACGTTCCAGAAGAACGGCACGCTGGCCGCATCCTTGCGCATGGCGCGGATGAAGGCGGCGCTGGATTTGTAGGCCGAGATCAAGATGACGGCGCGCGGCGCGGCGGCCTTCATCTTCGCCACGGCGGCGGCGACGTCGGTGCTGTTGCGTTCCACGGATGCCGTCGCGAACACCGTGAGCTTGCGCTTCTTGAGCGCCTGCGTCACGCCGTCCAGGCCGGACTGGCCGTAGGCATCGTTCTGATACAGCACGGCGATCTGCTTGCTCGCGCCGATGGCTTCCAGGTGCTCGACGATCTTTTCCGTCTCCTGGGCGTAGCCCTCGCGGATGTTGAAGATGTTCCTGTCGAACGGTTCGCGGAAGGATTGCGCGCCCGTCATCGGGGCGAAGAACGGGACGTCCTGCTTGGCCACCCAGGACTGCGCCGCGTTCGAGGTCGGCGTGCCGACATAGCCGAACAGTGCGAATACCTTGGCCTTGTCGACCAGCGCGCCCGTGTTGGCACCGGCGCGGACCGGATCGTAGCCGTCGTCGAGCGTGCTCAGGATGATCTGGCGTCCGTTCACGCCGCCGGCCGCGTTGACCGATTCGAAGTACGCGAGCGCGCCGTCGCGCATCGCGGTGCCCAGCGCCGATGCCGGGCCGGTCAGCGCGGCGGATTGGCCCAGCAGGATGCGCTTGTCGTCCACACCCTGGTCGGCCAACGCGAATCCGGCCGCCAGCACGAGACAGAGACCGGCGCACATTTTGGTGAAATGTTTTGACAACACTGTAGAGCCCTCACGTAAGGACCACCATACTACCTGAACGTAATTTCATCCAAGTAATAGTTTCTACTGGGGTGTTGTTCAAATGCGGCCTTGGCGCGTTCACTCCCCGACTTCAACTCGGTTACGCCCGCCCTTCTTGGCCGCATACAGCGCCTTGTCGGCTGCCTCGATCAAGGCCTCGGCCGTGTTCAGGCGCTCTGGCCGGAAGGCCGCCACGCCGATGCTGAGCGTGACCATCGGCCAGTGCGCCGCCGGCGCGTGCTGCAGATTCAGCGCGGCGACGTGTTCGCGGATCGTGTTGGCGTGGGCTTCGGCTTGTTCCAATGTGGTGTCGGGGAGAATGGCGGCGAATTCCTCGCCGCCGTAGCGCGCGGCGACGTCGGCCGGGCGCTTGAGCATCGCCGCCAGCGCCTGGGCCACCTGGGTGAGGCAGGTGTCGCCTTGCTGGTGGCCGAAGAAATCGTTGTAGGCCTTGAAGGAGTCGATGTCGACCAGCAGCAGCGCCAGCTCGCTCCTGGCGCGCTGGGCGCGGCGCAGTTCGCGGTCGAGGGCGACGTCGAAGTAGCGGCGGTTGGCGATGCCGGTCAGGCCGTCGACGTAGGAACGGGCACGCAGCGATTCGGCATGGTCGAGCAGGCGTTTTTCGCGTTCGACGGTGCCGCTGACGTCGCGGATCTCGATCAGGCAGAAGCGCTCGCCGTGTTCCTTGAACGACGTCACGCTGACGGCCTGGTCGATGCGCGGACCGTCGAAGCTGCCGGCCTCGCGCAGCGGGAACGGCGTGCGGTTTTCCGTGGACGGAACGGTGCAGGCATGATCCTCGGACAGGGCACCCAGCACGGCGGCCTCGACGCGCGACCCGCGCAGTTCCGGGAACACGTCGAACAGCGAATGGCCGCGCACGCGGGCGGCCGCGCGGCCGGAGCGCGGCACCATCCAGTTGTTCCACAGGACGATGCGGTGATCGCCGTCGAGCACGACGATACCGCTCTGGACGAGATTGACGGCGCGCTCGGACAGCGCGGCAGAGGTTTCGGTTTCGGTCAGGAACACGGCGTCGTTTGATATCTATGGATCAATTAATAATACCGCAAATCAAGGTGCGCAAAAACATTCGATGACGGCCATCATGCCTGCCATGACAGGCAATTGTTGCCAATTTTCACGCAAACACTTGGCCCGGGGCCATCGAGCCGCTATAATGCTCGCCGTCGGGTCGTTAGCTCAGTTGGTAGAGCAGCGGACTTTTAATCCGTTGGTCGCGTGTTCGAGCCACGCACGGCCTACCACGAATTGCAGTAAGCGAAAACGCCAGCCTTCGGGCTGGCGTTTTTGTTTTCTGCTACCGCTTTTCTATTGCCGCGCCGGATTTTCCCAAGGTGCGATAGCGTGAAGTCCATCGGAATCATGGACGAACGCAATGCCCAAGATCGTTGTCATCGGCGGCTCAGCCGGTAGCATCAATGTACTGAAAACCATTCTGCGTGGTTTGCCAACGGACTTTCCCGCAGCCATCCTCATCGTGACCCATATCGGCGCGCGGGAAAGCATCCTGCCCAGCCTGCTCGAACGGTATTCGGCCCTGCCCGTACGCCACGCGCTGCAGGGCGATCCCATCGCCGCGGGCCAGGTGCTGATGGCGCCGTCGGACCTGCACCTGACGGTGGAGAGGGACGACGAACACCGCCACGCGAAGCTCTCGCGCGGCCCCAAGGAAAACCATGCGCGTCCCGCCATCGATCCCCTGTTCCGCTCGGCCGCTGCCGTCTATGGCGCCGATGCGATTGCCGTCGTCCTGTCCGGCTTCCTCGACGACGGCACCGTGGGGCTGCAGGCCATCCGCGCCTATGGCGGCATGGCGCTGGTCCAGGATCCGGCCGACGCCGACGTGCCGGACATGCCGGCCAGCGCGCTGCGCCATGCCGGCGCCGACTTCGTGCTGCGCGCCGACGAGATTGCGCCCAAGCTGGCCGAGCTGGCCGCCGCGCCGGATCCCGATACGCCCGACGCCCCCGAACTTCAGGACTGGATCGCCGTCGAAAATCGCATGTTCACCGAGGGTGCCGACATGGCGGATCTGGATCGGATAGGAACGAGGGCGGCTCTGACGTGCCCGGAATGCGGCGGCGCCATCTGGCAGATGGACCGACCCGGCCCCTTGCGCTACCGCTGCCATACGGGCCACGCGTTCACGGCGGCCGTGCTCGATTCGCTGCAGGTGGCCGAAGCGGACGAAGCGCTGTGGGCCGCCGTGCGTGCGCTGCAGGAGCAGGAGCAGGAACAGCTGTACCGCAATATGGACCAGGCGCTGCGCAGGCAGGACGGCGCGCTGCCGGACGACGGCGATCCCCGCAGCGAATACCTGTCCAAGGCAGACCAGACCAGGGAACACGCGCAGCTGCTGCGCGAGCTGATCGAGGAGCGCATGCGCGTCACGCCGCCGCGCTAGCCCATGCGCGGCGCCGCGACGACGGCTTCATGCCGGCATGTCGATACCCACCAGGCCGCGCTGCGCGGCCAGCACCACGGCCTGGGTGCGCGCCGAGGCGCCCAGCTTGGTCATCAGGCTGCGCAAATGCCATTTGACGGTGCCCACCTCGATGCCCAGGTCGCGCGCGATGCGCTTGTTGCAGTGGCCCTTGGCAAGCAGCTGCAGCACGTCGCTCTCGCGGTTGGTCAGGCGGTCGCCCGGCAGGCCGTCGCGGATGCGCTCGACCAAGGTCGGGCACAGGTAGCGCGACCCCGTCAGGACGTAGCGCACGGCATGCTGCAACTGGGCCGCCGAGGTGTCCTCGAGCAGGTAGCCGCCCACGCACACTTCCAGCGCCCGGCGCACGTCCCACTCCTTGTCGCGGTTGGTCACCACCAGCACTTCCTGGCCGCGGCGCCGGCTGGCCGGGGTGCGCGCCAGTTCCAGGCCGGTGTCGTAGTCGGTGACGACGACGTCCGCCCTCGTCATCGCCTCCGGCTGCTCGGCATGCAGGGTGACCAGCCACTCCTTCGATTGCAGCAGTGCCGCCAGGCCGGCGCTCATCGCCGGATGGACGTGCATGACGTGGATCGTCTTCAGCGTGTTCATGCGATTCTCCTGCGGGTCGGGTTCAAGCAAAACGGATATCGCTGACGACGATCGACACAACCAGCGGCTCGGCATTGTGGCTTCCGTCCGGGTTGCGCACGTAGATCATGTGGCGGGTCGGCAGTGCGATGCCGTCCACCGTCGTGTAGTCGGAAAAATAGTGCACGGCCGGCGTGCCGCCGTTGATGTCGACGTCGTAGTCGTGGCGGCGCAGTCTGGCGTCCGCGCCGAAGTAGAACGTCTGCACGCGGCTGTGCGTCGCGATATTGTCCGGATAGGTCACCTGCAGGCGGCGCCAGCTTTCGCCGTTCTCTTCCCACGGCGCCAGTTCCGCGAACTGGAAGCCCGGTTCGGCGAAGGCGAACGGCAGGGTCAGGTAGTTCCACATCGCGTAGCCGACGAAATACGCGAGGTGCAGGTCGTCCCAGGACGTCTCCAGGCCGAAGCCGGCGAAGGCGGCGCGCGGGTTCTCCAGCGCGTCGACGACGGCGCCGTCCAGCGTCTCGATGGCGGCGCGTTGCGGGGTGACCGCCGTGCGGCGGTCCGGCGCGCCGAACGGTGCGTGCGACGTCCACTGGCGGTGCAGGTCGATGGTGACGTCGACGTCGTCGAGCATGCCTCCTTTGCCCTTCATGGGCCACAGGATGCCGCCCTGGCTCAGGTGAGCCGACAGCTTGTCGTGCGATTTCCAGCGGGTCAATCCGCCGTGTGCTTCCAGGACTTGCGCGAGTAATGGATTCATGGTGTTTCCTTCCTTGACGTTCGAGGTTGGTTTTCCGTGGACGGCGGCCCGTCTGCGCAGGCTCGCCGGTACTTCATCGACTACATCAGTTCGGGCACGGCAGGCCGGCATCGGCCCAGGCCACCAGCGCCTTGACGAAGTCCTCGTGGGACAGCGCCGGTTTGGTGCGGTTTGCACCCGGGTTCCAGGCCCACAGCACCAGCGGATCGGTCTCCATGTGCTCGATGACTTCCTTCGGGGTCTTGCGGTTCCCGTTACGCGCCGGGTCGCGCATCTGCAGGCAGATCTGCTTCTTGTCCAGGCCCTGCCAGTTCATGCTCAGCGGCGCCAGGTGCCAGTTCGGCACGCCGGGCACGCGGCCGTCCGCCGTATTGCTCGCCTGGTGGCAGGCCTGGCAGCGCAGCGCCGCCGAGCCGTGGCCGTCGGCGCCGCGCACGACCTGCTGGGCATGAATCACGCCCCAGTCCTTCTGGCGCGGCGCCTCGACCTGGTGGCAGTTCACGCAGCGCGGTCCCATCACGACGCTGGCGACCGGATCGAACAGCGCCGCATCTCCCTTGCCCTTGGTCTTGCCCTGCTCGGCCGCATCCGCGGCGCCCGGCCAGGCCAGCGCCATCAGCGTCAGCGCCAGCGCGCCGGCGATGCCTGCGGCACACGATACGATCGTCCTCATGGCGCGCTCCTTACGCATTGCCGGCCGCCTTGTGGATGGCCAGGCGGATGCGTTGATAGGTGCCGCAACGGCAGATGTTGCCCGACATGGCCTGGTCGATGTCCTTGTCGGTCGGATGCGGGATCTCGCGCAGCAGCGCCGTCGCCGCCATGATCTGGCCCGACTGGCAGTAGCCGCACTGCGGCACGTCCAGCTCGGCCCAGGCCTGCTGCACGCGCTTGCCGACCGGGTTCGCGCCGATCGCCTCGATGGTCGTGATCTTCTTGCCGACGGCGCCGGACACCGGCATGACGCAGGCACGGGTCGGCTGGCCGTCCAGGTGCACCGTGCAGGCGCCGCACAGCGCCATGCCGCAGCCGAACTTGGTGCCGTTCATGTGCAGTTCGTCGCGCAGCACCCACAGCAGCGGGGTGTCGGCTTCGGCATCCACCTGCTGCTGCTTGCCGTTGATGTTCAGTGTGATCATGCTTTGCTTCCTGTTCTTCAGAATTAGACGGTGGCGCCGATCGGCATCTTGCGCACGCGCTTGCCGTTCAGTGCATGGACGGCATTCGCGAGGGCCGGCATGACGGCGGCCGTGCCCGGCTCGCCCATGCCGCCCGGCGCTTCGCCGCTGGCGACGATATGGGTCTCGACGACGGGCGCCTCGTACATCCTCAGTACGCGGTAGTCATGGAAATTGGTCTGCTCGACGCGGCCGTCCTTGAGCGTGACGGCGCCGTGCAGCGCGGCGCTGACGCCGAACACGACGGCGCTCTCGACCTGGGCGCGCACGGTATCCGGGTTCACCACCACGCCGCAGTCGACTGCGCACACGACGCGCGGCACGCGGATCTCGTTGTCCGGGCCGGCGACGGCATCGACCACCATCGCCATATACGTGCCGAACGCGAACTGCACGGACAGGCCGCGGCCCGCGACGCCCTGCTTCGGGCCCTTCCAGCCGGCCTTCTCGGCCGCCAGCGCCAGCACGTTGCGGGCGCGCGGGTTGTGGGCCAGCAGGTCGAGGCGGTACTGCAGCGGATCGGCGCCGGCGGCGGACGCCAGCTCGTCGATGAAGCTCTCGACCACGAACACGTTGTGGGCCGGTCCGACGCCGCGCCAGAATGCCGTCGGGACGCCCTGCGGCTCGTGGCGCACGTAGGACACGCCGATGGACGGGAAGGCATACGGCGGGTGGTCGGCGCCGTCCACGGTCTCGGTATCGAAGCCGTCCTTGAAGGCGGCCGGCATGAAGCGGCCCAGCACGGACGACCCCGTGATGTGGGCGGTCCAGGCGACCGGCTTGCCGGCCGCGTCCAGGCCCGCCTGCATGCGGTCGTAGAAATAAGGGCGGAACATGTCGTGCTGGATGTCTTCCTCGCGCGTCCAGATCACCTTGACGGGATGCCCGACCTGTTTCGCGATGCGCACGGCGCGCTCGACGCCGTCTACCTCCAGCCGCCGGCCGAAACCGCCGCCGATCAGGAAGTTGTGGATCGTGACCTTCTCCACCGGCAGGCCGGACGCCTTGGCGGCGACCAGCTGCGCCACGCCGATGATCTGCGTGCCGACCCACACGTCGCAGCGGTCGGCCTGCACGTGCACGGTGCAGTTCATCGGTTCCATCGGCGCGTGCGCCAGGAACGGCAATTCGTAGGTCGCTTCGACCACCTTCGCGGCGCCCTTCAATGCGGCTTGCGGATCGTTCTCCAGGCGTACTTTGGCGCCGGGCGCCTGCGATGCCTTGGCCATGTCGGCGACGATGCTCTCGGTCGACACGTGCGCGTTCGGGCCGTCGTCCCAGCGCAGGGCCAGCGCGGCGATGCCCTTTTTGGCGGCGCCCATATGGTCGGCCACCACGGCGGCGCAATCGTCCAGGCGCACGACCTGGCGCACGCCCTTGATCTTCATTGCCGCCGCTTCGTCCAGGCCCGCCAGGCGGCCGCCGTTGACGGGAGAGATCGCCAGCGCGGCGACCTTCATGCCGGGCAGGACGACGTCGATGCCGTACTGCGCCGAGCCGTCCAGCTTGCCCTTGGTGTCGAGGCGCTTGGCCGGCGTCCCGATCAGGCGGAACTGGTCCGGCGACTTGAGCACGATCTCCTTGACGTCCGGGACCGGCTGCTGCGCCGCCGCGTCGACCAGCTGGCCGTAGCGCAGCGTGCGGCCGCTGGGCACGTGGACCACGGCGCCGCGTTCGGCGCGGCAGGTGGCGGGATCGACCTTCCACTGGAGGGCCGCGGCGCGCACGAGCATGATGCGGGCGGCGGCGCCGGCCTGGCGCATCGGCATCCAGGCCGCGCGCATGGTGGTGGAGCCGCCCGTCATCTGGGCGCCCAGCGCCGGATTGCCGTAGCGGGTGGCGTCGGCCGGCGCGTGTTCCAGCGCCACGTCCGCGAGGTCGATCTCGAGCTCTTCGGCGATCAGCATCGGGATCGAGGTATAGGTGCCCTGGCCCATCTCGACATAGGGCATGGTCAGCGTGACCTTGCCGCTGCGGTCGATGCGCACCAGCGCGTTCGGGACGAAGTCCGCGGACGAGGATGGAGAAGCCGCGGCGGCCAGCGCGCCCGGCACGGCAAGCTGCAGCAGCAGGCCGCCGCCGGCGGCGCCGAGGGCTTTCACGAACAGGCGGCGGCTCGGACGGGCAGGCGCATCGTCGACTACCGGGTTCGGCGTCATGGGATTCATCGGGATCGCTTTCTCTTTCAGTGGAGGGACGTGGTCCGGCGCCGGCGGCGAATCTGCGGTAAGCTGTGCGCTGACGGGTTGCCTCTTCGGCGCGTGTCGGAACGGTAAAATGATAAGTTGCAGCCGTCGTCCCGAGACGGACGAATACCCCACGATTCCGGCCATTCGATGTCCCTTCCCCAAGCATGCCCCAGACCATTCCCGCCGCCGTCCACCACGAACTGATCATCAAGAAGAGCCGCTTCATCGCCTGCGTGCAGCCGATGCCGGACCGCGCCGGCGCGCAGAAGGTCGTGGCCGCGCTGCGCGCCCAGCACCCGGGCGCCGCGCACGTGTGCTGGGCGCTGCTGGCGGGCGGACAGTCGGCCGCGGTCGACGACGGCGAGCCGAGCGGCACGGCCGGACGGCCGATGCTCGACGTGCTGCGCCACCAGGACCTGGAAGGAGTGCTGGCCACCGTGGTGCGCTATTTCGGCGGCGTCAAGCTGGGCGCCGGCGGCCTGGTACGTGCCTATACGGACAGCGTGGCGCAAGCGCTGCTGGGCGCGGAAAAGATCGCCATCGTGCGCCAGCGCCACCTGGCCTGCCGCGTGCCCTACCCGCTCGAAGGCCTGGTCCGGCGCGAGCTGGACGGCGCGGGCGCGGAGCTGGATGCGGTGGAGCACATGGACGACGTGCGCTTCGCCTTCCACCTGCCGGAAGGCGAAGCGGCGCCGCTGGTAGCGCGCCTGAACGAAGCCGGCAACGGGCGCATCGCGTGGATCGACGTCGACGACGAAGCGTGAGCCGCGGCCATCATCCGGCCGAATACCGGACATCACCACTCAAAAGCGGACTGGCGTTGCGCCAGCCGCGATAATGGTCGGTTCCCCCGTTGCGCGCGCATACCTCATCCATACGCGCGCACCTTCAATACACCACGAAAAAACACAATGATCAAAAAGAGCCTGGCCCCTCTCGCCCTCGGCGGTTTCGGCATCGGCATGACCGAGTTCGTCATGATGGGCATCCTGCCCGACATCGCGGGCGGCCTGTCCATCACGATTCCCCAGGCGGGCTATCTGATTTCCGCCTATGCGGTCGGCGTCGTGGTCGGCGCCCCGACCCTCGTCAGCATGACGTCGAGCCGCCCGCCGCGCAGCGTGCTGGTGCTGTTCATGCTGATGTTCACGGTGTTCAATGCGCTGTCCGCGTTCGCGCCGAATTTCGAAGCCATGCTGCTGCTGCGCTTCCTGGCCGGTCTGCCGCACGGCGCCTTCTTCGGCGTCGGCGCCATCGTCGCCACGCGCCTGGCGGACAAGGGCAAGGTCGCGGCGGCCCTGGCCAGCATGTTCACGGGCCTGACGCTCGCCAACGTGATCGGCGTGCCGGTCGGCACCTGGCTCGGCCACAACATGAGCTGGCGCATCGTGTTCCTGGTCGTGGCCCTGATCGGCCTGGCCACTATCCTCATGATCAACAAGCTGATCCCGTATTTCGAGGCGGTCAAGGGTCCGGGCCTGGCGCACGACCTGAAGATCTTCCGCAAGCCGAACCTGTGGCTGGCGCTGGGCATCACCTCGATCGGCACGGGCGGCTTCTTCGCCTGGCTGAGCTATATCGCGCCGCTGCTGACCGACGTGACGGGCTTCCACCCGGATGCGATCCCGCTGGTGATGACGGTGGTCGGCGTCGGCATGACGGTCGGCGTGCACCTGGGCGGCAAGCTGGCCGACAGCGTGCCGCCGCTGCGCGCCATCCTGTTCCTCCTGATCTCGATGGTTGCCCTGCTGTGCCTGAACGCGCTGCTGGCCGGCTCGCGTGAAGCGATGGCCGTCCTGGCCTTCGTCATTGGCGCCAATGCGCTGGCACTGGGCCCGCCGATCCAGATGCTGCTGATCGAGCATTCGCGCGAAGCGGAGATGCTGGGATCCTCGCTGGGCCAGTCCGGCTTCAACGTCGGCAATGCGCTGGGCGCCTTCCTGGGCGGCATCCCGCTGACGCTGGGCTATTCGTTCGCCTCGCCGCAATGGGTGGCGGCAGGCCTGGCGCTGTGCGGCGTGTTCCTGGCGGCGTGGATGCTGCAGCACGGACGCCGCAGCGCGGCGGTGCTGGCGCCGGAAGCCTGATTACTCGCTAGTCCCCAAATCTAGTCCAGGTAGGGTGGGCACCACGTGCCCACCATGCGTCCGCGTCACGTCAGCGCTCGGTGGGCACGTGGTGCCCACCCTACATTATTTGCGGCGACGCGTCGCGCCCAGCAGCGCCAGCCCGCCCAGCACCAGCGCGATGCTGCCCGGCTCCGGCACCGCGCCGCTGTCCTTGCCGCCATCGAGGCGCAGCCCCGCCAGCTCGACCGTATTGAAGTAGTGGTTGGCGTTGATCTGGGTCTGGGCATTCCAGGTGTCGACGATCACCGTGCCGTTGACGACGCCGCCCGACGTGTTCACCGTGGCATACGGCGCCAGGATGCTGCCGACCAGGCCGCGCACGTCGACGGTGGTAGCTTCGTAGAAGTTGAACAGGACGTTGTAGCCGCTCAGCGCGTCCAGTCCCATATTGCCGTTGTTGAAGCTGCCGACGGCGCCGCTGACGTTGAACACGAGGGTCTGTCCCGGCACCAGGTCCTGCAGCTGCCACCAGGTCGATCCCATCAGCAGGGCGCTCGACATGTCGAACACGTCGACGCCGCCCTTCCCGCTGCCCGTCACCTTGACCCCGCCCCACTGGTTGCCGACCGTGCCCGTGCCCGCAACGTCGCCCAGCGCGGCCGACAGCGTCTTGTAATACCGTTCGGCGGCGCCGAAATCGATCGGGTTCGTGCTTGCCGTGCCGGCGATGGTCGCACTCTGCGCCACCTGCGTGCCGCCGCCGGCATAGGTCTGGCCGTTGACGATATTGCCGTTGCTGATGCCAACCTTGCCGCCGGCGACCACGGAATAGCCGCCGAACGCATCCACGTTCCTGTCGTTGACGCGGTAGCCCGACAGCATGACGTTGCCGCCGGCGACGATGGCGCCTTCGGTATCGCTGCCCGTCGAGGAAAAATCGCGGATCGCGTAGACATTGGCCCCGCCGATCGGCGCGGACAGGTTCAGGACGCCGGCATGGGCGGCATGGCCCGCCACCAGGCTGGCGATGGTCAGGGCTAGGCGCGAATAAGCGAGCACAATATTTCCAGTTAGCAATTGATTTTTCCCAAGAGCATCAGGAAAACCATCACCACGCAAAATATCGGCCGACCGCGATCAGACCAGCAGCGCCTGCCCCATCGATGCGCTGATCGCTTCCGCCTCCTCGACCATGCGGTGCAGGCTGGACTCGTCCAGCAGGTAGTCGAGCGCGCTTTCGCTATGCTCCGGCAGCGGGCGCGGGGTGCCCAGGGGCGACGGCACCGTCGCGTACATGTTCGCCAGCAGCAGCGTGTCGAGCAGCGTGGTGGGCGGCATGTGCAGCCAGCTGCCGCGCAGGTCGAACATCGCTTCCATGATCGGCTCGGGCAGCGCCAGCTTGCGCGCCACTTCGCGCGTGACGACGTCTTCGCACAGCTCGGCCCATTTTTCCGGGTCCTCGTCAAGCAGGCCCGGATACTCGTCGGCGCGCGACAGCAGGTAGAAGCCGCCGACCTCGTGGACGATGCCGGCGAACATGGCGGTGTCCGGATTGACGTAGGTGACGCGGCGCGCGAACACGTGCGCCAGCGCCGCCACCTGCACCGTGTGTTCCCACAGCTGCTCGGCCTTGGCGCGCAGCGCGGGGTCGTCGATGCGCGCGCCGAACTGGCGCACCACCAGGCCGGCGACCAGCATCTGCAGGTTGCGGTAGCCGACCCGCGCCACCGCGTCGCGCACATTGGTGATCTGGCGCCCGCCGCCGACGAAGGCCGGGGAATTCGCCAGCGCGACGGTACGCGCCGCCAGTTGCGGCTCGCCCAGCACGAGGCGGATCGCGTCCTCCAGATGGCAATCGGGATCGTCGAGCGCCTGCTGCAGGCGCAGCACGGCATTCACGCTGGTAGGGAAGGAAATATCGCCGCGTTCGGCCTGGGCGACGATGGTTCCAAAGGCTTCTAGTCTGTTCACGGCGGCGATTATACGCCTCATGTAATGCACCAGAAGCAATTTTTGGACGAGCGTTCGCTACCTGTGGTAGATCAGCAAAAAAAACGGCCGGATACAAATCCGGCCGCTAAAGGGCAACTGAAAGCTTGTCGAAAACGTTGTGCCGGCGCCGCGTCCGGCAACGGTATTACTTGACTTGGATGGCGCTTTTTACAGTGGTCACGCCGGTGACGCCCTTGGCCACCTTGACGGCCTTGTCGGCCTCGTCCTTCGAGTTGACGAAGCCGCTCAGCATCACGACACCCTTCTCGGTCTCGACGTGGATGCCCAGCGATTCCAGCGCCGGCTCCTTGACCAGGCCGGCCTTGACCTTGGTGGTGATGGCGGTATCGGCCGCGGCCACGCGGGTCTTGGCGGCCAGGTTGCGGCTCTTGTCGCCGGCCTTCTCGGCGCCGTTTTCCACTTTCTGGCCGGCGTCGGCCGTCGCCTCGCGGGTCGTGGCGCCGGCGCGGTCGAGCGTGTTCTCAGTCTTCTGCGCCACGGTCGAGGCGACTTCCCTAGTCTTGTCGGCGGCGGTGCGGGCGACTTCCTTGGTCTTGTCGACGGCGACCGCGGCGGCTGCCCTGGTCTTGTCGGCGGCATTGTCGGCGACGGCGGCCGTGCCGTCGCGCAGCGGCGAAGGTTTCGTCTCGACCAGGCAGCCGGTCTTGCCGTCATTGCCCGCCTGCGCGCACTTGTCGACGGCGGCCGACTTGGCGGCGTCGCGGGTGTCGGTGGTCGTCACCAGGCCGCCGGCGGCGGTGGCACCGGCCGTGCTGGCACCGACGGCAGCGGCTTCCTTGCGGTCGGCCTTGGCGTCGGCGATGGCGGCCGTGTGCACGGACTTGGCATTGTCCATGCAGCTGTCCTTGTCGGCGCCCTGCTTGGCGTCGCACTGCTGCTTGGCCAGCGCGTATTCTGCATCGGCCAGGTTCGAGCGCGCCTTCTCGCGGCTGCGCGGGGTGGTACTGTACTGGGCCAGGGCGGCGTTTTCCGCGCGCACGCGCGTCACCTTGGCTTCGGCCATGCAAACGTCCTTGTCGTTGCCGCTCATCGCATCGCATTTCGCCGTCGCCACCTTGTATTCCGCGGCGGCTTTCTGGTTCATGTTGCGGTAGGTGGCCGGGTCGTTGTTCAGCGCGACGGTCGGTGCCGCGAAGGCAGTGCCGGCGGCCGTCGCGATAAGCGTCGCAATCAGCGTTTTCATGGTCGATGTCCCTGTTCGGTAGTTGTGATGGGGAGATTTAACGCCCCCTTCGTGCCGGCCTCTGTGCGGCATCGTACACTTGCCAAAAAAACCACGATCACAGGACGACTTCGCTTAATCTCCGTCGAGCAATCCTTGACGCCACAGGGGCAGCACATCCTCGAACGGCTTGCCGGCGGCGCCGAAGCGGCCGCCGTCGCGCGCCAGTGCGACCCAGGCGCGCGTATCGTGGCCGCTTCTGTGGCCGCTTTTATGGTCGCTTCTTGCGACTGGCTGGTCGCGCCTTACCTTGTCCAGCCACGCATAGATGCGTCCATAGTCGGACGGATAGCGGCGCTGCGTCCAGGCCAGCGCCACCAAGTCGGCATAGCCCTCCTCGCGGCGCATCTGGCGCATCGCCTTCGATGCGGCCAGCAGCGACGGATCGCGCGCGCGTTCCTCGCCGCTCTCCACGAAGCCGGCCGGCAAGGCATGCCAGTCGCCCTGTGTATGACGCCAGCAATGGCCGATCTCGTGGGCGGCCATCGCCTCGATCAATTCCGTCTGCTGGGCCGCGGGCACGCCGTCGAGCACCCGCTCCGCGTCGGGATTGCCGCGCAGCGACAGCACCAGCTTGCAGCGCCCCTGCGCAAAGCCCATCGCCATCGCGACGTCGTTCGGGCCGGCCTGCGGTTGCACGACGACGTCGATCGGCAGGTCGAGCGAGCGCGAGTAGGCGAGCACCGGCAGGGCGGCGCCGAGCCAGCGTCGTTCGAGCGGAGTGAGTTCGGTGGCGCCGGCCGAACGGGCCAGCGCGAATGCGCACAAGGCGGCGAGGAGAAGCTTGGACATGGGAGGGTTCCCCGACGAAAAAGCGAAATGCCTAAAGGCAATTCTAGCGCCGGCTTAACCCTCCCTCACAAGAATAATTTGCTGTCTGGTTAAAAGCGTAATGCTGTCGAAAAGTTATGTGGATCCTTCGCGCGGTGGGCATGTAATGCCCACCCTACGTGGATCAGTACGCCAATGCGGGCACCCGCGCTGGCGCCGGTTGCGGCGCACCCCCGTAGGCGGCGGCGCGCGCGTCGAGCTTGAACACGCCGACCAGGCGCTCGAGCTGCTCGGCCTCGTCCTGCAGCGCGGCGGCGGCGCTGCCGGCCTGTTCGACCAGGGCGGCATTCTGCTGGGTCGCCGTGTCCATCTCGCCGATGGCGCGGTTGACCTGTTCGATGCCGGCGCTCTGCTCCTGGCTGGCCAGGCTGATCTCGGCCATGATGTCGGTGACGCGCTTGACGCTGCCGACGATCTCTTCCATCGTACTGCCGGCCGCGTCGACCAGCTTGGCGCCCTCGTCGACGCGGGACACGGAACCCTGGATCAGCGCGGCGATTTCCTTGGCCGCCGCCGCCGAGCGCTGCGCGAGGTTGCGCACTTCGGTCGCCACCACGGCGAAGCCGCGGCCCTGCTCGCCGGCACGGGCCGCTTCCACGGCCGCGTTCAGCGCCAGGATATTGGTCTGGAACGCGATGCCGTCGATGACGTTGATGATGTCGGCGATCTGCTTCGACGACGCGTTGATCGACGCCATCGTCTGCACCACCTGCGCCACGACGGCGCCGCCGCGCTGGGCCACGTTCGATGCCGACTCCGCCAGCGCATTCGCCTGGCGCGCATTGTCCGCGTTCTGGCGCACGGTGCCCGTCAATTCCTCCATCGACGACGCCGTCTCTTCCAGCGAACCGGCCTGGCGCTCGCTGCGCGCCGACAGGTCGTGGTTGCCCGCCGTGATCTCGACCGACGCCCTCGTGATCAGCGCCGCGCCGTCGCGCACCTGGGCGACGATGGCAACCAGGCTGTCGCGCATGCCCTTCATGGCAACCAGCAGGCTATCCTTGTCGCCGGGGCGCGTCTCGATCTCCACCGCCAGGTTGCCGGCGGCGATCTGGGCGGCGATGGAGGCCGCGTAGTCCGGCTGGCCTCCCAGCTTGCGCAGCAGGCCGCGGCCGATATAGGCGGCTGCGGCGCTGCCGGCCGCGATGGCGACGGCCAGCAATCCCAGCATCCAGGCGAAGAAGCTGCCCGTCATCCGGCGCGCGCTCTCGGCGGCGTCGTTGTTCAGTTTTTCTTCGAGGTCGATCAGGCGGTTGACGCTGGCCAGCCAGGCGACGAAGGCGGGACCGGCTTCCTTGTCCAGCAATGCGGCGGCTTCCGCGCCGTTGCCGTCCGCGCGCAGCGCGATGAGGCGCGCGATCAGCGGCTGGGTGCGGCCCTCGATCTCCTTGATCGCGGCCAGCGCCTGTTTTTCTTCCGGCAGGATGTCGCGGCTACCCGCGAACAGCTGGTCCAGCGGCGCGGCGGACGCCTGGTAGTCGGCGTCGAGCTTTTTGATCAACTCGGCGTGGCGGTTGGCCGTTTCCAGCGTCGATGCGAGCGCGACGTCGCGCACGGCGATGGCGCGGTCATGGACGCTGCCGCGAAAATTGATGGCGTAGCGCTGCTTGACGCTGTTGACGTCGTTCATATGGATCAGCAATGCATCGATCTGGCCGACCCGGTAGATTGCCAGCCCGGCCAGTACGGCCATGAGGACGAAGACGCTGCCGAAGCCGAGCGCCAGACGCTTGCCGATGGTAAGTCCAGAAGTTGTCATGCTATTTCTCACTGTATGGAACCGGAATGGGCGATCCGGGCGCAGTCGTCGATGGAGGGTCATTGAAATTCTCAATCGATTTTTGATTTACTATAGCATGAAAGAAACAAAGCTTGCTTGATGGCAAGCGCTCTTGGAAAAGTCTGTAGTGGAGCGTAAATACGTCACCCCTGCGAAGGCAGGGGCCTAATTTCTCATGCGTTGCCGCGCACGCAAAATTGGCCCCCTGCCTTCGCAGGGGCGACGGTGTCGTTACGCAGCGATCAGCGGCTTGCCGGTGCGACCAGCTGCGCCGCCGTCACGAAGCTCGGACGAATATCGTTCGGCACCGCCTTCATCTTGTCCAGCGCCTTCTGCACGTCCGGACGGATGACGACGTAGCGCTTCATGAGATCCTGGGCGCGCGCATAGTCGCCGGTCGCCTCGATGGTGAGGAATTCGCGGTCGAGGTCAGCCACGGCCTGGCGGATTTTGGCGAAATCGACCGAGAAGGTGCCGTCGCCGTGCGAGACGAAGCCGCCCTTGTCCAGCAGGTAGTTGACCTGGATCGCCATGCCGCGTGCGTGCGAATCGGTCAGGCCGAAGTGCAGCGTGCGGAAGGCGGAGGCCAGGAAGGTGTTGTACAGCTTGCGCTCCGCGGCTGCGCCCTGCCCCAGCGAATCCTTCAGCTGGCCCTTGTCCATCATGTACGCGAGCGCCCACAGGCCCGTCACGTCGGCCTTGGCTTCCTCGATGGTCGAGTAGGCATCCTTCAGGTCCTGGCGCGGCGTGGATACCTTGCCGTCCTTCGTGGTCGCGTGCGGGCCCAGGCCGTGCATGATCTCGTGCGCCAGGATGTGGGTGAAGAAGGAATCGAAGTCGAGGTCCTGCTGGTCCCGGGCGCGCAGCACGATCTTCGAGATCGGGGTGAGCGTGGCCGCGAACTTCGCTTCCTGCACGTTCTTGAGCATCACGCGCTTGGAGCCGCGCTGGCGGATCACGCGTTCGTCGTTCGGCAGATTGTAGGCGGCCGTCTGCACGCCCATATTGCCGTCGCCGGCGCCGTAGACCTGGTTCACGACGACCATCGGCGCGATCGCACCGACCTTCGGGTTGCGGTACCTGGCGTCCAGCGGCAGGTTGTTTTCCAGTTCCTGCAAGTGCTGGCCGAAGAAGTTCAGCTTGGCGGTCTCCTGCTGGTCGCGCACGTTGACGTAGGCTTCGAAGGCCGCCTTGTAGCCGAACAGTTCGTCGTTATAGGTCTCGTAGGGGCCGATGGTCACGTCGACGGGCGCATCGAGGTCCATCCACGCGAAGTCCGATGCCAGGTAGTCGTTCGACAGGAAGGCCTCGGCGCGCAGGTTCAGGAATTTCTTGAGCGAGGCATTGTCCGTGGCGGCAGCGGCTTCCTTCAGCAGCGCCGACAGCTTCTGCAGTTCCGGACGGTAGGCGTCCGAATACTTGGCGGTCTCGAATTTGCCTTGGCCCTTGCCGGTGCGGATCACGGTGAAGAACCACTGCGCCTGTTCCTTGTCCTGCGGGGCCAGGCCGTTCATCCATGCTTCCAGCTGTTCCTTGCTCGCGTTCTCGGGATAGAAATTGGCGCCGGCCGGCTTGTGCGCGGGGATCTTGATGCCTGCGTACTCCGCCGGCATGAAGGAGCGGTGCTCGTCAAGGATCGACCACGGGCCCTTGTTCAGCCAGAAGTAGTCGCGCCGCGCCTCGCCCAGTGCCGTCTTGTCCTTCTGCAGGGCGGCCCACAGCCCCTCGTTGCCGGACCAGCGCTGGCGCAGCTGCAGCGTATCGACGATCTTGGCCGCTTCGATCAGTTTGCCGATGGCGACGCGGTCGCCGGCCGAGAGCCTGGACGTATCGGCCTTCAGGTCGACGGGTGCGTAGCGCTTGCTCATGGCCTGCAGTTCGGCGGCGGTGGCGGGCGCGGCGGCGGTGGCGGTGGCGGTGGCGTGGCTCATGCCGGCAAGCGCCAGCACGACCAGGGAGGATAGGGAAGCCAGGGTTTTCTTCATGGTTGTTCGAACGGGTTGCAATCGGACGATTGTAATCCCGTTCGGGACGCTTCAACCCTTGGCGCCGTTTTTCGGCAGGCGCAGGATCGCCAGGATCACCAGCGCGAACACGGTGCTGAGCACCGCCGTCGCCTCGCGGCCCATGCCGGCGGCCACGCCGATGGCGGCCGTCAGCCAGACGCTCGCCGCCGTGGTCAGGCCCTTGATGTCGTTCTCGTCCTTGAGCTTGAGGATGGCGCCGGCGCCGAGGAAGCCGATGCCGGCCGTGACGCCCTGCAGCACGCGCGACAGGTCCTCGACCTTCATGCCGGCCTGCAGCGGGATCAGCACGAACAGCGCGGATCCCAGCGACACCAGCATGTGGGTACGCAGGCCGGCGGCGGCGCCGGCGGTCTCGCGCTCGTAGCCGAGCAGGCCGCCGAGCAGCACGGCGACGAGCATGCGCACGGTGATGCGGGTGATGCCTTCGACATCGCCCAGGTCGGAGAATTCGAGTTGTATCGTTTGCCAGATCTGCTGCAGCACGCGCCCCTCCCTATCGCTCGAGGAAGGATGATGCCAGCTCGGCGGGAAAGAAGGCGCCCTGTTCGGACGAAACGGACGTGGGCCCCCGCAAACAACCGGGGCACGCCGGAATTATCATCTCCACCCCCAGCCCGACCGGCCCATAAACACTTGCCAAGCACCCCCCCCCCCCCCCTCGCGCTGGGGGATGTATGAGCCCCGCGGGGGGGCAACGACGCCCCCGGGTCCGCACCACCCGGACGGCCCCCCTCCAACGGCCGGGGCGACGGCGCGATGTTACTGGCCGCCCGCCTGCGCGACCGTCGCTTCCGGCTTGCCTTCGCTCCAGCCGCCGCCCAGCGCGCGTGCCACGGACACCGCAGCGACCAGGCGCTGGGTGCGGATCTGGGCGGCGGCGCGGTCGGCCGACAGCGTGCTGCGCTGAGCGTCGGTGACGTCCAGGTACGTGGAGACACCGCGGTCGTAGCGCGCCTGCGCCACCAGCAGCGCGCGCGCCGCGGCCACGCGGGCCTGCTCCTGCACGTCGCCCTGCTGCTGGCGCTGCTGCACGTCGGACAGCGCATCTTCCACTTCGCGCAGCGCGGTCAGCAGGCGCCCTTCGTGGTTGGCCACGGCTTCGTCGTAACGGGCGCGGGCCAGCTTCAGGTTGGCGCGGTTGCGACCACCGTCGAAGATCGGCAGCGACAGGGCCAGCGGGCCGGCCGAGAACTGGCGCGCGCTGCCCTGCGAGATGTCGGACAGGCTCTTCGAGGCGAAGCCGAAGTTACCGGTCAGCGAGACGTTCGGATAGAACGCCGCCTCGGCCACGCCGATCTGCGCGTTCGACGCGCGCAGCTGCGCCACGCTGGCAGCCAGGTCCGGACGCTGGCCGAGCAGGCTGGCCGGCAGGCCGACCGGGACGCTCGGCGGCAGCGGCAGTGCCAGCGCATCCTGAGCGACCGGCAGAATCGGCTGGCTCGGCGAGGCGCCGGCCAGCACCGCCAGCGCGTGCTCCAGATTGTTGCGCTGGCGCTGGACTTCCTGCATGTCCGACTCGGCGTTGGCGCGCTCGATGCGCGCGCGCGCCACGTCCAGTTCGTTGGACAGGCCCGCATCGAAGCGCGCCTGGATCAGCTGCTCGGATTCGCGGCGGGTGGCCAGCGCGTTATTCAGGATCGCGATCTCCGCATCCAGGCCGCGCAGCTGCCAGTACGAGCTCGCCACCTGGCTCGACAGCATCAGCAGCACGCCGTCGCGGTCGTCCTGGGCCGCCAGCGCCTGGGCGTCGGCCGCCTCGACGCTGCGGCGCACGCGGCCCCACAGGTCCAGCTCCCACGAGAAGTCGGCGCCGATCGAATAATTATTACCTTCGATGGCGCGGTGGCCCAGCGCGAGACCCTGCGCCGTCTCGGCCGAGGTGCGCGAGTTCGAGATACCGGCCGAGGCGTTCAGCGACGGCCGCTGGGCCGCGCGCGTCACGCCCAGCTGGGCCTGCGCCTGCACCAGACGCTGCGCGGCGGCGCGCACGTCCGGGTTGTTCTGCAGGGCGCGCGCCTCGAGCTGGTCGAGGGCGGCGTCGCCGAACACGGTCCACCACTGGGCCGGCAGGCGCGCGGCATTGTCGGCCTGGGTTCCGGCGTGGCGGTAGGCCGCGTCGGCGGCGCCTGGCGGCGTCTTGAAGTCCGGGCCGAGGGTGCCGCAGGCGCTCACGGCGGCGGCGACCGAGACTGCGAGGGCGGTGCGAATGAGAGGCTTGAACATAGTATTTTTCATCGTAAGAATTCTCATATGCCTCCGTCGTTCCCGCGGAGGCGGGAACCCATGCTGAATCTCTTCATTCGCTTCAGCATGGATCCCCGCCTGCGCGGGGATGACGGCGGTTGCTTCAGTGACCACCACCACCAGCCCCACCCGGCGACTTGACCTTGTCCGCGAACCACAGCGGAATGCAGGCCGCCAGCAGGACCACGCCGACGATCAGGAAGGCGTCGTTGTAGGCCATGACGAAGGACTCGCGCCGCACGATGCGGTCGATCGCGGCGATCGCCTGGTTGGCGGCCGTCGCCGGGTCCATGCCGGCGCCCATGAAACCCTGGGTCAGCTGGTCGATGCGGGTCTGCGTGGCCGGCGCCGCCATCGACACGGCTTCGCCCAGGCGCGCCGAGTGGAAGTGCTCGCGGTTCGTGAGCGTGGTCGCCAGCAGCGCGATGCCGACCGAGCCGCCCAGGTTGCGGGTCATGTTGAACAGGCTCGATGCCGATCCCATGTCGCGCGGTGCCACGCCGTTCATCGCGAAGTTCGACATGGTCAGCATCACGCACGGCTGGCCGATGGCGCGGATGATCTGCGTGAGCATCAGCTGGTCGTAGCCGGTGGTCGCATCCATGAAGCCGTTCATCACGCACGAGACGCCGAACAGCGTCAGGCCGAACATGCACAGCAGGCGGTTGTCGATCTTCTGCGACAGCTTGGCGACGAAGGGCATCACGAACAGCTGCGGCAGGCCCATCCAGGCAATCACTTCGCCGATCTGCATCGGCGAGTAGCCGGCGATCTGGCCCAGGAACAGCGGCAGCAGGTAGGAGGAGCCGTACAGGCCCATGCCGACCACGGACGACAGCACGGTCGCCACCATGAAGTTGCGGGTGCCGTACAGGCGCAGGTTGACGAAAGGCTCCGGGCGCGAGAAGCCGATCACGACCCAGCCCAGGATGCCCACCAGCGCCAGCGCGGCGAAGGTGATGATGAAGCTGGAATCGAACCAGTCCTTGGTATTGCCTTCTTCGAGGAAGATCGTCAGGCTGGCCAAGCCGGTCGCCATGAAGGCGATGCCGAGCCAGTCCGCCTTGAACAGCGCCTGTAAGTTCTGCGGTTCCTTGTCCAGGCCCCACCACATGCCGCCGATCAGCAGCACGCCCGGCACGAAGTTGATATAGAAGATCCAGGGCCAGCCGTACAGCTCCGTCAGGTAACCGCCCAGCGTCGGGCCCATGGCGGGGGCCAGCGTCGCGGTCAGGCCGAACATGGCCATGCCGGCGGCGCGCTTGGACGGCGGCAGGCGCGTGAGCACGAGGGTCATCGCCATCGGGATCAAGGCGCCGCCCGTGAAGCCCTGCAGCATGCGGAACACGATCATGCTGTCCAGGCTCCAGGCCGAACCGCACAGCGTGGAGAACACCAGGAACAGCGCGGTCGTGCCCATCAGGTAGCGGCGCTGGCCGAAGGCGCGGGTGAACAGCGCCGTCATCGGGATCACCACGATCTCGGCGCACAGGTAGGCGGTCGAGATCCACGAGCCCTCTTCCTGCGTGGCCGACAGCGTACCGAGGATGTCGCGCAGCGAGGAGTTGGTGATCTGGATGTCGAGCACCGCCATGAAGGCGCCGAGCAGGCCCGCGGCCACCGCGATCCAGGTGCGCAGGCTGACCTGCGTCCCTTCGGCGGTCATGCCGGGCATGCCTGGAGGGGCGCCCATCGGCTTGGTGGAACTCGTCATGACGCGTCCTTAGTTGGCGGCTGCCGCAGTACGTGCTGGCTGCTGGGCAGGCTGCTGCTGCACCTTCTGGCGCAGGTCGATCTCGACCACGGTCGACATGCCCGGCGCCAGGCGGCCCGAGAACTGCTTCAGGTCTTCCGGCTTCAGCGTGATCTTGACCGGCACGCGCTGGACGATCTTGGTGAAGTTGCCGGTCGCGTTATCGGCCGGCAGCAGCGCGAACTGGTTGCCCGAGGCCGGCGAGAAGCTGTCAACGCGGCCGATCAGTTCGTGCTTGGGCAGCGCGTCGACTTCGACCTTCACTTCCTGGCCGACGACGATGCCCGGCAATTGCGTTTCCTTGAAGTTGGCGGTCACCCACACGTCGTCCTGGACGATGGCGGCCAGCTGCTGGCCCGGCTGGATGCGCGCGCCGACTTCGATGCTCTTCTTGCCGATGCGGCCCGTGACCGGGGCGACGATGCGGTTGTAGCCGAGCTGCAGGCGGGCGTCCTTCAACTGGGCCTGCAGCACCTTGACCTGGGCTTCGAGCACGCTGCGTGCGGAAGTCGCGGCGGCGATCTGGGCCTGGGCGGCGCTGGCCTGGTCGCGGCGCGCGGTCACGTCGGCGTTGGCGGACGCGCGCGCGGCGGTGGCGGCATCCACCTCGGCCTTCGACACGGCCTTCATCTGGGTGTTGTACAGCTGGCCGAAGCGCTCGGCATCCTGCTTGGCGCGCACCAGGTTGGCCTGGGCTTGCACGACCTGGGCCTTGGCGGCCGATGCCTGCGCCTTGGCCTGCTCGATGGAGGCGTCGGCCTGCACGATCTGCTGCTGGGCGCTGGTGATCTGCGCCTGGATCTGCTCGACGCGCACGCCCTGGTCGGCCGGATCCAGCTCGGCCAGCACGGCGCCGGCCTGCACCAGCTGGTTGTCGTCGAACAGCACCTTGGTGACGACGCCCGGGATGCGCGACGAGACCGCGTGCACGTGGCCAGCGATATAGGCGTTTTCGGTATCGACGAAATTATGGCTGCGGTACCACATGCGGCCGCCGGCGACGATCGCGGCGACGGCGATCAGGCCGACCACGACCAGCACGCGCTTGTTCGGGCCCTTGGCCGGCGGTGCGCCGGCGGTTGCGCCCGGAGGAACGGCGGAAGCGGGCTTCTGCTGGGCCGTGGTTTGCGTATCTGCCATGAGTGCTACTCCGAAAGAAAAAATGAAATGGGTCAATCTCATTATTCGACAACTTTTCGGCAAAGTCAAGAAATGAAACGGTTGCATTTCATTTTGAAGTGCCTTACATTACGTCTCATGGAGAAACCATTGCACGATAGTGGCGAATGCCCAGGAAAATCCGCGGGACGGCCGAAAGCCGCGGACATCGAGGCGCGCACCCAGGAATTGCTGGAGGTGGCCGGCCGCCTGTTCCTCGAGAACGGCTATACCAAGACCAGCCTCGAATCGATCGCCCGCGCCGCCCACGTGGCGGTGCGTACCATCTATGTGAAATTCGGCGGCAAGGCCGGCCTGCTGCACGCGGTCATGGTCGCCAAGCGCCACCGCTTCTTCCGCAGCCAGCCGATGGATACCGACGAGCGTCCTTTCCGCGAAGTCGTCGGCGAGTTCGCGCGCCAGATGCACGACCTCGTCAATTCGCAGGAAGCCATCGACATGCAGCGCATCGTGCTGGCCGAGGCGCCGGCCAATCCGGAACTGGCCGAAGCCTTCTGGAACGGCGGCCCGCGCCAGACCCGCGAGATGCTGGCACGCTATTTCGCCCGCCCGGACGTGCGCGCCCAGATCCGCCCCGACGCGCCCGTCGAACTGCTGCCTTCTTTCTTGATGGCGACCATCATCGGCGAGCAGATGATCTGCTTCCTGCGCACCAGGAGCAATGTGGCACCCGAGGTGGCACGCGAAGAACTCGAGCGCCGCATGGAACTGTTTTACCGCAGCGTCTTGCTGGGAAATTGAACACAGCAGTGAATGTGCGGTATCGCACAGAGAACCCGCTACCCATCGGGCATCCTGATGTCTTTGGTAAGGAGGATGTCATGGAAAACAATAATATGTTCAAGGAATACCGCTGCAAGGAAGCTGCATGAGCAAGGCGTCCCGTTACGAATGGCGCGACCAGCAGGCCGCGCTGCAAGACCAGATGAAAGGCTTCCTGGCCAATCCGAGCAACGAACAGCTCGAAGCCGTGGTCGCCGAAATGCGTGCCTATGCGAATGCCGCCCAGTCGGGCGCCATCGAGATTCCGCAGCGCTGGACCAGCTACAACTGATCCTTTCGATTTGAAAGCCGGTGGGCATGTGATGCCCACCGGCTTTTGTTTGTCCCCTCTCTCAGTACGCCGCTACCCCATCCGGCTGCACCGAAGCCATGCGCAGCGCCGCCAATCGGCGCATCACGAAATGGCTGACGCTCGCTCCCGTGACCACTGGACCGATCAGGCCGATGAGAGGAATGAAGGTGATCACGGCCGAGGCAGCGCCAAGTACCATGAGCTTGGTCTTCTGCCCCTTCACGATGGCGGTACGCTCCTCGTCGCCGGCAATGCCGTCGAGCGCACGATCGACGAGTCCATAAGCATTCCAGTAGCACAAGAGCAGGAACAGCATTACCGCCCCGAGCATCGGCACCATCAGACAAATCAGCACGCATACGATCAGATTCAGCCATTGGCGCAGCGTGGCCAGCACCCGCGTTCCGACGGCGATCCGCAGCGCACCGCACATGGCTGGGTACCGCTTCATGACCACCTGGCGAATACGCTCCATCAGGGTCAGCTTGAGCACGACGCGCATCGACAGCAGCATCGCGAGGCCGTACAACACGAACGGCAACACGATCATCATCAGTGCGAATATCCCCGCCGCCACGAGCAGGGCCGAGCCGAACCAAGCGAAGGCAATGGGGTTGATCGCAGCCATGCCCGACACGGTAGCGGCGCCGCCAGCCGACGCAGGCCCCACTGCTCCGAACACACCGAACGCCAGCAGCAGGGCGAGCATGCCCGAGAGCGACAGCACCTCCTGCCGCCACACGAAGAACAGCACGGTCCACACGACGAATGCGAGAAGCCACGCCGCGACGGAGATGGCCATCAAGCGGGGATGCAGGGCATCGCGCAAGCCGAGCCCCAGGCAGGTTCCCGTTTCGCGCAATGCCGCGCCAAGCCGTGCGAAAGTACGGCGTAAGCGCGACGCCAGGTCTGTTTCAGGCATTGACTCCCTTTCGACTGCGCGGCAGCACCGCGCCAACTTGTGGATGGGCCGCTTGCTGGCGGTAGCGGCATTGCATGTTCATTTGGCGAGAAATTCCGGCATTGGCGGTTGCGTCGGCCGCCAGCGCATGCTCTCGACCAGCACATCCAGACGCTCCTTGCTGGTGGCGAACGGCGGCGGACCCTCCTTCAACTCCGTTGCCACTTCCTTGTTCACAGTGCGCATGTTCACGAGAACATGAGGAAGCACCGTCGTGCCAAGCCAGCCGTCGTAGCCAGTGAACACGCTGTAGATGTCGTAGGGCTTCCCGTTGGACCGCGGGGCCGACAGCACAACACCGCCTTGCGTCGCAGTCAATCCGCCCATCTTGACGACGCGCGGGCCAATACGCTGGATGACCTTGGGCACGGGTTCTCCCTCTTTCTCCGGAGCCGGCGGCTTGATCATCGCCTCGGCGGCGGCAAGCAATGGAGTTGCCTTGAGATTGCGTGGAGTGACCGTCCCGATATCAATGGTGTAGAGGACGCCTGGAGCGTCACGATACCGGAACGACTGCTTGAACTGCGTGGGAGTCGAGCCATCATCCGCGATGAATCCGAAGGGAATGCACACACCACGTTCGGAAGGAATCTCGTTCGACGTGCGCGTGCGGAATCTGGCAAGCATGGAGGCGAAGTTTTTCTTGTGAGCCTCTTTGTCGGACTCACTTTTCAGTTCGATGCTCGACTCAAAAACAAAGACATGGTTGGCGCGTGTCAGGTACGCTCTAAGAATCGAATATCGCTCTGAAGGTTTAGCTGACGAAATCTCGCTGGTCCAATACCCCTCGCTATTCGGTAATTTCAAAGACAACGGCTCGAATTTCTCCTGAAAATCCTTTATCGCAGACTCCCACTGCAAAATAAAACGCTGCTGACGATTAATCTTATTATTGACCGAGCTAGCATCTCCCCCTTCCTTTTTAAGGCGCGCTATGTATTCGCGCGACTTATGAATATTCTGAGTAATCTCATCAATCTGAGCACGAGGTAACTGAGAGAATAATTTTCCCTTTAAAACTTTATCTCCTGCCTCCAGTACGGCAATACGCGCATTTCCGTAAACGATATTGTCGTATGGATCGTCAACACCTTCACTGAATGATCGATTAAAAATCCCTGCAGGATACATGGTTCGATAAAATGTTGGCCACTCCACGTCGTCTGCGATTTCGAAAACCATGCGATCCAGGCATTCGGATTTCCGCCCCGACAACGGCTTATAATCGGGCGCCGTTATCTTGAGCAAATCTGAAGGAGTTGGAGCCCGAGACGCCTTATGTTCATCGTTCTCCAACGCTTGTGCCGCATTCCCTGCAAGGGAACTGAATTCCAGAAAAAAAATAAAAGATACAACTACAATCTTTCGCCTGGCGACAAAAAATTTAAATATAGGCATGAACTCATCCATCATCAATAACTTTTAGATAATTATTATTTAAACATCTACATCAACATTGTGTGAATGATTCAAACTTGCGACTTCTGTCGACGCATCAGGAAGCAAATTTATTTTAGCGAGCATAGTGAGATTCATGGACGAGAAGTTGTCTTCACCCGCAGTCCAAGCCGTTGGCAATGCAGTGATGAAGCCTTGTATGTTAGCGGGCGCTTTCTCTTTTGCACGTGATTTGGCCTCCCAAGAATGATTTATATCGCGAACTTCATCCTCTCGCCAGAATCTTTCACTAAACGGCATATGGAAAACCAATTGCCGTTTTTGCTTATCCCACGTTGGCCAGATGGAGCTTGGTTTGTCTTGCGCATCAGGCAGGAAGGGAAAGGCTTCTTTATAAGCAACCGCATTAGCGTAAGCAACTTTTTGAATTGCTTGCCATGTTTCTATTGCAGCAGGTTTGTCGATATGATTACTCAATGAATGAGCTGGCCGCGAACTTCCCATCAAACCAAACAGTTTCCTCCACAAACGGATCCTTAAATCATGAACTTTTGAACTCACGACCGAAGAATTTACATTGTCGAGCTTAACGTTCTTCTGCTCATCATCACGAACGATGATAGCGAGCTCAGAGTCTCGATCTCCCAATTGGCTTCGATCGTTAATATTTGCACTACCTAGAACTGCCACCCGATCATCAGCTATCAGTAATTTTGAATGCACGTAGATCTGCTCTGTAACGGGACGCTTATCCAGAGCATCCCAGTTTCGCAAATTCAGCAACGTAAGAAAGTTCTTCCACTCATCTCCAATATCCCTTTTTAACCTGTCTACGGTATATGTCGCTGCAGATTCCTTGGCCTGACGAAGATTTAATTTTTCCTTTTCCATTATGTCAGCCACCAATATAGCCCGGCGAATCCTGTTGACCAAGCTCTCGCTACCAAAAACCAGCGACTGCATAGTCAAATGTAGTTGGGTCATGATATTAAGTGTATTTAGGGTACCTTCCGGATGAACCGGCAAAACCATATAAACATGGAACGGCTGCTCATCATAAATCGCTTTCTCTATGCGGTTTGCAAGCGCTTCGCCAATTGGGTTCAAAATGGTTTTCTGCGACTTCCCCATCAACAAGGAGGCCTTGATGGACGCAACGTTCGAAAGCACTGTTTTCAGATCATTGATGAAAACATTCCCGCCGCCCTTGATGTCACGCGCCACATCATCGTATTTCGCCCAGTTGACTTTATTTGGCACGTCCTGCCATGGAACACCGTGTATCCCAAGAATCTTTGCGTACTTTTCGTATCCCGGTAGGGCACTTAACTCCGTCAATATGGACATCGGACCGATATTTCCTTGGGCAGCCTCAATGGTCGAATCCTTCCCATATGCCGACTGAAAGAACTGGCCTTCGATGTAAATAAACTTCTGCGCTCCGTAAATCGCTGTTAGCATCGCTTTCAGGCAATTATTCTGTTCATGCAACGGAGCGCCCACGCCAGAACCTTCAGAACGTTCGGCCTTTTGCTCATCGCGCTGCATCGTAGCGGGTGCGCTCCGCAATACCTGAACCCAGCATTTCCCGACTTTCGCTTGGTCGCTTTTCCTGATCGTCGGTGCAAGGCGCGGCAAGCGAACGGCAGCACTTGGTCGCAATCCAAACGCCTTGAACAAGGACGATATTGCGGTACCGCCGGTATTGCTTCCATACGAAGTTTCGTATCGATGCGCAACGCTGTTCCAGCGCCGGATGAAATTTCGACTGAGATCGCTGACGGCTGGGCCCCTCACCGAGGAATGCACGTCGTGCCAAGGCATACGCGGTTGGGACGACGCCACTACCGTCCCGCTTGCGGGCACGATCTTCCTCAGTTTGCGAAGGTTTTCGTACCGTTTACTGCGGTGATCTGCAGACACGCTCAACTGCTTGAGTACCGCAATGCCGAACATTTCGATAAGCTTAATCACCTCCTGGCGCACCTCAGCCGGCAACTGATCCATGCTTGCGTTGTTCAGCCATGCCACCAGTGCCGCACTAGCCGTGCTCACGTGCGCCGATCCCGTCTGCCGCAGGCGATCAAGTTTCCCGCCAAGGTTTTCATTAACTCGACGGTAGGTCCAGCGTGCTGAATTCTGGGCAGCCTCGATGGGCTTATCCTGCAGGCTGCGTACAAACTCCGGCATTAGGTCGGTAGCGTTCCACCAATCAGCAAACTGCTGTTGTCTATCCTTGGCGAAATCGCTGCCCGATTTTTTCCAATCCATGACCGTAGCAATCGGCTTACCGGACGCGGATTCCCACCATGCGCCGGCCTTCGCTACCAGGCCATCGAAGCACGCGCACAGTAGTTCTCCCCGCGTTAGATAGTCGATCTGCTCGACCTTGCTCAATTCGTGCACCGGCGGTATGCACGTGTTGTAGACCTCGTTGCCAGTGCGCCCGTTGTGGGCCAGTGCGAATCGGCCATCGTCACGTCGTCCGTATGCAAGGTCGATGCCGCCGACAAAGGCACGTTCTTCATCGATGACCACGAGTTTCTGGTGATGCGAAAAACCGATGCCGAGTCCACCGACCATATCGCTTTGAGCAATCGCCGGCAATGCGAACGCTCGGGCTGGCGCAGGCAATCCTGCATTCAATTGAAAGACCGCCAACATGGTCTCGAAATCCCCAGTGTCCACCCCGACCTTCGGCGACAGCCAGGGCATCACATAAACCGCAAGGCCGAATTCGCATCGATCGCTTTTTCAAGACATTGGTACAGGGTTTTGCCCCCGGACAGTTCAACGTCGAAGTTGACCTGCCATCCAGCGATGAAGATCGTTTTCTTTGCCCCGGCGATTGCCTCCATCACTGCAGCGAAATACTCTTCTCCCGTAACGTAGAAGTCGACAGCATTGCCGCTGCAAGGCTCGGAAAACACCTTTCCCCAGCTTATGGCAGGATGCTGCTCGATAGCGACATCGTCATGCACGAAGCATCCGGGTGCAGAAACTGCAATGGCCGCCGGTTTTCCGTCGGGAGACGTCAATTGGGAGATTTTTTTGGTGGTCATACGGTTGTCAACGGATAAAGACAAGTCAACTCAGCTTTTTATTTTTCCAAAAATGGTATTGGCCTCGGCCGTGTCGAACGCTTCCTTCGCATAGTTCGCATGCGGAATCGCCCCGCCACTCAACAAGGATGCGTGAAGCTGGCCGCTGAAATCCGCCGCATTCAGGGCATGTAGCAGCTTCTGCTTGTCGTTCCACTCCGGCGATTCGTCTTGCACGTGGACGCGCACGGTATGGCCCGGATAGACGAGCCATGTCCGGCCTGGATGCAAGGCATACATCTCGGCAAGCTTTTCGTTCTGGGCTGCGTCCAGGACAATGTGGCCATCCTCGTCTGTCGTTCCATGTACGACCAGATCGTCGTCCTCGACCAGGCCGAGGCCTGCGGGTTTTTCGCCTACCGAGATCTTCCAGGGCGTGTGTCCAAGCGGGTGGCCATGCGGTCCCGGCGTATCCATCAGGCGCATCTTGAACTCGAGAGGGCGTTTGGGCAGGGCCGACAGTGGAAGTTCCGGCAATCGATAATCCAGGTGCTCCGGCCCGTCGAACGCCTTCTTGCCGGCATGGACGGTGATCTTCCCGGGGCATTGCACCGTAATATTTCCACCTTCGATGGTGATATTTGCCCCGCCCGCCGTCGACAGGCTGATCCGCTTGGCTGCCACCCACTCCACATGGGCATTCGCACTCACGGCGCTTACCTCGTCGCGCGCCTGGACGTCGAGGGTGCCGGCCTGCGCCTGCACATCGATGGCACCGCGCGCCGCGATCGCCTGCAATCCTATTCCTCCCTCGCCCGGTTTGATGGCGCCGGCCAGCACGCCGATCGCCTGGCCGGCATGCGCACGTAGCACGCCACCGGTAAGGAACTGCGTGTCCTGGCCGCTCATCAGGCTGACGGTCTCGCCATTCGCCAGCTGTACGTCATGATTCGCCGTCACACTCAGCCCGGACTTCGCCGAAATCGCAATGATGGGCGCGCTCACATGCGGCAACTCGCCTGCGCCCGCCGCACCCGGCGCCAAGCTGCGGGCTTCCGTCATGCCAGACACCGTATCCAGTATGGCCTGCAGCGGCGGCGCCTTCATATCCAGCACGCTGGCGCCGGCTCTCGACGCGCCAAGATGGGCGGCAAGGCCGACCGTTCCATGGGTGATCGCGGCCACGTTGAAGGTCTCGCCCAGCTTGACTGCCTGCTTGAGCAACGCGATTCCGGCCACATTGTCACCCGCGGGCTCGCGCGAGGACGCGCCGTGCTCGATGCGATAACTCGATACCAGCAGACCGGCGCCAGCTCGCACGGCACCGTAGGCGTCCGTACGCAGTTCGGCCCCCTGGCCACGCAGGCTGCCACGGAAATTGTCGGCGCTGTGCACCAGATGCCCCAGATTCAATTCGGTCGCCGCCTGCGTCGTACGCAGCTGGACGCGCCCCTGGGCATCGGTGTCGTCGAACAAAAGCTGGTTATAGCCATTACCGCCGAATTCCTTCGTGCGCACACCCCACTGGGCCGCACTATTGCGGTGACCGGCTACGGCGCCCGAGGCACCGTGCCACAGCGGGCTATTGCCACCGGTAAGGTTGCCTTGCCCGGATGGCATGTGGTCATGGGCCATACTGAACGGGTCATCGGACACATCGCCTGGCACCCCGCCTGGAGTCGGCGTCGCGCCGCCCTCGCCCCGGCCGTTGTAAAGCGCGCCGACGATGATCGGCCGGTCGATATCGTTCTCGATGAACTGGACAAGGACTTCCTGCCCGATGCGGGGTAAAAACTGGCTGCCGATGCCGCCGCCTGCCAGTCGCTGGGCCACCCGCACCCAGCAGGTAGCGGCCCCTTCCTGCTCGTTTTGCCAGTGAAAACGGATACGCACGCGCCCCAGGCGATCGCAATACAACTCATCGGCGCCGTTCGGTACATCGTTGCCATTCGCGCCAACGACGATCGCGGTCTGGGCGCCGAACGCCGTCGGGCGCAGATGGCCAGTGCCATCGCTGCCGTTCGATTGGGCGCGCCAGACGACTTCGGCCGCCACCGCCTCGAAACAATTGCTGTAGCCACTCGCACGCGCCTGCGCAAGGACAAGCGCGAAATCTTCCGGCAAATCGTCGCGCAGGTTTTCCTGCAGCAGTTCCGGAATCGGACCGAACAGTTCGGTCAGCGCATCCTGAACGCGCGTCGGCAGGTTGTTCACGCCAACGCTAATCACGCGCAGGATTGTGAACGGTGCCCCCTGACCCAGCACGCGTAGAGGCGCGCCGGTCACCGTCAGCCGCGTGCCAGCGCGCAGCGTGCGCAAGGTCGAGCGGCCGCGCCACAGCTGAGCGCGTGCCTCGCGCGCTTCCATCTGCAGATCGGCATAGCGCTGCGCCTGAATGCTATCGGCATAAGCGTATTGACCCGGAGCGTCGAAGGACTCCAGCGCTGGCAGGCTGTCGTTCGATAGACGCGACGGCGAACTGGCAGCCACCACCTGCTTGCTCTTGTAGTCATAGCTGAGCACCGTAACAGCAGATGCCCCTACGGTACGCAGGGACGTCAATGCTTGCACGCTGTCGCTCTTCTCCCGTGCATGCGCGCCATGAAAACGCGCGCCACCCAACGTAATGCTCGGGTCATCCGGTACTGCAGATGGGTCGCTGCTGTCCGCAAACAGCACCATCAACGGTCCGTCGGTATCTTGTTCAAAACGCCAGGCTAGTCCTTCTTCAGCCAGCAGGCGCTCGACAAATCCGAGGTCGGACTCCCGGTACTGGCAGCAATAGCTGCGCATCGAGGTGCCGTCCATGAAGGAGCCGACCTCGTCGCTCCAGCGCCAGCGCGCCGCTGGCACATAGGCGGAAAAGACATCGTCGACGATGTCGATCACCGAACGATCCTGCCATACGCGGCTGTTGCGCACGTGCGCCAGGCGCCATATCCAGTGCGCGATGCGCACGCGGTAGCGCGCCAGGCTACCATCGCTGCCCAGCTGCGCGGCCTCGCAGATCTCACCCGCGAAGCTGGCACGACTGCCGTCCGCCAAAGCCACCTCCAGGCTTGCCTGGCGGCCCAGCAGCGTCGCCAGATCAAGAGTGGCGCTGGTCGAGAGCGCAATCACATCACGCACACCCAGCCCCTGCACCGCATCGTCCGCGACAAAGGCCTCAACCAGCAGTGCGCCACCCTCCAGGTCAGCGGCGCCGTCACCGATTCGCAGCGCATACAAGCGCGTGGCGCTGTCGAAGCCTGCCAGCGCCTCCAGTACTTGTGTCATCGTGTCATTCATATCATTTAAGCATTCCGGCAACAGCGTCGGCGTGATACATTCATGGTCACCCGCGCGTAACAAACTTAAATGTACGGCAATCTCAACCGTATTGGTATATCCAATCGGAAACTGCCGCACTGTTACAAATCGTGAAAAAGATGGACACATTTTCTCGGTACAATGTGAGAAATATATTGTATTTGCGCAACATACTCCCGTAGACATTAACAGTGCGCAAGGCGACCGCTGAGCAAGACGCCGGCATATTCCTCAGCGATGCCGCTCGATCCCTTGCGACATCACGCTGGTCCGGTTTTCCGAACTACCAGGCATTTCACGCCGGCCATCGGCATCTCGCGCCCTTCCACGCCATTTCGTCGCATCCCGTCTCGCGCCAACCGGCGCCTGGCTACAGTGAGCCCATCCCAACCGCCACTGGAGCCGACCATGCACAAACCCCTCTTCGCCGCCGTTCTCGGCCTCGCCTGCGCCTGCGCCCACGCCGGCGATCTCGTCATTCGCGTCGACAACGTGCAGGGAGACACCGGCCAGGTGCGGGTTGCGCTGTTCGACGGCGCAGCCGATTTCCTGAAGCGTCCCGCGCGCGTCGCCGAGGCGCCGGCGACGGCGGGCGCCACGACCGTCGTGTTCAAGGACGTGGCTGCAGGCGCATATGGCTTTGCCGTGTACCACGACGTCAACGGCAACGGCAAGACCGACCGCAACCTGATGGGCATCCCGATCGAACCCGTCGCCTTCAGCAAGGATGCGCAGGGCCATATGGGGCCGCCGACCTTCGATGCCGTCCGCATCGACATCCCGGCCGCCGGCCTGGATACTTCCGTCACGCTGCGCTGAAGGGGAACATCATGCAACGCCGCCAATTCCTGCAAGCGGGCCTGGGTCTCGGCCTGTCCGGCCTGATGGGCGCTGTCCGCGCCGACACGCACACCACCCACAGCCGCTTCCACGCCGCTCTCGCCCGCGATCCGGGACTGGTCGTGTATGCCAGCCTGGATGGCAACCAGCAGGGCGACGCCGTCGTGACAGGCCGCCTGCCCGCCGAACTGCAAGGCACGTTCTACCGCAACGGGCCAGGCCGCTTCGAACTGAACGGCGAACGCTACCACCACTGGTTCGACGGCGACGGCTATGCCCAGGCCTGGCGCATCGGGGACGGCAAGGTCAGCCACGTGGGACGCTTCGTCGAAACCCGCAAGTTCGTCGACGAGACGGCTGCCGGCCAGTTCCTCTACCCGGCCTTCGGCACCCAGGTCGAGCGCAAGGGCTTTCGCGACAACGACAGCGTGAACGTGGCGAACACGAACCTGCTGCCCTTCGACGGGCGCCTGTATGCGCTGTGGGAAGGCGGCTCCGCCACCGAGATGGATCCGCGCACGCTGGACACCATCGGCATCAAGACCTGGCGCGACGATCTGAAGGCAATGCCGTTCTCGGCCCACCCGAAGGTCGACCCGTCGGGCACCATGTGGAATTTCGGCGCCCTGCCCGGTAGCGAGCGCATCGCGCTGTATCGCATCGCGCCCGACGGCAGCGTGGCGCAGGCCGGCGCCGTCGAGGTGCCGCAGATCGCCATGCTGCACGACTTCGCCGTCAGCGAGCGCCACCTGGTATTCGTCATCCCGCCGTACGACATCAGCGACGACCGCACCTTGAGCACGGCCGAGCGCCACGTCTGGGCCGGCAACGGCACCCATGCGCGTCCGACCCGCGTCGTCGTCGTGGCCAAGGACACGATGGCGCTGCGCCAGGTGTTCGAATTGCCGCCGCAGATGGTATTCCACTTCGGGAATGCCTGGGACGAGGCCGGCGGCGCCGTCACCCACGTCGACCTGGTGCTGCACGACGGCGACCAGATCGCCGCGCTCGCCCACGTGATGGAAGGCGAACGCGAACCGAACCGACCGGCCGCGCACCGCGCCGTGCGCCTCAGCCTGGACTACGGCCGCAAGCGCGCCCGCGTCACGCCCTTGCTCGACGGCGCCGAATTCCCGCGCGTGATGCCGCAGGTCGTCTCGGGCCGCCATCGCCGCCTGGCGGTGCTGTCCAGCGGTGCGCGCAATGCCGCGCTGGTGCTGGACACCGTCAACGTCGTCGACGTCGACAAAGGACGTGCCGACAGCTGGCGCTTCGGCCCCGGCTGGCGTGCCGAGGAACACATCCTGGTGCCGCGCCGCGGCGCGCGCAGCGAGACCGACGGCTGGCTGGTCGGCGTCGCACAGGACACCACTACCCGCACGGCCATGCTCACCGTGTTCGATGCGGGGCGCGTGAGCGCCGGTCCGGTGGCGACGGCGCGCCTGCCCTATCGCACACCGCATTGTTTCCATGGTAATTTCTTGCCTACGTGAACAATCATGACGCCATGGCCCCGCATCCGAGCACGACGCATCCGCTGGAACTGATCGCCCCGTTCCGCCGCTGGCGCCCGTCGCCGCTGCGCAATCTCGTCTATACGCTTGTCTGGAATTGCCTGATCGGCGTGCTGATCGCAGTGGCGCTCTGGATCGCCCGCGATCAGCCCCTGCCCTACCTGCTTGCGGGCTGCCTGCTGACCTCGAACCTGGTCGGCCTGTCGATCCACATGGCGCTGAACCTCCTGATGCATTTCGTGCCGTCCAGCCGGCCCGGGGCGCGCTCGCCGGTCATGCGCGCCTGCCGCATCCTGCTGACGTTCTGCTGCGCCGTGTTCGGACTGGTCGTCGCGGAAGCGATCCTGGGCGGACAGGTTCCGTTCCGGGGCCAGCTGCCGGGCGCCAGCCTGATGAAGATGCTGCCTTATGCCGCCGCCATCGCGCTGGTCATGGTCGCGATCCTGGCCGCCGGCGAACGGCGCCTGGCGCGCGAGATGGCGGCCGCGCGCCAGCAGGAACAGATGGCCGAAGCGGCGCGCCTGCTGGCCGAGGCGAAGCTGCGCGCGCTGCAGGCGCAGATCGAGCCGCACTTCCTGTACAACACACTGGCCAATGTGGTGAGCCTGATCGGCCCCGACCCGGCGCGCGCGCGCCACATGCTGGAGCGCCTGATCGACTTCCTGCGCGCGAGCCTGTCGGCCAGCCGCGCCGAGCGCTCCACGCTGGGCGCCGAACTCGATCTGGCCGCCGCCTACCTCGACCTGCTCGGGGTGCGCATGGGGGCGCGCCTGTCCTGGCGCATCGAGGCCGGCGACGACGTGCGCGCGTTGCCGCTGGCGCCGATGCTGGTCCAGCCGCTGGTCGAGAACGCGATCATGCACGGGCTGGAGCCGAAGGTCGAAGGCGGCGAAATCGTCGTGCGAGCGCGGCGCATGGACGGCGGCCTGTGCGTGGAAATCGCCGACGACGGCATCGGCCTCGTGGACGCCGCCCCGCGCCCCGGCGGCGGCGTGGGCCTGTCGAACCTGCGCGAACGGCTGCGCAGCCTGTACGGGCCGGACGCACGGCTACAATTGATGGAGAACCCGGCGGGCGGCGTCACCTCGCGCCTGCTGCTGCCACTGGAGACCACGTGAATATCGCCAAGTCCGCCGCCACGGCGCCTGTTGCCGTCCTCGCCGACGACGAGCCGCACCTGCTCGCCTACCTCGAAGAACAACTGGCGCAGGCATGGCCCGACCTGCGCATCGCCGGACGCGCCGCCAACGGCATCGAGGCGCTGCGCCTGGTCGACGAACTGGCGCCGGACGTGCTCTTCCTCGACATCCAGATGCCCGGCCTGAACGGCATGCAGCTGGCCGAACGGCTATGCGCGGGCGCCGATGCGCCGCGCATCGTGTTCACGACGGCCCACGAACACTATGCGCTGCAGGCCTTCGACCAATCCGCCTTCGATTACCTGCTCAAGCCGATCCGCCTGGAGCGGCTGCAGCGCACGGTGGCGCGGTTGCAGGAAACGCTGGCGAAGCCCGCACCGGCGCCGGCCGTCGATCCCGCCGCGGCCGGGATGCTGGCCCAGCTGATACGCCAGCTCGGCGTGGCGCCGCCGCCGGCAGGCGACGCGCCCGTGCCGCCGGCGGCCCCGCTGCAATGGATCCGCGCGGCGCAGGGCCAGGAGACGCGCCTGATCGCCATCGACGAAGTCATCTACTTCCAGAGCAACGACAAGTACACGAGCGTGTTCGTGGCCGACGGCGAACACCTGATCCGCACGCCGCTGCGCCAGTTGCGCGAGCAGCTCGACCCGCAGAAGTTCTGGCAGATCCATCGCGGCATCATCGTCGCCGCGCGCCACGTGGCGGGCACCCGCACGGATTTCCGCGGGCGCCTGCTGGTGCGATTGAAGGGGCGCGAGGAGCAGCTCGTGGTGAGCCGCAATTACGTGGATCTGTTCCGGCAGATGTGAATCCGCCGGCACAACGGTATGCGAGGTCCCGTTTATTCGTAGGGTGGGCACCACGTGCCCACCGAACATACCGCAAGCGTCAGAACAGGTGCTTCATGAAGAAGGCATCGGTACGGCTGTTGGCCAGCACGGTATCGGCCTGGTGGTGGCTGCTGCCGTTGGGGCGGGCGAACGCGTGGTCGCGGCCCGGATAGATATACACCTCCGTATCCGGCTTGGCTTCCAGCGTGGCGCGGATCGCTTCCTGGGCCGGCGGCGGGATGTAGGCGTCGGCGCCGGCCAGGTGGTACAGCACCGGCTTCGTGATGTTGGCCGCCTCGGCCAGGTAGTTGTTGGTGCCGCCGCCATAATAGGCCGCGAAGGCGTCGCCGTCGGTGCGCGCCGCCGCCAGGTAGGTCAGCAGGCCGCCCAGGCAGTAGCCGCTCACGCCGACCTTGCCGTTGCTGCCTTCCAGCGTGCGCGCGACGGCGATGGTGGCGGCGATGTCCTGCACGCCCTTGTCGACGTCGAAGCTCTTGTACAGGCTCATCCCCTTCTCGAAGTCGGCCTCGGTCAGCTGCACGCCCGGTTCGGCGCGCCAGAACAAGTCCGGCGCCACCGCGATGAAGCCCTTCAGCGCGTAGTTGCGGACGATGCTGCGCACACCCTCGTTGATGCCGAAGATTTCCTGCAGCACGACGATCACCGGATGCGGGCCCGGCGTGGACGGGTATTCGACGTAGCAGTTGAACGTGCCGTCCGCGACGGTCACGGGCAGTTGCGTGGACATGGTGGTGTACTCCTGAGTTAACGATGCACGCATCATAGGTCATCCGGGCCGCGCGCGTACGACGCGGCGCAGGTCTCCGCCCTTTTTCCGCAATGCGGAAAATCATTGCACTATCCGATTGCGAAAGGTCGTGCAATAATATAGCCCGTCCTATGTCTTATATAAGACTTAGTTAGAAGACAAGAAAAGACAGCGACGTTTGCGGCCGCCACATCGATGTCCGACGGAGTATGATTTTGCGATCCGTTCATCGCGCCGGACAGGCGATGTCTTTTTGTTGAGTATTCGAACCCTTCCCGCACATCGAGGAACAAGCGTATGAGCAGTGATCAGACCATCATCTACACCCTGACCGACGAGGCGCCCCTGCTGGCTACCCATGCCTTCCTGCCCGTCATCGAAACCTTCGCCAAGCCGGCAGGCATCACCGTCGAAGAGAGCGACATCTCGGTCGCTGCGCGCATCCTCGCGGCATTCCCGGAACGCCTGACCGAAGAGCAGCGCGTGCCGGACGCCCTGTCGGAACTGGGCAAGCTCACGCTGACCCCGCAAGCGAACATCATCAAGCTGCCGAACATCTCGGCGTCGGTGGGCCAGCTGCAGGCCGCCATCAAGGAACTGCAGGGCAAGGGCTACAACCTGCCCGACTACCCGGCCAACCCGACCACCGACGAAGAAAAGGACATCAAGGCCCGCTATGCCAAGTGCATCGGTTCGGCCGTGAACCCGGTCCTGCGCGAAGGTAACTCGGACCGCCGCGCACCAAAGGCCGTCAAGGAATACGCACGCAAGAACCCGCACTCGATGGGCGAATGGTCGGCCGCCTCGCGCACCCACGTCTCGCACATGACCCACGGCGACTTCTACCACGGCGAAAAGTCGATGACGCTGGACGGCGCGCGCGACGTGCGCATGGAACTGGTCACCAAGTCGGGCCAGACCGTCGTCCTGAAGCAGAAGGTCGCCCTGAAGGACGGCGAGATCATCGACTCGATGTTCATGAGCCGCAAGGCCCTGATCGACTTCTACGAGAAGCAGATCGAAGACGCCAAGAAGACCGGCATGATGTTCTCGCTGCACGTCAAGGCGACCATGATGAAGGTCTCGCACCCGATCGTGTTCGGTCACGCCGTGCGCACCTTCTACAAGGAAGCCTTCGCCAAGCACCAGGAAACGCTGGACAGCCTGGACGTGAACGTCAACAACGGCATGGCCGACCTGTACAACAAGATCGAGAAGCTGCCGGAATCGCAGCGCGACGAGATCATCCGCGACATCCACGCCTGCCAGGAACACCAGCCTGAGCTGGCCATGGTCGACTCGGCCAAGGGCATCACCAACTTCCACTCGCCGAACGACGTGATCGTCGACGCGTCGATGCCGGCCATGATCCGCGCCGGCGGCAAGATGTACGGCGCCGACGGCCGCCTGAAGGAAGTCAAGGCCGTGCTGCCGGAATCGACCTTCGCCCGCATCTACCAGGAGATCATCAACTTCTGCAAATGGCACGGCGCCTTCGACCCGCGCACCATGGGCACCGTCCCGAACGTCGGCCTGATGGCCCAGCAGGCCGAGGAATACGGCTCGCACGACAAGACCTTCGAGATCCAGGAAGACGGCGTCGCCAACATCGTCGACATCGCCACCGGCGAAGTCCTGATGTCGCAGGACGTCGAACAGGGCGACATCTGGCGCATGTGCCAGACCAAGGACGCGGCGATCCGCGACTGGGTCAAGCTGGCCGTCACCCGCGCCCGCAACTCGGGCATGACCACCGTGTTCTGGCTGGACGCCTACCGTCCGCACGAAAATGAACTGATCAAGAAGGTCAAGACCTACCTGAAGGACCACGACACGGCGGGCCTGGACATCCAGATCATGTCGCAGGTGCGCGCGATGCGCTTCACGCTGGAACGCGTGGTGCGCGGCATGGACACCATCTCGGTGACCGGCAACATCCTGCGCGACTACCTGACCGACCTGTTCCCGATCATGGAACTGGGCACCAGCGCCAAGATGCTGTCGATCGTCCCGCTGATGGCCGGCGGCGGCATGTACGAAACGGGCGCCGGCGGTTCGGCACCGAAGCACGTGCAGCAGCTGGTCGAGGAAAACCACCTGCGCTGGGATTCACTGGGCGAGTTCCTGGCCCTGGCCGTGTCGCTGGAAGACCTGGGCCTGAAGACCGGCAGCGCCAAGCCGAAGCTGCTGGCCAAGACCCTGGACGCCGCCACCGGCAAGCTGCTGGACAACCGCAAGTCGCCGTCGCCGAAGACCGGTGAACTCGACAACCGCGGCAGCCAGTTCTACCTGTCGCTGTACTGGGCCCAGGAACTGGCCGCGCAGACGGAGGATCGCGAACTGGCCGCCTACTTCGCGCCGCTGGCCAAGAGCCTGGCCGACAACGAACAGAAGATCGTCGCCGAACTGCTGGAAATCCAGGGCAAGCCGGTCGACATCGGCGGCTACTACAAGCCGGACAGCGCCAAGGTGAAAGCCGTGATGCGTCCGAGCGCGACCTTCAACGCCGCGCTGGCGTCGGTCGGCGGCTGAGCAGGTAAGTAACAATAGCCACGTCGTCCCCGCGCAGGCGGGGACCCAATTTTGCAAGCGCTTCGATAACGCATGCAGAACTTGGGTCCCCGCCTCCGCGGGGACGACGTTTTTATTGGTACAACTAATTATTTGGTCGCGCGACGCACCACCACCCCATCCTTCATCACGAACAGCACGCGTTCCGTCACCGTGATGTCCTCCAGCGGATTGCCCGGCACCGCCACGATATCCGCCAGCTTCCCCTCCTCCAGCGTGCCGACGCGATCGATCGTGCCGAGCAGGCGCGCCGCGTTCGCCGTGCCCGCCATCAGCGACTGCGCCGGGCTCAAGCCCTCCTTCACCATGAAGCCGAATTCGCGCGCATTCGTGCCGTGCTTGCCCACGCCCGCGTCGGTACCCAATGCGACCGGCACGCCGATCCGCACCGCGTGGGCAAACGTCTGGCGCAGGTGGGCGGATGCGGCGCGGCCCTTGGCGGCGATGGGCGGCGGGAAGCTGGCGATCTTGTCCTCCACGTTGACGACGGCCGAGATGGTCGGCACCAGGTAGACGTTCTTCGCCTTCATCATGCGCAGCGTCTCGTCCTCGACGAAGCTGCCGTGTTCGATCGAATCGACGCCGGCCGCCACCGCGATGCGCGCCGCCTTGTCGCCATGCGCGTGCGCGGCCGCCTTGCGTCCCCAGGCATGGGCTTCGTCGACGATGGCGATCATCTCTTCCTGCGTCAGCTCGGGCGCGTCGACGGGATCGGACAGCGACAGCACGCCGCCCGATGGCATGAACTTGATGACGTCGGCGCCGTACTTGATCTGGTAGCGCACCGCGGCCCGGCATTCGGACGGGCCGTTGCACACGCCCTGTAGCGGTCCGGCGACGGCGACCTTCTGCGGCGGGTACGGGTCCTGGTCGGCATGGCCGCCGGTCGAGCCGACGCCGTAGTTCGCCACCAGCATGCGCGGACCGGGGACCTTGCCGGCGTCGATGGCGTTGCGCAGGCCCAGCGCCAGCCAGTCGGTGGCGCCGAGGTCGCGCACCGACGTGAAGCCGGCGTCCAGCGTCACGCGCGCATTGTAGGCGCCGTACAGCGCCTGCTCGGCCGGGAAGCGCATCATGTTGTCGAAGAAGTCGCCGTACCAGTTGCCCGTGGTCTGGCCGGACAGGTGCACGTGGGTGTCGATGAAGCCGGGCAGGATGGTGGCATCGCCGAGGTCGATCACCTGGGCATCGGGCGGGATCCCGGTCGCGCCGACCCGCGTGATGCGGTTCCCCACGACGAGCACCTGCGCGTGCTCGACCAGCCTGCCGCTGACGCTGTCGAACATGCGGGCGGCGCGCAGCACGGTGACATGGGGGGCGGCATCGGCATCGGAGCTGCTGCCGGCGGCCAGGAGCAACATCGAAACGCCCAGCCTGCGGCAGGCGACGGTCATTTTCATAGCGCTAGTCCATCGATAAAAACGCCGATGGTAAGCCTGCCCTTTTCGGGCAACAACACCTCCTTTGGCCAGTCCCTTCCTGGGCCAGCCGCCTACCTCGCGCGCATCTGCGCCAGGATGCGCGCGCTGTCGCGCGCCGGCGGCAGGCCGAACGCGCGCGCGTACTCGCGCGAGAACTGGGTCGGGCTCTCGTAGCCGACCTCCATGGCGGCAGCCGTGACGCTGCGCGCGCCCGTCACCAGCAGCGTCCTTGCCTGCAGCAGGCGGATGCGCTTCTGGTACTGCAGGGGACTCAGCGCCGTCACAGCCTTGAAGCGGCGGTGGAAGGCCGACTCGCTCATCGCCGCCTCCGCCGCCAGCGTCTCGATGCGCAAGGGCCGGTCGAAGTCGCGTCGGATCAGGCGGATGGCGGCATCGATGCGCGCCAGCGCGCTGTCCGGCGTGGCGATGTCGCGCAGCATGCGGCCGTGCGGTCCCTGCAGCACGCGGTACAGGATCTCCCGTTCGTAGGCCGGGGCCAGCGCGGGGATGTCCGCAGGGCGCGCCATCAGGCCCAGCATGCGTACCCACGCATCCAGCAGTTCCGGCGTGGTGCGGGCCACCGAGAACGCCGCCGCGTCTTCTTCCGCTTCCTTTCCCGCGGCAGGATCGGGCAGGTCGGCCAGCAGCGTGCCGACGATCGCCGGGTCCAGCGTCAGGCTCACCGCGAGGTAGGGCGTGCCATCCGCGGCGGGGTGCACGGCACCCACGGCCGGCAAGTCGACCGACATCACGAAGTACGTGGCCGGGTCGTAGTGCAGCGTGCGCGCGCCTACCGTCATCGTCTTGCTGCCACCCAGGATCAGGTTGACCATCGGCTCGTAGACGGCGGCCAGGTCGTGCTCCGGCACCCGGCCCTGGACCATGGCGATGCGCGGAATGCCCGTCTCCGTACGGCGGTTTTCGGCGTGGGCGGCCAGGCGCCGCAGTTCGTCGAGCTGGTTCATGCGGCCATTAGACACTCCCGGCGCCGGGCACGGCAAGCTGCCGGGCGGGACGGAGCAGAAATGGGCAGGAATCGAACAGCATCGGGCATGCCCGCGCCGCATCTTCTCCCTACAGTGGATGCCGTCCACAACGAAGGAGAAACCCATGCAAGTCATCGTCATCACCGGCGCCAGCCGCGGCATCGGTGCCGCCGCCGCCCTCGCCTGCGCCAGCCGCGGCTTCGGCATCGTCCTGACCTACAAGAGCGACCTGGACGCGGCGCAGGCCGTCGCGCGCCGTATCGAGGAAGCCGGCGGCCGCGCCGCCGCCCTGCACCTCGACATCACCGACATGGCCGGCATCCGCCGCTTCGCCGCGGCGCTGCCGGAAACCCTGCAGGCGCGCTTCGGCAGCGACAAGCTGCACGGCCTGGTGAACAATGCCGGCTTCGGCGTCTACGAGCCGATCGACACGGTCGCCGAAGCCCAGTTCGACGGCTTGATGAACGTCCACCTGAAGGGGCCGTTCTTTCTCACGCAGGCGCTGCTGCCCCTGTTCGCGCGCGATGCCGCCATCGTCAACGTGACCAGCGCCACCACCCGCGCGGCCTTCGCCGGCGTGGCGCCGTATGCCGCGTTCAAGGGCGGCCTGGAAGTGCTGACGCGCTACATGGCGAAGGAGTTCGGCCCGCGCCGCATCCGCGCCAATGCCGTCTCGCCGGGTCCGATCCGCACGGAACTGGGCGGTGGCATGAGCCCGGAATTCGAACGGCTGCTGGCCGACCAGACCGCGCTGGGCCGCGTCGGCGAGCCGGACGAGGTGGCCCGCGTGATCGCCACCCTGCTGTCCGACGACGGGGCCTGGGTCAACGGCCAGTCGGTCGACGTGTCCGGCGGCTACCTGCTGTAAAGGAGACGATCATGCTCGACCACGTCTTCGTCACCGTCCGCGACCTGCCGCGCGCCATCGATTTCTACACGGCGGCACTGGCCCCGCTGGGCATCGTCGACCGGCTCGACTACGACGGCAAGGAAGGCCCTCCGGGGCACCCGGACCTGAAAGGCTTCGGCGCGAACGGCCGCATGTTCTTCTGGCTGCGCGCAGGCGATGCGGATTCCCGCGCCGTGCACGTCGGCTTCGTCGCTTCCAGCCGCGCCCAGGTGGATGCCGCCCATGCCGCCGCGTTGGCGGCCGGCGCCACCGACAACGGCGCGCCTGGCGCACGCCTGCACTACGATCCCCGCTACTACGCGGCCAACGTGCTGGATCCGGACGGGATCAGCCTGGAGTTCGTGTACAAGAGCTGGCAGCATCGGTGATGACGATCCCTGCATCGTCGCTGGCTTCCTTCTCTTCGCCGCCGGACGCGGGCGCTTCGTGCGCGACCACGATCGTCTGGCCCGGGAAGGCAAGGCCGATGCCGGCGGCTTCCAGGCGTTCGTAGATCGCCAGCAGCAGCTGTTCGCGGATGATGACCTGGGTATCGAACTCGCGCACGTCGATGTACGCATACACCTCGATATTGAAGGCCCGGTCGCTGATGCTGCCCAGCCGGGCGCGGTGGCCCTCGGCCATGTTCTTTTCTCCCGCCAGCACCTGCTGGACGATGCCGACGGCTTCCTTCAGCTTGGCGGCAGGCGTGCGGTGGCTGATGGCGATCACGGGGTTGAACAGGAAGCGGTCGCGCTCCGCGAAGTTCTCGATCTGGCGCGCCGACAGGTCGCCGTTGGGGATCGTGACGACGGTGCGCTCGCCGGTGCGGACGCGGGTCGAGCGGATGCCGACGTCCTCCACCGTGCCGACCACGTCGCCGACCTTGATGAAGTCGCCCACCTGCATCGGGCGGTCGGCGATCACGGTCACGCTGCCGACCAGGTTTTCCACCGTCTTCTGCGCGCCCAGCGCCAGCGCGATACCGCCGATGCCGAGCGCGGCGATGCCCGTGGTGACGTCGATGCCGAAGGTGTCGAGGATGCCGATTCCGGAAAAGACCAGCAGCAGCACCTTGGCCGTACGCCGCAGCAGGGTGATGACGGAAATGATCTGGCGCCGCTGGCTGCGCTGCATGCGCGAGATCGCCAGCTCCGCCACGGCATCGACGAGGCGCAGGCCGAACCACACGAACGCGACGACGCTGATGACGCCCGTGTAGCGCAGCAGGGTCTGGCGCGCGACGATCGCGACGGGCAGGCGCTCGGCCCAGTTGTAGAACACGAACACCGCGATCAGGAGGCTCACGGGCGGCAGCGCCGCCTCCAGGAAGCGGTAGATGCCGTTGGAAGCCGACTCCGCGACCATCCTGCGCATGAGCGCCACCACGAGCGCGGAAAACAGCCACAGGCCGCCGAACACGAGGATGCCGATCCCGAGCAGCAGGCCCCAGTCCTTCAACGGCGCGCCGGCAACGACGAATTCATCCTGTTCGGCTTCCTGCACCGCTTTCTGCGCCACGGGATCGCGCCTGGTCGCGGCCGCGACCTGGTCCAGCGTGGCACTGGAGACGCGCCACACCTGCAGGTCGCCCTCCTTGCCGCGCTCCAGCAGGATCGGCACCTTCTTGCCCTGCAGCGTGACTTCGCCGATGTCCTCCTGGTCCAGCGGCAGGTCGTCGTCGATCCTGCCGACCGCTTCGTTCGACAGGGCCACGAAAGGCTTGAAGGTGCCGCCGTCGTCGAGCAAGGCATGGAAGGCGCGCGCCTGGCCGACGGCGGCCAGGCGCTGCTTGCTGCTGCCGCCGGTGGGCAGGTCGAGGTACTGGACGGCACGGTCGTAATCGAGTTCGGCCAGCGCCGCGATGAGGCCGGACACCGTCGAGCGCGGCGTCTCGCGCTTGAGCGGGTCGGGCTGGACGGCCGGCGCGGGCGCCTCGGCCGGTTCGCCGGGGGCGGCGAAGCCGGGCGGCGCCATCAGCGCGACCAGGAACAGGATCAGGAAACTGAGGGAAAAACGTAAACGCAAAACGACTCCTTCGACTCTGGATGCAAAAAGTCTAGCATCCGGTCGAGGTCGCGTTCGCACGCTTGACGCACTGCACCATTACCGAAAGGCATGGTGGGCATGTGATGCCCACTCTACACGATCGCCAATTGTAGGGTGGGCACCACGTGCCCACCATGAACGCATGCCTACCGTGGCACGATCCTCACATTGACGTCAAACCACCACGCCGCGCCGCGTGCTTGCCCAGCGCCGCCAGGTCCAGCTCGGCATCGCCCTGGTCCACCGCATCCTGCAGCGTGGCCTTCAGGGTCTCGCCGAAGGCCAGCGGCAGGCCCTGGTCCTGCCCCGCTTCCACGGCCAGGCGCACGTCCTTCAGGCCCAGCGACAGCTTGAACCCGGGCGGGCTGTAGCGCTCCTCGGCGATCATCCCGCCATAGCCCTTGTAGACGGGCGAGCCGGCGAACAGGGTGCTGGTGATCAGGTCGATGAAGCCGGCCGGCGCCACGCCGTGGGCGCGCGCCAGCGCCGTGCCCTCGCCCGTCGCCTCGATGGCGCAGGCCAGCATCAGGTTGCATGCCAGCTTGACGGCATTCGCCTGTTCCGGCTCGGCGCCGAAGCGCCAGGTCTTCTGCCCCATCAGGTCCAGCAGCGGCTGCACGCGCGCAATCAGTTCGTCGCTGCCGCCGGCCAGGATGTTCAGCTTGCCCGCGGCGGCGACGTCCACGCGGCCCAGCACGGGCGCGGCCACGTAGCCGATGCCGCGCTCGACGTGTAGCGCCGCCATCTCGCGCGCGAACGCGACCGAGACGGTCGCCATGTTGACGTGGATGCTGCCGGGTGCCATGGCGTCCAGCACGCCCCCGTCGATCAGCACGGCACGGGTGGCGGCGTCGTCGGCCAGCATGGTGAACACGACGTCGGCGATGCCGCACTCGGCAGGCGTCGCGGCCGGCTTGGCACCCCGCGCGGCCAGTGCCTGCACGGGTTCGGCACTGCGGTTCCAGACGTGGACGGGCTGCCCTGAAGCCAGGAGGTTGGCCGCCATGTGCTGGCCCATGGCGCCCAGGCCGATGAATGCGATGGTCATGGTAAATCCTTGTAACGTATCGTATCGCGCGCGGCGAAACCCCTATTAGAACAGCATTTTTGCAGGGGCGCCGCGTATCGTTCTGTATCACAGTGTAGCCAGGCCCCACCTGGCCTCCGGTTCTTGGTAAGCTGCACGGCAACTGCTGAATACTGCATCGAACCGGCCGTATTCGTACTACAAAACCGCGCACAACAAACCGCAGTAAGTCGACTGGATCCGCCATGCCGAAGTTCTTCATTGCCCGCCCGATCTTCGCGATCGTCCTGTCCCTGCTGATCATGCTGGGCGGCGGCTTGTCGATCTTCACGCTCCCGATCGAGCAATTCCCGCCGATCGCGCCGCCGTCCATCCAGATCAACGCCAGCTATGCGGGCGCCTCGGCATCGACGATGCAGAACACGGTGGTGCAGGTGATCGAGCAGCAGATGAGCGGCATCGACAAGCTGATGTACATGGCCTCGACCAGCGACGACAGCGGCCGCTCGACCACCACGCTGACCTTCGAGAGCGGCGCCGATCCCGACATCGCCCAGGTGCAGGTGCAGAACAAGCTGCAGCTGGCCACGCCGCTGCTGCCGGCCCAGGTGCAGCAGTCGGGCGTGCGCGTGACCAAGTCGAGCAGCTCCTTCCTGATGGTGATCGGCTTCGTCTCGACCGACCACAGCATGAGCAAGTACGACATCGCCAACTTCCTCGCCTCACGCGTGCAGGATCCGCTCAGCCGCGTCGAGGGCGTGGGCGACCTGAACGTGTACGGCACCCAGTACGCGATGCGGGTCTGGCTCGATTTGTCGAAGCTGAATTCTTTCGCCCTGAATCCGATGGACGTCACCACCGCGCTGACGGCGCAGAACGTGCAGGTGTCCGCCGGCCAGATCGGCGGCCTGCCCGCCACCAGCGACCAGCAGCTGGCCGCCACCATCACCGGCTCGACGCTGCTGCGCACGCCCGAGGACTTCGGCGCCGTCGTGCTGAAGTCGGAAAAGACGGGCGCCATCGTGCGCCTGCGCGACGTCGCCCGCATCGAACGGGGCCCGGAAAACTTCATCGTCGACAACCGCTACAACGACGAGCCCTCGTCCGGCCTGGGCGTGCAGCTGGCGCCGGGTGCCAATGCGCTGCAGACGGCGGAACTGATCCGCGCCCGTATCAAGGAGCTGGAGCCGATCTTCCCGAAAGGCCTGAAGGTCGTGTACCCGAACGACGTCACGCCGTTCATCCAGGTGTCGATCGAGGAAGTGGTCAAGACGCTCATCGAGGGCATCGTGCTGGTGGTGCTCGTGATGTACCTGTTCATGCAGAACATCCGCGCCACGCTGATCCCGTCGATCACGGTGCCGGTCGTGCTGCTGGGGACCTTCGGCCTGATGGCGGCGCTGGGATTCACGATCAACACGCTGTCGATGTTCGGCCTGGTGCTGGCGATCGGCCTGCTGGTCGACGACGCCATCGTCGTCGTCGAGAACGTCGAGCGCATCATGCAGGAAGAAAAACTGCCCGCGAAGGAAGCGACCAGCAAGGCCATGGAAGAAATCAGCGGCGCCCTGGTCGGCGTGGCGATGGTGCTGTGCGCCGTGTTCGTGCCGGTGGCCTTCTCGCCGGGGACCGTGGGCGCGATCTACCGCCAGTTCGCGCTGACCATCGTCGCATCGATGCTGCTGTCCGTGTTCGTCGCGCTGTCGCTCACGCCCGCGCTGTGCGCCATGATGCTCAAGCCGCCCGAAGCGCACGACAGGGGCTTCTTCGGCTGGTTCAACCGCGGCTTCGAGCGCAGCCGCGACTGGTACGTCAAGCGCACGCAAGGCATCTACAAGCGCCCCGTGCGCTGGATGCTCGTGTACGGCGCCGTGCTGGCGGTCGTCGGCCTGATGTTCCTGCGCCTGCCCACGTCCTTCCTCCCCAACGAGGACCAGGGCTACCTGTTCGTGCAGGTGCAAACTCCCGCCGGCACGCCGCAGTCGCGCACGGGCGTGGTGCTGGACCAGATCAGCAACTACCTGCTGAAGGAAGAGTCGGACATGGTCACGGCCACCTTCACCGTCAACGGCAACAACAACGCGGGCCGCAACCAGAGCCAGGGCCAGATCTTCGTGCGCCTGAAGGACTGGGACGAGCGCAAGGACGACAAGCTGTCCGTGGAAGCGCTGTCGGACCGCATCAAGAAGCGCTTCGGTTCCAGCAACCTGGCCATCATCTTCCCCACCAGCCCGCCGCCGATCCGCGGCCTGGGCAACGCGGCCGGCTTCGACTTCCAGCTGCAGGATCGCGCGGGCCTGGGCCACGACGCGCTGGCGCGTGCCCGCGACCAGTTGCTGGCCGCCGCGCGCAAGCACCCGGACCTGGCCCAGGTGCGCTACAACGGCGTGGCCGACAGCCCCGGCTTCAAGATCGACGTCGACCGCGAGAAGGCGGGCGCCTTCGGCGTCTCCCCGGCCGACATCGACCAGGCCTTCTCGATCGCCTGGGGCTCGCGCTACGTCAACAACTTCCTCGACACCGACAACCGCATCAAGCGCGTCTACGTGCAGGCGGCCGCGCCGTACCGCATGAACCCGGACGATCTGTCGCGCCTGTACGTGCGCAACGGCGACGGCGCCATGGTGCCGTTCACCGCGCTGGCCAGCAGCCACTGGACCAGCGGCCCCTCGCAGCTGCAGCGCTACAACGGCGTCGAGTCGATGAACATCCAGGGCCAGGGCGCACCGGGCAAGAGCTCGGGCGACGCCATGGCCGCGATGGAGGAACTGGCACGCGCGCTGCCGAAAGGGATCGGCTTCGAATGGACCGGCACGTCGTACCAGCAGAAGCAGTCGGGCAACCAGGCGCCGCTGCTGTACGCACTGTCGATCCTCGTCGTGTTCCTGTGCCTGGCCGCGCTGTACGAGAGCTGGTCGATTCCCGTCGCCGTGATCCTGGTGGTGCCGCTGGGTGTACTGGGCGCGCTGGCGGCGACCATGGCGCGCGGCCTGACCAACGACGTCTATTTCCAGGTGGGCCTGCTGGTGACCATCGGCCTGTCGGCCAAGAATGCGATCCTGATGATCGAGTTCGCCCATGCGCGCCAGCTCGAAGGCGCCAGCGCCGAGGAAGCCGCGACCGACGCCGCCCACCTGCGCCTCCGTCCTATCCTCATGACGTCGCTGGCCTTCGTGCTGGGCGTGCTGCCGCTGGCGATCTCGCGCGGCGCGGGCGCCGCCAGCCAGCATGCGATCGGCACCGGCGTGATCGGCGGCATGCTCACGGCCACCTTCGTGGCGACGCTGATGATCCCGATGTTCTACGTCGTCGTCAGCAAGCTGTTCGGCGGGCGCAAGGCGAAGCAGCCGGCCGCGCAGCCGAAAGAGCCGGCGACGCAGACTTGACGCGGGAGGTCGCATGCTCATCGTCGGCACCGCCTGCCTATTCCTGCTGGTGGCCACCACGGTGGTCCACTACGAGGTGCTGCGGCTGCTGACGGCCGTGCTGCCGGCCCTGCGGATCGAACCGCGCCTGCGCCTCGTGTTCGTCATCCTGGGCGCGTTCGTCGCCCACTTCGTCGAGATCCTGCTGTATGGCGCCGCCTACTACGTGCTGGCGACGTCCTTCGATGTGGGCGGCATGGGCGCGCCGGGTCCATTGCCGTTCTCGCGCTGCCTGTACTTCTCGGCCGAGACCTACACGACGCTGGGCTACGGCGACGTGCTGCCGTTCGGCGACCTGCGCCTGCTGGCGGGCCTGGAAGCGCTGAACGGCATGCTGCTGATGGGATGGACGGCGTCGTACACCTACTTGTCGATGGAACGCCTGTGGCACGGCGGTGGCGACCGCTCCTGACCCTTACTTCGCGAGGATACGGCCGATTTCCGCCGCCACGCGGTCCATGCCCGCTTGCGTCGGATGGTAGCCCACCGGTTCCTCCCAGCTCGGCACGCGCGCCGGGCGGTAGCCCGTGATGTAGTTGTCGGCCGCGCAGGCATCGTGGCCGGCGCCCAGCGCGGAAGCCTGCACCAGCTCGATCCGGTTGCGCTTTGCCGCGGCCTCGAACACCTGCGTCAGGCGCGTCATCGTGGCGCGCATGCGCTGCGCCTCTTCACGCGCCAGCGGCAGCGCCGCGCACGTCTTCGCCGCGTCATCGGGGACGGCCGGCAAGTAGCCGACCAGCACGATGCGCGCTTTCGGCGCACGTTGGCGCACGGCCGCGACCACGCGGTCGAGCGATGCGGGCAGCGCGGCGAAGCGCTGCTCGAGCTGCGCCGTGTCCGAGACCTTGCAATCCCCCTTCCCTTCGCTGCGGCACGAGAAGCCGAACAGGTCGCCCACGTAGCCGACGTCGTTGCCGCCGATGAGAATCGACACCAGGTGCGTATCCGGCGTTACCGCCTCGATCTGCGCGGGAAAGCCGTGCTGGCCGCGCACGAGGATATTCTCGGTCGTGGCCCCCGAGCAGGCGACGTCGACGAGGTCGAGGTGGTGTTTGTTTGCGACCGTGTGCGCGTAGTTCGTCAGCGAACGGCCGCAGCCGCCGCTGGCCGTGTCGCGCTGGCCGACGCCGGGGGCGGCGGCGTAGGAGCTGCCCATCGACACATAACGCTGCCCTTCGGCCGAGGCGTTTGCCATCATGCCAGCCAGGACCAGGGACATGACGCCAATCACGTTCGTTTTACGATTTCTCGTCATCGTTTCACTCTCCAGTAATACGAACCCCAGGAAACGGCTCTGGCGTTACGGTCCGATTTAACCACAACGCGACCGTACGTGCGCTAGCGCATTCGACGGCTTGATTCTTGTCGAGCCGGCTCTTCGCTGATTCCGCAAGAATCCCGTGTCGGTCGAGGGCCGGCGTGATACCCCATCCGCGGTATCGCGTCGAAAGTGACGCCTCGGCCTTTTTACTTTCCGGAGGCAGCAATGGCAATCGATGTGTACCTGCAGATCGACGGCATCAAGGGCGAATCGCAGGACGACAAGCATAAGGACTGGATCGAAGTAACCGGCGTCCATTGGGGCGTGTTCCAACCGAAGAGTGCGACTGCGTCGACCGGCGGCGGACACACCGCCGAACGTGCTGAACTCGACGACATCTCGTTTTCGAAACTCGCCGATCTGTCGTCGCCTATCCTTGCGCAGACATGCGCAATGGGAAAGACGCTTCCCAAAGCAAAATTCGAATTCTTCCGTGCGGATGGAAACGGCAGCCGCGTCAAATATTTCGAGATCGAACTCGACAATGTACTCGTGGGCATGGTCAAGCCGCACCTCGGTGGCAGCGAGACTTATTTATCGGAAATCGTCAACCTGAAGTATTCCAAGATCAAGTGGAAATATACGCAGCAGAAAATCAGCGGCAGCAGCGGCGGTAACACGGCAGGCGGCTGGGATCTGGCGACCAACAAGATCGCGTGACAGGAGCGGTGCGATGTCATTCGATACCGAAAAATTTGCTGCCCACTTGCGCGCGCATGCGGGACGCCACAGCCAGTCAAGCTGCGCCAAATTTGTCCGGCGTGCGCTCGAAGCCGCGGGGGCAGATACGGGGTCGTATCCCAACTATGCAAAACATTACGGGCCGATATTGTTACGCAACGGCTTTCACGCGATTTCAGTCGATAATCCAGACGAATTCGCGTTTCAGAAAGGCGATATCGTCGTCATGAACGCGACCAAGAACGGCCACCAGGCCGGTCATATCGCCGGCTATGATGGAACACAATGGATTTCGGATTTTGTACAACGTGGATTCTGGCCAGGTCCAGCCTATGCAAGGGAGAAGCCCAACTATGTCGTCTATCGCCGTTAAACGCTTCGTCATCCTCATGGCGATCGCATGCGCATGCGGATACGCCCCGGCCGCATCTGCGACAGAAGCCCGCGGCGAGGCTGCCGTGGTCGCGCGACTCTACAAGGATTTCGGGTGGCAAGCGTTCGCGGCGCAACAGGAACTGTTTGGTGAAGACATTTCGCATCAGGGCCGAGCAGTCCTCGACCGGTACTTCACGCCGGCATTGGCCGACTTGCTGATGAAGGATGCCGCTTGCCAGATCAAATATCAAGGAATTTGCAAGCTGGAGGCAGATATCCTGTTCGATTCGCAGGATCCTCGATTGACCGATCTCGATGTGCAAACGGTAGGCACCGGCAAGGTATCGGTCACTTTCTCGGACCCCGTCACGGGTGAACGCAAGCAGATCGATTTCGACGTTACCCGAGTCGCCGGAACCTGGAAGATCGCCGACATCATCTATCCGGGGCACGGAAAACTATCGCTCAAAACACTCCTGTCGACAAAGGTCCAGTAGCGCAGGATGCGAACGGCGGCATAAAAAAACCGGGGCACTGGCCCCGGTTTCGCTTTGACGCTTCAGCCGATCAACGCTTGCGCGGCGGCGGCAAGTCGGTGCAGACGCCTTCGTAGGCTTCCGCCGCCATGCCGATCGATTCGCCCAGCGTCGGGTGCGGGTGGATGGTCTTGCCGATGTCCACGCCGTCCGCGCCCATCTCGATCGCCAGGGCGATCTCGCCGATCATGTCGCCGGCATTGGTGCCGACGATGGTGCCGCCCACGATGCGGTGGGTCTCGGCGTCGAACAGCAGCTTGGTGAAGCCTTCCGAACGGCCGTTGGCGACGGCGCGGCCCGAGGCGGCCCACGGGAAGTGGCCCTTCTCGACCTTGACGCCCTTCGCTTTCGCTTCGTCTTCCGTCAGGCCGACCCACGCCACTTCCGGATCGGTGTAGGCGACGGACGGAATCACCTTGGCATCGAAGAAGGTCTTCTCGCCGTGCGCGGCTTCCGCGGCGACGTGGGCTTCATGCACGGCCTTGTGCGCCAGCATCGGCTGGCCCACCAGGTCGCCGATGGCGAAGATGTGCGGCACGTTGGTGCGCATCTGGCCGTCGACCGGGATGAAGCCGCGGTCGGTGACCGCCACGCCGGCGGCGTCCGCGCCGATCTTCTTGCCGTTCGGGCTGCGGCCCACGGCCACCAGCACCAGGTCGTAGACCTGGGCTTCCGGTGCCGGCTGGCCCGCTTCCGCGGCTTCGAAGGTGACCTTGATCCCTTCCGGCAGCGCTTCCACGCCGACGGTCTTGGTCTTCAACATGATGTTGTCGAAGCGCTGGGCATTGTACTTCTGCCAGATCTTGACGGCTTCGCGGTCCGCGCCCTGCATCAGGCCGTCCATCATTTCGACGACGTCGATGCGTGCGCCCAGCGTCGAGTACACGGTCGCCATTTCCAGGCCGATGATGCCGCCGCCGATGACGAGCATGCGCTTCGGTACCTGGCGCAGTTCCAGCGCGCCGGTCGAATCGACGATGCGCGGGTCTTCCGGCACGAACGGCAGCTTCACGACCGAGGAACCGGCCGCGATGATCGCCTTCTGGAACTGGACGACCTTCTTGCCGCCGTCCGGACCCGTCACTTCGATGTGGTTCGGGCTCAGGAACTTGCCCACGCCCTGCACCACGTTGACCTTGCGCGCCTTGGCCATGCCGGCCAGGCCGCCCGTCATCGTCTTGATGACCTTGTCCTTGTAGGCGCGCAGCTTGTCGATGTCGACGTCCGGCTTGGCGAAGGTGACGCCATGATCCGCCATGTGCGCGGTCTCGTCGATGATCGCGGCCACGTGCAGCAGCGCCTTGGACGGGATGCAGCCCACGTTCAGGCACACGCCGCCCAGGGCCGCGTACTTCTCGACCAGCACGGTGTTCATACCGAGATCCGCCGAGCGGAAGGCGGCCGAGTAGCCGCCAGGGCCGGCGCCCAGCACCATCATCTCGCACTCGACGTCGACCTGGCCGCTGTAGCTCGAGGCGTTCGGCGCCGGCACGGCGTTCGGTGCTGCCGCATCGGCTTTGTGGGCCGGTGCGTACGAGTCGGTCGGCGCGGCGGCGGCCGTCGGCGCGACAGCCTGCGCGCCGATCTGGGCGGCCGGCTTGTCGGACGCAGCGGCCGGTGCCGGTGCAGCCGGTGCAGCCGCAGCGGCGCCAGCGCCAGCTTCGTCGACGGTCAGCAGCAGCGAACCTTCGTTCAGCTTGTCGCCGACCTTGACGTTCACTTCCTTGACGACGCCGGCATGCGACGACGGAATCTCCATGCTGGCCTTGTCCGACTCGACGGTGACCAGCGACTGGTCGACCTTGATCGTGTCGCCGGCCTTGACCATCACTTCGATGATCTCGACGTCCTTGAAATCGCCGATGTTCGGGACTTTGACTTCCACGGTGCTCATATCATCGGCTCCTTACAGCAGCGTCTTGCGCAGGTCGGCCAGCACGTCGGCCAGGTAGGCGGCGAAGCGGGCGGCGCCGGCGCCGTCGATCACGCGGTGGTCGTACGACAGCGACAGCGGCAGCGTCAGGCGCGGCTGGAAGGCCGAGCCGTCCCACACCGGCTTCATCGCCGACTTGGACAGGCCCAGGATCGCGACTTCCGGTGCGTTGATGATCGGCGTGAAGTTGGTGCCGCCGATGCCGCCCAGCGACGAGATCGTGAAGGTGGCGCCCTGCATGTTCGACGGCGACAGCTTGCCTTCGCGCGCCTGGCTTGAGAGTTCGCCCATTTCGGTGGCGATCTGCGAGATCGACTTCTTGTCGGCGTCCTTGATGACCGGGACCACGAGGCCGTTCGGCGTATCGGCCGCGAAGCCGATGTTGTAGTACTGCTTCAGGATCAGCGCGCCGTTCGGCTCGTCCAGCGACGCGTTAAACGTCGGGAACTTCTTCAGCGCGGCGACCGATGCCTTGATGACGAAGGCCAGCATGGTCAGCTTGGTGGCCGACTTGGCTTTCGCATAGGCGGCGTTCGACTCGACGCGGAAGGCTTCCAGGTCGGTGACGTCGGCGTCCTCGAAGTGGGTCACGTGCGGGATCATGACCCAGTTGCGGTGCAGGTTCTGGCCGCTGATCTTCTTGATGCGCGACAGCGGCTGGGTTTCGGTCGGACCGAACTTGCTGAAGTCGAGCGATGGCCACGGCAGCAGGTTGATGCCGCCGACGCCCGCGCCGCCGACTGCCGGAGCAGCAGTCGGACCGGCCGCCAGGGCGCTCTTGACGAAGCCCTGCACGTCCTGCTGGGTGATGCGGCCCTTCTGGCCCGAACCCTTGACCTTGTTCAGGTCGACGCCCAGTTCGCGCGCGAACTTGCGCACGGACGGCGAGGCGTGGGCGGTGGCGAAGCTCGCCGCCGGCGCGGACGCTGCCGCGGCCGGAGCCGGTGCTGCCGCGGGTGCTGCTGCCGGAGCCGGTGCCGGCGCGGCTGCTGGTGCAGGCGCTGCTGCCGGTGCCGGTGCGGCGGCCTGTGCAGGTGCCGGTGCGGCGGCTGCCGGAGCCGGAGCAGCTTCCGCTGCCGGCGCGGCGCCTGCGGCTTCCTCGAGGGTCACCACGAGCGAACCTTCGGCGACCTTGTCGCCGACCTTGACCTTGATTTCCTTGACGACGCCGGCGTGGCTGGAAGGGATCTCCATGCTCGCCTTGTCCGACTCCACCGTGATCAGCGACTGGTCGACCTTGATGGTGTCGCCCGGCTTGACCATCAGTTCGATGACTTCCACTTCCTTGAAGTCGCCGATGTCCGGGACTTTGACTTCCACAATGCTCATAGTGTGTTAGCTCCGTATTTTTTTCGTTGGCCGTCAATCCGTCGTCCCCGCGAAGGCGGGGACCCATGCTGAGCTGAACGACATCGCAAGGTGTGCGACGTCGAATAGTCAGCATGGATCCCCGCCTACGCGGGGATGACGGCTTTCTCGAGCATTACTGGGTCACCGGATTCGGCTTGTCCGCATCGATGCCGTACTTGGCGATCGCTTCCGCGACTTTCGATGCCGGGATCTTGCCTTCCTCGGCCAGCGACTTCAGCGCGGCGACCGTGATGTAGTAACGGTTCACCTCGAAGAACTCGCGCAGCTTGGCGCGGGAATCCGAACGGCCGAAGCCGTCGGTGCCCAGCACCTTGTAGGTGCGGCCGCTCGGGATGTAGGCGCGGATCTGCTCGGCGAACAGGCGCATGTAGTCGGTCGTCGCGACGATCGGGCCGCTCGTGCCCTTCAGCAGCTGGGTCACGTACGGCAGGCGCGCTTCCTCGGTCGGGTGCACCAGGTTCCAGCGGTCGGCGTCCTGGCCGTCGCGGGCCAGCAGCGTCAGCGACGGGCACGACCAGACGTCGGCGGCGACGCCCCAGTCCTTCTGCAGCAGCTCGGCGGCGAACACGGACTCGCGCAGGATGGTGCCGGAGCCCATCAGCTGGACGCGGTTGGCGGCCGACTTGTCGCCTTCCTGGAGCAGGTACATGCCCTTCAGGATGCCTTCCTGCTGGCCTTCCTTCAAGCCCGGCTGCTCGTAGTTCTCGTTCATGATGGTGATGTAGTAGAACACATCTTCCTGGTTCTCCACCATGCGGCGCAGGCCGTCCTGGATGATCACGGCGACTTCGTGGCCGTAGGTCGGGTCGTACGGAATGCAGTTCGGGACCGTGGCCGCGATGATGTGGCTGTGGCCGTCCTCGTGCTGCAGGCCTTCGCCGTTCAGCGTGGTGCGACCGGCGGTACCGCCCATCAGGAAGCCGCGGGCGCGGATGTCGCCGGCCAGCCAGACGAGGTCGCCCACGCGCTGCATGCCGAACATCGAGTAGAACGTGTAGAACGGGATCATCACGCGGTTGTTCGACGAATACGACGTCGCCGCGGCGATCCACGAGCTCATGCCGCCCGCTTCGTTGATGCCTTCCTGGAGGATCTGGCCGGCCTTGTCCTCGCGGTAGTACATGACCTGGTCCTTGTCGACCGGCTCGTACAACTGGCCCTGCTGGTTGAAGATGCCGATCTGGCGGAACAGGCCTTCCATGCCGAAGGTACGCGATTCGTCGACCAGGATCGGGACGATGCGCTGGCCCAGGCTCTGGTCCTTCAGCAGCGCGGTGATCACGCGGACGTACGATTGCGTGGTCGAGATTTCGCGGCCGGCGGCGGTCGGCTCGAGCACGGCCTTGAAGGTCTCCAGGGCCGGCACGGTCAGCTTCTCGTCGGCTTGCTGGCGGCGCTGCGGCAGGTAGCCGCCGAGGGCCTTGCGGCGCTCGTGCAGGTACTTCATTTCAGGCGAATCGTCGGACGGCTTGAAGAACGGGATCTCGGCCAGCTTGTCGTCCGGGATGGGGATGTTGAAGCGGTCGCGCATCTCGCGGATCGCCTCGTCGTCCAGCTTCTTGGTCTGGTGCGCGGTGTTGCGCGCCTCGCCCGACTTGCCCATGCCGAAGCCCTTGACGGTCTTCACCAGCAGCACGGTCGGGGTGCCCTTGTTTTCCTGCGCCTTCTTGAAGGCGGCATAGATCTTGTGCGGGTCGTGGCCGCCGCGGGTCAGGCGCCAGATGTCGTCGTCGCTCATGTTGGCGACCATCTTCAGCAGCTCCGGGTGCTTGCCGAAGAAGTGCTTGCGCACGTAGGCGCCGTCCTTGGCCTTGTAGTTCTGGTATTCGCCGTCGACGGTTTCCATCATCACGCGCTGCAGGATGCCGTCCTTGTCCTTGGCCAGCAGCGGATCCCACTGCGAGCCCCAGATGACCTTGACGACATTCCAGCCGGCGCCGCGGAAGTCGGCTTCCAGTTCCTGGATGATCTTGCCGTTGCCGCGCACCGGACCGTCCAGGCGCTGCAGGTTACAGTTGACGACCATGACCAGGTTGTCGAGCTTTTCGCGCGCGGCCATGCCGATCGCGCCCATCGATTCCGGCTCGTCCATCTCGCCGTCGCCGCAGAAGACCCAGACCTTACGGGCTTCGGTGTCGGCGATGCCGCGGGCGTGCAGGTACTTCAGGAAGCGCGCCTGGTAGATCGCCATCAGGGGGCCCAGGCCCATCGAGACGGTCGGGAACTGCCAGAAGTCCGGCATCAGTTTCGGGTGCGGGTACGAGGACAGGCCGTTGCCGTCGACTTCGCGGCGGAAATTCAGCAGCTGCTCTTCGGAGATGCGGCCTTCCAGGAAGGCGCGCGCGTAGATACCCGGCGAGGAGTGGCCCTGGATGTACAGCAGGTCGCCGCCGTGGTTCTCGCTCGGGGCTTGCCAGAAGTGGTTGAAGCCGATGCCCAGCATGTTCGCCAGCGAGGCGAACGAGGAGATGTGGCCGCCCAGGTCGCCGTCGGCGCGGTTGGCCTTGACCACCATCGCCATCGCGTTCCAGCGCATCCACGAGCGCAGGCGCTCTTCATATTCGAGGTTGCCCGGGCAGTGTTCTTCCAGATGTGCCGGGATGGTGTTCACGTAGGCGGTATTGCTCGAGAACGGGACGTGGGCGCCGCGACGGCGGGCCAGGTCGACCAGGCGCTCCAGCAGGTAGTGGGCGCGATCGGTGCCTTCGAATTCGATGACTGCCTCGAGCGCGTCGAGCCATTCCTTGGTCTCGAGCGAATCCGGGTCGTTGGCGGCTTGGGCCGTCAACTGGTCGAGTTGAGCTGACATTGCTACGTCTCCTTGAGTTGGTGCCCCACTCGATTCCGAACCAGCTCCGGACGCATGGTGGGGAAAAGACTATCCCTAAAATAAAGCCTGCAGATTTTACCAGTGGATGGGTCGTTTTTCAAAATACGATATTCAATTTCATAATGTGATAAAACCCTAGCCAAGCCGCATGAATGCTGCGTTTGCACATTTCTGAAAATGCTGCAACCGCACATTTTTCACCCCTCCGGACGCCCTCGCGATGGCCCGGCGCTCGCGGACGCGGCCATCAATATGCAGGCGAACGGGCGCCGGCGGCGCGCGTTTCCGGCCGCTACGACAGCACGCGCTTATAATCGCGTCTTTGTCCAGCCTACGAGTTCCCGCCATGACCGCCCAACTGATCGACGGAGTCAAACTTTCCCAACAACTGCGCACCGACATCGCCGCCCGCGCCGCCGCCCTCACCGAGCGCGGCATGCAGCCTGGCCTGGCGGTCATCATCGTCGGCGACGATCCGGCCAGCCACGTCTACGTGCGCAACAAGGTCAAGGCCTGCGGCGACGTCGGCTTCCACTCGGTGCTGGAGAAATACGAGGCCGACTTCTCCGAAGCGGCCCTGCTCGAGCGCATCGCCGCCCTGAACGCGGACCCGGCCATCCACGGCATCCTCGTGCAGATGCCGCTGCCCAAGCACATCGATTCGTCGAAGGTCATCGAGGCCATCGCCACCAGCAAGGACGTGGACGGCTATTCGGTGCTGTCGGCCGGCGAGCTGGTCGCCAACCTGCCGGGCTTCCGCCCGTGCACGCCGTACGGCTGCATGAAGCTGATCGAAACCACCGGCGTCGACCTGCGCGGTAAACACGCCGTCGTGATCGGCCGCAGCAATACCGTCGGCAAGCCGATGGCACTGCTGCTCTTGCAACAGAATGCCACCGTGACCATATGCCATAGCGGGACCCCGGACCTGGGCTACCACACGCGCCAGGCCGACATCGTCGTGGCCGCCGTCGGCCGCCGCAATACGCTGACCGGGGACATGGTCAAGCCGGGCGCCATCGTGATCGACGTGGGCATCAACCGCAACGACGAAGGCAAGCTGTGCGGCGACGTCGACTTCGACAGCGTGAAGGAAGTGGCCGCGCACATTACCCCGGTTCCCGGCGGCGTGGGCCCGATGACGATTACCATGCTGTTGATGAATACGCTCGAGTCCGCCGAACGCCGAATTGGCAAGAATCAAGACTCGGGCCAGGAAAAAGCGGCCCCAGGCGCGGGCATGATTCCGCAGCCGGGCATTGCATGAACTTTTGAAAGGAACACCATGAGCATCGATACCAGCAATCCTCTTCTCGATTTCTCGGGCCTGCCCCGATTCGACGCGATCCGCCCCGAGCACGTGACCCCGGCGATCGACCAGCTGATCGCGGATGCTCGCAAGGTGGTGCAAGAACTGGAAGCGCCGGCCGCCGGCGCCGGCGTCACCTGGGACAACTTCGTGGTGCCGCTGGAAGAAGCGACCGAACGCCTCGGCCGTGCCTGGGGCGTGGTCAACCACCTGAACCACGTGATGGACACGCCCGAGCTGCGTGCCGTCTACAACGAAAACCAGCCGAAGGTGACCGAGTTCTGGACGGAGCTGGGCCAGAACGAGGCGCTGTTCGCCAAGTACAAGCAGCTGCGCGCCAATCCGGACTTCGTGAACCTGACACCGGCGCGCAAGCGCATCGTCGAGAACGCGCTGCGCGACTTCCGCCTGGGCGGCGCCGAGCTGCCCGAGAAGCAGAAGGAACGCTTCGCCGACATCCAGGAGCAGCAGGCCGCGCTGTCCACCCGCTTCTCGGAAAACGTGCTGGACGCCACCAACGATTTCAAATTGCTGGTGCAGGACGAGACCGAGCTGGCCGGCCTGCCGGACGACGTCAAGCAGGCCGCGCGCGCCGCCGCCGAGCGCGACGGCAAGCAGGGTTGGCAGTTCTCGCTGCACTTCCCGTCCTACTTCCCCGTGCTGCAGTTCGCCGACAGCCGCGCCCTGCGCGAAAAGATCTACCGCGCCAATGCGACCAAGGCCTCCGAGATGGGCACCGTGTTCTCGGAAGTCGAGAAATGGGACAACACCTCGAACATCGCCCAACTGCTGAAGTTGCGCGACGAGGAAGCCAAGCTGCTGGACTTCACCAGCTTCGCCCACGTGTCGCTGGAACCGAAGATGGCCGAGAGCCCGGAACACGTGATCGAGTTCCTGGAAGACCTGGCGCGCCGCGCCCGCCCGTATGCCGAGAAGGACCTGGCCGAGCTGCGCGCGTTCGCCAAGGACGAACTGGGGCTGGACGAGATGCAGGCCTGGGACGTGGCCTATGCCTCGGAAAAGCTGCGCGAGCAGCGCTACGCCTTCTCGGCCCAGGAAGTGAAGGAATACTTCCCCGAGCATAAGGTCGTGGCCGGCCTGTTCGGCGTGATCTCGAAGCTGTTCGACGTGACGATCGCCCCGGACGAGGCGCCTGTATGGCATCCGGACGTGCGCTTCTTCCGCATCGAGAAGAACGGCTCGCTGATCGGGCAGTTCTACCTGGACCTGTACGCCCGCCCGGGCAAGGGCCAGGGCGCCTGGATGGACGACGCGCGCGGCCGCAGGCTCACCACGGGCGGCATCGTGCAGACGCCGATCGCCTACCTGACCTGCAACTTCACGCCGCCGGCGCCGGACGCCGACGGCAAGCCGCAGCCGTCGCTGTTCACGCACGACGAGGTGACCACGCTGTTCCACGAATTCGGCCACGGCCTGCACCACATGCTGACCGAGGTCGACGAGCTGTCCGTCTCGGGCATCTCGGGCGTGGAGTGGGATGCCGTCGAACTGCCCTCGCAGTTCATGGAAAACTTCTGCTGGGAGTGGGACGTCCTGCAAGGCATGACGGCGCACGTGAAGACGGGCGAGCCGCTGCCGCGCGCGCTGTACGACAAGATGCTGGCGGCGAAGAACTTCCAGTCCGGCATGCAGACGCTGCGCCAGGTGGAGTTCTCGCTGATCGACATGCACCTGCACTACGACTTCGACCCGAACAGCCAGAAGACCGTGCAGGACCTGGTGAACGACGTGCGCAGCAAGTTCGCCGTGCTGGTGCCTCCCTCGTTCAACCGCTTCCAGCACTCGTTCGGCCACATCTTCGCGGGTGGCTACGCGGCGGGCTACTACAGCTACAAGTGGGCGGAGGTGCTGTCGGCCGACGCCTATGCGGCGTTCGAGGAAGCCGTCGAGGCGGGCGGCGGTTCGCTGCTGGACGACACCGGCAAGCGCTTCCACCGCGAGATCCTGTCGGTGGGCGGCTCGCGCCCGGCACTGGAGTCGTTCAAGGCCTTCCGCGGCCGCGAACCGCAGATCGACGCGCTGCTGCGCCACAGCGGCATGCAGCAGCACGGGCAGCAGGCTTGAAGCCCGTGGGGGCGGCGCGATGAAGCGGGCACACGGACGGCACCAGGGTCGCGATGTAATGACTCTGCTGGGTGCCTGCGCCATCGCCGCTGCCTGCGCGTTCCCCGCCGCCGCCCAGGTCTATACCTGGAAGGATGCGCAAGGCGTCACCCATTACGGCGACGCCCCGCCGGCCGGCGAGAAGGCGCGTGAGCTGCGCGCAGGCAGCCAGCCGGCACCGTCCGGCGCCCTGCCCTATGCGCTGGCGCGCGCCGTCCAGGACTTTCCCGTCGTGCTGTACACGAGCAGCCGCTGCGATGCCTGCGACCAGGGCCGCGCGCTGCTGCGCGATCGCGGCATCCCGTTTTCCGAGCGTACCATCAGCACACGTGCGGACGAAGACGTCCTGCGGCGCCTGAGCGGCCGGAGCGAAGTGCCGCTGCTGTTCGTGGGCCGCGAGAAGATCGCCGGCTTCCAGGCCGCGGCCTGGAACGAGGCGCTGACGGCGGCCGCCTACCCGCCAGCCTCGCTGCTGCCGCCCGGCTACCGCCAGGCGCCGCCGCAGCCGGCTGCACCCGGTTCCTCCCCTGTTTCTGCGACGGACAATGTGCCCGTGCCGCCCGCCGCCGAAACGCCGCCGCGCGAACCCGAGCCGCGCAAGCGCAACGACGACACGCCACCCGACTTCCAGTTCTGACCATGACCCGGATCGATTTTCATACCAATATTCCCGACAAGCTGAGCTACGCCTGCCGCCTGGCGCGCAAGGCCTATGCGGCGCGCGGCAAGGTCGTGCTGCTGGCCGACGGCCCGGAGCAGGCCGCGCAGCTGAACGAGGCGCTGTGGACGCTGTCCGGCACCGACTTCATCCCGCACGTGATGGCGGGCGACCCGCTGGCGCCGGAAACGCCGGTGATCGTCACCTTCGACGAAGGCGCCGAGCTGCCGCACCGCGACATGCTGGTCAACCTCACGCGCCGCACCCCGGCCGGCGTCGACAGCTTCGCGCGCGTGTTCGAGATCATCTCGACCGACGAGGAAGACGCCGCCGCCGGACGCACGCGCTACGTGGCCTACAAACGCCAGCAGTATCCGCTGACCCACTTCGTGGCGGGGCAATCATGAACGACGACGAAAGCATCCCCGTACTGACCGAGGTGGTGCAGGAGACTGCGCCTGTCCCCGCTCCCGCTGCCGTCGCGGCCCCGATCCAGGCGCCGGCGGAGCCCGAGCAGGCCGCCGCCCTCGACGACGACGCCTGGCGCGCGCTCGAGGAACGTCTGATCGCACGCGTGCTCGACCGCCTGCAGGACCGCCTGGAGCTGGTGCTGGAAGACCAGGTCCGCACCAGCATGGCGCCCGTGCTCGACCACGTCGTCGCGCGCCTCGCGCTGGAACTGCACGAGGGCCTGCGGCAGACCGTCGAACAGGTGGTCGTACGCGCCGTCTCCCAGGAGCTGGCGCACCTGAAGTCGCGCCCCTGAGTGCCCTGGTCGCGCACCCGCCCGTCCTGATTCCAGACCGACGCATCCTGCATTTTTTCTTTCCAGAACGCTTTGCCGGACAGGCAAATTGCTGTAACTTTGCCTTGCGCAAATACGTTGCGCTGCACCTTTCCCCATTTCACCCGGAGAGTTTCATGCAGTCTCGCAAACAACGCATCGCCATCGTCATCGCCCTGGCCTGGACCGCCGCGGCCAACGCCCAGCAGGTCGTCAAGATCGGCCACGTGGCGCCGATCTCCGGCCCCAGCGCCCACCTCGGCAAGGACATGGAAAATGCCGCACGCATGGCGATCGACGAACTCGCGGCCAAGGGCTATGCGATCAACGGCCAGAAAGTCACGCTGCAACTGGTCGCCGAGGACGACGGCGCCGATCCCAAGCAGGGCACGGCGGTGGCGCAGAAGCTCGTCGACGCCCACGTCAACGGCGTGATCGGCCACCTGAACTCGGGCACGTCGATTCCCGCATCGAAGATCTACAACGACGCCGGCATCGTGCAGATCTCGCCCGCCACGACGTCGCCCCGCTACACGCGCCAGGGCTTCCCGGGCGCGTTCCGCACGGTCGCCAGCGACGCCAAGCTGGGCAGCACCCTGAGCAAGTACGCAATCGAGACGCTGAAGGTCAAGAACATCGCCGTCATCGACGACCGCAGCACCTACGGCCAGGGCGTGGCCGACGAATTCGTGAAGGGCGCCAGGAAGCCCGGCGTGAAGCTGGTCGGCCGCGAATTCACCAGCGCCACCGCCACCGACTACACCGCCATCCTTACCTCGATCAAGGCCAGGAAGCCGGACCTGATCTTCTTCGGCGGCATGGACTCGGTGGCTGGCCCCATGCTCAAGCAGCTCAAGGCACTGGGCATCGACGCCTACTTCATGGGCGGCGACGGCATGTGCACCAACGCGCTGGCGCGCCTGGCCGGCGACGGCCTGGTCGACGGCAAGGTGGTTTGCGCCGAAGCGGGCGGCGTGAAGGGTCCGCAGGAAAAGTCGATGGACGACTTCCGCGCCCGCTACAAGAAGAAATTCAACCAGGAGGTGCAGCTGTACGCGCCCTACGTCTACGATTCGGTGATGGTGATGGCGACCGCCATGCAGAACGCCAAGTCGGCCGATCCGGCCAAGTACCTGCCGGCGCTGAAGGCGATCAAGTACGAGGGCGTGACGGGCACCATCCAGTTCGACCAGGTCGGCGACATCAAGGATGGCGCGCTGACGCTGTTCACGTACAAGGGCGGGCAGCGGACCAAGCTGGATGTGATCCGCTGAGCAGGGCCGCCGCCCTCCTCCTCACGCCAGACCGCGGTGGAACGCGACGTGCAGGCGGGCGGCGGACGGCGCGTCGAACAAGGTGTCGAGGCGTGCCCGCGCGATCATCTGGCGGAACCGTCCGCGCAGCGCGGGGTCGCCCGCATCGTGCATCGTCTCCGTCATCCACACGCTGAATTCCTGGTACTTCCACAGGTGCGGCAGGCAGATATCCGAGTAGCTGTCCAGCGCGGCGCGGTCGCGGCGCAGGACGGCGTCGGCCAGCGCGCCGGCCAGCACGTCGACATCGAACAGCGCCAGGTTCATGCCCTTCGCCCCGGTCGGCGGCACCAGGTGGACGGCGTCGCCGGCCAGGAACAGGTTCCGGTACTGCATGGGCGCGTACACGACCGAGCGCAGCGGAATGATGTCCTTGTCGTGCACCAGGGCGTTGGCGATGGATGCATCCCCCATGCGCAGCCGGATCTCGTCCCAGATCCGTGCGTCCGGCCAGTCTTCCAGGCCATCGCTCAACGCGCATTGCAGGTAATAGCGGCTGCGCTGCGGCCCGCGCGGGAGCTGGGCCACGAAACCATGCTCGCTGATGCCCATGATCGGGTGTCCCGTGACGGGCGCCTCCACCAGCGCGGCCAGCCACGCGTAGCCGAATTCGTGGCTGTATTTTTTCAGCACGCCGTGCGGAATCGATGACCGGCTGACGCCGCGATTGCCGTCGCAGCCCGCGACGTACTCGCATGCGATCTCTTGGCGTCCTGCGGCGTCCGTGAAGGCGACGCGCGGCCGTGCGCCCTCCTCGTTCGCGATCGTCACGTCGGCCACGTCGAAGCGCACGTCGCCCTGCGACTCGTCGACGAATACGCGCAGCAGGTTAGTCACCAGCATCTGCTGGGTGCAGAAACGTCCCCGGCTGCCGTTGTCGGCAGCCATCCCGAACACGCGGCTGACGCCGTCGGTGCGGTAGTCGATTGCCTGCGCAACGGGGCCGCCGAGCAGGCGGTCGGCAAGGCCGCGGCGCTCGAACATGCCGACTGCGCGCCCTTCGACGACGCCGGCGCGCTGGCGTACGGTCTCGATGTGGCTGCGTGTACGCCGTTCGAGGACGATGCAGGCGACGCCGGCCTGCCGCAAGAAGGTGGCCAGTGCCAGGCCTGCCACGCCGGCGCCGATGATGACCACATCGGTCTCTTGATGGATCGAAGTCATGCTGTATTCCTTTCGCTATCGCTTGCGTTTGAATGGCGAAAAGAATATAAGTATTTGATTACATTCGATAGTCACATTCCGGGAAGAGACGTTCACGATGCGGCGCAAACCCGATATCTCCTTGAAGAAGAACCCGAAACAGCAGCGGGCCATTGCAACCGTCGAGGCGATCGTCGAAGCGGCTACTTACATTCTGCGCAAGCACGGCCCTGCGGGATTCACCGCCAACAAGGTCGCCGACAAGGCCGGCGTGAACATCGCGTCCTTCTACCAGTACTTCCCGAACAAGGAAGCGCTGCTGTTCCACATCGCCAAGCGGACCTGGAAGACGCAGATCGCGCGGTTGGCGCCGATCCTGGCGCAGCCGGAGCGCGGCCATGCGCACAGGCTGCGCGACTTCGTCCGCGCGTTCTTCCTGGTCGAAGCGGAGGAAGCGGACTTGCGCCGGGCCTTGCGTATCGCAGCGGTGGAATTGAAGGAAACGCAGGAATTCCGCGACTTGATTGCCGAGGGAGCCGAGTTGACCCGTGCGTTCATCAGGGAAGCGGTGGCGAGCGTGGAGCCGGAAGACCTCGACTTCCACGTCGATTTCATCGTGCTGCTGACCACGAGCGTCGCGGAGCGCACGACGGACGAAGGCGCGGCGGGCGCGCACCTGATGCGCCAGGCCGACCTGCTGACGGACATGCTGGTGGCCCATCTCAAGATCGCCTGAGTGGAAGGAACATGAAAAAAGCGCACCCCGCGATCGCGGTAGCGCGCTTTTCATCGAAGCCGCGGTGACGCGGCTTCGTTCATTTCTGCGACAGCACCCACTTCACCAGGCTGCGCGCTTCCGCTTCGCTCACCTGCGGGTTGGCCGGCATCGGCACCGGACCCCAGACGCCGGAACCGCCCTTGATGACCTTTTGCACCAGCTTGTCCTCGGCACCCTTCTGGCCCGCGTACTTTGCCGCGACGTCCTTATAGGCAGGACCCACCAGCTTGTTGGCGACCGCGTGGCAGGCCATGCAGTTCTTGGCCTTGGCCAGGTCGGCTTGCGCGAAAGCGCTGCCCGACAGCAGCGCGGAAGCTGCGACGAACAACATCAGGGACCGTTTCATAGTTTTCTCCAGTGAAAGCATTACGACTGCGATTCTAGCGTGTTTCCATCGGCCGGGTGGCATCGACATAATCGGTAACGACTGATACAGCTTTCCATTGATCGAGCGTTACGATTCTGTTGCACGCCGGCACTATCTGACCTTGGCGCTTGGCGCTAAGATGGCCGCCGAAAGGAATTCCACCATGCCGCTGATCATCCTCATCGCCGTCCTCGCCGCCCTGCGCTTCTTCGAAGTCTGGCGCTTCGCCCAACTCTCGTGGTGGTGGATCATCGGCCTGATGGTCGTCGCCTTCGTCTGGTTCGAATTCATCGAGGGCTTGCTGGGGCTGGACAAGCGCAAGGCGCACGACGTCGACCGCAAACGGCGCGAGGAGAGGGTCAAGCAGCGGTTCGGCAAGCGCAAATAGGCCTGCGCCCATGCCGTCGTCCCCGCGCAGGCGGGGACCCATGCTGAGCTTCCGAGGTCGGTATTTCTGAAGCTTTCGTGGTGCTTCCAACTACCGATTCCTGTGCTTCAGTATGGGTCCCCGCTTTCGCGGGGACGACGTTCATCCATCAGCGCTTCAGCTGCGACAGATCGCGCACCGCCCCGCGGTCGGCGGACGTGGTCAGCGCGGCATAGGCCTGCAGCGCCTGCGAGACGTAGCGCTCGCGGTCGACCGGCTGCCAGGCCTTGTCGCCGCGCGCTTCCATCGCCGCGCGGCGGTGCGCCAGTTCCTCGGCCGTGACGCGCAGGTTGATCGTGCGCGCCGGGATGTCGATGTCGATCAGGTCGCCCTCTTCCACCAGGCCGATCGCGCCGCCTTCCGCCGCTTCCGGCGAGGCATGGCCGATCACGAGGCCCGACGAGCCGCCCGAGAAGCGGCCGTCCGTGAACAGCGCGCAGGCCTTGCCCAGGCCCTTGGACTTGATGTACGAGGTCGGGTACAGCATCTCCTGCATGCCCGGCCCGCCCTTCGGTCCCTCGTAGCGGATGATGACGACGTCGCCCGCGTGAACGGTATCTCCGAGGATGCCTTCGACGGCCGCGTCCTGGCTCTCGAACACGCGCGCACGGCCGGCGAACTTCAGGATGCTTTCGTCCACCCCCGCCGTCTTCACGATGCAACCCTTTTCCGCGATGTTCCCGTACAGGACCGCCAGGCCGCCGTCCTGCGAATACGCGTGCTCGCGGTCGCGGATGCAGCCCGTGCTGCGGTCGATGTCGTTGGCGTCGTAACGCTCGGCCTGCGAGAACGCGACCTGCGTCGGCACGCCGCCCGGCGCCGCGCGGAACAGCTGGTGCACGGCCTGGTCGTCGCTGACCCGGATATCGTACTTCGCGATGGCATCGGCGATGGTCGGGCTGTGCACGGTCGGCAGCGAGGTGTCCAGCAGGCCGGCCCTTGCCAGCTCGCCGAGGATGGAGACGATGCCGCCGGCGCGGTGCACGTCCTCGATGTGGTACTTGTCCGTCATCGGCGCGACCTTGCACAGGCAGGGCACATTGCGCGAGATGCGGTCGATGTCGGCCATCGTGAATGCCACGCCCGCCTCGTGGGCGGCGGCCAGCAGGTGCAGCACGGTGTTGGTGGAACCGCCCATCGACACGTCCAGCGCCATCGCGTTCTCGAATGCCGCCTTGGTGGCGATCGAGCGCGGCAGGACCGAGTAATCGTCCTGCTCGTAGTGGCGCTTCGTGATCTCGACGATCAGGCGGCCGGCGCGCAGGAACAGTTCCTTGCGGTCGGCGTGGGTGGCGACGATGGTGCCGTTGCCCGGCAGCGAAAGGCCCAGCGCTTCCGTCAGGCAGTTCATCGAGTTGGCCGTGAACATGCCGGAACAGGAACCGCAGGTGGGACAGGCGGAGCGCTCGACCTCGGCCACGTCGGCATCGGAGATGCGCGCGTCGCCGGCCTGGATCATCGCGTCGACCAGGTCCAGCTTGATGATCTTCTGCTTGTTGTCGACGACTTTCAGCACCTTGCCCGCTTCCATCGGGCCGCCGGACACGAACACGACGGGGATGTTCAGGCGCATCGCCGCCATCAGCATGCCCGGGGTGATCTTGTCGCAGTTCGAGATGCAGACCATCGCATCGGCGCAGTGGGCGTTCACCATGTACTCGACCGAGTCGGCGATCAGGTCGCGCGAGGGCAGCGAGTACAGCATGCCGCCGTGGCCCATGGCGATGCCGTCGTCGACGGCGATGGTGTTGAATTCCTTGGCCACGCCGCCGGCCGCCTCGATCTCGCGCGCGACCAGCTGGCCCAGGTCCTTCAGGTGCACGTGGCCCGGCACGAACTGGGTGAAGGAGTTCACCACGGCGACGATCGGCTTCTCGAAGTCGCCGTCCTTCATGCCGGTGGCGCGCCACAAGGCGCGGGCACCCGCCATATTGCGGCCTTGGGTGGTGGTGCGGGAACGGTAAGTGGGCATGGTCGTCTCCTGGGACAGCTTTCTATGGGGAGCATTAGGGTGCCCGCCGACGCATGAGTTGTCCAATATATGATTCAATGCGCTGTGATATGTTTAGAATATCAGTGTATGAGTACTTCCATCGAATTGCGCCAGCTGCGCTATTTCATCGCCGTCGCCGAAGAGCTGCACTTCGGCCGCGCCGCCGCGCGCCTGCACATGACCCAGCCGCCGCTGTCGCAGGCGATCGCCGCCTTCGAGGAACTGCTGGGCACGCCGCTGTTCGTGCGCAACCGCCGCAGCGTGGCGCTGACGGCGGCCGGCACCGCCCTGCTACCCGAGGCGCGGCGCCTGCTGGCGGGCGCCGCCGGGCTGCCCGAGCTGGCGCGCCGCGCGGCCGGCGGCGAAGCGGGACGCCTGGCCCTGGCCTTCATCACCTCGGCCGACTACAGCGTGCTGCCGCCCCTGCTGCGCCGCTACAGCGAGCGCCATCCAGCCGTGCAGCTGACGCTGCAGGAAGCGACATCCGACGTGCAGGTCGAGGAATTGCTGCGCGGCGGCGGCATGGATGCCGGCTTCCTGATCCCGCCGCTGCCGGACAAGGCGCAAGCCGAGCTCGACTACATGAAAGTGCTGGAAGAGCCGCTGATCCTGTGCGCGCCCAGCGGCCTGGCGCTGCCGCCGGATGGCGAGCCCGTGCGCCTGTCGGAGGTTCCCGAACTGCCCTTGATCGTGTTCCCGCGCGAAGTCTCGCCGGCCCTGTACGATGCCATCCTGTCGTGCTTCCGCGCGGCCGGGGTCGTGCCGGCGATCGGCCAGCTGGCCATCCAGATGCAGACCATCGTCAGCCTCGTGTCCGCGGGCATGGGCTTGGCACTTGTGCCACAATCCGTGTCCAACCTGATGCGACCGGGCGTAGAATACCGTGCCCTTGCCGACCCGACCCCACTGGTCGAGACCGGCATTGCCTGGCGGCGCGACAATCCGTCCCCGGTGCTGAAGGGCTTTCTGGAACTACTTAGGGATCTTTAATATGCTCGTTCACCCGCAACCGAATCCGATCGCCTTCAGCATCGGCCCCGTGGACATCCACTGGTACGGGATCATGTATGTCGTCGCCTTCGCCCTGTTCGTCATCCTGGGCCGCGTGCGCATCAAGACCCAGCCGCACGTGCAGGCCCAGGGCTGGAAGAACGAAGACCTGGACGACATGCTGTTCTACGGGATGCTGGGCGTGGTGATCGGCGGACGCCTGGGCGAAGTGCTGTTCTACAAGCCCGACTACTACTTCTCGCACCCGGCCGAGATCTTCATGACCTGGCACGGCGGCATGTCCTACCACGGCGGCTTCATCGGCGTGCTGATCGCCATGGCGCTGTGGGCACGCAAGCGTGGCCGCAACCTGCTCGACGTGTACGATTTCATCGCCCCGATGGTCCCGCTGGGCTATGCCTGCGGCCGCCTGGGCAACTTCATCAACGCCGAACTGCCGGGCCGCCTGGCCGACCCGAGCCTGCCCTGGGCCATGCTGTGGCCGGGCGTCGACGGTCCGCGCCATCCGTCGCCGATCTACCAGATGCTGGTCGACGGCCTGCTGTGCTTCGTGATCGTCTGGCTGTTCGCGCGCAAGCCGCGTCCGCGCCTGGCCGTTGGCGCCCTGTACACGCTGCTGTACGGCTGCGCGCGCTTCTTCACCGAATACTTCCGCGTGCCGGACTGGGAAACCCACGTGCTGGGCATGCCGATCACGTCGGGGCAGGTGCTGTCGCTGCCGATGATCGTGGCGGGCCTGATCATGCTCGGGTGGGCATATTCGAGCGGGAACAAGCGCGCCGTGCCGGCGTGACGCATGCATGGTGGGCACGTGGTGCCCACCCTACGCAACCGTTACATTGCCCGTAGGGTGGGCATCACATGCCCACCATCACCCTTCGCGTTACTGCGCCGCCTTCCACAGCATGTACGCCGCCAGCGCATACAGGATGCACGCGAAAATCCGCTTCAATTTCAGCACCGGCAGCCGGTGCGCCAGCTTCGCCCCCAGCGGCGCCACCGCCACGCTGGCGGCCACCACGATCAGCAGCGCCGGCACCCACACGAAGCCCAGCGACCCGGGCGGCAAGCCCGCCTCTCCCCAGCCATAAACCACGTTCGCGACCGTCCCCGACAGCGCGATGGGAAAGCCCAGCGCCGCGCTGGTCGCCACGGCATTGTGGATGCGGATGCCGCGCCACGTCATGAACGGGATCGACACGAAGCCGCCGCCCGCCCCCACCAGCCCGGACAGCACGCCGACCAGGCCGCCCGCCACCAGCATGCCGCCCGTCCCCGGCAACAGCCGCGTGCCCTCGGGCTTGCGGTTGAACAGCATCTGCGTGGCGGAAAAGGCGACGAACACGCCGAAGAACAGGGCCAGCGCGCTCGTGTCCATTTGCTTGCCGATCCACGGACCGATGAAGGAGCCGACCACGATGCCCGGCGCCAGCATGCCGGCCACGCGCCACAGCACGGCGCCGTGGCGGTGGTGGGCGCGCATCGACGAGAGGGAGGTGAACAGGATGGTGGCCAGCGAAGTCGCGATCGCCATGTGCACGACGAGGTGCGGCGCGAAACCCTTGGCCGAGAAGATCATGGTCATGAACGGCACCAGCACCATGCCGCCGCCGATGCCCAGCAAGCCGGCCGAGAAACCGCCGAAGCAGCCCATCGCCAGCAGGATGGGCACGAGGCCCGGGTCGAGGCCGAACATGCGCGCCTCAGCCCTGCCCGGACGCGGACAGCGACGTCGCCGGCACGCCGGTCAGTTCCAGGATGCGCTGCCACTGGCCGGGCGTCACGGGCGAGATCGACAGCCGGCTGCCCTTCTGCAGCAGCACCATGTCTTCCAGCTCGGGCACCGTGCGCATCTCGGTCAGCGGCAGGTAGCGGCCGGCGGCCACGGCCTGCACGTCGACCGAGGTCCAGCGCGGCTGTTCCGGCGTGGCCTTGGGGTCGAAGTATTTGCCGGCCTTGTCGAACTGGGACGCATCCGGATACGGATTGCTGGCCACGCGCGCGATGCCGGCCACGCCGGGCACGGCGCAGCTCGAGTGGTAGAACAGGACGCCGTCGCCGACCTGCATCCCGTCGCGCATGAAGTTGCGGGCCTGGTAGTTGCGTACGCCGAACCAGGCGACCGTGCGGCCCGGTGCGGCCAGCACGTCGTCGAAACTCACTTCGTCCGGTTCGGACTTCATCAACCAGTAGCGCATCTTTTCCACTCGCTCGATAGGATGCGCGCCATTTTCCGAACGCGCATGAAAAAGCGGTTGCGCACTTTCATGCAGCAACCGCTTCGGAATATAGCCCCGCCTGTGCCGTTTTTGCCGGCATCCCGAACCAAAAGGCTCAAGGTGGTCGCAGTCAGCTCGATTTCGGGTTCGTCAGCTAGTGACGATCGCGCCCACCAGGCATGTTCCACAACCTATGCGTAAGAATGGTTCAAGGAATATATGGCAAATCTCGAACACCGCAGGGAGGCGCCAGTTTACTACGCTGAACCGGCATGTCAAACGTTTTTACGTCGAGTGCGCCCCTCACCCGTATTTCATCAGCCTTTCAGAGCAGGCTTTCCTGCGGCGACAGCGCGGCATCCAGCACCTGGTGCATCGCATCCAGTTTCTGCTTGACTTCCAGGATCGACAAATCCGACAGCGGTCCTTGCGGCGACTTCACCGACAGGAACTCGGCAGCCACCGACAGCGCGGCCATGACGGCGATGCGGTCGGTCCCCTTCACCTTGCCGGAATCGCGCAGCGCGCACATCTTGCCGTCGAGGTAGCTCACGGCTTCGCGCAGCGTTTTTTCCTCGCCGTCGCGGCAGGCGAGGCGGTAAGAGTGGCCCATGATGGTCACGTCCAGGTGAATCATCGTGCGGCCTCCGCATCGTCAGGGGTTTCGGTCTCGCTGGGCGGCGCCGGCGGCTCCAGCTGCACCAGCAGGGCTTCGACGCGCTGCTGGGCCGCCAGCAGGCGGTTCTTGAAATCGACGTTTTCGGTCGCCAGCAGCGCATTCGCCTGGCGCAGCAGATAGTTCTCGCTGCGCAGCGATTGGGCCAGCTCGGCGAGCTTCTCGATTTTTTCTGAAAGTTCTTGGAATTCGGAAATCATCCGACACTATAGGACCGAGTCGAATTTTTCGTCAACAGGTGCACGCTCGCGTGCGCAGGATTCCAGGAAGGAGTGATAGGCTCTCGTGAATTTTCCCCAGGCTGGCGCATTATGACAAGCCCGTGACGGGCTTGTGGACTCTCAAAAAAGTCCGTTAAAACGCGAACACTGCGGCTTGAAATGCCATATTATCGTCCCTATAATTAGCACTCGTTAGTAGAGAGTGCTAACAAACCTCTACGAGCCGCAGCGGATGCACAGCATGGCTGCGGTCTGTACAGCCAAGTCAAACCAACACAAAGGAGTTTTGCATGAACCTTCGCCCCTTGCACGATCGCGTGATCGTGAAGCGTCTCGACCAGGAAACCAAGACTGCATCCGGCCTGATCATCCCCGATGCAGCGGCCGAGAAACCGGACCAGGGTGAAGTCCTGGCCGTGGGCAATGGCAAAGTCCAGGAAAACGGCAACGTGCGTCCGCTGGAAGTCAAGGTCGGCGACCGCGTCCTGTTCGGCAAGTACTCGGGCCAGGCCGTCAAGGTCAATGGCGAGGAACTGCTGGTGATGCGCGAAGAAGACATCATGGCCGTCGTGGCCCAGTAATTCCCGTCCAAAACGAATCCCCTGAATCGGAGAAAAAGAATGGCAGCTAAAGATGTAGTGTTCGGCGACGTAGCACGCGCCAAGATGGTCGAAGGCGTCAACGTCCTGGCCAACGCAGTCAAAGTCACCCTGGGCCCGAAAGGCCGCAACGTCGTGCTGGAGCGCTCGTTCGGCGCCCCGACCGTCACCAAGGACGGTGTCTCGGTCGCAAAAGAAATCGAACTGAAAGACAAGCTCCAGAACATGGGCGCGCAGATGGTCAAGGAAGTCGCTTCGAAGACCAGCGACAACGCCGGTGACGGCACCACCACCGCGACCGTGCTGGCACAGGCAATCGTCCGTGAAGGCATGAAGTTCGTTGCCGCCGGCATGAACCCGATGGACCTGAAGCGCGGCATCGACAAGGCCGTCGCCGCCACCGTCGAAGAACTGAAGAAGATCGCCAAGCCGACCACCACCTCGAAAGAGATCGCCCAAGTCGGCACCATCTCGGCCAACTCGGATTCGTCCGTGGGCGAGCGCATCGCCGAAGCGATGGAAAAAGTGGGCAAGGAAGGCGTCATCACCGTCGAAGACGGCAAGTCGCTGAACGACGAGCTGGACATCGTCGAAGGTATGCAGTTCGACCGCGGCTACCTGTCGCCGTACTTCATCAACAACCCGGACAAGCAGGTCGCCGTTCACGAGAGCCCGTTCATCCTGCTGTGCGACAAGAAGATCGCCAACATCCGTGACCTGCTGCCGGTGCTGGAGCAAGTTGCAAAAGCTGGCCGTCCGCTGGTCATCATCGCCGAAGACATCGAAGGCGAAGCGCTGGCGACCCTGGTCGTCAACAACATCCGCGGCATCCTGAAGACCGTTGCAGTGAAAGCCCCGGGCTTCGGCGACCGTCGCAAGGCCATGCTGGAAGACATCGCCATCCTGACCGGCGGCCAGGTGATCGCCGAAGAAGTCGGCCTGACCCTGGAAAAAGTCACCCTGGCAGAACTGGGCCAAGCCAAGCGCATCGAAGTCGGCAAGGAAAACACCATCATCATCGACGGCGCCGGCCAAGCCGACGGCATCGAGGCGCGCGTCAAGCAGATCCGCATCCAGATCGAAGAAGCGACCTCGGACTACGACCGCGAAAAACTGCAAGAGCGCGTGGCCAAGCTGGCCGGCGGCGTTGCCGTGATCCGCGTCGGTGCCGCTACCGAAGTCGAGATGAAAGAGAAGAAAGCACGTGTCGAAGACGCGCTGCACGCAACCCGCGCTGCCGTCGAAGAAGGCATCGTGCCGGGCGGCGGCGTGGCCCTGCTGCGCGCTCGCGCTGCGCTGAACGTCAAGGGCGACAACCCTGACCAGGAAGCCGGCATCAAGATCGTCCTGCGCGCAATGGAAGAGCCGCTGCGCATGATCGTCCAGAACGCCGGCGAAGAGCCGTCGGTCGTCGTCGCCGCCGTCCTGGCAGGCACCGGCAACCACGGTTACAACGCGTCGAACGGCACCTATGGCGACATGGTCGAAATGGGCGTGCTGGATCCGGCCAAGGTCACCCGCTCGGCACTGCAGAACGCAGCGTCGATCGCCGGCCTGATGCTGACCACCGACTGCATGGTCTCCGAGATCGTCGAAGACAAGCCGGCTGCCGGCGGCATGGGCGGTATGGGTGGCATGGGCGGCATGGGCATGGACGGCATGATGTAATAGCCGGACGAGCCAGCGCCGATCTTCGGGTCGGCGCCGCTTTCCACGAAAGCCCGCAGGGTTCGCGCCCTGCGGGCTTTTTGTTTGGCCTACGCCTTTCCCGACTGTGGTGCGGATGAGATGAGCGTTGCACCGCAAGAAGTTTTATGGCCCTGGAAGGCCACCGGTATGCCACCGATCGACACCATGGGGTCTCCTTCCACGATCACGCACGGTGAGTGCCCACTGACTGGGCAACTGCATGGGTCACCTTTTCGTGCCACCGCGATGCCCTGCACGAATACGGTACCTGATGCGACCAGCACTTTCCCGCCATGGCTCGTGGCGTCTCCGAGCCGAATCACGTTCTTCATACCGTCCTCCAACAATCAGGTCAGTTCCATCCGTCGTTGCGCTCGCATCCTTACCGATCGGCTATCCAACGCCACACCGTGATGCCATAGGCGGACTTGAAGTCGACCATCTTTTCGCCAGCTGCATAGTATCGATGTGCCGCGCCTGGCTCCATTGGTTGCCAGATACCGGCTTTCGGGCACGCTTCGCCCGCCTTTGCGCGCAACCCTTCTTCGTTCTCCGCGGCCGGCCGGCCAGAGGGGATCAGCGGATGCCACGTCGTGGCTACCGCGACGGTTTGCGGAGGAGGAGACTCCCAATCTTCTGTACTGAGCTCTTCCGATGTCTTAACGACGCGATACACGGGTTGCATCCGCAAACCCTTGATGGCGAACGTGAGGCTGTGTCGTTCCAGACCAGTGGCGGGATACCAGACGCCGGTCCACGGCACTTCGTCGCCCGTCTTGCAGGCGATGGACTTGTCGATCACATATTCGGGTAGCGGGTCGGGAAGATCACAACGCAGTTTGCCCTGATACCAGTCCAACTCGGACTTGTACCATTTCACGATCTCATCGCCAGGAAAACCGCCATCCTCATTGCTGCCTTCCGGCCATTCCGGATCCGGGTCAAAAAAGAGAGTTGCGCCGAAGATTGCGTTATGAAGCACACTGGTAATCTGCGACGCAGACGAAAGCAATCTACTGATCTTCACACTACTAAATTCTTGATATTCATCCGTAGTCATCCAACTGTGCAAGGGCTGTTCCATCATGCCACGGATATCACCTCTGACGTAGCGAGCAGTATCTAATATTAATTTATATTCATTACATCTCGCTAGGTCGGCGCCTCTCCTAAAATCACGCGCCATTACTCTAAAAGTATCAAAAATTTGATTATTTCTACCGAAATTAGCCACCTTCTTTGAAACAGCTAGGCCACCGAACCAAGTCACAATATCATCACACTCCTGTGCAGCCGCCTCAAAAAATTCAATTGAAGCAAATAAATTCCAGATAGCAGCCTCCAAATTTATATTTCGCATTACGGCAACTCCTATGATTTATAGACTATATCGGACCGGGAACCGTTAATAGAATTCGCTTCGCTTCTTCTTGCGTGTAGTCACTTGCTCCCCACCCAGTTTCCATTGGCCCTTTGATATGAGCATCCGTAATACGCGCCCTCAACTTCACCGGCGCCATTTGACCAGTTATATCGGTATATTCCACTCTACGGTCTAGTTCGCCAGCGCGATCCTTCAACAGCTGTCCACTTTCCCGGTCCACCCTAGGCATTGCTTCGACCATTTCATCTCGGCTTGCTGGGAAAAACACAATTTGCTCACCTCCACCCTCTAAGTAATAATCGGTACCCTTGAGCTCTTGGCTTGCAGCAGGGCCGCGCCATACTGGTAACTCTTCGCCGGCCTTCACTTCATATTCCACGACCCAGCCGTTCTGGTTCCATTCGGGCTTTACTGCGAACTTGGCGCGCCATTCGTCCCTGTCCTTGATTGCAAGAAATTCCTTTTCAGTCATCCAGAAGATACCGCCACCTTCATTGGATGGATCAACGATGCGATAAAGTTTTGCTGGTCCTTTGATCCTGTCGGCACGGATTTTTTTCCTCGCTGAAAAAGTCTCAGTGATCCATCCCGCAAGAGGCGGATGATCTGGGTAGGATTTTGCCAGTGCCCTCACCTCATTATCAGACATTTTCGTAGGCGGGTGCGGCAGTAAGCCAGCATATTTCTTTACCCACTTCGGCGGTTTTGCATTAATCAACCGAGCCGATCCCGTTTCCGATATCGGCGCAATCCATCCTCGATTTGTCCGATATGTCTGCACATGCCAAGCATGATCATCCAGCTTTTTGGCAATCACCTTTAATACCGTGCGTACGGGCTGGACAAAACCCTGAATCGCACTGCTCATGGCACGTCCCTTGGTATCAATCCATTTCACAAGGTCGTCGATGTGCTCCCGGATCGTACTGGGCACGATCCAGCGTATCTTCTCCAGCAACGCTTTCAGATCATCGAATTTCTCGTTCAGCAAGCGTCCCAGTAGGGCAGGATTGAGCTTGTCCGCCGACTCACGAATCGTCTTCGCGACGAACTGGTACATGTCCGGCAGCTTGCCCTTTGTCGCCCATTGCACGACACTGTTGTGCTGCAAGTACTCCGTGATCTTCGGCAGTGCGGCATCGCATGCCCGGTTCGCAGCCGCCGTCAGCTTGCTGATATTCGTGACGTCGTCGGCATGCTTGACGAGCGGCTTCAGGTAGATCCACACCACGCGCAAGGAGCTTTTGACGACGGTACCGATTTCCGGGAAAAAGCCGATCACCGTCGTCGCGATAAAGAACAGGGTGATCTTGTTGCTGGGATCCTTACGGTACTCGCGCACGTTCGCACACAAGTCGCGAAGATCGCACAAGGTATCGACGACAGGAATCAAGGACACGACCATGTCGAACCCGATCTGCGCGCTCGTGCGCTCGGTATTGAAGTCGCCCTGCAATGCGCCCCAGATCCATTCTCCCAAGCCGACATCGTCCGGCTTTTTCTCGCCGTGCACCTCGTTCAGCGCGTCCAAGGTCTCGTCGCTCGTGGCCATTACCGTCCTCCAGGGCCTTGGGGTGCGTTCGTCATGTCCGGCTCCTGCGCGATGAGCGGCTCGAGTCCTGACAGCAAATCGCCGGCTGTCGGTCTCGCTGCATCCTTGGCGGACGGTGCATTGTGATACACGACTTTGCTGACGGTATCCGGCAGGTTGCGTTCTTCGGCCATGCCGTCGGCATCGAGCGTGCCGCCTTTTTGCTGGCCACCTGCAAAATGCAGGGTATATGGCACACCGGCCATGGGCGCCCCCTCGTAGCCGTCGAGGTCGAGTTTCAGCCAATTGGTATGTTCGGCGGAAGGAAAGAAAGGCAGCTCCGCGTCTTGCCGGCCTGGACCGGCCCATTTGTGCATGCCCGCCTTGACAGTGAAATCGCCCGCGCAACCCTGCTCGATCTTGCCGTCTGCGATCCTGATATAGGCGCCTCCGCACGACAGGGTAATGCTCGTCTTGGCCGCAATCACGATATCGCCCTGGCTGGCGGTGATCTTCACGTCACGATCCGCCGCGATCCCGACGCTGTCCTGCTGCGCCTGGATGTCCAGCTTGCCGTTGCGTGCGATGCATTTCATACCGTCTTGGTGCGCAAACAGGGACATGCCCTTCCCTGCCTGTATGTTCACGCGTTGTCCCGCCACGGCCTGAATATGTTCTTGCGCCACGATGCTCTGCTGTCGACCGCTATAGCTGACGGAAGAATTCGGCGTGGCACTGGCGAAGCCGCCAGCGGCATACTGAGCGATGATCGGGGCAGCATCCGCTCTTTCCATGTCGGCTTGACTACCGCTTTGCCCGACATTTTTCAGGTTATCCGTCAATTGCCGGTGCGATTGAAGATCGACCGGCATGGCCTGATGCTGCTCGGCGAATTCTCCCAGCTCCTGCAGTAGCGCCTGCGAACCCTCGAGCAGCGCCTGCAGTGGCTCGCGTTCCAGTTGCTTGCCTGCCGCGCCGATCATTGCCTGGGTCGTCAGCAGCATCAGCCGCGCTGCGCGCACGACGACGGCGTGATCGCTGCGCAACTCAGCTCCTTCGCCCCGCGCATCGCCGGTTCCATCACGCCTCGGGTGCGTCAGGTAGCCAAGGTTCAGTTGGCTGTGCCCGTGTTCACTAGCCAATTGGGCACTGATCTGTCCGTGAGTGTCATCGAGCCGCAACTGATTGTGGCGCATGCCGCCCACCTCCTTGCTCTTGATGCCTGCGAGGAAGCGATTACCCGGTAATCCACCCTCATGGTTGAAAGCTGGCGGAATCGCCTTTCCCGAATAGACGCGGCCTACGACAATCGGCTTGTCCGGGTCTCCCCCCAGAAACTGCACGAGTACTTCGTCTCCGACCCGCGGCAGGGTAATGCTCCCCCATTGGTCGCTGGCCCAATGGCTGGCAACCCGCACCCATGCCGAATCCCTGTCCGTATTGCTGGCTCCGACACCATCCGGATGATCTTGTTCACGTGTTCCGAGAAACCGCAGCTTGACGCGCGCGAGTTCGTCGCAATGCACCTCTTCTCCCCGAGGTCCCACGACGAGCGCCGATTGCAATTCGACGCGAGGTAGATCCGTAGAAGGATCGTAAGCAGGAACAATCCGTACACCGCGCCGTACGCAAGCAAAACGGTTGGTGTATTTGACACCTCGCTCATCGCTGGCCTGATCGAGGCTTGCATGAACCTCGTGATACCAGCCATTGGCTGCAAACAGACGTCGTGTTCTTTCGTCGATATCCTTAGGAAAATTGTTTTCAGCACTTAACGACAATTCCGTCAACACGAAATCGCGTTCCTCGTCAGGATGCGTATCGATATCTGGATGGCCGTCGAGCCGGAACCACTGTCCGACGCAAAAGTCGCGTACACCGCTCTCGCCATGAAAATATTTAGTTTCGTATTCGTGACGCTGGAGGCGCAATTCGCCAATCCTGTGAAAATCAGCATCATCATCACCGACATGGGGCGCTTCGATCTGATGGTCTTCCAGACCGAATGCAAATTGGTCACCAGCCTTGCCCTGCTGGATCGTCGTAGGGAGCTGGAGCGACATCATCCGCCCCTGGCGGTAATCCCAGCTTTGTCGAGTGACGCTGCCGGACTTCAGGGTACGTACCGCACTCCAGTTGAAAACACCATCGCGTTTCTCGGTCGCGGCGTCACGATGAAAGCGAACTGTATCTGCCGCATTTTTTGCGAGCGACTGAACATCGTCGAACAGCACGAGCGTGTGAACGGGGCCCTTGAAATCGGAGGATTGATGGAAAGCTCCAGGGCGAATGAACGAAGCAATACCTTGCCTTTTCCATAAACGGCGCAAAAAGGCGGCGTCCGACTCGTTGTACTGCATCGTGAACTCACGCTTCGGATACGCGCCCGTGATACCGGAGAAGTCAAGATCGAACGTCCTGGCCAGGATTGGATTGGCTGTACGCCACTCACTGATCAGTGTTTCAGATATGTCGATTTCATTCGCATGTCGGAAGATCCGCATGTTGATGCGCTTCTCCATCAGCGACACAGCATCGCGCAGCACCAACAGGTAAGTCGTCAAGCCTCCGTCGCTTTGCCCTGCCGATGCCTGGGCCACGATGCCGCAGACTGAACGCAATCGCCCCTGGTCCGTGACGAATTGCAGTTCACCTGGGAGAGCAATGAACTCTTTCAGTGGCAGACTTGCTTGGGTAGCGATGCAAAGCAAGTGGTATTCGATGCCACCACAAATTGTCTCCTGACCTTGAACACGCTTGACGAGCAAAATGTCATCAAGCCTTTCCTCCTCGTACGCCAAACATAATCGAATGGGTCGCCGCGACTGCGTCAAGCTGGAAAGTCCAGCCATGCTCATGACATTCATATGAGATTTTTCTTAAAGAAAATATCTGCAACAAATTGCCACGTGTGTGTGCACTCGTATTGAGATCAATCACTGCGGACTTTTGACGAACAAGTCAATGCGATAAAGCGGACTTATCCTACGAGGAACGCAAGCCAATTCTGAGCGGAAAAATCAGGGAAGCCCTGCAACCAGTCTAATGCGACGAAATGGGCGAGATGATCCGTACCCAAGACCTCAACGAGGCGTACAAGAAGGTCGGGGACGGGATGTCAGGTTCCGCCATGTGATCGACATGGCGTCGTAGAAGGAGGAGATGGCGGGGTGAGTGTCTGTTACAAGTTGACGGCGCACGCAATCACTCCGTCGTTCCCGCGGCCGGTTAAAATTCCGTTGAACTGTTTCACCCTCCGCGGGAACGACGTGCGGAAATATCAGCCCAGTCGCGGCACCAGCGAACCCGCCGCCTCGCGGCGCGCCACCGAACCGGTGACACGCTCTCCGCCTTCGATCTTGAAGACGCTGACCACGCGCGCCAGTTCCTGCGCCTGCTGCTGCATCGCTTCCGACGCTGCCGCCGCTTCCTCGACCAGCGAGGCATTCTGCTGCGTCGCCTGGTCCATGTGGGCGATCGCCTGGTTGACCTGGCCGATACCCGAGCGCTGCTCGTCGGTGGCCGAGGCGATCTCGCCGATGATGTCCGTTACGCGCTGGACACTGCCCACGATCTCGTCCATCGTCACGCCTGCCTGGTTGACGAGCTTCGTGCCGCTTTCGACCTTCTCGACCGAGTCGCCGATCAGGTCCTTGATTTCCTTGGCCGCTGCCGCCGAGCGGTGCGCCAGGTTGCGTACCTCGCCGGCGACGACGGCAAAGCCGCGCCCCTGCTCGCCCGCGCGGGCCGCTTCCACGGCCGCGTTCAGCGCCAGGATATTGGTCTGGAACGCGATGCCGTCGATGGTGCCGATGATGTCCGCGATCTTCTTCGACGATGCGTCGATCGAGACCATGGTGCGCACTACCTCGGCCACGACCTCGCCGCCGCGACCCGCCACGCTGCTGGCCGTCTGCGCCAGCACGGTGGCCTGGCGTGCATTGTCCGCGTTCTGCGTGACGGTCGAGGTCAGCTCTTCCATCGACGATGCCGTCTCTTCCAGCGAACCGGCCTGCTGCTCGGTGCGGCTCGACAGGTCCTGGTTGCCGGCCGCGATTTCCGACGATGCCGTCGCGATGGCGTCGGAGCCGCCGCGGATGTCGCGCACGATGCGCAGCAGCTGGCCATTCATATGCTTCAACGCGGTCTGCAGCTGGCCGATCTCGTCGCGGCCGTGCACTTGCGGGTCGGCGGTCAGGTCGCCGGCGGCCACACGCTGGGCGACGTCGACGGCGTCCTTTACCGGACGCACGATGCTCAGCGTCAGCCACCAGGCGCAGACGATGCTGAAGGCGGTGCCCAGGCAAGCGAGCAGGATGACGGTGCGCGCGCTTTCTTGCTGGATCACCTGGATCTTGCTGCTGAGTTCATCGAGACGGTCACGCTGGATGTCGACCAGCTGGTCGATGCTCGCCTGGTAGGCCTGCGCAGCCGGGGTATAGACCCTGTCGTACACCTCGTTCGCTTCGTCGATGCGGCCGGCCAGCTTGTGCTCGGTCGCGGCTTTGCGCCCGCCTGCATAGGCATCGCGCAGCGCCATCATCTTGGCAAACAGCTGTTTTTCTTCCTCGGTCGCCAGCATCGGCTCCACCTGCTTCAGGTAATAGGTGGCTTTCCGGTTGGTTTCTTCGATGTTCTTGGCAAAGAACTGGGTGAGCGAGGGATCGCTGCTCTTGATGATCGCCGAGGTCCGGAGCACGGCGACGGCGATATTGCTGCTCCAATCCTTGATCAGGCGCTCCTTCTTGATCGGCTCGTCGAGCATTTTTTCGGCCGCATCGGCAACCGCGTTGAGCTTGACGAGGCCGATGACCGTCGTGAGGATCGACAGGAACAGGACTGCGGAAAAGCCGAGCGCGAGGCGCCGGCCAATCTTCATATTGGATAAGAGTTTCATGGCGTGGGATATGCATCTAGGATGGGACCGGACCAGGCGATCGCTGATCTGCGATCCGGGCGGCCATCTTAAATTCAAATTTCCCGTTTAAATACAAGAGATTACCAAGACCCCGCGAATATGTTGTTCTACGGCAACATTCTTCGGTGGGTCATTGGCATTCATCTATCGTTCCGTATTTTTGAGGGAGCAAACGCCCACGCAAGCTCCCGGGCTATTCACGCCCGGTCATGCCAGTCGCGCCACCAGGGCCTTGCCGGCACCTGCTGCGCTACGCGATGCACGGACGGACGCGCGGCCATCGTCGTTGATCTTGAAGACGCTGACCACGCGCGCCAGGTCCTGCGCCTGCTGCTGCATCGCTTCCGACGCCGCCGCCGCTTCCTCGACGAGCGACGCGTTCTGCTGCGTCACCTGGTCCATCTGGGCGATCGCCTGGTTGATCTGGCCGATGCCCGAGCGCTGCTCGTCGGTGGCCGAGGCGATCTCGCCGATGATGTCGGTCACGCGCTGGACGCTGCCCACGATCTCTTCCATCGTCACGCCTGCCTGGTTGACGAGCTTCGTGCCGCTTTCCACCTTGTCGACCGAGTCGCCGATCAGGTCCTTGATTTCCTTGGCCGCTGCCGCCGAGCGGTGCGCCAGGTTGCGTACCTCGCCGGCGACGACGGCAAAGCCGCGCCCCTGCTCGCCCGCGCGGGCCGCTTCCACGGCCGCGTTCAGCGCCAGGATATTGGTCTGGAACGCGATGCCGTCGATGGTGCCGATGATGTCCGCGATCTTCTTCGACGATGCGTCGATCGAGACCATGGTGCGCACTACCTCGGCCACGACCTCGCCGCCGCGACCCGCCACGCTGCTGGCCGTCTGCGCCAGCACGGTGGCCTGGCGTGCATTGTCCGCGTTCTGCGTGACGGTCGAGGTCAGCTCTTCCATCGACGATGCCGTCTCTTCCAGCGAACCGGCCTGCTGCTCGGTGCGGCTCGACAGGTCCTGGTTGCCGGCCGCGATTTCCGACGATGCCGTCGCGATGGCGTCGGAGCCGCCGCGGATGTCGCGCACGATGCGCAGCAGCTGGCCATTCATATGCTTCAACGCGGTCTGCAGCTGGCCGATCTCGTCGCGGCCGTGCACTTGCGGGTCGGCGGTCAGGTCGCCGGCCGCCACGCGCTGGGCGACATCGACAGCATCCTTCACCGGACGCACGATGCTCAGCGTCAGCCACCAGGCGCAGATGGCGCTCAGCACCACGCTCAGGGCGGCCAGCAGCACGACCAGGTTGCGCGAGCTGTCACGCAGGTCGTCGATACGGACCTTCAGGCTGTCCAGGCGGGTGCGCTGCAGCTTGAGCAGTTCCGTGATCGAGCCCTGGTACACCTCGGCCGCCGGCAGGTAGGACTTTTCCAGCACAGCGCTCGATTCCTCGATGCGGCCTTCCGCCTTCAGCTTGAGCGCTTGGTTGCGGCTGCTCTGGTAGGCGTCGCGCACGCCGGTGGCACGCGCATACGCCTCCTTCTCCTGCGCGCTGGTCAGCAGCGGCTCCAGTTCCTTCAGGTAGGCGGCAGTGGTGCGGTTGGTTTCCTGCGTGCTCTTGGCAAAGAACTCGACCAGCGCCGGGTCGCTGCTCTTAATGATGGCCGAGGTGCGGGTCACCGACAGGTTCGTGTTCTTGCTCCAGTCGCTGGCCAGGCGTTCCTTCCTGATCGGCTCGTTCATCATTTCCTGAGCCGCATCGGCGACGGCATTCAGTTTCACGATACCCACGACGGTGCTCAGGATCGACAGGCCTAGCACGACGGCAAAGCCAAGGGCGAGTCGGGTGCCGATCTTCAGATTCATCAAAATATTCATGTGTATTTACTCCTTGAGAATAAATGTTGCCGTGCAACATGTTTTCGACACCCGCTACTATAGCGATCTGACGATATTGCCGGAAGGCAAAATACACACAAACTCACAAAATAAATTAGAAAGCTATCAAATATATTGTTCTTATGTAATTGTTCGTGATATTTCAATCAATGTTGCTCTCAGGTCGCACCGTGGTTTAGTATGATCGGATGACCTCATTGACCGTTCCGACCGCCCTGCGATCGCATTTTTCCTCCGTCCTGCTGGCGCTGCTGGTCGCCTGCGCCGCCACCGGCTGCAAGCGCGCGGAGCAGCCGGCCCCGGCGCCGTCCGCCCAGAAGGCGCCGGAACCGGCAACGGCCATACCACAACGCACGCGGGAACAGGCCATGGACCAGTTGCTCGCGCTCCCCGAGATCAAGGCCTGGTCGGAACAGATCGAACAGAAATCGCACGGTGCCGCGCACGGCGCCGTCATCGAGGACGATCCGGCGCCGCGCGTCATCGACGGCAAGCCGTACTACCAGCTCAGCTTCGTGGAAAACCGCAAGCGCGACGTGCATCGCCGTGCCAGCTTCCTGGTGGCACGCCAGGGCGACGAGATCCTCGTCGAGGACCTGGACGACGACAGCGTGCAGTCGCTGTCCGAATGGCGGCGCAATATCCGCAATGTGGAATTGAAAGCAAATTGAAAAGTCAGCAACGTCTTGACGCACCGCAAAAAGAAACCTGACTCATCCAGCTAACGTTGACGTTGCCGCTGGCCGTGCAGCGTCATCGCTGGCGACCGCCATGTGCGGCATCGGCGCGGGCGCTACTCCTCCCCCGGTCGGCGGCGCCCCCCTCCCCTTATTCCCCGACTTTCACGCCGTGCATGGTGGGCATGTAATGCCCACCCTACGTTTAGACCGACCATGTTTCGTAGGGTGGGCATCACATGCCCACCGAACGATCCGCCGTCACACTCCGCGCCACTCGGCCAGGTAATGCTGCGGCGTCCTGCCCAGCAGGCGCCGGAACATGCTCGTGAACGCACTGGGGCTCGCATAGCCGAGCGTGCGCGCGATCGTGCCCACGCCCTCCCCGCGCGCCAGCATCGCGAACGCGTGCGCCAGGTGCACCTGCTGTACCCACTGACGGTAATGCAGGCCCGTCTCCTTCGGGAACAGGCGGATCAGCGTGCGCGCGCTGGCGCCGGCATCGAGGGCGCGGTCTTCCAGCGTGCGCTGGCTGCCCGGGTGGTCCATGATATCGCTGCACAGCGCCTGCAGGCGGCGGTCGCGCGGCCACGGCACGGCGATCGGCACCGTCTCCATCCTGCGCAGTTCCAGCAGGATCAGGCGCGCCAGGTGCTCGCCGCGGCCGCCTTCCGGATAGTCGACCGGTTCCGTCGACAGCGCCAGGATCAATTCGCGCAACAGGGGACTGACTTCCAGCACCTTGCAGCCTTGCACCAGGTCGCCCGCCGCCTCGGTGCCGATGTACAGCGTGCGCTGGTTGACGCGGCTGAGCATCGTCAGCTCGTGCACGACGCCCGGCGCGATCAGGAGCGCGCGCCGGGGCGGGATGATCCACACCCCGAGCTCGGTGCGCACGCGCATCACGCCTTCGCTGGCATACAGCAGCTGCACCCACGGATGGCTGTGCGCCACCACCAGCTCACCATGGGCGCCCTCGGACGGGACGGCCGTGACGGTACGCGGCAGGGAGTCGTACCTGGGGCGGTAGCGGGCAGAAGGTGTCACTTTATCGACGAAATCTGGAATATGCGTTCGAATCAACCATATTACACTTGATGGACCATAAAAAGGATTTACGTTAATGTCCACGACACCTTCCAATTCTGCTACCACCGCCACGTCGGCGGCCAGCGGCACCGTCCTGCAAATCCTGTTCTCGGTGGCCTTCGTGCACCTGCTGAACGATTGCGTGCAGGCCGTGCTGCCCTCGATCTATCCCCTGCTCAAGCAGGAATTCGCGCTGTCCTTCACCCAGGTCGGCCTGATCACGCTGACCTTCCAGTGCACGGCCTCGCTGCTGCAGCCGTGGATCGGCCTGTACACCGACAAGCATCCGATCCCCTTCCTGCTGCCGGTCGGGATGTGCGTGACGCTGGCCGGCGTCGGCCTGCTGTCGGTGGCGGGCAGTTTCGGCATGCTGCTGCTGGCGGCCGGCATGATCGGCGTGGGTTCCTCGACCTTCCACCCGGAAGCCTCGCGCGTGGCGCGCCTCGCGTCGGGCGGCAGGTTCGGCTTCGCGCAGTCGCTGTTCCAGGTCGGCGGCAACCTCGGCTCCGCCTTCGGACCGCTGCTGGCCGCCGCCATCATCGTCGGCCGCGGCCAGGGCCGCATCGCGTGGTTCACGCTGTTCGTGCTGGTGGCCGTGATCGTGCTGGTGGGCGTCTCGCGCTGGTACGGCAGCCACCTCGCCGGCGGCGCCAAGAAGAGCATGGCGCATACGGGCCCGCGCCTGCCGCGCGACAAGGTCGTCAAGGCGCTTGCCGTGCTGGCGCTGCTGGTGTTCTCGAAGTACATCTACATGGCCAGCCTGCAGAGCTACTACACCTTCTACCTGATCGAGAAATTCCATGTCCCGGTGGGCACGGCGCAGATGTATTTGTTCCTGTTCCTGGCCTCGGTGGCCCTGGGCACCTTCGCGGGCGGCCCGATCGGCGACCGCATCGGCCGCAAGCGCGTGATCTGGGTCTCGATCCTGGGCGCGGCCCCGTTCACGCTGGCGCTGCCCTACGCGGACCTGTTCTGGACGGGTGTGCTGTCGGTGGTGATCGGCCTGGTGATGTCGTCCGCGTTCTCGGCGATCGTCGTGTTCGCGCAGGAGCTGGTGCCGGGCAAGGTCGGCATGATCGCAGGGATCTTCTTCGGGCTGATGTTCGGCGTGAGCGGAATCGGCGCGGCGGCCATGGGGCATATCGCGGACGTGTCGGGCATCGAGTCGGTGTACCGGATGGCGTCGTTCCTGCCGCTGCTGGGGATTCTGGCGGCGTTGTTGCCGAAGATGGAGAAGTAAGAAGTACTACTCACTTAAAACAACGTCGTCCCTGCGCAGGCAGGGACCCAATTTTGCGTGTGTTGCGGTTATGCCAGCAGAACTTGGGTCACTGCCTGCGCAGGGAGTCGTTTCCGGCAATGCCGGGAACGACGGTGGTGGGTTTAACTATCCAGGTGCGAAATCAACGCCCGCTTCCCATCCGGCTCCCCATCCGTCCCGGCGCTGTCCGGCCTCGCATGGTGCACGTCCACCGACACCCCCACCGCCATGATGTCGATGAGGAGCAGCTGCAGGATACGGGAGATCATCGCCAGGAACGTCGTGCTGTCCTCGGCGTGGTCGACGGCCAGGCAGATGCTGGCTTTTCTCGCCAGCGGCGACTGGCTGTTGCTGATGGCGATGACGTCGGCGCCGCGTTCGCGCGCCGTGTCCACGGCGGCCAGCAGGTCCGGCAGGCGCCCTGAGTTCGAGATCGCCACCACCACGTCGCCGGGCCCCAGCAGGTCGGCCGCCAGCTTGAACAGGTGCGAGTCGCCGTACAGCGCCGTCGGGATACGGAAGCGGAAGAACTTGTGCTGGCCGTCCAGCGCCACCACGCGCGAATTGCCCATCGCGTAGAACTCCACGCGCTTGGCGCGGCTGATCAACTCGATGGCGCGGTCGATCGCGCGCACGTCGAGCTGGTCGCGGAACTGCAGGATCGCGGAGATCGTGTTGTCGATCACCTTGGCCGACAGATCGTGGGTGCTGTCGTTGGTGCGCACCTGGCTGTGGCGCACGGGGATCGAACCCGTGAGCGAGCTGGCGAATTTCAATTTGAAATCGGCCAGGCCCAGGAAACCCAGCGAGCGGCAGAAGCGGATCACGGTCGGCTGGCTGACGTCCGCCAGCTTCGCGATGCCGGCGATCGGCTCGTTCAGCACGAGACGCGGCTGCTCCAGCACCAGCGTGGCCACGCGCTGCTCGGCCGGCGTCAGCTCGGCGCGCAGGCCCTGGATGCGGTCCATCAGCGTATTGCCGCCGCTACGCCCGCGCAGGTGCTCGGACAGGATGTTCGCGACGCCGTCGAACGCCACGTGCGGCGTCGAGATCACATAGGTCGGGATGTCGGCCAGGTAGCCGGAAAAGCGGCCCTTGGCTTCGAAGCGCGTGCGGAACGGCGACTCCCTGAACCACTCGCCCATGCGCGGCACGATGCCGCCGCCGATGAAGATGCCGCCGAAGGCGCCCAGCGTCACGGCCAGGTTGGCCGCGGCGCCGCCCAGCATGCCGCAGAAGCACTCCAGCACTTCCAGGCACAGCGGGTCCTGGTCTTCCAGCGCGCCGGCGATGATCTGGGCCGAGGTGCGCGCGGATGCCGTCACGCCGTTGCGGTCGGCCAGCGCGCGATGGATGATTTCCATGCCGGGGCCCGAAATCAGGCGCTCGTTCGACACGTGCGTCCATTCGCGCCAGGCGGCCTGCAGGATCGCGAACTCGCGCTCGTCGGCCGGGGCGAAGTTGACGTGGCCGCCCTCGCTGCCGAGGGTGATGAAGCCGTCCACGGTCGGAATGCCGCCGGAGACGCCCAGGCCCGTCCCCGGTCCCAGCACGCCCAGCACGGCGCCCGGCACCGGCTTGCCGCCGCCGACCTGCATCAGGTCCGCGGGCTTCAGGCCCGGGATTGCCATCGCCAGTGCCGTGAAGTCGTTCACGATCAAGAGCGTATCGAAACCGAGATCGCGCCGCACGGCGTCGGTCGAGAACTCCCAGGGACGGTTGGTCATGCGCACGTAGTCGCCGTCGACCGGGTTGGCCAGCGCCAGCGCTCCGTGGCGCGGGCGCACGTCCGCATGCTCTGAGAGATAAAAGCGCAGGAGCTCGACGATACCCGTGAAGTCGTCGCACTTGAGCACGCGCACCGAGCGGTAGGTGCCCGGCGCCGTCTGCAGCGCGAACCGCGCATGGGTCGCGCCGATGTCGGCCAGCAGGCGCGGGCCGTCGGCAAAGGCGGTACGGGTATTGTCCGGTTGCTCCTGCATGGTCTTACTCCTTGTCGACAGTGCCGAACCAGCCGCCGTACGGCGGCAGCGTGACGACCGTGCCGGCCACCTCGCCCGCCAGGCCGTGGCCCGCGAGCGGCCTGGCGCTCGCCGCCGCCGGCCAGTCGAACGTCACCGGCTCATTGGTCACGTTGAACACGGCAATCACGGACGGATGGCCATCGACATCGCGGCGCAGCGCCAGCGCCTGCTGCGGCACGTCGAAGAAGGCGATCTCGCCGCGCGTGAGCTGCGGCAGCGTGCGGCGCCAGTGGATGATGGTGCGCGCGAAGTTCAGCGGCGAGTGCGGATCCTTGTCCTGGGCTTCGGCGTTCAGGCCCAGGTGCTCGGCCGGCACGGGCAGCCACGGCTTGCCGTCGGTGAAGCCGGCGTTCGGCGCCTCGGCCGTCCACGGCATGGGCGTGCGGCAGCCGTCGCGGCCCTTGAACTCGGGCCAGAACGTGATGCCGTACGGGTCCTGCAGCAGTTCGTAGGGCACGTCCGCTTCCGGCAGGCCCAGCTCGTCGCCCTGGTACAGGCACGGCGTGCCCTTCAGCGACAGCTGCATGGCCAGCACCAGCTTCGTCAGCGCGGCGCCCGTCTCCGGCGTCCACGGCCCGTCGGACCAGCGCGTGGCCACGCGGATCGCGTCGTGGTTGCCGACCGACCAGGAGCCCCAGCCGTCCGTCACGCGCTCGTTGAATTCCTCGACCTGGCGGCGGATATGGGCGCTCGAGAACTCGGGCGTGAGCAGGTTGAAGCTGTAGGCCATGTGCAGCTTGTCGCCGCCCGTCGTGTATTCGGCCATCTGGGCCAGCGCGTCGTCGGACGACACTTCGCCGATCGAGATCGCATCGTATTCGTTCAGCAGCGCGCGCACCTTCTGCAGGAAGGCGATGTTCTCCGGCTGCGTCTTGTCGTGGATGTGCGCCTGCATGCCATACGGGTTCACGTCCGTGACGGTGGAGGTATCGCGCACGAGGGCCGGTGGATTGCTGCGCAGCTGGCGGTCGTGGAAGTGGAAGACGCAGGCGTCCATGCGCACGCCGTCGACGCCGCGCTCGAGCCAGAAGCGCAGCGAATCCAGGTGGGCCTGCTGCACGTCCGGATTATGGAAGTTCAGTTGCGGCTGGCTGACGAGGAAGTTGTGCATGTAGTACTGCTTGCGGCGCGTGTCCCACTGCCAGGCCGAACCGCCGAACACGGACAGCCAGTTATTCGGCGGATTCCCGTCCGGGAGCGGATCGGACCACACGTACCAGTCCGACTTCGGATTATCGAGGCTGGAACGGCTCTCGACGAACCACGGGTGCGCTTCGGCCGTGTGCGACATCACCTGGTCGATCATGATCTTCAGGCCCAGCGCATGCGCCTTGGCGATCAGCTTGTCGAAATCCGCCAGGGTGCCGAACAGCGGATCGACGTCGCAGTAGTCCGAGATGTCGTAGCCGAAATCCTTCATCGGCGACTTGAAGAACGGCGACAGCCAGACGATGTCCACGCCCAGGCTCGCGATGTAATCGAGCTTGGCGGTGATGCCGGCCAGGTCGCCCACGCCGTCGCCATTGGTGTCCAGATAGCTGCGCGGATAGACCTGGAAGATGATGGCTTCTTTCCACCAGGGGTGCTGGGCGTTCGGAGAAGTGCTCATGAGCGGGTGTCCTTAATAATTTTTACGCAATATACAGGATCGTGGTTGAGCTGACAATCGCGCGGAATACGACATGCATTCACAAATCATCATAAGAATCATGAGCTTACAAAATAGTTGAACACGCAAAGCCGTTCTCGACGGTAGTCAAACTACAGGTCACGCGACAGTTTGACGAGCTTGCCAAACAAGTTCCTGTTGCCAAGTTCGCCTCGCTTGCATAGCATGCACGCACTATTACAAACACGTCGTTCCCGCGCAGGCGGGAACCCAATATTGCAAGTGCAGCCGATACGCCAGCAGAACTTGGGTCCCTGCCTTCGCAGGGACGACGGTACGGAGACGCAATGACTCAGAATCCACCGCAGGCCACCGGCCGCATGCCGCGCCAGATCCCCTATATCATCGCCAACGAGGGCTGCGAGCGCTTCAGCTTCTACGGCATGCGCAACATCCTCACGCCCTTCCTGATCTCGTCGCTGCTGCTGTTCCTGCCCGAGGCCGAACGCACGGGCGAGGCCAAGCACGTGTTCCACACCTTCGTCATCGGCGTTTACTTCTTCCCCTTGCTGGGCGGCTGGCTCGCGGACCGCTTCTTCGGCAAGTACAATACCGTGCTCTGGCTCAGCCTCGTGTACTGCGCCGGCCACGCCTGCCTGGCCGCGTTCGAGGACAACGTCAAAGGCTTCTATCTCGGCCTGTTCCTGATCGCGCTCGGCTCGGGCGGCATCAAGCCGCTGGTGTCCTCGTTCGTCGGCGACCAGTTCGACCATACCAACAAGGACCGCGCCAAGGTGGTGTTCGACGCCTTCTACTGGATCATCAACTTCGGCTCCTTCTTCGCCTCGCTGCTGATGCCCATCTTCCTGCGCGACTACGGCGCCTCGGTCGCCTTCGGCATTCCAGGCATCCTGATGCTGATCGCCACGCTCGTGTTCTGGAGCGGCCGCAAGAAGTACGTGCACGTGCCGCCCGCCGCCGCCGATCCGCACTCGTTCACGCGCGTCTCCCGCACCGCCCTGCTGGCGCGCCGCGCTGGCGCAGGCCGTCCCGGCCTCGTCGTCGCGACGATCGGCGTGCTGGGCGCCGTGGCCTCGCTGGCGATGACGCCCAGCTGGGGTTTCGTGATCGCCGCCTGCACGGCGCTGGTGCTGCTGCTGGCCTTCGGCGGCATCGGCGTGGCGATGCAACTGGAACGCGCGCGCGGCCTGCATCCCGACGAAGCGGTGGACGGCGTGCGCGGCGTGCTGCGCATCCTGATCGTGTTCGCGCTGGTGATGCCGTTCTGGTCCCTGTTCGACCAGAAGGCCTCGACCTGGATCGTGCAGGCCAACGACATGGTCCGGCCCACGCTGTCGCTGTTCGGCAGCGAGTTCCGCTTCGAGCCGGCGCAGATGCAGGCGCTGAATCCGCTGCTGGTGATGCTGCTCATCCCCGTCAACAACCTGCTCGTGTTCCCCGCCCTGCGCCGCCTGGGCTGGGAGCCGAGCGCGCTGCGCCGCATGACGGCAGGGATCGCGCTGTCCGCCCTGTCCTGGGTCGCCATCGGCACCATCCAGGTCGTGATGGACGGCGGCACGCCCGTCTCGATGGCCTGGCAGATCCTGCCCTATGCCCTGCTGACGATGGGCGAGGTGCTGGTCTCGGCCACCGGTCTCGAATTCGCCTACAGCCAGGCGCCGCGCTCGATGAAGGGCGCCATCATGGCGTTCTGGTCGCTGGCCGTGACGGTCGGCGGCCTGTGGGTACTGATCGTGAACGCCAGCGTCAAGAACGAGGCCGTGCTCGGCCACATCGCCGGCACCGGCCTGGGCGTGATGGCCTTCCAGATGTATTTCTTCGCCGCCTTCGCCTTCCTTGCCGCCCTCGCCTTCGGGTGGTACGCAGCACGCTATCGCGTCGTCGACTATTATCGCGGCGACGCCGCTTGAGCGCGCCGCTTCGCCTTACCGAATGAATCACATGAAAACAACCCTCCATACCGCCGCTGCCGCCGCCGTTGCCGTTGCTGCCATGCTGGCCGCCGCCGGCGCCCACGCCGCCGTGTCGCCCGAATCCTGCGACAGCAAGACCTTCCAGATCGTCCAGCACCCGTCCGCCGCCAGCTTCGAGGCGCGCGCCGTCTGGCTCGATGCGCGCCTGGTACGCTGGCCCGGCGTCGCGGCCGACGGCATCTTCAAGCTGTATTTCTCGCCGAACGGCGCGATCGTTGCGCCCGTTGGCGGCAAGGTGGACGGCAGCGCCGGCGCCATCGTGCTGGAAACGTCGAAGGCGCCCGTGGCGCCGGCCGTCGCCGAACGCTTCAAGTACGTGGCCGACGGCGCCCTGCTGCGCGTGGGCGACAACGACGTGCCGACCCTGTCCGACCTGCACCGCCAGCAACTGGTGCTGGTGCAGGAAGCGCCGGACGGCACCGTGCGCGCCGCCACCCGCATCCAGGCCGCCGGCGCGCTGGACGACCTGTATGCGGCAGCGGCCGGCCTGGACAAGCTGGGCGTGACCGTCGACGGCAACCGCACCTCGTTCGCCGTATGGGCGCCGACGGCGCAGCAGGCCGCCGTCTGCGTCTATACCGGCGCAGCCGGCGCCGTGCGCGCTTCCTACCAGATGACCTTCGACCGCAAGACGGGCACGTGGAATGCGACCCTGCCCGGCGACATGACGGGCAAGTACTACAAATACGCCGTCGACGTCCCCGTGGACGGCGCCGGCATCGTGCGCAACCTCGTCACCGACCCGTACTCGGTCAGCCTGACGACGGACTCCAGGCGCAGCTGGATCGGCCGCCTGGACTCGCCGCGCGTCAAACCCGCCGGCTGGGACGCCACGCCCAGCCCGCAGACGGTGAAGAACCAGACCGACATGTCGGTCTACGAACTGCACGTGCGCGACTTTTCCGTCAACGACAGCACGGTGCTGCCCGAACACCGCGGCAAGTACCTCGCCTTCACCTACACCAGGTCGAACGGCATGAAGCACCTGGCGGCGCTGGCGAAAAACGGCCTGACCGACGTGCACCTGCTGCCCGTGTACGACATCGGCAGCGTGCCCGAACTGGCCTGCGAGACGCCGCAACCGTTCGGCGCGCCGGACGGCGACAGCCAGCAGGCGCAGATCAAGCGTGTCGCGCACAAGGACTGCTTCAACTGGGGCTACGACCCCTACCACTACAACGCACCGGAAGGCAGCTACGCCACCGATCCGGCCAGGGGCGAGACGCGCGTCGTCGAATTCCGCCAGATGGTGCAGAGCCTGCACAAGGCCGGCCTGCGCGTGGGCATGGACGTCGTCTACAACCACACCTTCATCGCCGGCCAGAACGAGAAATCGGTGCTGGACCGCATCGTTCCCGGCTACTACCACCGCCTGAACGACAAAGGCGCCGTCGAGACCTCGACCTGCTGCGACAACACGGCCACCGAGAACCTCATGATGGGCAAGCTGATGACGGATTCCGTCGTGCTGTGGGCGACCCAGTACAAGATCGATTCGTTCCGCTTCGACCTGATGGGCCACCAGCCGCGCGCCGTGATGGAACAGCTGCAGCAGAAGGTCAATGCCGCTACCGGCCGCAAGATCCAGCTGATCGGCGAAGGCTGGAACTTCGGCGAAGTGGCGGACGGCAAGCGCTTCGTGCAGGCCTCGCAGCTGTCCCTGAACGGCAGCGGCATCGGCACCTTCAACGACCGCACCCGCGACGCCGTGCGCGGCGGCTCGGCCGGCGACTCGGGCGAGGCAATGATCAAGCGCCAGGGCTGGATCAACGGCCTGGTCTACGACCCGAACGCGCTGGCCGGCAGCGTGGCGCCGGCCGAGCTGCTCAAGACGGCCGACCTGGTACGCGCCGGCCTGGCCGGCTCGATCCGCTCGTATCCGCTGCAGACCTACGACGACAAGACCGTGCCGCTGGAAGCCATCGACTACAACGGCCAGCCGGCCGGCTACGTCAGCGAGCCGGGCGAAGTGGTCAACTACGTCGAGAACCACGACAACCAGACGCTGTTCGACATGAACGTGTTCAAGCTGCCGCTGTCGACCACGAGCCAGGACCGCGCCCGCGTGCAGGTGCTGGGCATGGCCGTCGACGCGTTCAGCCAGGGCGTGGCCTACTGGCATGCGGGCATCGACGTGCTGCGCTCCAAGTCCCTGGACCGCAACAGTTTCAATTCCGGCGACTGGTTCAACCGCCTGGACTGGACCTACCACGACAACTACTTCGCCACCGGCATGCCGCCGGAAGCGGACAACGGCAAGGACTACGCGTTGATCAAGCCGCTGCTGGGCAACCGCGCGATCAAGCCGCAGCCGTCCGACATCGCCTTCGCCCGCGACGCCTTCCGCGACCTGCTCGCCGTGCGCGCCAGCTCCACGCTGTTCCGGCTGCCGACCGCCGCCGAGATCAAGCGCCGCCTGCGCTTCTTCAACACGGGCTCGCAGCAGGTGCCGACCGTGGTGGCTGCGTACATTGACGGCCGTGGCCATGACGGCGCCGGATTCGCCGGTGTCTCGTACTTCATCAACGTCGACAAGATCGGGCACACGGTGGTCGATCCGCAAGCCGTGGGCAAGCGCATGAAGCTGCATCCGGTGTTCATGAAGGACGGCGTGGCCGACAAGCGCGCGACACAGGCGACGTTCGACGGCGCGACGGGGACGTACGAGATTCCGCCGCGGACGGCGGTGGTGTTCGTGGAGGAGTGATCGATCGGGTAGGGCACGCCGTGCCCTACAACCTTGGATCGTAGATGAATTGGCGCGTCACGGCGGAGACGATCTTCCGGCTTGCCGGATGCGCTGGATTGATCAGGATATTGTGCTCTTCCGGCACCAGTACTGACGGCACGAGTAACAGTGGCCCTCTCCGCGAACGAATCCATTCGTCGCCAAAGGAAATCGTCGTGGATCCCGGTGGTTCGGCAACCCAGGTCACATCGAGGTCGCTTGCCTCGACGATTTCCCGTGTTCGCCAGACAGATGCAGGAATATCGATCCGCACAAGGAAAGTATTGCGGATGGCGATATTGTCGCCCAGATGTGCCAGGGTTTCCAACGTCGCGAGCGCAATGCTGGAAGCGGCATAGACTACCGAACACCCCTTTGAATTCCAGCGGCCTCCCGTGATCTTCGCGCCGCCGCCGCTCAGATCATCGGCACGGTATTGCGAAGTATGCTTCGCAATACGCCAAACATGCTGGTCTGTACGGGCCATCAGGAAACGACGCCGTATTCGATCCGGCCGAGCGTATCGAGCACCAGTTCGTAACCCACTTCCGTATCGAGCAAGGCCAACGGCACCTCGCCACCGAGCGAACGATTCGCACGGGTCAGCCAAGTCTTCGCCGCTTCCTCATCTTCCAGCACTTGAAGGGCACGTTCCAGCACCCGCTCGGCCCGATATACCCGGTCCTGCTCCGTGCCCGACAATTTGCCGTCGGCACTGATCCGCCCCTTGACGGTACTTTTTGGCAAACGCAAGAAATCCAGCAGCCGATCCTGCGTGATGCCGAATCGGATGGCAATCCTGGGAACGGTACGCGCCGGCGTACCGACGCGCATGCGCGCAATGACATCGGTCGTATCGCCACCAAACGCGCCCTTTGCCGTTGCCGCACGTGCCACCGCAGGTCGAACGGCTGCGCGTCGATTCGGAGCGGTACCAGTTACGACTCCAACCAGTACCCCGGTAGCGCTCGATTTTTTCGTGCGGATCGCCATGGCTCATCCATTTTCAGACTTCAATTGATCCGATTATAGACTAGCGGATCAGCAATTCAAGTGAATACCGTTAGCTGGCATGAGGCTGTGTCGTAACCCGCACAGGTATACTGACGGGTTTTCGCGTTTCGAACGACACCGTGCACAACCCGATCCTCCTCACCCTCTTCAACTTCGCCCTCGGCGCCGTTCTCGGTGTAGCCGGCGGCCTGCTCGGCATCGGCGGCGGCCTGATCGCGATTCCCGTGCTCGGCTACCTGTACGGCATGGACCAGCACCTGGCCCAGGGCACGGCCCTCGTCATGATCGCGCCGAACGTGATGATGGGCTTCTACCGCTACCAGCAAAAGCACCGCATCGACCTGCGCCAGGTCGCGCTGGCCGCAGTGTGCGCGATGGCCAGCACCTACGTCGCTGCGCGCCTGGCATCGTCGATCAGCGCGAGCGGCCTGCACACGGCCTTCGCCATCTTCCTCGTCGTGCTTGCGCTGTACTTCGGCTTCCCGTCGCGCCGCAATCCGCAAGCCGTGCCGGCACAGGAAAAGCCAGTACCGTTCTACGCCCTGCCCCTGCTGGGCATCGGCAGCGGCGCGATGTCCGGCATCTTCACGGTGGGCGGTGGCCTGATCGTCGTGCCGGCCCTGGTCGCCCTGCTGCGCATGGCGCAGACGCGCGCGCAGGGTGTGGCGATGGCGCTCGTCGCGCCGGGTGCCGTGGTCGCCTTGTTCGCCTATGCACAGGGCGGTCACGTGAGCTGGTCGACGGGCGTGCCGATGGCGGTTGGCGGCGTGCTGACGGTGTCGTGGGGCGTGCACCTGGCGCACAAGTGGCCGCCGTCGCGCTTGCGGGTGCTGTTCTGTCTCGTGCTGCTGGGGACGGCGACGGTGATGCTGGTGACGGGGCATTGAATGGCGAGATATCGTATGCTCGACAACGAGTGACCTCGTACAGTCTTTTTCCGGCCCGATCGCCCATGAACCAACGCATACAGCGCTTCTTCATCAGCCTTATCGCCGTCCTCATCATCGCAGCAAGCGCCTACTTCCTTTGGCCGCGTACACCGCATGGCGCGTACCGCCCGCAAAACCCAGCCTTGCCGCTGCCATACCAAGTCCATGAAGTCGGCTTCGGCAACACCCCGGGCATCCCGCGCCTGTCAGGCACGCTCACGATTCCGGCCACGCCCGGCCCCCATCCCGCCATCGTCCTCATCCCGGGCTCCGGCGAGGTCTCGCGCGATGGCGACATGTTCGGCCATCGCTTCTACCTGGTCCTGGCCGACGCCCTCACGCGACGCGGCTTCGCCGTCCTACGCAGCGACAAGCGCGGTCTCGGTCAATCCGGCGGCGACTTCGCTACCGCTACCACCTACGACTTCGCGGCCGATATTGGAGCGGCGACCACCTTCCTGCGTAGCCGGCGGGACATCGACGGTCAACGCATCGGCCTAGTTGGCCATAGTGAGGGCGCGCTGGTTGGCGCCATGGTCGCCGCAAAAGATCCAGGCATCGCCTTCCTGGTACTCATGGCCGGCAATGGCATCCCGGCGGGCGACATGTTATTGGCGCGGACGCGCCACGCGGCGGGCTCCGACGCCGCCAGTGATGCCACCCGGCGCGAACTGGCCCTGCAGCGCGCCGTGATTGCCGCCGTCACCGTACCCGCAACCGGGCAGGAACGAGAAAGCAAAGTCCGCAAGCTGTACCAGGACGCCAAGGCGCAGTATGGCCGGCCCTTTTCGGAAGATGACATTGCGCCCTTCCTGACGCCGTGGATGCGCACACTGTTGTCGATCGATCCGCAGGCCTGGCTGCAACAGGTCAAGTGTCCGGTGCTGGCGCTGGTCGGCGACAAGGACCGGGTCGTGCCCGCGCCCGAGAACCTGCCCGCCCTGAAGAAGGCGCTTGCCGCCAATCCAGCGGCCGAGGTGCGCCTGATACCCAGTGTGAACCACTTCTTCCAGACTGCCCGCAGCGGTGAATTTTCGGAGATGGCCGCAATCGAGGAAACGATGTCGCCGCAAGCAATGGAGCTGATCGGGGCGTGGGCTGCGAATCAGCTGTCAGCCAAAGTGCCTCATGGTGAAACGCCCGTCCTTGCCCGTTGAGTAAACTCATCCCCTCTTGCGGTCTAATGCAGCCTTCTGCGCGTCTGCAACCGACCCAGGCTGTGTAAAAACGCAGGGCCATGTAAACGAAACCGGGTCGGTAAACG